>NZ_BCRJ01000117.1 GCF_001552535.1 Nocardioides jensenii JCM 1364 = NBRC 14755 | reverse complement strand
GGGGCCCTCGGCTCGGCCGCCGACGCGGTGGCCGTGACCGGTCCCGATGCCGCAGTGGGAGCCATTGCCCGCCTCAAGGGCGACGACCTCGGCCGGGCCGGCATGCTCCTCGGTGGCGGCCCCGCCCCCGACGACGACTGGCCCGGTCTCCCGGCCGCCGCGACGTACGCCGTCGACGTGGTCGACTGCCCCGACGAGCTGCGCCCGGCCCTGGCCCGACTGCTGTTCAAGGTGGCCGTGGTCGACGACCTCGATGCCGCCCGGGCCCTGGTCGGCGAGCTCCCCGACGTCACCGCCGTGACCCGTGAGGGTGACCAGTTCGGCTCCCACTTCGCGGCCGGCGGCTCGGCGCAGCAGCAGTCCCTGATCGAGATTCAGGCCGCCGTCGACGAGGCCACCCAGTCGCTCGAGGAGGCCGCCGCGGCTGCCGAGCGTCTGCTGTTCGAGACCTCACGCATGGAGAGCGAGCGCCTCGAGGCGCAGAAGCGCGCCGACGTGGCGCTGGCCAAGCTCCACGAGTCCGACGCCACCCTGGCCGCGGTGGCCGAGGAGCTGGGCCAGTACGGCTCCCAGGCCCGTTCGGCGCGGGGCGAGGCCGAGCGCCTGGCGACCTCGATCGCGAAGGCCCAGGAGGCCCGCGAGAAGGACCTCACCGGGCTGGCCGACCTCGAGCAGCGCCTGACCTCGGCCGAGGACGCGCCCGAGGAGGAGCCCGACACCAGCGCCCGCGAGGAGCTGGCCGAGGCGGCCCGCACGGCCCGTCAGGCAGAGATGGACGCCCGGCTCGCCCTGCGCACCTCCGAGGAGCGGGCCCGGGCACTGCACGGCCGTGCCGACGGGTTGTTGCGCGCCGCCCGCCAAGAACGCGAGGCGCGAGCCCGCGCCGCCGAGCGACGTGAGCGCCTGGTCCGCGAGGGCAAGGCAGCCCAGGCAGTCAGCGTCGGTGTCGGCACCGTCCTTGAGCGCCTCGAGACCTCGGTCACCCGGGCCGCCGAGGCCCGTACGACGGTCGAGCAGTCCCGGTCCGGTCGCGAACAGGAGCTGATGGCCACGCGCACCCGGCTGCGCGACCTCGACCGTGAGCACGACGAGCTGGTCAACTCGGTGCATCGCGACGAGATGGCCCGCACCCAGCAACGCATGCGCATCGAGCAGCTGGAGGAGCGTGCTCTCGAGGAGCTCGGCCTCGACCCCGACGCTCTGGCAGTCGACTACGGCCCCGACAACCTCGTGCCGTTCTTCGGCGAGGTGCCCGAGGGGGAGGAGACGCCCGAACCGGCGCCGTTCGACCGCGACGAGCAGAAGAAGCGGCTGCGCACCGCGGAGCGGGCCCTGTCGATGCTGGGCAAGGTGAACCCGCTGGCCCTCGAGGAGTTCTCGGCGATGGAGGAGCGGCACAAGTTCCTCACCGAGCAGCTCGAGGACCTCAAGAAGACCCGCAAGGACCTCCTCGACATCGTCCGCGAGGTCGACACCCGGGTCGAGCAGGTCTTCACCGAGGCCTGGGAGGACGTCCGCGTCGCCTTCGACCACGTCTTCAAGCGGCTCTTCCCCGGCGGTGAGGGCAAGCTGGTGCTCACCGAGCCCAACGACATGCTCAACACCGGCATCGAGGTCGAGGCGCGCCCGGCCGGCAAGAAGGTCAAGCGGCTCTCGCTGCTCTCCGGCGGTGAGCGCTCTCTCGTCGCAGTGGCGTTCCTGGTCTCGCTGTTCAAGGCGCGGCCTTCGCCGTTCTACATCCTCGACGAGGTCGAGGCAGCCCTCGACGACACCAACCTCGGTCGGTTGCTCGAGATCTACGAGGAGCTCCGGGAGAACTCGCAGCTGCTCGTGATCACGCACCAGAAGCGCACCATGGAGGTCGGTGACGCGTTGTACGGCGTGACGATGCGCGGCGACGGAGTCTCCGCGGTGATCAGCCAGCGGCTGCGGGAGACCGAACCCGCCTGATCGGGGCGACCCCGATGTGCCGGGGGAGAAGGTCATTGGTTAGGTTAGGTTTGCCTAATTCGTTGATCGAAAGAGTTCCATGACGCTCTCACGCCTGCGCACGGCCGGTGCCGTGCTGCTCACCACCACGACACTGCTGCTCGGCGCCTGCGGTTCCGTGTCCGACACCTCCGACGACGACTCCGGCGGCACCGCCGGTGACGCGTTCCCGGTCACCATCGACAGTGCCCTGGGCGAAGCTGTCATCCCGGCCGCCCCCAAGCGCGTGATCACCCTCGGCCAGGGTTCGGCCGAGACCTCGATCGCGCTGGGCAACATCCCGGTCGGGATGGAGGAGTACGCCTGGGGTGCCGACGAGACCGGCTACCTGCCGTGGGTGCACGAGGCAGTGACCGAGGCCGACGGCGACCTGCCCGAACTGGTCGGCTCCGGTGAGGAGCTCGACATGAAGAAGATCATCAAGCTCGCCCCCGACGTGATCCTGGCGCCCTGGTCGGGCCTGACCCAGGAGCAGTTCGACGCGCTGAACGCGATCGCTCCGACCGTGGCCTACCCCGACCAGGCGTGGAGCGTGAACTGGGACGAGCAGATCGAGATCATCGGCAAGGCCCTCGGTCAGGAGGACGAGGCCGCGGGCCTGATCAGCGACCTGGAGGGCCAGCTCGCCGACGCCGCCGAGGCGCACCCCGAGTACTCCGACTACTCGTTCTCCTACGTCTACACCACCCCCGACACCCTCGGCGTCTTCCTGCCCGATGAGCAGCGCGTGGCCGTCGTACGCTCGCTCGGCCTGCAGGTCGACCCGGCGGTCGACGACATGGAGGAGGTCGAGGGCACCGACTCGGCGGTGATCGGCTACGAGAACGCCGACCAGCTCGACGACAGCGACCTGATCTTCACCTTCTACTCCGACCCGGCCCAGAAGAAGCAGGCCCTGGACAACAAGCTCTATGCCCAGATCCCGGCCATCGCCAAGGACGCCGTGGTGGCCAGCGACGACAACTCGTTCGTCACTGCCTCCTCGATGATCAACCCGCTGACCCTGCCCTACGCGCTCAAGCGCTACGTCCCGATGATCGACGCGGCGATCGCCAAGGCGAAGAAGTGATCGTCGCAGGGTGAGCACGGCAACTCTCCACACGCGGGGCGCCGGGATGTCTCCCGGCACCCCGCGCTCGGGTGTCCCCGGGCCGGTGCGCGCGGCCGTCGTCCTCGTGACCGCGGCCGTGGTGCTGTTCCTGGTCTGCCTGGCCAGTCTCGTGTTCGGCAACAAGTCGATCGCGGTCTCCGACGTCCTCGAGGTGTTGACCGGCCAGGGCGACCCCTATCTCGAGCTGGTCATCGACGCCCGCATCGAGCGCACCCTGCTGGCGGTCGGTGTCGGTGCCGCCCTGGCCGTCTCCGGGGCGCTGATGCAGGGCGTGACGATGAACCCGCTCGCCGATCCCGGTCTGCTGGGGGTCAATGCCGGCGCCGCGGCCGCGATGGTCAGCGCCAGCGCCTTCTTCGGCATCTCCAGCGGCACCCCGGCGTCGGTGTGGTTCGCGTTGCTCGGTGCGGCCCTGGCCGTGCTCGTGGTGCACACGATCGGTACGGCGGGCAGCACCGGCGCCAGCGTCGTACGACTGGTGCTCGCGGGGGCCGTGGTCGCAGCGATCCTGACCGCCTACGTGCAGGCGGTGGCTCTCCGGATGCCGCGCCACTTCGACAACTACCGGTTCTGGGTCGTGGGTTCACTGGGCAACGGCAAGCTCGAGCAGTTGACCATGGTGCTGCCCCTCCTCGCGGTCGGACTGCTTCTGGCGATGGCCTGTTCGAGTGGCCTCAACGCCCTCGCCCTGGGCAGTGAGACCGCCACCTCCCTGGGCGTCAACACGGTGTGGATCCGGGCCGGCGCGCTCGGGGCGGCAACGCTGACCAGTGCCGCGGCGACCGCCGCCGTCGGCCCGATCGCGTTCATCGGACTCGCGGTTCCCCACATCGTGCGCCCGCTGGTCGGGCTCGACATGCGCCAACAGATCCTGGGCTGCCTGCTGATCGGGCCCAGCGTGTTGCTGCTGGCCGACATCGCCGGACGTCCGCAGGAGCTGATGATCGGCGTGATGACGGCGTTCGTCGGCGCCCCCGCCCTGCTGCTCGCCGTACGTCGCATGGGGGAGCGCACATGAGCGAGGCGCACCGCATCGCCCGCGAGCCCGTGCTCCGGCTGGGCACCCTGATCGCGGTGCCGGTCCGCCGACGCACGGCTCTTGTCGGCGTGGTGCTGGCAGTGCTGATCGCCGCCACGGCGACCGCGACGCTGACCATGGGGCTGCTGTCGGTGCCGCTGGCCGAGGTGCCCGGGGTGTTCTTCGGTCACGCCAGCCCGGTGGCGTTGCGGGTCTACGACCTGCTCACCGGGCCACGCCTCTCCGTGGCACTCGGAGCCGGTGCCGCACTCGGCATCTCGGGCGCGCTCTTCCAGTCGGTGACACGCAACCCGTTGGGCAGCCCCGACGTGATCGGGGTCAGTGCCGGAGCCGGAGCCGGAGCGGCGTACGTCGGGCTCTACCTGCCCGGCTTCTCGATCCCGCTCGGCTCGGTGCTCGGTGCCGCGCTGGCCGTGGCGCTGGTCGCGGTCAGCACGGGCAGCGGCCTGGCCAACCCGATGAAGCTGGTGCTGGCCGGCATCGGGGTCTCGGCGATGGCGATGGCGTTCACCCAGTACGTCGTCTACGTCGCCGAGCGGGACCAGGCCCTGGCCCTGGCGGCGTACCTCAACGGCAGCCTGAACTCGCGGAGCTGGGACCACGCGAGCACGATCTGGACGGTGCTGCTGGCCTGTGCGGTGCCGCTGCTTCTCCTCTCCGTTCCCCTGGGGCTGACCGAGATGGGCGACGACGTCGCGGCGTCCCTGGGCGTCGACGCCGCGGTGACCCGCCGGTGGGCGGTGATCCTCAGCGTCGTGCTCGCCGGTGGCGCGGTGGCGGTGGCCGGACCGGTCGCGTTCATCGCGCTGACCGCACCCCACATCACCCGACGGCTGGCGCGCAGCGCCCGGCCGCTCCTGCTGCTGTCCGGAGCGATGGGAGCCCTGCTGCTGGCCGCGGCCGACCTGGCCACCCAACAGATCGCGATCTTCGAGGGGTTGCCGGTGGGGATCCTGACCCTGGCGGTCGGCGGCGCCTACCTCGGCCTGCTGCTCGTCGCCGAATGGAGGAAGAAGTCATGAGCCACACGCTGCTCGCCGCCGATCGGATCAGCGTCGGCTACGGGGGTGCGCCAGTGATCCCCGGGCTCTCCCTCGACATCAGCCGCGGAGAGTTCGTGGTGGTCGTGGGGCCGAACGGCTGTGGCAAGTCGACGCTGCTCAAGACCTTCGCCCGGGTGAACAAGCCGACCTCGGGGCACGTGCAGCTCGACGGACACCGGTTGAACCGGATGCGGGGCCGGGTGGTGGCTCGCCGGGTCTCGTTGTTGCCGCAGAGCGCGGTGGCCCCGGAGGCGATCACCGTCGGCGAGCTCGTCGCGCGCGGCCGGCACCCGCACCACACCCTGTTGCGCCAGTGGTCCCCGCAGGACGACGCGGCGATCGCGGCCGCCCTCGAGCGCACGCAGCTCACCGACCTCGTCCGTACGCCGGTGGCGTCCCTGTCGGGCGGCCAGCGGCAGCGCGCCTGGGTGGCGATGGTGCTGGCTCAGGACACCGAGGTGATCCTGCTCGACGAGCCCACGACCTTCCTCGACATCGCCCACCAGTTCGAGCTGCTCGAGCTGATGGCCGACCTCAACGCCGAGGGCCGCACCATCGTGGCGGTGCTGCACGACCTCAACCAGGCCGCGCGCTTCGCCTCGCGTCTGGTGGTGATGCGTGAGGGCGAGGTGGCCGGCGACGGCGCGCCCCACGACGTACTCACCGCGGACCTGGTCGAGGAGGTCTTCGGGATCGGGGTCGAGGTGATCGCCGACCCCCAGGCCGGCACCCCGATGGTCGTGCCGCACGTCCGGCGGTGACGGCATCTCGCCGACTGCACCGGATCGCAGTCACCAGGTGAGCAGGACGGTGCACAAGCCCGTCGTTCGCCCCGATACGCTGCTCGCGTGAGTGAACTGCCGACCCGTGCCGACTACGTTGCCTGGCGAACGGTGACCACGCGCTGGCGCGACGACGACGCCTACGGCCACCTCAACAACGCGACCTACTACGAGCTGTTCGACACCGCGGTGAACGCGCACCTCTTCGAGGCCACCGGCACCAACGTGCGCCTGCTGCCGCAGATCGGTGTCGTGGCTGAGACGAGCTGCCGCTACTTTCGCGAGATCGGCTTCCCCGAGCCGATCGAGACGGGTCTGGTCGTCGACAAGGTCGGCACCTCCTCGATCATCTATCGCATCGGGCTGTTCCAGGGCGACTCCGACGAGGCCGCCGCCGAGGGCCGCTTCGTGCACGTCTACGTCGACAACGAGCACGGCGCCGGCAACCGTCCCGTGGTCCCGATGCCCGACGCGATCCGGGTCGCCGTCACCCCCCTCCTGCGCTGACCCGTCGTGAGTTCGGGCCGAGCCGTCGTGAGTTCGGATGACCCCCGGACCCTGATCCGGCATGAGGTGTGACACGTTCCACGCGGACGGATGCGGGGAGTGCGGCCACGTCGTGTCACTATCATTGGTGACGACCGCTCTCCAATACCCGAGGTGAACCCGCGTGCTGCCGATCGTGCTGATGATGCTCGTGATCCTGGTGCTCGCCGCCGCGGTCGTGCTCTACGTCGCCTTCCCGCATCGGGGAGAGGATCTTCCCGCGGTGCCCTGGGTCGGCACTGCTCTCCGCAAGAGTGTCGACGCCATGCCGAGCCTCAGTGAGGAAGACGCCGACGCCAGGCGCTGACCGTCCCCGCTCGGCCCGCACACCGGTCTGCTTGGATTGACCCATGGATTTCCTGGGTGACTGGCTCTACCTGATCATCGGCATCGCCGTCGTCGGCGTCCTCGCGGTCGCCGGGCTGTTGGCCGGCGGGCGCTCGCGGAGCAAGCCGCCCTCGGGTGGAACCGATGTCATCGCACCCCCGCGGGAGGGCGAGGCTCCGGTCGAGGCGCCTCCCGAGGTCGCCACCGAAGAACCCTCCGCCCCGGTCGAGGTCGAGCCCGCTGCTCCAACCCTGGAGAAGCCGGAGGGCACGGCCAGCCGGCTGGTCCGGCTGCGCCAGCGCCTGTCCCGCTCCCAGAGCGGTCTGGGCAAGGGCCTGCTCGCGTTGCTGTCGCGCGACCGCCTCGACGAAGACACCTGGGAAGACATCGAGGACACCCTCCTCACCGCCGACATCGGGGTCGCGCCCACGCAGGAGCTGGTCGAGAGGCTGCGCACCCGAATGCGGGTCGAGGGCAACGACGCCGGTACGCCGCGCGACGTGCTCCGCGAAGAGCTGGTGAACCTGGTCGACCCGACCATGGACCGCAGGTTGGCGATCACCGGGGCCGACGGCCAGCCCGGCGTGGTTCTCGTGGTCGGCGTCAACGGTGCCGGCAAGACCACCACCGTCGGCAAGATCTCCCGCATCCTGGTCGCCGACGATCGATCGGTGCTGCTGGGTGCGGCAGACACGTTCCGCGCCGCCGCCGTCGAGCAGCTGGCCACGTGGGGCGAGCGCGTCGGAGTCCCCGTCGTGCGCGGACCCGAGGGCTCCGACCCGGCCAGTGTCGCCTTCGAGGCCGTCAAGCGGGGCGTCGAGGAGAACTACGACGTGGTGCTGGTCGACACGGCCGGACGACTCCAGAACAAGGCCGGCCTGATGGACGAGCTGGGCAAGGTCAAGCGGGTGATCGAGAAGCAGGCCCCCGTGACCGAGGTGCTGCTGGTGCTCGACGCCACCACCGGCCAGAACGGCATGATCCAGGCCCGCGTCTTCTCCGAGATCGTCGACGTCAGCGGCATCGTGCTGACCAAGCTCGACGGCTCCGCCAAGGGCGGCATCGTGGTCGCCGTGCAGCGTGAGCTCGGCGTTCCGGTCAAGCTGGTCGGCCTCGGTGAAGGCGCCGACGACCTGGCGCCGTTCGATCCCGAGGCCTTCGTCGACGCCCTCCTGGGCTGAGAGCAGCCTCAGGGCTTCGCCCGGACGGCAGCCACCTGGTCACTGAGCAGCTGGGCCCGGGCGTCGAAGGTGTGCTCGCGACGAACCCGTTCGCCCAGCGCCACGCGCGCGGCGCGACGTTCCTCGCTCTCGTCGCGATGCAACGCGATCAGGCGCGGGATGTCCTCGGGCGTCGAGTAGGTCAGCACCGGGTCGCCGAAGACCTGGTCGATCTCGGGCAGGTAGTCACTGATCACGCGGGCATCGCAGGCCGCGAGGTCGAAAAGGCGGTTGGACAGCAGACCCTCGTCGCGCATGTCCTGCCAATGGTCGTTGAGCACCGCGCCAGCCGCTGCGTACACCGCGGGGAGCTCGTCGTTGGGCACATAGATGCCCTTCCACGCGCCGTCGGGGAGCAGGCGATCCCACCGCTCGCCGTACACCGACGGGACGACGCCGGCCGCCAGCGCCGCGGCCACGGCCGGACGGACCCCGTGGTTGCTGCCGCCCCGGGCATTGGCCACCGCGAGCAGCTCGTGCTGCCGCGTCGGGTCGGGATCGACCGGGTGGAACCGGCGATGGTCGGTGCACTGCAACAGCAGCTGCGCGTGCCCGCCGACCCTGCGGTTGATGCGCTCGCACCACCGGGCCGACGCTCCGAAGGCCAGGTCGTAGCCGCTCACCTCACGCACGGTCACCTGGTCCGGGTGGCTGATCACCCAGATCGCGTTCGTGTGGAGAGGGTTCGGGCGGTAGCTGCCTAGACCGCGCAGCACCAAGGTCACGTCGTCGAGGTGGACCGTCGGGCGGTACCACTCCTCACGGCAGTCGATGCTCACGTCGTGGCCGAGCCGCTCCAGCGAGTCGCGCAGCGCCTGGGCGAAATGCCAGTCACCCCAGCCTTCGCGACGGTGGACGTCGGGTGCTCCGATCTTGATCGCCCACCTCAGCGGCCGCGGCGAGCGGTCGTGGACCAGGAGTGGTGTCGTCGGGGCAGCGGCCCCGTCGCCGTGCACACCCGCCAGGGCGAGGCCGTCCTCGGCAAGACGTGCCGTGAGCAGTGACTCCCGGTCACCCCAGGCGCTCTGCTGGAACCGGTCGTTGTCGCGAGCCATGCTGACGAACCGTTCGGGCACCTGGGGAGTCGTCGGGTCGTCGTCGACGGAGCGCAGGGCGATCTCGCTGTCGCCGGTGCAGGCCAGGGGCAGGCCGGTGGCGGCCGCCAGACGGAGTGAGAGCTCGCCGCCGGCGTAGTGGTCGGCGTACGTCACGTCGAAGCCCTCGACGGCGATGAACTGGTCGGCACGCACGGCGAGGCCCGCCTGGGCCACCGCGTCGACCCGGCGCAGGGAGCGCACCTCGGGCGCGTCACCGGCCAGGCCTCGGCCTGCGTGCACCGGGTGACCGCCGTCCAGGAAGTGCAGCCCCGCGGACCAGACCGAGCCGCCATGGGCCAGGGTCAACGGCTGTACGGCGGCATGGTCGACCAGGGCACTGACGAGGGGAGTCTCCCAACCGGGCTCGCACCAGGCGGTCTCGGCGAGGAAGACCAGCGTCTCTCCGCTGGCGTGCGCGGCGCCCACGTTGCGCGCCAGCTCCATGGGGAGCTTCTCGGTCATCCGCACCAGTCGGGTGCGTTCCAGGGACTGAAGGTGCAGGAACAGGCGGACCGACTCCGCGTTGCTCAGACGCGAGTCGACGACCACCACCTCGATGTCGGAGTCGGCAGTGGCGAGCGCTCGTCGTACGGCGGACGCGGTGAGGTCGGCCGACCCCGTGGCCGCCACCACGAGGGAGACGGAACCCGGGGCCCGGGCGAGGCGCTGACCGGACAGGCCGGCCCAGTCGACCAGCGCACGTTGGCGGACCACGAAGCGGAAGCCGGCCGGCTCGTCGGTGGTGATCCGGTCGGTCCGCGTCGCCCACGCGTCGTACTCCGTGGCGATGACGGGCAGGAACGCGAAGTCGACAGAGTCGGCAAGCCGGACGAAGAGGTCCCAGTCGACGTGGCGGCGCAGGGTCTCGTCGAAACTGCCGACCTCCTCGAGGAGGGAGCGCTCATGGACCAGGACGATGCAGTCGATGTAGTTGCGCTCCTTGAGGGCTTCGCGGTGGAAGGGCATTCCGCGATAGAGCGCCCGGCTCTCGCCGCCGTCCTCGATGAGAGCCGACATCGCGTAGGCGACCCGGTGCCGGCCCGAGGTCATGAACGCCACCATCAGCTCGAGGAAGTCCGGGCGCCAGGTGTGGTCGGAGTTGAGGTAGGCGATGTAGTCGCCGCTGGCTGCCGCGAGACCGGTGTTGCGCGCGGCCGCGACTCCTCGGGGAGCCTCGTGGCGAAGCACCCGGACCCGGGGGTCGTCGGTGAACGACGCGAGAACCGCGTCGGAGTCGTCGCTGCTGCCGTCGTCGACGACGAGCAGTTCCCAGTTGTCGTAGGTCTGGTCGATCACGGACGCGACGGCTGTGCCGATGACGGCTGCTCGGTCCTTGGTCGGGATGATCACGCTGACCAGTGGCCGGGTGGTCGGGTCTGCGCCGGAGAGCACCGACTCCTTGACCCGGGCCTCCTCCTCGAGGTCGAACGTCGTGTGGTCGCGCTTGAGGTGAAGGTGACCGCGGGTGCCGTGGAGCATCTCTGCGGCCGCACGGGCAGCGGTGAGGAACTCGTCGCGGTCGCGGCGCACCGGGTCCGCCAGCCACTGCGCGACCGCCGGGTTCACCTCGACCGTGACGTCGAGGGCCGAGTCGCCGTCCCCCCGCAGGAAGTGGACGAGCGGACCGAACGGCTCCTCGCCGGCAGCGGGGTGCTCGTCGACGTACCGCTCGGCGTCGAAGGCCGGGTGCGGTGACAACCGACGGCGTGCGCCGACGGCCAGGTAGTGCACCAGGGGGTTCTTCACCACCCGGGAGCGGTGGGCGTAGCCGGTGGTGGGACGGATGTGGGAGGAGTACCAGTCCGGCTGGAAGGCAGGGTGGGGGGACAGGCCCTGGGCAGCGCCGGCCGACATGAAGTGCCGGAGCAGGTCCTTCGGTCGGGGAGCGGTCTCATCGAGCTGCGCGGCGTACCAGTCCTCGTCGAACAGCCCGCTCTCCTCGACGAGGCGTCGAGCGGCCTTCGGCTTGGGCGGTTGGTAGCCCTCCGGTCCGGCCCCGCGGCGCTCGGCGGCCTCGCGCAGGCGGTCGATCTCCGCGCGCAGCTCCTCCACCTGATCGCCCTCGCCGGCCTCCGTCGGCGGCAGGGATCTGGCGGCCCGGCCGATCCAGGCGCGGACCCGGTTGGGTGGGGTGTGTCCCGGTGTCATCGCTGGCTCCCCGGTGTCGTGGTTGTTGCGGTCATGGTGCGTCGCGACGTGTCACTCCGGCTCCGGGATCGTCACGCCGAGCGACGACATGCGCGCGAGCTGCTCGGCATGGAGACGCTCGGTGCGGTCCTGCTCGTCGGAGCTCAGCCCGTTGCGCCAGCTGCCGACGTGGGCGGAGTCACGGGAGAAATCGGCGTCGAAGAACTTCCTGACGGCGGCATCCTCGTCCAGTCCGCTGAACGCGAGCAGTCGAGCGAGGTGTTCGTCGCGGCGGGGACCCAGCAGCGACTCGAGCCGGAGGGTCAGCAGTCGGTCGGGGTCGGCCCGGCGGGAGGCGGCATCGATGGCGATCAAGTTGTCGGCCCACCACACCATGGCGTCCTCGATCGTCGATGGACCCCAGTTCTGCCGGGCCACGGACGCCGCGACGTCGCGCCCGTCCCGGACCATGTGCACGACCCGGCCCTGGGGGAACATGCGGCAGAGATCGTCCGCCCTGTGGGCAGTTCCCGGAGTCATCTCGATGAATCTGCGCGCGCCTTGCTCCCGGCGGAACGGTCGGACCACGTCGCGAAGGTACGCCGCACTGGCGCCCCACGGGTCGGCGTCGTACGCCTCGCGCAGCCGGCGGAGCGAACGCCGCATCACAGGGCGTTCGGCGATGACGTGCAGTCCGCGGGGACCCTGCTTGTTGGGAGGGCGTTCGAACCACGTACGCCGCATCCGGAGCGCGAAGTCATCGACCGTCACCTTGCCAGCGGCCAGGTCGCACAGGCCGCCGGGGTCGACGTGGAAACGCAGCTCGATCGGGACCAGGGCGGTGTCAGGGTGAGCGCCGAGGATCCGGGCGCCGATCGTGGTGCCGCTACGACCGGTCCCGCCGACGAAGAGGGGGCCGACGGCGGTTCTGGGCGACATGGAGCGGCCTCCTGGGTACGGGCGTCGTTCGGCGCATGGACACGAAGTGCGGCGGGTCGTCAGCGTGGTGCTGCGGATGCTACCGCCCAGCCCTGGCCTGGTCGCACCGACCGGCGTGGCACCGTCGTGAGAAGCGCGTTACGCGGATGTAACCCCGGGTGGGAACTCGTTTCCTGAGCGCAATGAAGCAACGCGCGGGCCGAAATCTCCGGAGGCGAGGGTTTCACCAACTGAGCGGGGGCTCCGAGCCGACAGAGTCGTCGGCCCCCGGGAACCCGCTCTCCCCGTGAAAGCACACCTGGAGGTTCCATGGACACCGGCCACGCAGCCTGGGTTCTCACTTCAGCGTCCCTGGTCCTGTTGATGACGCCCGGGCTGGCGTTGTTCTACGGCGGAATGACGCGTTCCAAGTCGATCCTGAACATGATGATGATGTCCTTCGGCGCGATGGGAGTCATCAGCGTCGTCTACATCTTGTGGGGCTACTCGATGTCCTACAGCTCGATCACCGCGACCGCGGACGGGGACGTCGCCGGCGACAGCATCGGCAACCTCTTCTCCAGCCCGTTCGCGCTGTTCGGCCTGACCGACATCGACCCTGCGGCCTACCTGACCGTCGCCTTCCAGCTGACGTTCGCGGTGATCACTGCGGCACTGATCAGCGGTGCGATCGCGGACCGGGTGAAGTTCTCCGCCTGGATGGTCTTCGTCCCGATCTGGGTGACGCTGGCCTACTTCCCGCTGGCGCACCAGGTGTGGGGAGGCGGGTTCCTCTCAGGCAACCCCGACGGCTTGGCCGCCACCATCTTCGGCACGGTCGGTGAGGGCGCCGAGAAGGTGGCCGAGATCGCGCCCCTCGACTACGCCGGCGGCACCGTGGTGCACATCAACGCCGGCGTCGCCGGTCTCGTTCTGGCGCTGGTCATCGGCACCCGCAAGGGCTTCGGCAAGCAGCCGATGAAGCCGCACAACCTGCCGCTGACCATGCTCGGCGCGGGTCTGCTGTGGTTCGGCTGGTTCGGCTTCAACGTCGGCTCGTTCGTGCCGACCGCGACCGCCGGTGTCGCCGGCGACGAGGGCGACTTCTACACGAACTCCGCGGCCTTCGCCGCCAACTTCGTGGGGGAGGCCGGCCTGGTCTGGGTGAACACCACGGCTGCCGCAGCCGCGGCGATGCTCGGCTGGCTGCTGGTCGAGAAGATCCGTGACGGCAAGGGAACCTCGCTCGGTGCCGCGTCCGGTGTGGTCGCCGGCCTGGTGGCCATCACGCCCGCCTGTGGCGCCCTGTCGCCGGTCGGCTCACTGATCCTCGGCGTCGTGGCCGGTGCGGCTGCCGCCCTGGCCGTCGGCCTGAAGTACAGGTTCGGGTACGACGACTCGCTCGACGTCGTCGGCGTCCACCTGGTCGCCGGTCTCGTCGGCACCGTCGGCATCGGCTTCCTCGCCACCTCCGGCGGACTGTTCTACGGCGACGGCGTCAAGCAGCTCGTGGTCCAGACGGCCGTTGCGTTCTACGCCATGATCTGGTCGGCCATCGCCACCCTGGTCATCGCCCTGGCCATCAAGTACACGATGGGCTGGAGGATCGAGGAGGACGACGAGGTCGAGGGCATCGACTTCACCGAGCACGGTGAGTCGGCGTACGACTTCGCCGGAACCCCGGGCCGCCGTGGCTCGCTCGGCGGATCCGTTCTGGCCGGATCCGTTCTGGGCACCAAGGCATCCGTCGAAGAAGGAGCACAGGCATGAAGCTGGTCACCGCTGTCATCAAGCCGCACAAGTGGGAAGACGTCCGTGAGGCCCTCGAGACCTTCGGCGTGACGGGCATGACCGTCAGTGAGGTCAGCGGCTACGGCCGTCAGAAGGGTCACACGGAGGTCTACCGGGGCGCGGAGTACGACATCGCCCTGGTGCCCAAGATCCGCATCGAGATCGTGGTCGACGACGCGGACTCCGACGACATCGTCGGCATCGTCGTCAAGACCGCCGCCACTGGTCGGATCGGTGACGGCAAGGTCTGGGTCAGCCCGATCGAGACCGTCGTCCGGGTCCGCACCGGCGACCGCGACGAAGCCGCGATCTGAGTCACATGACACCGCTCCAGGCCTCCCCGCCACGCTCGATGCGCAGCGGGGAGGCCTGGACTGTTACCTGCTCGAAACACAAGGCGACATCGGCGGTAACGCCCGCGCAGCACAGTCTCACCCCATGACTGCACCTCTCGTCGCGTCGTCGGCGCTCGACACCGGGGACACCGCCTGGCTGTTGGTCGCCACGGCCCTCGTGCTCCTGATGGCCCCGGGCCTGGCCCTGTTCTACGGCGGCATGGTCCGCTCCAAGAGCGTGCTCAACATGATGATGATGACCTTCGGATCCCTGGCCGTGATCATCGTGATCTGGGTCGTCTTCGGCTACTCGCTGGCCTTCGGCGACGACCTCGGCGCCGGCCTGGTCGGCGACCCGCGCCAGTTCGCCGGGCTCGGCCAGCTGATGGACCCGAGCGCCAACGGCGAGTCGACGTACCCGCTGATCCTGTTCGCCGTCTTCCAGGGCCTGTTCTGTGTGATCACCGGGGCGCTGGTCTCCGGGGCGATCGCCGACCGCGCCCGGTTCGGGGCCTGGATCGTCTTCGTCGCCCTGTGGACGGTGCTGGTCTACGCACCGATCGCGCACTGGGTCTTCGACCTCTCCGGCGGCGACCACGAAGGCGGTTGGCTGGTCAACCAGCTCGGCCTGGTCGACTTCGCGGGCGGCACCGCGGTCGAGATCTGTTCCGGTGCCTCGGCCCTGGCCCTCGCCCTGGTGCTGGGCCCGCGGGTCGGGTTCGGCAAGGACTCCATGCGACCGCACAACCTGACCCTGGTCATGCTCGGCGCCGGCCTGCTGTGGTTCGGCTGGTTCGGCTTCAACGCCGGCTCCGCGCTCGGCGCCGACCAGAGCGCCGCGCTGGTCTTCGTGGCCACCCTGCTCGCCGGCGCCGCAGGAACCCTGGGCTGGTTGGCCGTCGAGCGCTTCCGCGACGGCCACGCCACCTCGCTCGGCGCCGCGTCGGGCATGGTGGCCGGCTTGGTCGCCATCACCCCGTCATGCGGTGCCGTGTCGCCGATCGGCGCGCTGGCCATGGGCGTCGTCGCCGGCGCGATCTGCTCCGGCGCAATCGGTCTGAAGTACCGCTTCAAGTACGACGACTCGCTCGACGTCGTCGGCGTGCACATGGTCGGCGGCCTGGTCGGCACCTTCGGCATCGGCCTGATCGGCACGTCGGCAGCACCGAGCGGCGTCGACGGGCTGTTCTACGGCGGCGGTCTCGACCAGCTCGGCAAGCAGCTGCTCGGCGGGGGAGTCGTGCTCGTCTACGCGTTCGTCGTCTCGGGCATCCTGGGACTCCTGGTCCACAGGCTGATGGGCTTCCGGGTCGACGAGGAGCACGAGATCACCGGGATCGACCTCGTCATCCACGCCGAGTCGGCGTACGACCTGCACGCCTCGGCGGGCGCCCGCACCACCGGCCACAGCTTCCTGGCCGGCCTGACCCACCACGACCCACGCAATGAGGAGAACCGATGAAGCTGGTCACCGCAGTCATCAAGCCACACAAGTGGGAGGACGTCCGCTCCGCCCTCGAGACGGTGGGCATCACCGGGATGACGGTGAGCGAGGTCAGTGGCTACGGACGCCAGAAGGGTCACACCGAGGTCTACCGCGGTGCGGAGTACGACATCGCCCTGGTCCCGAAGGTGCGACTGGAGATCGTGGTCGACGACGCCGACGTGGAGGCCGTCACGGGTGTGATCGTGTCGGCCGCCGCGACCGGCAAGATCGGCGACGGCAAGGTCTGGGTCAGCCCCGTCGAGAGCGTGGTGCGGGTGCGCACCGGTGACCGCGACGAGGCGGCGATCTGAGGACCTTCGCGGATCACCTGTGACGGGCGTCGTCGATGCCCACACGCACACCGATCGCGATCACACCGATGGAGGTCAGGATGCCGCCCAGGGCCAGGACCAGGATGCTGCCGCCGAACGCGGTTCCGTTGCCGTCGGCGGCCGCCGACGCCAGCCAACCGAGCAGGCTGAGGATCACGCCGGGAACCAGGAACACCAAACCGGCCGGCAGCCCGGACAGGACCGCCGGGACCTCGGGAAGCACTTCCGTCTCGACCGGACGGGCTGTGTCGGTCGTCGGGTGCGCGACCACGCCGTCGACCTCCACGAACTCCGCGGCGGCCAAGGACGCGCCGCAGGCGGGGCAGGCCTTCAGATTCTCTTGCGGCACCTGGTGGCCGTTGGCGCAGACTCGTACTTCCATGCGGCCATTCTTGCAGGGGCATCGATGAGCGCCGCCGAGCGGCAGGCCCGCACCGACGCCGCGGATGCTCTGTGCGCCAAGGCGTACGACGACCTCGGCGGTCCGGAGGCGGGCGTCGCGCTGGTGGCCGTCGGAGGTTACGGGCGCCGTGAGCTGGCACCGTTCTCCGACCTGGACGTGGTGCTTGTCCACGATGACGACGTCGACCCGGGCGAGCTGGCCGAGCAGGTCTGGTATCCGCTGTGGGACTCAGGCGTCGACCTGGACCACTCGGTGCGGTCCTTCGGTGGAGCCGTCACCGCGGCCAGCGACGACCTGCGCGTCGCGCTCGGCATGCAGGACGTCCGCTACCTGGCCGGTGACAGCAACCTCGCCCTGCGGCTGCGCACCACGATGCTGGCCCAGTGGCGGCGCGAGGCCAAGCAGCGGCTGCCCGCGTTGCGCAAGCTCGTGGTGCAGCGCCACGCCCTGACCGGTGAGCTGGCCCATGCCTCCATCCCGGACCTGAAGGAGGCCCAGGGCGGGCTGCGCGACGCGACCGTGATCAAGGCCCTGGTGGCCACCTGGCTGGTGGACGCACCCCACGTCGAGCTGGAACGGTGCCGCCAGACCCTGCTCGACGTGCGCGACCTCGTGCACGCAATCGCCGGCCGCGGCAACGACCGCATCTCACCCGAGGTCTGGGAGCAGCTGCCCGAGCGGCTCGGGGTCGACGATGCCGTTGCCGCACAGGTGATGGTGCGTGAGCTCGGCCGCCGGATCACCCACATCTCCCACCTGACCTGGCGCCGGGTCGACGCGGTGCTGGCCCGGCCCGCCGCCGTCGGTGCTCGGCGACCCGATCTGGAGCCGATCGCCCAAGGCATCGCCATCTCGAAGGATGAGGTGGTGCTCGACCGTCGCGCCCGCCCGGAGCGGGACGCGCTGATGTTGCTGCGCGCCGCCGCGGAGGCCGCCGAGCGTGACATCGTGCTGGCCCCCGCGACGGCCGCGCGCCTGGTCAGGGCCTGTCCTGCTCTTCCCGAGCCGTGGCCCCCGGAGGCACGCCAGCTGTTGGTGCGCCTGCTCGCCTCGGGTCGCGGACTACTCGGGGTCTGGGAGACCCTCGAGCAGACCGGCGCCCTGACGCGGATCCTGCCGGAGTGGGAGCGGATCCGCTCGCTGCCGCACGCCTCCGCCATCCACCGCTTCACCGTCGATCGACACGTGGTCGAGACCTGTGTCGAGGCCGCCGCCTTGATCCGGCGGGTGGCGCGTCCCGACGTCCTGCTGGTGGCGGCGTTGCTGCACGACATCGGCAAGGGCGACCTGCTCGAGCACAGCCAGGCGGGGGAGCCGATCGCGCGTGAGGTCGCGAGCCGGTTCGGCTTCCACGGCGACGAGGTCGACCTGGTCGCCACGCTGGTGCGGTGGCACCTGCTGCTCTCGGAGACCGCCACCACCCGTGATCCCGACGACCCGGCGACGGTGGATGCCGTGGTCAGCCGGGTGGGCTCGGAGGAGGCGCTCTCGTTGCTGTCGGCGCTGACGGAGGCCGACGCCAAGGCGGCCTCGCCCAAGGCCTGGTCGACCTGGCGCGCCGGACTGGTCCGGCAGCTGACCGCGCGCTGCGACGCGGCCCTGGTCGCGCTCGAGAAGGGGGCGCCCCGCCCGCAGCCGTCGGAGCCGGACCTGCCGGTGCCGGTCGATGTACGGGCCGACCCGTCGGTCATCTCGGTCTCGGTGGTGCCGGGTCCGGACGGCTCACGGGTCACTGTCGTCTCGGGGGACCGGATCGGCCTGCTCGCCGATGCCGCCGCGATGCTGGCGCTGCAACGGGCGTCGGTGCGTGCCGCGCGGGCGTGGACGCAGGATGCGTACGGCGTCTCGCAGTGGGAGGTCTCCGAGCAGCATCTCGACCAGGCGGTGCTCCGTCAGCGGATTCACGCCATTGCCGAGGGGCGCGTCGACGTGGCCGCCCGGCTGTCCCGGCCCACGGTCACACGCTTGGCGCCGATCGTGCTGGTGCGACCCGACGCGTCCGAGAGCGCCACGGTGCTCGAGGTGCGCACCGACGACCGACCCGGGGTGGTCCACCTGGTCTGTGCGGCGTTGGCCGGTGTGGGCGTCTCGGTGCGCTCGGCGCACGTGGACACCCTCGGTCCGCAGGCGATCGACGTCTTCTACCTCCAGGAGACGAGCGCCGGGGCGCTTTCCGACGTACGCGCCGCTGAGGCGACCCACGCGGTGCGTGCTGCGCTGACGTCGGCGTCGTGATCGGCGCCTCGGTTTCGGTCGCGGAAGACGGGGGACGATCGGTCCATGACGACACGACGAACGGCCGCGGTGGCCCTGGCCGTGATGGCCGCACTGGCGCCGGTCAGCCTCACTGCCTGCTCCGACGACGCGGAGTTCGACTACTCGTCCGAGGCGCAGGCGCCGGATCGCTCGGCGTACTCCGACAACTCGGAAGAGAAGCCGGATGCCGATCAAGGACTGGTCGAGCTCGAGCTGGACAACGACGCGAGGCTCGCCATCTGGATCGACCCCGACGACATCAGCAAGGTCTACCAGCAGCACTCCGACCCGGACGACGAGGACGCCTGGACCGAGCCGGAGCTGCTCTACCAGGCCGGGGACGGGTGCCTGAACGTCGATGCGGACACCAACGGTGAGGTCGTCGCGGCCATCTTGTGGTGCTACGAGGACGACGCGTGGATCCAGCAGGCCCCCGATCAGACCCAGACCGTGGTCACCGACGACCTCAAGGACTGGGACCGCGAGTCTCGGGGCGAGTTCTTCGCGAGACCGCACGTCGAGGAGAACGGCGACGTGACCTGGGGGGAATAGGAACCCCGAACGCTCGTCCCACGAATGCTCCACGGTGGGTGTTGGGCCAGCGCTTTCGGGATGCCGTGTCCGGCCGGTTACTCTTGACCACTGTTCCACGCCTGCCGCTACCCAGGGGATGCCCGACTTGTTCGCCACACTTTCCGACCGGCTTGCCGACACCTTCAAGAACCTTCGGGGCAAGGGACGGCTCTCCGAAGCCGACATCGACGCCACCGCGCGTGAGATCCGCATCGCGCTGCTCGAGGCGGACGTCGCGCTGCCCGTGGTCAAGGAGTTCGTCGGGGCGGTCAAGGAGCGGGCCCGCGGTGAAGAGGTCAGCGGTGCGCTGAACCCGGCGCAGCAGATCATCAAGATCGTCAACGAGGAGCTCGTCAACATCCTCGGCGGCGAGACCCGTCGCCTGCGGTTCGCCAAGTCCGGCCCCACGGTGATCCTGCTTGCCGGCCTCCAGGGTGCCGGCAAGACGACCCTGGCCGCGAAGCTGGCGCTGTGGCTCAAGGAGCAGGACAAGACCCCGCTCCTGGTGGCGTGTGACCTCCAGCGCCCCAACGCGGTCAACCAGCTCCAGGTCAACGGTGAGCGGGTCGGCGTCCCCGTCTTCGCCCCCGAAGCGGGCAACGGAGTCGGTGACCCGGTCGCGGTCGCGAAGGCCTCGATCGAGGAGGCCAAGCGCAAGCTGCACGACGTGGTCATCGTCGACACCGCCGGTCGCCTCGGCGTCGACGCCGAGATGATGCAGCAGGCCGCCGACATCCGCGACGCCGTGCAGCCCGACGAGGTGCTCTTCGTCGTCGACGCGATGATCGGTCAGGACGCGGTCAACACCGCCCTCGCCTTCCAGGAGGGTGTCGGCTACGACGGGGTCGTGCTCACCAAGCTCGACGGTGACGCCCGCGGCGGCGCCGCGCTCTCGATCGCCTCGGTCACCGGCAAGCCGGTCATGTTCGCCTCGGCAGGCGAGAAGATGACCGACTTCGACCTCTTCCACCCTGACCGGATGGCCTCGCGCATCCTCGACATGGGCGACATGCTCACCCTGATCGAGCAGGCCGAGAAGGCCTTCGACCAGGACGAGGCGCTCAAGGCCGCCGAGAAGCTCACCGGCAAGGGTGGCGACTTCACCCTCACCGACTTCCTCTCCCAGATGCAGCAGATCCGCAAGATGGGGTCGCTCACCAAGATCATGGGGATGCTCCCCGGGATGGGCCAGTTCCGCGAGCAGCTCGACAACTTCGACGAGCGCGAGATCGACCGCATCCAGGCGATCATCTACTCGATGACGCCCACCGAGCGCGACAACCCGAAGATGATCGACGGTTCCCGCCGGCTGCGCATCTCGAAGGGTTCGGGCACCCAGGTCTCCGACGTCAACCAGCTGGTCGACCGTTTCTTCGAGGCCAAGAAGATGATGCAGCAGATGGCCCGCGGTGGCGGCATGCCCGGAATGCCGGGCCTGCCCGGAGCGGGTGGTGGCGCAGGCAAGGGCAAGCCGAAGCCGCAGAAGGGCAAGAAGAAGCGTGTCTCCGGCAACCCCGCCAAGGCCGCGCAGCAGAAGAAGGAGCTCGAGGAGAAGGCCAAGGCCGGAGGCAACCCGTTCGGCACGCCCGGCGGCATCGACTACGAGACCGCCGCCGAGAACCTCGAGCTGCCCAAGGACTTCTCCAAGTTCCTGAAGTGACGCTGCCGACCACGGAGGCCTGAGATGTCCTCGGATCCCGACGCAGACGCCCGGCGGCTGGCCGCGGCGGCCGGTGAGGGCGACGACCCGAACCGATGGTTCGAGGACCTGTACGCCGCCGCACAACGTGGTGAGGCCGTGGTCCCGTGGGACCGCGGCGCCGCGCATCCACTCCTCGAGTGGTGGGCCGGTGACCGCCTCGGCGCCCAGCAGCTCCCCGAGCAGTCGCGGGCGATGGTGGTCGGCAGTGGGCCCGGCCATGATGCGCGTCTGCTCGACGACCTGGGCTTCGTGACCACTGCCTTCGACATCTCACCGACCGCCGTCGCGAACGCTGCGGCAGCGTTGGCGGACACCTCGGTCGACGTACGCCGGGCCGACCTGCTCGACCTGCCCGGTGAGTGGCGCGGGGGCTTCGACCTGGTCCTCGAGGCGATGACGGTGCAGGCCATGCCGCGTTCGCTGAGGCAGGCGGGCACCGCGGCGGTGCGGTCGATGGTCGCTCCCGGGGGTGTCCTGCTGGTGATCGGAATGCTCATGCCCGACGACGGAGACCTCGACGACGGACCGCCGTGGCTGCTCACCCGGGACGAGATCGACGCCTTCGCGCGCGACGGCATCGAGTTCGTGACCTACCACGACGAGCCGGCCACCGACGGCGAGCTGGTCCGCTACCTGGCCGAGTTCCGACGTGGCTGAGCCCCCTCGTCGGGTGCTGGTGGTCGACGCCGCGAACGTCGTGGGCACCCGTCCCGACGGCTGGTGGAACGACCGCGCCGGTGCCGCCCGCCGCCTCCACGACCAGCTGATGGTCGGCGACACGGCGTACGACGAGATCGTGCTGGTGCTCGAGGGCAAGGCCAAGGGCGGCGTACGAGCCGGGCGGGACGCCCATGTGCGCACCGTCCATGCCAAGGGTGCCGGCGACGACCGGATCGTCAGCGAGACACGCGACGCGATCGCGGCCGGGCACCAGGTCACCGTGATCACCGCGGACCGGATGCTCCAAGGGCTGGTGCAGGGGGCCGGGGCGATGGCGATGTCGCCGTCGTGGCTGCTCGACCAGCTCTGACACACACCTGGTGCGGGGCGGTTGAGTGCTCACCCGGTTGCCCGAGCGACCACCTGAGCACTCGACCGGGTGGGGTGGCGATACGGTCGGAGCATGACTGCGTTGAAGTTCTCCGGCCCGGTTCTCCCCGACGGCGAGAGCCGCGAGATGTACGTCGTGGACGGCGCGATCACCTACGAGAAGCAGGCGGGGGCCGACACCGCGGCGAGCGGGTGGATCGTCCCGGGTCTGGTCGATGCGCACTGTCACCTCGGTCTCGACGACGACGGTGCGATCAGCGACGAGGAGACCGAGCAGCAGGCGATCGACGATCGTGACGCGGGTGCGCTGCTGATCCGCGACTGTGGCTCGGCGGCCGACACTGCCTGGATCCATGACCGCGAGGACCTGCCCCGACTGATCCGCGCCGGGCGCCACATCGCCCGCACCAAGCGCTACATCCGCAACTACGCCCACGAGGTCGAGCCGGTCGACCTGCCGGCGTACGTCGCCCAGGAGGCGCAGCGCGGCGACGGCTGGGTGAAGCTCGTGGGCGACTGGATCTCCCGTGAGACCGGCGACCTGGCCCCGTCCTTTCCCGCTGAGACGTTCGCGGAGGCGATTCGGGTCGCCCACGAGCACGGCGCGAAGGTGACCGCGCACTGCTTCGGGAACGCAGTCCTGCCCGGCCTGATCGAGGCCGGCATCGACTGCATCGAGCACGGCACCGGTCTGACCCAGGACCTCATCGAGCAGATGGCGGCCCAGCAGGTCGCCCTGGTGCCGACGGTGATGCAGCTCGACAAGTTCCCGATGTACGCCGAGGCGGGCGCGACGAAGTTCCCCGACTACGCGGCGACGATGACCGACCTGTTCGCCCGCCGCACGGACACGATCATGGCCGCCCACGAGGCCGGCGTACGCCTCTATGCGGGCTCCGACGGCGGGGGAGTGAGCCGACACGGCAACCTGCCCGGTGAGGTGATCGCGATGCACGGCATCGGGCTCAGCGCCGAGGCCGCACTGGGCGCCGCCTCCTGGCGGGCCCGCGAGTGGTTGGGCTGGAACAGCGGCCTCGACGAGGGCGACCCGGCCGACTTCGTGGTCTACCCGAGCAACCCGCTCGACGATCTCGGCGTGCTCCGGGAGCCGAGTGCCATCGTGCTGCGTGGAAAGATCGTGTCCTGATGCCCATCCAGGGGGCGGCTCCGCTCCGAATCCTTGCGTGACCCCTTCCGGAAGGCCCTCCATGCCCACACTGCACGACTTCACCGCCACCACCCTCGCCGGTGAGGAGCAACCCCTCGACGCCTGGCGCGGCCAGGTGGTCCTGGTGGTCAACACCGCCTCGAAGTGCGGGTTCACTCCCCAGTTCGAGGGCCTGGAGACGCTGCACGAGCAGTACGGCGAACGCGGGCTCGCGGTGCTGGGGTTCCCGTGCAACCAGTTCGGCAAGCAGGAGCCCGGCGATGCCGAGGAGATCGGGTCGTTCTGCCAGAGGAACTACGGCGTCTCCTTCCCGATGTTCGAGAAGGTCGACGTCAACGGTTCGTCGGCACACCCGCTCTACCAGTGGCTGCGCGGGGAGAAGGGCGGCGTGCTCGGCAGCCGGATCAAGTGGAACTTCACCAAGTTCCTGATCGGTCGTGACGGGCAGGTGATCGAGCGGTACGCCCCGGCCACCAAGCCCGAGAAGCTGGTCGACGACATCGAGAAGGCGCTGGCCTGACTCGACGGGCCGCCACAACGCCGAGTGCACGATCCGCGTCGGCTCGAGCGCGCTGAGTCAGCAGATTTCGTGCACTCACGACGGCCGTGGCGGCGACATGCACTCGGCCGACCTCGGTGCCGACACCGCAATCCGTCAGGTCAGCAGCTCGATGACGGTGCCGTCGGCCGGTTCGTACTTCACGAGCGCGCAGTTCTTCTTCAGCAGCTCCTCGCCGGTCACGTTGCCGGTGCGTCGCGAGATGACGGTGCGCCAGATCTCGTTCTTGCGGAAGATCTCGCCGTGGTGTCGCAGGAAGGCCTCGTTGCGAGCCTCGACCTTGTAGGACGACGTGGGCAGCTCGTCGGCGAGCAGCTCACCGCGCAGGTGGCGTTCATCGACCCAGGTCTTGAGCTGGAAGGTGTGCTCGGTGTCGTTGCGCACCACGAGGTCGACGTAGTTGTAGACGATCGAGCAGCCGACACCCCACGGCAGCACGCGCCCCTTGTCCGGGAACGGGTCGAAGCTGTGCTCGGAGCGCTCGACGACGGTCAGCGGGGAGTGCAGGAACATCCAGTGCAGCAGGTTCGCGAGCTGGCAGATGCCGCCTCCGACGCCGGGCACCGCCGCCCCGTTGGAGAGTCGCATGCCCTCGACGTACCCCTTGCGGCGCGTGCAGTTGCCCACGGCCTTGTTGAACGAGAACGACTCACCGGGGCGGATCACGATGCCGTCGACCCGCTCGCCGGCCAGGCGCAGGTTCACGACCTTGTTGCGCTGGAGGACCATCTCGTCCTCCGTCAGCTCACGCATCAGGAGCGACGCGTGCTTCTTGACCCGCACCGGCAGGGTCGTCGTACGCCGTTCGGTGGCCCAGGCGGTGCCCGAGCGCAGCCACTGGATCCGCCGCCGGACCCGGTGCGTGCGCACCGCCCACGGATAGAGCGCGGGGTGCCGCTGGGTCAGCCGCGGCGCGGCCACGACCTGGGCGGGGATCTCGAAGCCCAGATCGGTGGCCTCGGCCAGGCTCAGGGCGGTCCGGTCGGTTCGGGTCTCTGTCATCGTGTCCACATCTAGTCTGACGCACCCGGGCACGAGTACGTTGCCATTGATTTCGCACGCTACTCCGGGATCCGGGTCGCTACGCCGAGCCGTGGGTGTCGCCGCGCCGTCGTGCACCGGGGCACACCGGATTTCAGGTCACGTCCGATGTCTGGCAGAATCTGCCGCTGAGTCCTGTGCTGATGGCCCCTCTCATCCGGAGGCGCAGGATCCGCCGAATTCGTCCCACCTGGTCCCCACCCGGTTCCGGGCGAGCTCACCCAAACCACAATTTTCGAGGAGACACCCACAACGTGTCCGTCAAGATCCGTTTGAAGCGCATGGGCAAGATCCGTGTGCCGCAATACCGCATCGTCGTCGTCGACTCCCGCAAGAAGCGCGACGGCAAGGTCATCGAGGAGATCGGTACCTACCGTCCCAAGGAGGAGCCGTCGTTCATCGCGGTGACCTCCGACCGGGCGCAGTACTGGCTCGGTGTCGGCGCGCAGCCGTCCGAAGCCGTTGCCGCGATCCTCAAGATCACCGGCGACTGGCAGACGTTCAAGGGCCTTCCGGGCACCGAGGGCACCCTCAAGGTGGCCGAGCCCAAGCGCGACAAGCTCGAGATCTTCAACGAGGCGCTCAAGGAAGCCGGTAGCGAAGCCAAGGGCGACGCGGTGACCAAGAAGACCGAGAAGAAGAAGGCCGACAAGGCCGACGACGCTGCCGCTGAGGCTCCCGCTGCTGAGGCCCCGGCCGAGGTTCCGGCGTCGGAGACCCCTGAGGTCGCCGCCGACGAGGCCGAGTCCGTCGAGACCAAAGAGGCCTGAGCCGGATGCTGGCTGACGCGCTCGAGCACCTGGTCCGCGGCATCGTCGACAACCCCGACGACGTCTCGGTCCGCGACAAGCAGATGCGCCGCGGCTCGGTCCTCGAGGTGCGCGTGCACCCCGACGACCTGGGCAAGGTCATCGGTCGCGGCGGCCGCACGGCGTCCGCGTTCCGCACCGTCATGTCGGCCCTTGCGGGTCGTGGTGGCGCGCGGGTCGACTTCGTGGACGTCGACCGCCGGCGCTGAGCAAGAGCTTCACCGCCACCGGGCGCATCCCTCACGAGGGATGCGCCCGGTGGCCATTTCTGACGTTGGTGGGCGTCGCCGGTGGTTCGTTGCGGGTGGCTCGGGGTGCGGGCCACCCGACGAACTCCGGCGACGCCCACTAGGGTTCTCCGCGTGGACGAGATCGAGCTGGTGGTGGGTCGGATCGGCAAGCCGCACGGCATTCGCGGTGAGGTGACGATCGACGTACGCACCGACGAGCCGGAGCGGCGCTTCGCCGTGGGCACGACGCTGCGCGCGGACCCCCCCAAGGGCTCGCCCAGCAAGGTGGCGGCCGTGACGGTGACGTCGTCGCGCTGGCACCAGGGTGTGCTGCTGCTCGGCCTCGCGGAGGTCACCGACCGCAACGCGGCCGAGACCGTGCGCGGGCTGGTGCTGCACGCGAGCATCCCGGTCGACGCGACACCCGACGACCCCGACGAGTTCTACGACCACCAGCTGATCGGGCTCGAGGCGCACAACCTCGACGGCGACGTTCTGGGCACGGTGACCGGGCTGGTGCACGGCGGTGCGCAGGACCTGCTCCAGATCCGTACGCCGGACCGCCGCGACACCCTGGTGCCGTTCGTGAAGGCGCTGGTGCCCGAGGTCGACCTGGCTGGCAAGCGCGTGGTGGTGGCCGACCGCCCGGGCCTGGTCACGCCGCTGGACGACGACTGATGCGACGGGCCGTCTCATGAGGATCGACGTCCTCACGATCTTCCCCGACTACCTGGCACCGCTGGAGCTGTCGCTGCCAGGCAAGGCCCGGGCCAAGGGTCTGCTCGACCTGCACGTGCACGATCTGCGGCACTGGACCACCGACAAGCACCACACCACCGACGACACGCCCTACGGCGGCGGCGCCGGCATGGTGATGAAGCCGGAGCCGTGGGGAGCCGCGTTCGACGAGCTCGACATCGACGGCGCCACGGTCGTCTTCACCACGCCGAGCGGTGCACCGTTCACGCAGGAGATGGCGCGCGAGCTGGCCGGCCGTGAACGAATCGTCTTCGCGTGCGGGCGCTACGAGGGCATCGACCAGCGCGTGATCGACCATGCCCGCACCCGGGCCGACGTACGCGAGATCTCCATCGGCGACTACGTGCTCAACGGGGGAGAGGTGGCCGCGCTGGCGATCACCGAGGCCGTCGTACGCCTGATTCCGGGCTTCATGGGCAACCCGGAGTCGCTGGCCGAGGAGTCCCACGAGGACGGGCTGCTCGAATACCCCGTGTTCACCAAGCCCGCGTCGTGGCGCGACCTCGACGTGCCGCCGGTGCTGCTGTCGGGCGACCACGGCAAGATCGCCGCCTGGCGCCACGACCAGGCGCTGCGTCGTACGGCGGAGCGCCGGCCGGACCTGCTTCACGCCTCCCAGGCGATCAGCGCCGGTGACCTGGACGACCTCGACGTGCGGCCCGCCACCCGGGGTGACGCGGGGGAGATCCTCACGCTGCAGCGTGCCTGCTGGATGCAGGAGGCACAGGCCAACCCCGGCGTCGAGATCCCCGCACTGGGTGAGTCGCTCGATGTCGTCCGGGCCTCCCTGGACGACTGGGTGATGCACGTCGTGCGACACCGGGGCCGGCTCGTCGCGGCCTGCCGTGGCCGGCTCGAGGGCGACGTGTGGGACATCGGCCGGCTGATGGTGGCTCCCGACCTGCAGGGCCGAGGGCTGGGTCGCTGGCTGCTGTCGTACGCCGAGTCGCTGGCGTCGACGCAGGCCACGTCCTACTCGCTGTTCACCGGCGCCGGGAGCGTGGAGAACCTGAAGATGTACAAGAAGGCCGGCTATCGCCTGCGTGGCGAGCAGCCCGGGATCCCGGGTGCGGTGCTGCTCACCAAACGCAGGATTTTCTGACTCCCACCCGGGTGTGGCAAACTTCTCTCTTGGTCCAGTCGGCCGAAGGACTGCTCCGAGTCGCCCGTGAGGGTGGCCCCGGAGAGTTCGCGCCAGATCTCCTGCCACAGGGGGAATCGGTGCCGCCGGCCAACGCACTGTGCCAACCCGATCGATCACCGCTGAACGACTTCAGCACTGTCCGCGGCTGACCTGTGGCACTCGCGAGGAGATAGACATGACCAACATCATTGACGAGCTGGCCAAGGCCAACCTGCGCTCCGACGTCCCGGAGTTCCGCGCCGGTGACACCATCAAGGTGCACGTGAAGGTCATCGAAGGCTCGCGCTCGCGTGTCCAGGTGTTCCAGGGTGTCGTGATCCGCGTGCAGGGTTCCGGCGTCGGCCGCACCTTCACCGTCCGCAAGGTCTCGTTCGGCGTCGGCGTCGAGCGGACCTTCCCGCTGAACTCCCCGATCTTCGAGTCCATCGAGATCGTGACCCGCGGTGACGTCCGTCGCGCCAAGCTCTACTACCTGCGCAACCTGCGCGGCAAGGCTGCCAAGATCAAGGAGCGCCGCGAGGCCTGAGCACCGGCCTGATCCGTCGACTCGACCACTGACGGTTTAGGCTCTGCCGCGTGACTTCTGAAGACCGCGACGCCCTCCCCGACGAGGCTGGAACCCCGGGTTCCGACTCCGACCAGGAAGCGGCGTCGCGGTCTTCGCGTTCCACCGGGTCCGCGGAGACTGCGGACACCGTGGGTTCCACGGGTGAGGTCGACCCCACCGGTACGTCGGACGAGAAGGCCGCGGCCGTCGTACCGCCGAAGAAGGGCAAGAAGTCGAAGAAGAAGAAGAAGCGCAAGCAGCTGCCGATCTGGCAGGAGACCATCTTGCTGGTCGGGGTGGCCCTGGTGCTGGCCATCGTGATCAAGGCGTTCTTCGTGCAGGCCTTCTACATCCCGTCGGAGTCGATGGAGCCGGGGCTGGTCAAGAACGACCGCATCCTCGTCCAGAAGGTCTCCTACTGGGGCGACGGTACGCCGGAACGCGGTGATGTCGTGGTCTTCAAGGACCCCGGTGGCTGGCTGGGTCCGGAGGACTCCAAGGGGCCGACGAACCTGCTCGCCAAGGGGATGTCGAAGATCGGGCTCTACCCGGTCGGCGGGCACCTGGTGAAGCGGGTGATCGCGGTCGGCGGCGACCACGTGGTCTGCTGCGACAAGAAGGGCCGCCTCTCGATCAACGGCCACGTGATGGACGAGAGTGACTACGTCAAGGGCGACGCCGAGTGCGCGGCGCCACAGAGCCCGATCAACTGCAATCTCGACGTGGAGATCCCACCCGGCTACCTGCTGATGATGGGTGACAACCGCGGCAACTCGCGCGACTCGACTGCCCACATGTGCGCGGATCCCAAGCGGGAGCAGTGCCCGCCGACCCGTGGCCTGGTCAGCGTCGACGAGGTCGTGGGCAAGGTCTTCGCGCTGGTCTGGCCCAAGGACAGGTTCCACCGACTCAAGCGTCCCGACGTGTTCGAGGACGTCCCCGACCCGACGTGAAGCCCGTGAGCGCCTCCCATCGGCCCACGCTGCGGCTCGAGCGGAGCCTGCTGCGCGAGGGCCGCACCTATCTCGCGGCCGCCGACGAGGTGGGCCGCGGTGCGCTGTGCGGCCCGGTCACGATCGGGATGGTGGTGATCAGCGAGACCACGCGTACGGCGCCCCAGGGCGTGCGGGACAGCAAGTTGCTCAGTGCCCAGGTGCGCGAGCGTCTCGTGCCGAAGATTCAGCGGTGGGCGCTCGCCTACAGCGTCGGGCACGCGAGCCCGGACGAGATCGACGAGTTCGGCATCATCGCCGCCCTGCGGATCGCCGGCCACCGCGCCCTCGACGGACTCTCCGTCGCCCCCGACCTGGTGCTCCTCGACGGCAATCACGACTACCTCACCCCTCCGTTGCAGCCGGGTCTCTTCGGAGACGCTCCGCCCGCGGTCGTCGTACCCCCGGTGGTGACGGCGATCAAGGCCGACCTGCGCTGCGCCGCCGTGGCTGCCGCCAGCATCCTGGCCAAGACCGCCCGCGACGCGATGATGGTCGAGCTCGGCGACCTGCATCCGGCGTACTGCTGGCAGGACAACAAGGGCTACTCCGCGCCCGACCACCTCGAGGCCCTGGCGCGGCTCGGTCCGACCGCGCACCACCGGCGCTCCTGGAACCTTCCCGGCGTCGGCGCTTCCGTCGCAGAGATCGCGTCCGTGCTCTCGGAGGGTGAGGAGGCTGCTTCGGTGGCTGAGGAGGTCGCGCTGCGACCACCTCGAAACCACCACCTAGACTCACCGCAGCCGCCGAACCACGAGGAGTGCTCATGAGTGCCGAGGATCTCGAGAAGTACGAGACCGAGATGGAGCTCAACCTCTATCGCGAATACCGCGACGTCGTCTCGATCTTCAAGTACGTCGTCGAGACCGACCGTCGCTTCTACCTGTGCAACGCGGTCGACGTGAAGGCGCGCACCGAGTCGGGTGACGTCTTCTTCGAGGTGTCGATGAGCGACGCCTGGGTGTGGGACATGTACCGCCCGGCACGGTTCGCCAAGAACGTGAAGGTGCTGACCTTCAAGGACGTGAACGTCGAGGAGCTGGCCGCCTCGGACTTCGAACCACCGAAGCCCTGATCCCGCGCGACCCGGTCCTGTCTAGACCACCCCCGTGACCGCTCCCTCAATTTGGTGAATTTCGGGACAGAAGGGTCCCGGCACGCCTAATCTGTGCTCGGGTGGATCGCTGTGACCGATCCCGGGACTGCAGGGGTGGGTGACTGATGGGCCTCGCGCTCGCGCGAAGGAAGCGGCGCTCCGACGACGGGGCAGCCGCCTTGGAGTTCGCCCTGATCCTGCCCATCCTCATGGCACTGCTCATCGGGATCATCTCGTACGGCTGGATGATGAGTTTTCGTCAGGCCATGAGCCAGGCCGCTGCAGAAGGCGCCCGGCACGCGGCCGTGGCACCCTCGGGCGACGACACAGCCAAGAAGACGGCCGCCATCGCCATCGTTGACGATGCGCTCGAGGCCTACGGCGTCAAGTGCGGGGACGGCGTCACCACCTGCCCTGCCGCCATTCGGGCCTGCGACAACAATGCAGGAAAGCGGTGCGTGTACGTGACGGTGACCTATCCGTACCGCAACGATCCCCTCATCCCAAGCTTCCCAGGCCTGGGTGTGACCCTTCCCGAAACACTCTCCTACACGGCTGTCGCCGAGGTGAGTTGATGGGGTTCTTCGCGGCCCGCCGTCGCGACGAGCGTGGGGCAGTGGTCCCCATGGTGGCGATCATGATGACGGTGCTGTTGGGCGTGACGGCCTTCGCAGTGGACATCGGACACCAGCGCGTCGAGCGTCGAGATGTCCAGGCCGTGGCGGACATGATCGCGCTCGATGCATCTCGGCAGCTGGATGGACGGACGCAGGCCGTCATCAAGGCCACCAGCACCTGGCGAGCAGGCATCGCTCAGAGCGTCGCAAGGAACTCGAATCTGGCACCACTCCCGACGGTCACGGTCCAACAGCAGCAGGAGGTGGCCCGGGCGACAGTCGCCGGCTCTCCGATGGTCGTGGAAGTCGTGATGGGCGTTCTCGACGAGTCGGGTGCCTTCACGACGACTCCGTATCCCGAAGTCCCGACCGCGGTGAAGGTCACGGTCAAGTCGTCCGTCGACTACGTGTTCGCGCCGGGGGGCGGGACAGTCTCACGATCCGCAGTTGCGATGTCCGAGTCTCAGGCGTGCTTCAAGATTGGTTCGTACGCGGCGGGGTTT
>NZ_BCRJ01000116.1 GCF_001552535.1 Nocardioides jensenii JCM 1364 = NBRC 14755 | reverse complement strand
CGAGGCGGCCCAGGCCGGCGACGCGTTCGCCGTCGCCCAGCTCACCGAGCTCGGCACCTGGCTGGGCGAGGGCGCGGCCCAGCTCGCGGCCGTCGTCGACCCGGGAGTCATCGTGCTCGGCGGTGGCGTCGCGGCCGCCGGTGAGCTCCTGCTGGCGCCCATGCGTTCGTCGTACGAGGCGGGGTTGACCGGTGCCGGGCATCGACCGGTGGCCGAGCTGCGGCTGGCCACGCTCGGCAACACCGCCGGCCTGATCGGCGCGGCCGACCTGGCCCGACGCTGACGGTCGCCACACCTCCGCTGCTGCGGCACGACGGGGCCTACTGAGTCAGGTGCAGCTCGACGGGAGTGCCTGCTCCGGCGTTGACCGAGTCGGTGAGCACCACGCACGCCTTGTTGCCGTTCGCCTTCACCACCCCCTGGACCACGATCGAGCCGTGGGTCACCGTGAGGCATGAGAGGCCGTTGAAGTCGACGTGGCTGGAGGGCGCATACAAGGTGCCGCCGAGCGTGACGTCGCCGTTGCCCTGGATGGAGAGCACGTTGGTGTTGTCGCGGTCGTAGATGATCACGAAGCCTTCGGGCCAGCCGGCGGGGGCGCCCACGGGAGGGTCCGAGAGCGGAGCGGAGAGGTGATGGGTCGTGCCGTTCTTGAAGTCGATCATGCCGGGGTTCTTGACATACAGCGTCACGCCCGACCCGGTGATGACCGAGTTGTTCTTGGCACTCCACTTCCCCTTGATCACGTAGGGCCCAGGGGCCAACGTGCAGAGGCTGTTCGGGAGCTCGACGTCGGCCGGGTAGATGCCGGGTCCCTGCTCGCAGGGGCTGCCGGACTTGACGTGGAGCCCTGCTTCGCTGAGTGGCAGGGCCAACGACGCGTAGGGGTCCGGGATGATCCTGCCCTGGGTGTAGTCGGGCTCGTAGTTGCCCTGACCGCCGGTGGCGGTGCCGACGATGGAGATGCTGCTGGTGGCGTCCCAGAAGCTGTTGGGGCCGGCCGTGATGCTGCCGTTGACGTGGATGTCACCGCCGGTCACGCTGAAGTCGGCGTTGCCGGCGTCGACCGACCCGAGGAAGCACAGCGCGCAGTCGCCGCCACCTGAGTCGTAGGAGGCCGCCGCCTCGCCATTGGTCTCGATGGTGTCGTCACCGCCGGCCGCCGGCCCGAACGGGGAGTCGGAGGTGCCCGTTGCCCGGTAGACGACCTCGATGGCGGACCCCTTGCAGCGCACCTCGGTGATCTTCCCGTCGGTGTCGACGCCATTGGGGTAGTTCGCCCGGAACAGGTCGTCGGCCGCCTGCTCCGCGCGGGCGCGCACGAGCCCCTGGCTGGCGATCGCGTTGACCGAGCAGCTTCCGGTGAACTCCTCCTTGTAGACCGCGGCCGCGGCGAGCGAGGCGGCATCCGCGGCGGTGGAGAGCTGCCGCTTGGTCATGAACGCCATCCCGAAGTCGACCACGAAGGCAGCGAGGACCACCATGACCGTCACGAAGAGCGTGACCATGATGGCGATCGCACCGTGGTCGTCGTCCTCCGCGCGGCGACTCAGGAGAACTCGCACCGGAAGGTCCCCTTCGCCTCGAGGTCGACTCCCTCCGGGAATCCCGGGATCGGAATCGGGACCAGGAAATCCTTCTCCAGGGTCATCGTGACCGTGACGTCCTGACCGTCGGTCGACTCCTTGCACGGGGCGGGGCAGCTGCCCGACACCGCGAAGCCGGGCTCACTGGGCAGCAGGTAGATCGTGCCCGCGCTGGATCGGGCATGCTCCTCGATGTCCGCGCAGTCGTGACCCTCGACGGCTGCATAGCGTGCCGCCTGTCGCGCCGAGTTGCTGAGCGAGAGCTGCTGGGCGAAGACCACACCGAAGTCGACGATGCCGAAGAACAGCAGCATGAGCAGGGGCAGGACCAGGGCGAACTCGAGCGCTGCCGCGCCGGTGTCGTCACGCTTGCGTCTGAACATCCGTCTCCCCATTCCCGGTTCGGCCCCGTTCGGCTCGGCCCGGTCCACCTGGAGCCAGCCGCTGGTCGTTCAAGCCGACACCTTCGGACCCTAGGGGCGTTGCCGCCGGTCGGCGCGGGTATGCAGCGGCGTACCCAATTTGGGGTAGGGATGGTCTAGACGAGTCCTGACGAGTGTCGCGACCCGCGCCGGGCGGGCGGTCGGTCGAGATCGCGGACCGGTGCGGCACACTGTGCGCGTGGTGGAGCAGATCTACGTCGGCATCGACATCGGCGGCACCAAGGTGCTGGCCGGTGTCGTCGACGACCGGGGCCGGGTGGTCCGCACCGCACGTCGAGCCACGCCCGGACGTCGCGTCGACGCGGCCCAGGTCGAGGAGGCGTTGACCCAGGCGTTGACCGAGGTCACCGGAGCCGACACGGTGCTCGGCGTGGGCCTGGCCGCCGCCGGCTTCGTCGACGCGACGGGGGAGCGGGTGATGTTCGCGCCGCACCTGCCCTGGGTGGACACGCCGGTGCGCTCACTGCTCGAGCAGCGCTGGGGGGTGCCGGTGGCCCTCGAGAACGATGCGACGGCGGCCGCGCATGCCGAGGCGACGTACGGCGCGGCGCGCGACGTCGCGGACGCGATCGTGGTGACGATGGGCACCGGCATCGGGGGCGGCGTCATCCTCGGTCATCGGGTGCACCGCGGCTGGAACGGCATGGCCGGCGAGTTCGGCCACATGCAGGTCGTGCCCGACGGTGAGGTGTGCGAGTGCGGCGGCCGCGGCTGCTGGGAGCAGTACTCGAGTGGCAACGCCCTTGTCCGGTTCGCGCGGGACCGTCTGGGCAGCCGTCCCTCGATCCTCGAGGACCTGTGCGGTGGCAACCCAGCGGCGCTGAACGGTCCGATGGTCACCCAGGCCGCCGAAGAGGGTGACCTGCTCGCCCACGAGGCGTTCGGACACGTCGGCGACTGGCTCGGTGTGGGGCTCGCGAACCTGGTCGCCGCCTTCGACCCGGCCTGCCTGGTGATCGGCGGCGGCCTCTCTGCTGCCGGGGACCGTCTGCTCGAACCGGCGCGCACGGCCCTGCTGCGTTCGTTGGTCGGGGCCGGGCACCGACGTGTTCCGCCGGTGGTCGCGGCCCGTCTCGGACCCGACGCCGGGTTGGTCGGCGCGGCCGATCTCGCCCGCCATCGCTGACCCGTC
>NZ_BCRJ01000115.1 GCF_001552535.1 Nocardioides jensenii JCM 1364 = NBRC 14755 | reverse complement strand
GTGAGTTCGACGAACTGGCGACGGGTCACCCCGAACTGGCGACGGGTCAGATGCGGGAGCCGTCGTCCCAGGGGTCGCGGGGCTCGTCGGGCATGGTGCGCACCAGGTAGATGAAGCCGCCGACGAACCAGGCCACCAGCAACAGCGCGAGCAGGCCGCGGAACGGGTGGTGCAGCACCAGGGCGATCAACGCGATCAGCGGCGCGCCGAAGACGCCAAGCCAGCCGATCAACCGGTTCTTCTCGGGGAGCGGGATCGGCTCCGGTGGCGGCGGGACGTAGCGCCCCTCGTCGCCCCACGCACGCAGCTCCGGCGGCTCCTCGGGCTCAGGCTCCGGCGGCGGTACGACGTACGCCTGCGGCTGCTCATCGGGGAAGACCACGTCGGGCGGGTCGAGCTCGGGGAGATCCACGCCCGACAGATCCACGGTGTGAGGGTCGTGCGGGTCCGCGCGGGGCAGACCTGCCTCGGGGTCATCGTCCTCGGGCAGCGCGACGTCGATGAACGGATCGATGACCGTGTCGTCCTCGACACCGGCGGTCTCGTCGTAATGGGCGACGATCTCGTCCCACAGCGCGTTCTCGTCCCGTTCCACGAGGCCAGCCTACGAGGGTGATGGGGACAAGGCTCAGGTCGACGCCGGTCGCTGGGGATGGGTCAGGGTGCGGATGAACTCGAGGGACTCCTCGAAGATCGTCGTGGCGTCGTTGTCGAGCGTGGCCACGTGATAGCTGTCCTCGAGGATGCGCTCCTCGAAGATCCGCGAGGACACCGAGGAGCGCACCACCTGCACCGACGAGGGATCCACGACGTGATCCTCCGCGGAGCGGAAGAACCGGATCGGGGCGGTCACCTTCGGCAGGTCGACGCGGAGCGGCTTCCAGGCCCGCACCATGGAGTGCAGCGAGTTGAGCGGGGTGCGGTCATAGCCGCGCTCGTCGCCGCCCGGCTTCTTGATGTCGTTGCCGATTCCGGGCATCGACTTCACCACGTGCCGCAGCAGCGGAAGCGCCAGCAGCTGCTTGTTGGTGGAGGCGACCGCCGCGTTGACCAGCAGCACACCGGCGACGTCGTCGGGCCGGTCCGCCGCGAGGCGCAGGGCCAGCGCACCGCCCATGGAGAGCCCACCGACGATGACGGTGTCGTTCTCACGCACCAGCTTGTCGAAGGCCCTGGCGACCTCGGCGTACCAGTCCTGCCAGGTGGTGAGGTTCATCTCCTGCCAGGTGGATCCGTGGCCCGGGAGCAACGGCACCTCGACGGCGTACCCGTGGACGGCGAGGAACTCGGCCCAGGCCCGCATCGAGGCGGGAGAGCCGGTGAAACCGTGGCTGAGGAGGACGCCGACCTTCAGGTGCGGGGTCTTGGAGGCCTCGGGGCGAGCGGGCACGGACAGGGGCGCGAGCTGGTCGTCGAGGGGCACCCGACGATCATGCCCCATCGACATCGACCGAGACGCGCTGTCCGGGGAAATCGAAAGCGGGCTAGTCTTCACGTGGTCGCCGAGGACTGTGGCCGCGCTGCCGTCGAAGAGGAGGACAACCGGGTGTTCTACTGGTTCCTGAAGTTCATCGCACTCGGTCCGCTGCTCCGCGTGATCTTCCGGCCTCAGGCCGAGGGCCTCGAGAACGTGCCCGAGTCCGGTCCCGCCATCCTGGCCAGCAACCACCTCTCGTACGCCGACTGGCTCTTCATGCCGTTGACGCTGCCGCGTCGGGTCTCGTTCGTGGCCAAGGCGGAGTACTTCACCAGCCCCGGCATCAAGGGCTTCTTCCAGAAGCACTTCTTCAGCGGCTCGGGCCAGATCCCGATCGACCGCTCCGGCGCCAACGCCGCCGAGGGTGCATTGCTCTCGGCCAAGTCGGTGCTCGGCCGTGACGAGCTCTTCGGCATCTACCCCGAGGGCACCAGGTCCCACGACGGCAAGCTCTATCGAGGCAAGACCGGTGTCGCCCGCCTGGCGCTCGAGACCGGGGTGCCCGTGATCCCCGTGGCCGTGGTCGGCACCGACGTGGTGGCGCCCCCCGGCAAGAAGTTCGGCAAGGTGACCCGTCCGATGGTGCGCTTCGGCAAGCCACTCGACTTCTCCCGCTACGAGGGCCTCGAGAACGACCGCTACATCCTGCGCTCGATCACCGACGAGATCATGTACGAGATCATGAACCTCTCCGGCCAGGAGTACGTCGACCTCTACGCCACCCGTGCCAAGGAGGAGTCGAAGCGGCTCGAGAAGGAAGCGGCCGCGGCCAAGGACGCCGCCAAGGAGCAGGGCACCAAGGACCCGGGCACCGGCGAGACGAAGCAGGCGTCCTGAGTCGGTCCGCGCTCCCGGCGTCCGGTGTCGAGGCCGGGCCGGTCGACGCCGCCCTCGCGGTGGAGAACCGCATGTTCCGCGCGCTGGCCGTTCTGCGGGTCGTGCTCGTGGCCAACACGGTCGGGCTGACCGTCTACCGTCTCGACAACTTCACCCACCGCGGCGCCGGTCTGGCGCTCGTGGGAGTGATGGTGGTGTGGACCGCCGTCGCGATCTGGGCGTACGACGCCCCGCGCCGGCGCGTCCCGGCGCTCCTGGTGGCCGACCTGCTCATCGCCTTCGCCACGCTGCTCTCGACCCCGTTCGTGAAGGGCGACGGCTTCAACGCGACCGTGCCGGGGTTCTGGATCGCAGGAGCCCTGATGGCGTGGGCGATCCACTGGCGATGGGTGGGGGCACTGATCGCCGCGGGGGTGCTCTCGGCCACCGACCTGCTGATCCGCGAGCAGATCAGCCAGACCAACTACGGCCACGTCTTCCTGCTGATGATCGCCGGACCGATCGTCGGCTACATGTGCGGGTCTCTCCAGCGGATGGCGGCCGAACGCGACCGTGCCGAGCGAGCGGCGGCCGTTGCCGGTGAGCGGGCCCGCCTGGCCCGTGCCGTGCATGACGGCGTACTCCAGGTGCTCGCACTCGTGCAACGCAAGGGCCCCGAGCTCGGCGGCGAGGGCGTGCACCTGGGCCGGCTCGCCGGGGAGCAGGAGCAGGCGCTGCGATCCCTGATCCGGCAGCAGGACACCCTGCAGACCCCCGCGTCGGCGGCGTCGCCGGAGGATTCTGTCGCCGACCTCGGCGGTGCCCTCGAGCGACTGGCCGCACGCCGACCGTCGTCGGTCAGCGTGGTGACCCCAGGTGTCGCGGTCGAGCTCACGCAGCGCGTCGTCGACGAGCTCGCTGCCGTGGTCTCGGCGTGTCTCGACAACGTCGCCGTCCACGTCGGCGAGGACGCGCCCGCCTGGGTGCTGCTCGAGGACCTCGGCGACAAGGTCGTGGTCAGCGTCCGCGACGAAGGCCCGGGGATCCCGCCCGGTCGCCTCGACGAGGCCGCGTCCTCCGGGCGTCTCGGGATCACCGAGTCGATCCGGGGTCGCATCGCCGACCTCGGGGGCGGCGCCGAGCTGTTCTCCACACCGGGCACCGGCACCGAGTGGGAGTTCACGGTCCCGCGATCCGACCGGTCTCCTCTAGGCTCGCGGTCGTGACCATCCATCGCGAGCACCCGTTCCTCGAACCTCCCGGTGAGCGCGACCCCGTACGCCGGCTGCGGGGTCGGCTCGGTGGGCAGGTGACGCTGTGGACCAGTGGCGACGCCTCCGAACGCGCCGGCCTCACCGTCTCGTCATTGATGGTCGCCGCCGGGGAACCGGGCCGGGTGCTCGGGCTGATCGATCCGGACTCCGACCTGATGGACCGGCTCGGCGACAACCACACGGCCGCGGTCTCGCTCCTGCACTACCGCCACCACAACCTGGCCGACATCTTCGCCGGCACCGTCCCCGCGCCCGGCGGGCAGTTCGCCCAGTTCGACCAGGGTGTCACCTGGGCGGAGACCGAGTGGGGTCCGGTGCTGTCCACGATCACCACCTGGGTCGGCGTACGCGTCGAGTCGGTCACCGAGGTCGGCTGGTCGTCGCTGGTGACCGCGACCATCGAGCACGCCGTGATCGGTGACGACGGTGAGCCGTTGGTGCACCGTCGGGGCCGCTACCAGCACGCCAGGTGAATGGGTCGAGACGCTTGCTGGCGCTCGCTCCTCAACCACCGCGCAGCGGTCGTGGCCACGGCTTCGTCTAGGGTTCGGGTGACACGAGGAGGATGCGGATGAGCGGGGACGAGCCGATCCGGGTGATGGTGGTCGACGACCACCCGATGTGGCGTGACGCCGTGGAGCGCGACCTGGTCGCGGCCGGCCTCAACGTGGTGGCCGTGGCTGCCAACGGGTCCGAGGCGTTGGCCCGCTTCCCGGCCGCGCGGCCGCAGGTGCTCGTGCTCGACCTGCAGATCCCCGCGCCCAACGGGGTCGAGGTGACCGCCGAGGTGGTCCGGCAGGACCCGTCGACGCGGGTGCTCATCCTCTCGGCGTCGGGTGAGCAGAACGACGTCCTCGACGCGGTCAAGGCCGGCGCCACCGGTTATCTGGTCAAGTCCGCCTCCCGCGACGAGCTGCTTGACGCCGTACGCCGGGTGGCGCAGGGCGACACCGTCTTCACGCCCGGCCTGGCCGGCTTGGTGCTCGGCGAGTACCGCCGGCTCCTCGACGCGCCCGCCGACGACGGCACGCCGAAGCTCACCGACCGTGAGACCGAGGTGCTCCGGCTGGTGGCCAAGGGCATGTCCTACAAGCAGATCGCCGAGCGCCTGGTGCTCTCGCACCGCACCGTGCAGAACCATGTGCAGAACACCCTGCGCAAGCTCCAGCTGCACAACCGGGTCGAGCTGACCCGCTATGCCATCGAACAGGGCCTCGACGAGGAATGACCCCGCCGTCCGGTTGGCGCCGCGCGGCTCCTGACGAGGCGCTGGCCCTGATGGAGCTGGAGCGCGACGCCTGCCTCGCCGCGCTGGGTCACGTCTTCGCGGAGCCCTTCCCCGAGGACGACGTGCTGGCCCGATGGGCTCTGGTCTTCGAGTCCGGTGACGTCACGGTCGAGGTGGTCGATGGCGTCGACGGGCTGCGTGCCGTCACGGCGTACGACGACAGCTCGTTGCGGCACGTGTTCGTGCACCCCGCCTCGTGGGGTGAGGGACTGGGCCGGCAGGGCGTCGAACGCGCCGTGGCTGCCGGGGGACTCGGCATCCAGCTGTGGGTGCTCGCCGCCAACGGGCGCGCCCGGAGACTCTACGAGCACCTGGGTTGGGTGCCGACGGGCCGACAGCAGGAGTCGGTGTGGCCGCCGTGTCCGACCGAGCTCGAGTACTCCTTCACGGGGACGACGATCCGGCCGTTGCGGACCGAGGACCGCGACGAGCTGCTGGCCTTCGAGCGGGAGAACCGTGCCTGGTTCACGCGTAGCATTCCCGATCGTGGTGACGCGTTCTTCGACGGGTTCGACGACCACCTGGCCGAGAGACTGCGGGACCAGGCCGACGGTGTCGACCAGTACTTCCTCGTCCGGGACGAGCAGTCCCGTCTGATCGGCCGGGTCAACTTCTTGAACGTGGCCGAGGGCCGGGCCGATCTGGGCTACCGGTTCGCGGCGAGGGCAACGGGACGTGGCCGTGCCTCGCAGGCCGTGCGACTCGGTCTCGCGGAGATGGCCCGCCGCGGTGTCACCGACGTCCGCGCGTCGACGACGGTGAGCAACCTCGCCTCCCAGCGGGTGCTGGAGAAGTGCGGTTTCGTGCGCGTCGATCCCGACCCGGGTGACCCGATCGAGCTCGGCGCAGGCAACGGGCGTCGGGAGCCGGCTCTCCACTTCGTGGTCACGACTTGTTGATTCTGGTCCGCCGAGTTGGGGTTTTCGGCACGGCAGAATCAACAAGTCGACGGACGAGAACCCACGACTCGTGGGTCAACCGGGGTCGCGGGCCGGGTGCGGCTTGCCACCTGCGGGCGAATCGTCGACCAGGTCGTGCCGGACGGAGTAGCGCGTGCGCAGACGGGTCTCCTGCTGGTCGCGGTACCGCTCGCCAAGGCGGGTGCGGAGGGTCAAGGACCCGGGAATGCGGTCGATCAGGAGGTTCACCACCAGCATCAGTGAGCCGAGCAGCCGGATGAACGGCGTGGCCCGGGTCGTCGGGACCTGCAGCTCGTCGGCGATCTTCTCGCCGAGGAAGATCCGCTCAAGACCGTGCACCACGGGCGGCGCGACGCCGTAGAGCTGTCGGGGGAGCAACTCCTCGATCTCGGGCACGAGGAACTCGTCGTTGATCGCGGCCACCAGACTGATGCAGTAGTCGTCGACCGGTGGCCGGGTGAGCAGGTAGAGCTCCTCGAGCACGCGTTGCTCGGCCTCGTCGGTGGGCAGCAGTGACGGGTCGATGCCCAGCAGGTGCCCGACGTAGCGCCAGGTCTCGTAGTAGGCGTCGACCTCGTGTGGCAGGTACGGCGCCCCGATCGCACGCATGCCGCGCAACGGGATCAGACAGAACTCGATCAACGTGTAGGCCAGGTAGGACTGGCAGATCGGCACGCCCCATGCGTCGGTGTCCCAGTCGGGGGAGTCGAGGAGCTGGCGGCGCACCAGGGCATGGATGATGCGCACTCGCACCGTCAGCTCGAAGCCCGGTCGGTCGCGTTCGAGCCCGTGGTCGGCGTTGATCGCGAGCAACCAGGAGCCGACCTCGATCGTACGCATGCCGGCGTTCTCGACGTACCGCCCGGTGAGCTCGAGCGGGCGTGAGGCGGCGGAGTTGGCGTAGCCACTGACCAGCGACGCGGCGCCGAGCACGATGCCGGCCTGGCGGGTGTAGCGGGCCAGTTGCCGTGAGTCGCGGTTGATGCGTGCCAGGTCGACCCAGGCAGGAACGGCGTCAAGCTGGGCGAACAGCGCGCGCAGTGATGCGGGTGCTCCCTCAACCGCGTCGACGCCTTCTCGGCAGGCCTGGCGCAGCATCCGCATGCCGCGCCCGTGCCCGATCGTGGCAAAGTCCGCCACGAACGCGTCGGCCAGCGGGTCGCCGTCCCACATGCCCGAGAAGTACGCCGACGCGCGGTCACCGAACCGGCGCAACGCCTCGTCGTGGTGGCGCACGGTCGTGGGAAGCTCGCCGTGCCCGGGGATTGCTGCCATGCTCATCAGCATAAAAGTGGGGATGCCTCATGTTCCATTCACTTTCTCTGGACACGACAACGGGTGGCGAGAGGACGAAATTGTGGCTCAACGACAGCGGATCCGACCGAGACAGCAGCGGGCCATCCGCATGCGGAGGGACCTTCTCGATGCGACTGTTCAACTTCTGAGCGACGTCGGGTCCGAGCGCCTGACCACAACGGCCATTGTCGAGCGTGCCCACGTCAGCAGCGGCACGTTCTACCGCTACTTCGACGACAAGGCCGACATTCTCGAGGCACTCCGGCTGGAGGCCGTCACCGAGATCTCCGCCGAGCTCATGGCCGGCGTGGCTCGGGCACTCGACCGAGATCTCCCCGACGCCGTGCGTGAGGTCGTCGCCACGCTCACCGAGGCATTCGAGCGACACGCACCCGTGATCCTGGCGATGGTCGACGCCGTGCCTTCGGGAACGCAGTCCAACGTGATGCCCGAGATCGAGGCCGGACTGCAGAGCCTGGCCCGAGTCATCCCGGCGAGGCACCTCCCCGAGGTGTCACCGGCGAGGCTTGACTCACTCGTCTTCATGGTGATGGGCGTGACGCAGGCGACCTGCCTGCGCATCGCCTTGCAGAGACCCGTCGGCAGCTCGCGCGACGAGCTGATCGACATCGCCACCGACATGCTCACCGCAGGACTGCGCGCCTCCGCGTGAGTACCGTCCCCACCACCGTCGCGCCCACGCTGATCACTAGGATCAAGGCGTGACCACGCTCCTCGAGGCAGCCGACCGTCTCTATGGCCTGACGCTGCCCGAGTTCACCCCGGCCCGTGACTCCCTGGTGAAGGAGCTGCGGACCACCGACCGGGAGCTCTCCGACCGGATCAAGGCGCTCAAGAAGCCCTCGACCTCGGCCTGGGTGGTCAACCTCCTGGTCCGCCGCGACCCCGACCAGGTCGACCAGGTGCTGCTCGTCGGGGCGGCCCTGCGTGAGGCGCAGTCCTCCCTGGACGGTGAGGAGCTGCGCGCTCTGACCCGACAGCGACGGCAACTGACCTCGGCGATCACCCAGCAGGCCCGCTCCCTGGCCGTGGAGCATGGACAGAAGGTGACCGCATCGGTCGCTGACCAGGTCGAGGCCACCCTCACCGCGGCGATGGTCGACGAGGCTGCCGGTGCCGCCGTGCGCACCGGGCTGCTGGTCACGGCGATGGCCGCCACCGGTGTCGATGCCGTCGACGCAGCCTCCAGCGTCGCGGTGCCCGACGCGGCCGGCTTCGCGCCCACCACCATCGAGGCTCCCTCCACATCGCCCCCTGAGCTGCACATCGTGCCCGACCCGGACGAGACCGCGAAGCGGCTCGAGATCGCCCGCGTCGAGCTGGCCGAGGCCGAACGCGACGCCGATGCGGCCACCGAAGCGTTCGACGCGGCCGCCGCCGACGTCGCGGAGCTCGAGGCCCGCAGCCTGCAGATGCAGGCCGAGATCGACGAGCTGCGACGCCGGCTCAGCGAGCACGAGGAGGAGCAGGACGAGATCGACGAGCAGCTCGCCGACGCGCAGCAGGTGGTCGAGTCAGCGCGGGACGACGTACGAGCCGCAGACCAGGCGCGTCAGCGTGCCTCCGCACGGGTGACGCGACTCCAGGGCTGAGCAGACTGTCGGGCGACGTCCTGCCTCAGGCGTCGGCCCAGGCCTTCGACCGGTTGACCGCGTCGATCCACTTCGCGTGCGCGGCGTCCGCCTTCTCCCGGACACCCTCCGCGGGCGAGAAGCTGCGGTCGAGCTGCCAGGTCTCGCGCAGATCGTCGGTGCTCTCCCAGACGCCGGTGCCCAGGCCGGCCAGGAACGCGGCGCCGAGGGCGGTGGTGTCGACGATCTTCGGGCGCTCGACCGGTACGCCGATCTGGTCGGCCTGCACCTGGCAGAGCAGGTCGTTGGCCGAGGCGCCGCCATCCACCTTCAACGTGGCAAGAGAGGGCATGGTCTCCAGCACGTCGCGCACCTCGAAGGCGATCGCCTCCAGCGTCGCGCGCACGATGTGCCCGCGCGTGGTGCCCCGGGTCAGGCCGATGATCAGTCCCCGAGCCAACGGATCCCAGTGCGGCGCGCCGAGTCCGGTCAGCGCCGGGACGAACACGACGCCCTCGGAGTCCGGGACGGTGGCGGCGATCGCGGCGGTCTCGGAAGCGGTGCCGACGATCTGCAGTCCGTCGCGCAGCCACTGCACCGCGGCGCCGGTCACGAAGATCGCACCCTCGAGCGCGTAGGTCAGCTCGCCCGAGGGTGATCGCCAGGCTGCGGTGGTCAACAGCCCGGCATCGCTGCGCACGAGCTCGGTGCCGGTGTTGGTGAGGATGAAGGACCCCGTGCCGTAGGTGCACTTGGAGTCGCCGGGGTCGAAGCAGGTCTGGCCGAACAACGCCGACTGCTGGTCGCCGGCGATGCCCGCGATCGGCAGTGACAGGCCGCAGAAGACCTTCGGATCGGTCACCGCCACCTCGCCCCAGTTGGGCACCAGGTCGGGCAGGGCGTCGCGGGGTACGCCGAACAGGTCGCACAGCTCGTCTGACCAGTCGCCGGTGGTGAGGTCGAACAACAGGGTGCGGGATGCGTTGGAGACGTCGGTGACGTGCCAGGTGCCGCGCGTCATGCGGGCGATCAGGTAGGAGTCGACGGTGCCGATCGCGTAGCGGCCCGACTTCACCAGCGCCCAGGTGTTGGCTTCGTTCTCGGCCAGCCACATCAGCTTGGTGGCCGAGAAGTAGGGGTCGAGGCGCAGACCGGTCAGCTCGGTGACCCGCTGCTCGTGTCCGTCGGCCCGCAGGCGGTTGCAGATGTCGGCGGTGCGCCTGTCCTGCCAGACGATGGCGCGTCGCGGCGACCCCAGCGTCTCGCGGTCCCAGAGCATGATCGTCTCGCGCTGGTTGGTGATGCCGAGGCCGGTCAGCTCACCGTCGTAGGACTTGATCACCTCGCGAGTTGCCTCGATGGTGGCCTGCCAGATCTCCTCGGGTGTGTGCTCGACCCAGCCCGGACGAGGGAAGTGCTGGCCGAACTCCTGGTAGCCACGGGCTGCGATCGTGCCCTCCGGCGTCACGACGAGCGCGGTGACGCCGGTGGTGCCGGCGTCGATGGCGAGGATGCTCACGTCGACTCCTTGGTGGCTCGCAGGATGGCCAGCACCCGTCGGTCGATCCAGGACCCGCTGGGCGCCACGCGCATCTCGTAGTTCTCGGTGCCGACCCACTCCAGCAGGTCGTCGTGACCCAGCGCCTGCACGAGGTCGGAGATCTCGGCGTCGAGCTCGGGAGTCACGTCGATCTTGTCCTCGTCGCGGGTGGCGGTCAGGAACAGGTCGTTGAGCTCCAGGAGTCGCGCCAGCTCAGGGATCGGCGCGGTGTGGTCGTCCACCCGAAGGTCGACGGCCACGTCGTCGTGGCCGCCGTAGCCAGCCTCCTCGCGGACGACGAGCAGGGCCGCGGACTGTCGTCCGCGGCGATCACCTCCGGCCTCGTCGCCGGCGGTGAGTGCTGCCAGCAGACGGTCGGCGAGGGGCAGGTCCGGGGCCGAGCCCAACCAGGCGGCCTCCATCGCCTCGACCACCTCGCGACCGGCAAGGATGTTGCCCTGGATCGCATAGCCGGTGCCGACCAGGCCGCCGGCCCAGTCGAAGCAGGCCGGACCCGTGTGCGAGGCAGCGCCGCCGTCGACGTCGACGATGCCCACCTGGCGGTGGTCGCGGTCAGGATCCTCCTCGAGGAGTCGCTGCAACGCGACCGGCGCGGTGGCGCCCTCGTCGAGGTGGGCCAGGGCCAGGCCCTTGTAGGCGACGTTGGCGTTGGCCTGGGTGGCGATGGCGCCGATGCCGGCGACCGCCGCCGGGACGGCGTTGCCCACGGCGAGGAACTTCGAGGCGACGGCAACTCCCCAGGACTCGCCGTCGGCGGACCGGGCCACGATCGAGAAGGTCATGGACCAGACCCTAGTGCGAGGGGTTGAAGTTGCGCGGAAGGGGAAGCCTGCCGACATGCTGAATGACCTGTCCGGCTACACCCGGGCCGTCATCTTCGGGCAGATCTTTCCGTTCGGACTGCTCATCGGGTCGTCACTGGGCATGCTCCACGTCCACACGGTGCCGGAGTTGACCAGAGCACTGTGGATCGTCGGGTTCGCCCTGGCCTTCGTCGTCGCGTGGGGTGTCACCGTGGTCGTGTGGTCGCGACGGGTTGCCGCCCGGCTGCACGACGAGCTCGACAGCGGCAGTCGCGCGATCGTCGACGGCAGGGCGACCGCGGCCGTGGTGCCCGCACGGGTGATCCGGCAGCGGAAGTGGACGAAGCACCGGCCGTGGGGCCTGGGTGCGGGGGAACACCAGTCGGGACTGGCCCACAGCACGGCCTTCACGGTGTTGCCACCCGACGGCCCGCCACGCAGGGTCGCGGCGCTCAGCCCCGTGGCTCTCCGGTCGGGGGCGCCGGCGTGGCTTGCCCTGCATCCCACTCTGCCCGAGGTGGGGGTGCTCGACCTGCGGGCCACCAACGACGATGTGGCAGCGGCTGCCGCGGATCCGCGCTGGCGTTCGGAGAAGCTGCCCACGGACCGCACCGTGGTCGGTGGCTACGCGATGCTGGTGGTTGCGGGCGTGGGCGGGGGCGTCACCGGCGCCCTGATCGCCTACCTGGTCTGGCTGTTCTGAGCAGTCGGTGGGACGCTGGGCCGAGCCGAGCAAAGGAGTACCGGATGCGAGTAGGACTGCTCACCGGCGGAGGCGACTGTCCCGGGCTGAACGCGGTGATCCGGGCCGTCGTACGCAAGGGCGCCACGGTGCACGGCTTCGAGTTCGTCGGCTATCGCGACGGCTGGAAGGGCCCGTTGGAAGGTTTGACGATGGCGCTCGGGGTGGAGCAGTGCCGCGGCATCCTGCCGCGTGGGGGCACGATCCTGGGCTCCTCGCGCACCAACCCCTTTGCGATCGACGGGGGAGTGGAGCGCATCCGGGAGAACCTTCGCCGTGACGGTGTCGATGCCCTCGTGGCGATCGGCGGCGAGGACACGCTCGGTGTCGCAACCAAGCTGGCCGAGCTCGGCGTCGACGTGGTCGGCGTACCCAAGACGATCGACAACGACCTGTCGGGCACCGACTTCACCTTCGGCTTCGACACCGCGGTCAACATCGCCACCGAGGCCATCGACCGGCTGCACACCACGGCCGAGTCCCACCACCGGGTGCTCGTTGTCGAGGTGATGGGACGTCACGCCGGCTGGATCGCCCTGCACGCCGGCATCGCCGGAGGAGCCAGCATCGTGCTGATTCCCGAGCAGCCCTACGACATCGTCGAGGTGTGCCGTCTGGTCGAGCGGCGGTTCGAGAGCGAGTACGCCCCGATCATCGTGGTCTCCGAGGGCGCCGCCCCTCGCGAGGGCGACGCGTCACTGCAGGAGGCGGACCTCGACGAGTTCGGGCACGTCCGACTCGGTGGCATCGGGGACCGGTTGGCCCGTCAGATCGAGCAGCGCACCGGCAAGGAGGCGCGCTCGGTGGTTCTGGGCCACATTCAGCGAGGCGGTACGCCGACCGCGTTCGACCGCTGGTTGGCCACCCGCCTTGGCCTGCAGGCCGCCGACGCGGTGGCTGACGGCGATTTCGGCACGATGATGGCGCTGCGCGGCACCGGCATCGTCCGCATCCCGTTGGCGGAGGCGACCGGTGAGCTCAAGCTGGTCAGTGCCCGGGAGTACGCCGAGGCACAGGTCTTCTTCGGCTGATCTGCTGGCATGCTGGAAAATTGTAGGCGCCGGACAGAACCCCGATCGACCCGGATCCGTAGTGATGGGTGACGACAGGACGAAGGGGGAACGGATGCGGCGAAACGACGCAGACTTCGACGAGTTCGCGGTGGCCGCGTGGCCGCGGTTGCGCTGGGCGGCCTACCTGCTGACCAGCGACCACCACCTGGCCGAGGACCTCGCCCAGACTGCGCTGATCCGCACCTACTCCTCATGGCACAAAGTGCGCAGGGACGATGCGATGGCCTTCACCCGCAGGGTGCTGGTCAACCTCAACATCGATCGTTTGCGCAAGCGCAGGGTGCAGGAGGTCGGCGACCTGGTCGGGGACCACGCGGCCATCGATCCGGGTGACCCGTTGGGTGACCGCGACGAACTGGTCCGCCTGCTCGCGACGCTGACCGACAAGGAGCGTCGTGTGGTTCTTCTCCGGCACTACTTCGACCTGTCCGAGGCAGCAGTCGCTGTCGAGCTCGGCATTGCCGCCGGGACCGTGAAGAGCACGTTGGCGCGAGCTCTCGGCAAGTTGCGGGTGAGTGCCGCCGCACAACCGACCGACACCATGACGACGGGGAGAAACCGATGAACCGCGAGATCGAACACCTGGAAGAGAGACTGTCCACGCCGCGCTCCGAGCTGCTGGGCAGTCCCGACCTGCACGGCATCCGCGCCCGGGGGCGTCGTCGCCGCACCGGACGCCGTGCCGCGATGGGCGCGGGTGGTCTGCTGGCAGTCACCCTCGTGGCGACGGCGGCGTACGCCGTCCTGCCCGGCACCGACAGCGAGAACGACAAGCCGACAGACAGTCAGGTCGCCGCCGACCCGGGCGCCTCCGCCCTCCGCCCGATCGCCCAGCGTGCGCTCGCCGAGATCCCGGGCGCCACCCAGGTCTCGCCGAGCCTCGTGGTGATTCCCGGAACGGCTGCCGGACCCGACGCCATGGGTGAGAAGCCGCTCGGCCCGGAGCGAATCGAGGGCGACCCGATCCCCATGGGCACGCACTACTACACCGGCGTCACGATGTATGCCGCCGACGCGTTCCCGAACTGGCTCTACCAAGGTGTCCAGGACATCGAGAAGGGCGAGCTCGGCGGCGACGACGGAAGCTACCCGGTCGGCTCGGCCGAGATGGGCATCGCCGTCGACTCGGGTTCCGTCGAGCTCGCCTGCATGGCGGCCTGGGACTGGAATGCGGACAAGCCGATCAGCGGACCCTGTCGTCCGGCGATGATCTCCGACAACGGCAACGAGCGGCGCTACCTGTGGGGCCTGGGCACCGAGAAGTTCCTGACCCCGGGTTCGAAGATGGAGCTGTTCAGCGATGACAACTACTCCACCGGCAGCCCGACGACGCTGTGGGTGGGCGGCATGGACGGCACGACCGTGACCCGGGTCGAATACATCAGGACCGACGGCACGACCGTCGACGCCGAGGTCTCCAGCGGTGCGTTGGTTCCCGGCGAGACGATGTTCTGGGCCGAGATCCCCGGAGACCTGGCCACGGTGGTCGCCTATGACGCCTCGGGTGCGGTCGTCGAGAACCACCCGGTTCAGCCGTGCGACACCCCGGTCGACTGCGAGGTCCGCTGACCCCTCCCGCACTCGACCGCTCAGACGGCGCCGCGTCCGCTCCTGCAACGGGGCGATCGCGGCGCCGTTTCGGGTGTCACCACCCGGGCGAGGGTTGTTGCCAAAGTGGCGCCATCGCGCCAGAGTGAAGACGGTCAGATCGAGGTCGCCTTGCCGACCGCGGCTCGTCCGGAGTCGTGAACCCGACTGTGGAGGTCTTCATGAGCACGACCAGAGACGATGTGGCCGAAGTCCCGGGCGACGAGGGCACCGAGCTGAACCGCGCGATCGGACCCAAGCTCCTCCTGCTGTTCATCGTCGGCGACATCCTCGGTACCGGTGTCTACGCGCTGACCGGTGACGTCGCCGGACAGGTCGGAGGTGCCGCGTGGGCACCCTTCCTGGCGGCCTTCATCGTGGCCACGATCACCGCGTTCTCCTACCTCGAGCTGGTCACCAAATACCCCCAGGCCGCCGGCGCCGCGCTCTACACGCACAAGGCGTTCGGCATCCACTTCATCACCTTCATCGTCGCCTTCACGGTGATGTGCTCGGGCATCACGTCGGCCTCCACCGCCGCGAACGCGTTCGCCGGCTTCCTCAGCGACGGGCTCGAGCTCGGCTACGAGGCGGGCAGCACCCCGATCCTGCTGATCGCCCTGGCATTCATGGCCCTCATCGCCGCGGTGAACTTCCGTGGCGTCAGTGAGAGCGTGATGACCAACGTCGTGCTGACGATGGTCGAGCTGTCCGGTCTGCTGCTGATCATCTTCGTCGGCCTGTACGCCGTCACCCAGGGCGACGCCGACTTCTCCCGCACGGTGGTCTTCGAATCGCCCGAGGACAAGTCGCTGTTCATCACCGTCTCCACGGGCACCGCCCTGGCCTTCTTCGCGATGGTCGGTTTCGAGGACTCGGTGAACATGGCCGAGGAGTGCAAGAACCCCGAGCGCGACTTCCCGAAGATGATGCTGACCGGACTCTTCATCACCGGCCTCATCTACGTGCTGGTGGCGATCACCGCCGTTGCGCTGGTCCCGGTCGGAGACCTGACCAATGCCGACAAGGGCAGTGCTCTCACCCAGGTCGTGGCCGCCGGTGCGCCGGACCTCCCGTTCGACCGCATCTTCCCGTTCATCGGCATGTTCGCGGTGGCCAACTCGGCACTGATCAACATGCTGATGGCCAGCCGCCTGCTCTACGGCATGGCCAACCAGGGTGTCCTCCCCAAGCCGCTCGGCCGGGTGCACCAGGTGCGTCGCACGCCGTACGTCTCCATCGCCTTCACCACCGTGATCGCGCTCGGCCTGATCACCTACGTGGTGATCGAGAGCGGCAGCGCTTCCGGAGCGAACACGGTCTCGCTGCTGGGTGGCACGACGGCGTTGTTGCTGCTCGGTGTGTTCACCGTGGTCAACATCGCGCTGATCGTGCTGCGCAAGGACGTGGTCGATCGCCCGCACTTCCGCTCGCCAACGGTCATGCCCTACATCGGCGCGGTGACGTGTGCCTATCTCGTCGGCCCGTGGGCTCGGACCGAGGATCAGATGGAGCAGTACGAGATCGCTGCCCTGTTGATCGGCCTCGGCGTCGTGCTGTGGGTGATCACCTGGGCCTTCACCCGCAGGGGCAAGCAGGTCGACTACACCGGCGAGGAGTAGTCGACCCGTGCCTCCGACGACCCGGCGGCCGTGGATCGGGTGCGGTCTGGCCGGCGGCAGGACGTAGTCTGGGGGGCGTGATTCCCGACCTCGCCGCCCTGCACGCCCAGGGTGCCGCCCAGCAGCCGACGTACCCCGACTCCGAAGCCGTGGACGCAGCCGTGGCGAGGCTGCGTCACTGTCCGCCGCTGGTCTTCGCCGGGGAGTGCGACGACCTCAAGACCAAGCTGGCGGCGGTCAGCCGCGGTGAGGCCTTCCTGCTCCAGGGTGGCGACTGCGCCGAGACGTTTGCCGGGGTGACCGCCGACAACGTCCGCAACAAGTTGCGGGTCCTGCTGCAGATGGCCGTCGTGCTCACCTACGCCGGCTCGGTTCCGGTCGTGAAGCTGGGCCGGCTGGCCGGGCAGTACGCCAAGCCGCGTTCCTCAGACACCGAGACCCGTGGCGACATCACCCTGCCGGCCTACCGCGGTGACGCCGTCAACGGGTTCGAGTTCACCCCGGAGTCCCGCACGCCCGACCCGCAGCGCCTGGTCGACGTCTACAACGCGTCGGCCGCCACGCTCAACCTGATCCGCGCGTTCGTCAACGGCGGGTACGCCGACCTGCGGCAGGTGCACACCTGGAACAACGACTTCGTCCGCGAGTCGCCTCATGCCCAGCGCTACGAGTTGATGGCCGGCGAGATCGAGCGGGCTCTGACGTTCATGAAGGCGATCGGGGCCGACCCCGACGAGTTCCACCGGGTCGACTTCCACTCCAGCCACGAGGCGCTGGTGCTGGAGTACGAACACGCGATGACCCGCATCGACTCCCGGACCGACCTTCCTTACGACGTCTCCAGCCACTTCGTGTGGATCGGTGAGCGCACCCGTCAGCTCGACGGTGCCCACGTGGAGCTGCTCAGCCGCATCCAGAACCCGATCGGCGTGAAGCTCGGTCCCACCACGACGGCGGACGACGCCCTGGCCCTGGCCGCGAAGCTGAACCCGACGAACGAGGCCGGGCGACTCACCTTCATCACGCGCTTCGGCGCCGGCAAGATCCGTGACGGTCTGCCCAGCCTGGTCGAGAAGGTCGCCGCAGCCGGCGTCAACGTGGCATGGGTCTGCGACCCGATGCACGGCAACACGTTCGAGGCATCGTCGGGCTACAAGACTCGTCGCTTCGATGACGTCATCGAGGAGGTCCAGGGCTTCTTCGACGTCCACCGCGCCCTGGGCACCTGGCCCGGTGGTGTGCATGTCGAGCTCACCGGTGACGACGTCACCGAGTGCGTCGGCGGCGGTGAGGCGCTGGCCGAGATCGACCTCGGCAACCGTTATGAGTCGGTGTGCGACCCGCGCCTGAACCGGGTGCAGTCACTGGAGCTGTCCTTTCTCGTCGCCGAGATGCTGCGCAAGGCCTGAACGTCGCCATCCGTGGCACATGGCGGCGTAGTTGTCGACGGCCGTCTCGCTGCGCTCCACAATGGGCCCCCTGCTCCGCTCCGCCTTGCCCGGCACCACGTCTGACGACGCTCAGTGGGCACCTGCGAGGATGGGGTTGTGAGCGAAATTGTCGATCTGCGCAGTGACACCCTGACTCGACCGACGGCCGCCATGCGGCGCGCGATGGCCGACGCCGAGGTCGGTGACGACGTGTATGGCGAGGACCCGACGGTTCGCGAGATCGAGGAGCGGGTGGCCGAGCTCTTCGGCCACCAGGCGGCGCTGTTCACCCCGACGGGTTCGATGGCCAACGTGCTCGCCGTCCGCACCGTCGCCGGAGTCGGCCAGGAGGTGCTGTGTGAGGCGCGCGCCCACATCGCCCGCGCAGAGCTCGGCGCCCATGCCGCTTACACCGGCATCACCATGCGCACCTGGAGTCACCCCACCGGCGGCATCGACCTGCCTGCGGTCAAGGAGCTGTTTGCACCCGACATGGGTCCGTTCTTCGTGCCCACGGCCGCGATCGCCGTCGAGAACACGCACAACTTCGCCGGTGGCACGGTGCTGCCGATCGAGGACCTGATTGCCCTGCGCCAGTACGCCGACTCCACGGGCGCGCGCATTCACCTGGACGGCGCCCGGATCTGGAACGCCCATGTCGCGACCGGCGTGGCACTGGCCGACTACGGCCGGACCGCCGACGTGATGGCCGTGTGCCTCTCGAAGGGGTTGGGGGCACCGATCGGATCACTGGTCGTGGGCGACCAGGACGCCATCGACGAGAGCCGCATCTGGCGCAAGCGGATGGGCGGCGGCATGCGCCAGGTGGGTGTGCTGGCGGCCGCCGGTCTGCACGCGCTCGAGCATCACGTCGAGCGGCTGGCCGATGATCACGCTCACGCGCGGCTGTTGGCCGAGGCGGTCGGCGTCGACCCCGCCGCCGTCGCGACCAACATCGTGGTCTTCGACCATCCCGACGCGGCCGGGTTCGTGGCCGCCGCGGGGGAGTCGGGTGTGCGGATCTCGGCGGTGGGGCCTCGTGCGGTCCGGCTGGTCACTCACCTCGACGTGACCACCGAGGACGCCCAGCGGGCGGCCGCGGTGCTGTTGCGACTGGCCGCCGGCTGACGTCGATCCGCCCGCCTCCCCGGGAGGTGGCGCGGATCCTGTGTCACCGTGGAGGTTCGACCGACTGACCCCACTGTGTGGGCGGTTCGTCGTCGTGGAGCGGATCCGTCCGCAACCGGGTGGCGTTGTGATCCTCGCCGGTCGGTGGCCCGGCGTACGCCGAGCTCTGTGCAGCGGGGGCGGCGAAGGACTGCGGCTGGCCACGCCATTCACCGGACTGCTGAACGCCGGCGCCGGCCGGGTGCTGTTGCATGCGGGAGGCGAGTGCCCTGACGTCGAATGCGCCGGTGAGGGCTCCCACGACGAGCGCCACCAGCAACGCGATCAGCGGAATCAGGAGATAGTCGCTCGGCTTGACTCCGGCGTACCCCTCGGCCGAGAAGCTCTCGCCGTCGCCGCCGTCACCGGAGCCGCTTCCGCGCACCGATGCCACACGGGACAAGACGGGGGAGACCACGAGCATGGCGCCTGCCCAGACGAGCAGGTTGGTCATCGGCCGTCCGGTTGCCCGGCCGCCCCGCAGCACGACGTACGCCGAGACGATCAGCACCAGCAGCAGCGTCGGGATCGCGAACCATCCACCCCAGGCATCGCCCTGGTCGATGACCCAGTTGAGCCGGTGCCACTCGGCGCCCCGGTCGCCCTCCCATTCGCGGCTGTCCCACGATGCGCCGATCCGGGCTCCCGAGCCGAGGCTCTGGAAGAGGGCACCGACGTTGCCGAGAGAGCCGATGACCACGGCGGCCACCTGGTTGGCGTCGGCGCCGTCGGTGTCGGTCGCATCATTGTTGGCGGTGAACCAGAACGCCAGGTTGGCGATGCCGCCGGCCACGGGCAGCAGGAGTAGGTAGGCCGCGACGCCTCGGAGTGGGCCCGCGACGACGTCGTGGGCGCGCCGGAGACGGGGACCGAGCCAGTCCCTGCGCACGAGGCAGGCAAGGCCCAGAACGACCGTGACCACCAGCAGGCCCAGGAAGAACGAGCTCGCGACGGTGGCGCCCCAGTCGACACTGCCGTCGTCACCGTCCCCGAACATCTCCTCGGCGAGGTCGCTGTCCTCATTGCCACGAAGACTGATCGCCAACACCATCAGCATCACGGCGTAGAGCAGTCCGGCTCGCACGGCATCGCCCAGCGCGTGGCCGACGGTCGGGTAGCTGCGCGTCATCCGCCGGAACAACCAGGCCGCGCCACCCAGGCTGATCAGGGCAACGGTCAGCGGAACCGTCCCGCCGTGCCCGTGGATCTCGCCGCCGTCGTACTCGAGGCTGCCGGTGGCATCGACGCTCACGGTCGCCGCTGCGGCCACGGCGCTGTGGACGAGCCGGTCCTTGGTGCCGGTCTCGGGTGGGTCGCCCATCCAGATCAGGCCGGCCGAGAGGCCGAAGGCCAGGAACAGTGCGAAGAAGGCAGTCAGGAAGGCTGCGACCCAGTTGCCGACCAGGAGCTGGCGGAAGTCGATCGAGCCTCCGGGGCCAGCCGGAGCAGGCTGGCCGGGGACGTGCGAAGCCGGCGCCCGGCCCGTCGGTGCGAGCCCGGATCCGTGGGGCCCCGGGCTCGGAGCCCACCCCTGCGGGGGGAAGGCGGCGGGCTGCGGGTGGGTGCCCCAGGGCGAGGGCGCGTGGGTGGGCGCGGGTTCAGGTGTCGGGGCGCCCTGCCACGGAGTCGAGGGCGCACCGCCCTCCGGCTGTCGTGGTGGCGCGAAGGGCGACGGCTGCGGGTCCCTGATCACCGTCGTGGTCAGCTCCTCCGCCGCGGCCTCGCCGCCGGTTGCACCAGGAGCGGCCAACGGGCTTCCGCAGGAACCGCAGAAGGCGTGGCCGGGGGAGGTGGGGGTGCCGCACTGCGGGCAGAACTTCATCGTTGACTCCGAATCGCTGGTGGCCTGCGCCGCAGAGTAGTGCGAACCACCCCCACTCGTGCCCGAATCCAGGAACTGTTCCGCGTCGTTCCCGAGAACGACGACAGCCGTCGGTCCGCACGTGCGGACCGACGGCTGTCGTGATGTGCCTGTGCACCCAGTCAGGTCACTGGTTGGGCGGCTGCCACCCACCCTGCTGCGGCGGCTGCTGGCCGTAGGGCGGCTGCTGCGGCTGTTGGGGCTGACCCCACTGCTGCGGCGGCTGACCCTGCGGCGGCTGCCCCTGCGGCGGCTGGGGCTGACCCTGCGGCTGGCCCCACTGCTGGCCGGGCTGGCCTTGCGGCTGGCCCTGTTGGGGTTGGCCCCAGTGCTGGCCGGGTTGACCCTGAGGCTGGCCCTGCTGGGGCTGGCCCCACTGCTGGCCGGGCTGGCCCTGCTGGGGTTGGCCCCACTGCTGGCCCGGCTGGCCCTGTCCGGGCTGCCCCTGGAAGCTGGATGCCTTGGCCTTGAGCGCGTTGACGTCGAGGTTGCCGGTCACCACGAGGATGACGGCCGCCGCGACCAACGAGATCAGCAGGAAGAAGAACATCGTCTGGAAGCCCTCGATGCCCACGGTGGAGGAGAAGCTTCCGTCATCGCCGTCGGCCTCGATCTCACCGCCCACGTGGGCGTTGGCGAACCGAACCAGGATCGGCACGAAGACGATCAACGAGGCGAGGTAGATGCCGAAGTTCTTCAGCAGCTTCGTCTTGTCGGGAGTCACGGTGTGGATGTACCAGAGAACACCCGCTGCCAGCGCGATGGCGGCGATGGGCGCGACCCAGAAGACCGCTCCGTGGTCGTCGGCGAAGTCGCCGATGCGGTCCCAGTCGCTCTCTTCGTCATCGCCACCCGGGCCGTCGTACTCCGAGGTGGAGCCCATCTTTCCGAAGACGCCGAGACCGAGAAGGAAGACACCCATACTGGGCAGCACGACCAGTGCACGCATCACCTCGACGAATCCGCGGGCGTCCTTCTCGCCGATGATCTGGCAGATCGCATAGATCAGTCCGAGCACGAAGAGTCCGGCCACGAGGGCGCCCAGTCCCTTGATCGGCGCGGCGACCCAGTCGTGCACCAGTGCTGCCTTGCCGGTGAGCCAGTCGCGGCGCGTGAACGCGACGAGGGCAAGCACGACGGTCATCAGGATCAGTGGCAGGAAGATCGCTCCGGCGACGGACACCTTCGAGTCACCGTTGAAGACGAGAATGCCGACGGAGTCACCGTCGGAGCCCTGGTCGAGGTAGCCCTTGATCTCGGGGCTGGCGATGCTGACCACGATGGCGATCACGGTGACGGCGACGGCGAGAATCAGTGCGGCGCGGACCGCGTCGAGCAAGGCGTCCTTGATGTTCGTGTAGGACGCGGTGGTACGGCGGAACAGGTAGCCAGCCACGCCGAAGGCCAGGAAAGTGGCAAGGAGTGGGTACTGGCCCAGGCTCAACGACGAGTCGCCCCCACCGAAGGTCTCACCACCGTCGACGATCGTGTTCGCACCGAACGCGGCGGCGGTCTGCGCAAGCGTGGTCCAGATGGCACTGCCGACCGAGAGGTCGTCGGCCGTGGTGAACGCGAAGATCAGACCCAGGACAAAGGCGACACCGAGGGCGGCCCCGGCCACCATCGCCATGCCGGCCCAGTTGCCGATCAACAGCTTTGAGAAGTCGAAGCCGCCACCCTGCGGGCCGCCGTACTGCTGCTGTGAGCCGTACTGCTGACCCTGCGGAGCACCCCACTGCTGACCCTGAGGAGCGGCCTGGTGAGCGCCGTACTGCTGGCCCTGCGGCGCACCGTGCTGAGGCTGGCCCTGGGGGGCGCCGTACTGGGGCTGGCCGGGCGGCGGACCTTGTGGCGGTTGGGGCTGGCCCTGCGGAGCGCCGTACTGCTGGCCGGCGGGCGGGGCGGGAGGCTGCTGTGGCTGACCCCACTGCTGGGGCGGCTGCTGCGCCGGGAACTGTTCGGTCGGCTGCTGACCCCGGATCTGGGTCTGGCCCTCGTCAGGGGTGGGTGCCTGGGCCGCTGGTGCGAGGGTTGCCCCACACGCGCCGCAGAAGGGCTGGCCCACCGTGGTCGCCGTACCGCATTGCGGGCACTGGCTCATGGTGATGACTCCGATCGTTGTGTCACTCGCGACAACTGTCAGTGACAGCACCCTAGTGGCCCGCGGGTGCGGGCGCGCTCAGGCGCGGTCGACTCGGGGGCGATACCCCCTCAGATCGGGTCCAAACCTTCGACGTCAGTCGGTGGTGCCGCGGAGCACGACCTCGCTGACCGCGGTCACGTTCCACAACGGCGGTCCGGAGTGTTCGGTGACCGACACGATGCGCATGCGGATGGTGCTGGTGACCGCGTCCTTGACCCCGATCACCTGCATGTCCGTGGTGTTGCGCAAGGTCTGCTCGAGGCTCGTGCCGTCGTCGAAGAGCCACTCCACCTTGGTGATCTTGCGGTTGCGCTGGTACCAGTTCGCGCCTGGGTCCAGCTTGGCGTACCCGTTGATCAGGCCGACTTCCTTGATCGTCGACTCGGCCGGCAGGGTGAACGTGATCGTCTCGCCGGTGCCGTCGCCGGCGATGCGGTACGCCGTCGAGGGTGAGCCGTCGAACATGTTCGTCACCGGATAGCTGACCTTCTTGCCGTTCACGTCCTTGCCGGGTCGACGCGGCGGCGGACCGGAGGCGGTCACCTCGGAAGCGAGGTCCTTGGCATCGGCGTCGGGCGACGGCGTGGTCGGCGTGGTCGGGGTGGGGTCGGTGCTCGGCGACGTCGACCCGGTGGAGTCGCCGGTGGTCTGTGACTGGTCGTCGGATCCGCGGGTGTCGGTCGAGCCGTCGTCGCGGTTGCCGAGCCAGACGCCGATGCTGGCCGCGGCGATCAGCGCCACCAGCAACGGGAGGAGCCAGATCAGCGGGGAGCGCTTGTCCTGACCGGAGCGGTGGGAACCGACATCGGCCGGCGGCTGGGCCGGACTCTGCGGCTGGGCCGGAAACCGGGGCGAGGTCTGGGTGCTCGAGGCCGGCACCCAGGGTGAGGCAGGCGACTGCTCGGGGGCACGGGTGGTGACCTCGTCGGCGAACAAGGGCGGCGGCGTCGGCTCGCTGGGCTGACCCGCCGGCGGGTAGAGCGGATAACGGGTGCCCGTGGAGGCATCCGGTTGGACCGCGGGCAGTCTGACCGCCGTCTTCTCCGCGGCCGACTCGTCGTTGCCGCGGGCAGTGGGTTGCTGGTCGACGGGCGCGCCACAGTTGATGCAGAACCGGCCCGGACCGAGTGCTGCACCGCATTGCCTACAGAAATTCATGTCGCTCCTCGCCCCGTGAACGCCCAAGAGCCTAGGCGACGTGACGAAACGGGCGAAACCGTGGCCGGCTCAGGCCTCCGTGCGGGCCAGCTCCTGCTTCCACTCGCGGAACCCCTCCTCGGTGCGTCCACGGCGCCAGTAGCCCGAGATCGACACGTCGTCGCGGGTCAGACCTCTCTCGACGAGCAGCAGGGGCCGTACGCCGTGCATCACGGCCGCCGCCTCGCCGTGCACGAAGGCCTGCACGCGTCCGGGCAGCCAGTCCAGGTCGCGGATCGCCTGCACCAGGGGAGCGTTCTTGCCGGCCCGTTCCTCGGGTACGTCGTGGGAGGGGGCGCCGCGGAGCAGCCAGGTGACCTCGACTCCCTCACCCTCGTCGAGCTCGATCACGTCGTCCTCGCCTGCGACCTCGACCAGCACTCGAGCCACGGCGTGGTCGGGAAGCGCCTCGATGGCCGCCGCCACCGCGGGCAGCCCGGACTCGTCACAGGCCAACAGGTGCCAGTCGACGTCCTCACGTGGTGCGTATCCGCCGCCGGGACCGTTGGCCGGAAGCTCGTCCCCGGGCCGGGCGCTGGCAGCCCAGGGGCCGGCGACCCCCTCGTCTCCGTGCACCACGAAGTCGATGGCCAGGGTGCCGGCCGCGGTGTCGAGCCGGCGCACCGTGTAGGTGCGCACCACCGGCATCTGCTCCGGAGGAAGCGTTCCGCGCAGGGCCTTCATGTCCAGTGGCTCGGGGTAGTCGACGCCCGGCTGCTTGAAGACCAGCTTCACGTAGCGGTCGGTCTCGGTGCTCCCGGAGAAGTTGGTGAGCTCACCGGTGAAGTGCACGCGCACCAGGTGTGGCGTCAGCTGCTCGCTCGACGTGACGGTGAGCATGGTGGGCGCGGGCACGGATGGCTCCTGATCGGTGGGGGACGTCGTCCAATTTCTATCCGGTGCGGTCAAGCCCTGAACCGTGGCCCGACTCCCTTGCGAGTGGCCCGGTCAGCGCTTGAGCGTGCTCGCGTCGACCCGACCCACGGCCGGGGGCAGTCGGCGTACCGCCTGGGCCAGCTCGCGCAGCTCGGTGCCGAGCAGGGCCTGGGGCCCGTCGCAGAGCGCGACCTCGGGCTGCGGGTGGACGTCGACGATCACACCGTCGGCCCCGACCGCGATCGCCGCCCGGGAGAGTGGCACGACGAGGTCTTTGCGCCCGGCGGCGTGGGAGGGGTCGATGATGATCGGCAGATGACTGGTGGCCTGCACCACCGGCACCGCGGAGATGTCGAGAGTGTTGCGCGTGGAGGGCTCGAACGTGCGGATGCCGCGTTCGCAGAGCACGATGTCGAGGTTGCCGCGCTGGGCGACGTACTCGGCGGCCATCAGCCACTCCTCGATGGTGGCCGTCATGCCGCGCTTGAGGAGCACCGGCTTGCCCGACTCGCCGACGGCCTGGAGGAGGCCGAAGTTGGCGGCGTTGCGGGTGCCGATCTGGAGCATGTCGGCGTATTCGGCCACGACAGGCACGTCGCGGGCGTCGACCACCTCGGTGACCACGGGCATGCCGGTGGACTCGCGCACCCCGGCCAGGATCTCGAGGCCGGCCACGCCGAGCCCCTGGAAGGCATACGGCGAGGTGCGCGGCTTGAACGCGCCGCCGCGCAGGATCGTGGCGCCCGCGGACTGGGCCATCCGGGCCGCTTCGACGGTCTGGTCGGCGGTCTCGACGGCACACGGCCCGGCAATGAACGTGAACGAGTCGGGGCCGATCGGAACCTGCCGGCCCTCGGGGCCGACCCAGACCGTGGAGCGTTCGGCGTGGTGCTGGCGGCTGACCAACTTGTAGGGGTCGGAGATGCGGTGCACGTCCGCGACCCCCGGCAGGGTGCGCAGGTTGAGGTGGTGGAACGACTCGATGTCTCCGACCAGACCGATGATGGTGCGCACGACACCTTTGGAGACGAACGCTTCACCGCCGACGCCCTCGACGCGGGAGACCACGCGTGCGATGTCTTCGTCGGTCGCCTCGGGGGACATGACGACAACCATGAACTGAGAGTAGTGGCGGGCCCCGGTGTCGTCGGTTGTTATTCAGGATGCGGAATCGACCTGTGACCTTCCGACCCGGGTCTCGGCCTCCGACTTGATGTCCTCCAGGTCGTGGTTGAGCATCCGTCGGGTCGAGTCGAAGCTGAACCCGCCCCAGATGTTCCACATCAGGGCCTCGGCCCGGTTCCGTTCAGCGGTGTCGATGTTGGCGGTGAGCAACAGCTTGGTCCGTGCGCCCGAGTGCGACTGCAGGGAGTACGCCGTACGGATCCGGTCGTGGCCCAGCTTCGTCTCGTGGATGGTGCGAAACGGTGCCTCGGCGGTGGTGACGTGGAGCTCCTCGTCGCCCCGGTGGCCGAACATCGCCCGCCGCTCATGCCATGTGGTGCCGACGCCGTAGGGGCCGTCGCTGATCAGCTCGACCGACTCGACGCTGCGGAGAATGTGGTCGGCGTGCACCAGATCGGTCAGCACCTGCCACACCGTGTCCGGATCAGCGTCGATCTCAGTGTTCAGGTGGATCACGTGTCCAGTCATGATGACCTCCTCGTGACCCCCATCGTCCTCCGCGGCGGCCGCACTGTCGAGGCTCGGACGGCGGTTCTGGTGGCCGCTTCACCGCGACCCGCTCGTTCCTCGCTCTCGCGGCTCAGACGGCGGTTCTGGTGGCCGCTTCACCGCGACCCGCTCGTTCCTCGCTCTCGCGGCTCAGACGGCGATGTGCGTGACCTCGGCCTCGATCTTGCGGCGCGGCATCAGCTCGACGACCAGCATCGCGGCGAAGACCAGCAGCCCACCGGCGAGCAACCGGGCAGTGAGGTTCTCCCCGCCCGCCAACACGGCGAAGAAGGCGGCGAAGACCGGCTCCATGCTCATGATGATCGCGCTGCGGGTGGGGGACAGGTGCGCCTGCGCCCACGTCTGCCCGGCCATCGCGAGGGCTCCTGCGCCGACCGCCATGTAGACGATGCTGAGCCAGTCGCGTCCGTTGTCGGGCACGGTGATGCCGCCGGGCGCCGCACCGACGAAGCAGACCAGCGAGATCACCGCCAGCTGCACGATCGCCATGCCCATCGCCTCGTCGGGGCGCGACCAGGCCCCGAGCCCCACGATGTGCAGCGCATAGATCACCGCGGAGACCAGGGTCAGGCTCTCGCCGTACCCGAAGGCCAGGCCGCTGGGCTGCAGGGTGAGTACCGTGATGCCGGCCATCGCCATCGCCACGGCCAGCCAGGACAACCAGCCGATTCGACTGCGCAGCAGCAACGCGGCCAGCAGGGGCGTGCACACCACGTAGAGCCCCGTGATGAAGCCGGAGACCGAGGCCGCGGTGTGGGCCAGGCCGATGGTCTGCAGCACCTGGGCACCGGCGTAGAGGACGCCGAGGACGACGGCCTGGCGACGGGACTCCGCCGAGAGTCGGCCGAGCGCCTTGGGGAACAGCAGGAACAGTGCGACCGTGGCGATCGGGAAGCGGACGGCGAGGAAGTCGATCGCGCTGATCCGCTCGGAGAGGTCCTTGATCAGGAAGAACGTCGAGCCCCACATGGCGGTCATCGCGAGGAGCGCGAGCGTGGCCAGCCGGGTGGTGCGGGCCTCGTTCACGCGCCGGCCCCGGAGGCGGCCTGCTCGCGCAGCTTCTTGAGCAGATCGGCGTCGGGGTTGCCCGGCTCGCGGGAGCCCGGAGTCTCGAGGATGAACGGCACACCCTCGGTCGCCGGGTGGGCGAAGAGGTCACGGAATGCGTCCTCGCCGATGTGGCCGGCACCGATGTTCTGGTGGCGGTCCTTGAACGCACCGCGCACGTCCATGGAGTCGTTGGCGTGGATCAGGCGCAGCCGGTTCGGCCCGCCGATCTCGACGATGCGGTCGACGGTGGCCGCCGTACCCCCCTCGTCGTCGAGAGGTGCCCCGGCGGCGAAGACATGGCAGGTGTCGAGGCAGATACCCGCCTTCGGGTGGAAGTCGAGGGCGTCGAGGTAGGGCTGCAGGTCTTCCACCCCGGCGCACAGCGACCGGCCCTGCCCGGCGGTGGGCTCGAGCAGCAGCCAGGGTGCGTCGTCACCCTCGATGGCCTCGAGCAGCGGGAGCAGGCCCTCGCGGACCTGGCGCATGGCGGCGGCGTACTTCTCCGTGGAGTCGGTGGGGTCGACGAACGACCCGGTGTGGACGACGACACCCTCGGCACCGATCTCGGCGGCCCGGTTGAGGTTGTGGGCGACGGTGGCGACCGATCTCTCGTACGTCGCAGCGGTGGGGCTGCCCAGGTTCACCAGGTAGGGAGCATGGATGAACGATCGGGTGCCGGACTCGTCGCAGGCCGCGCGGAAGGCCTTGTCCTGCGCCGGATTGCCGGCGCTCGCGGCCCAACCGCGCGGGTTGCCGACGAAGACCTGGAGGGTCTCGTAGCCAAGCTCGCGAGCATCGGCCAACGCTCCCGCGGCGAGGCCCTTGCCGACAGTGACATGGGAGCCGATGGGGTTGCGGAGCGTGGCGTCAGACATGCGCCCAAGGCTATCGGTCACACGATGGTGATCGTGACCGTGCTGCCCTTGGGGATCTTCTCCCCGCGACCCGGTGAGGTGCTGAGCACGTAGCCCAGACCGATGTAGTTCTCGTGGTGCTCCACGTCGACCTTGAAGCCGTCGGCCTCGAGCGTGTCGATCGCCGCCTCCTGGCCCATGCCGATCACCCGGGGCACCTCGACCAGCTCCGGTCCCTTCGAGACCACGAGCTTCACGGTGTCGTCCTTGAACAGCTCACCGCTGCTGGGGCTCTGCGAGATGACGTCGCCCTCGAGAACGTCGTCGTCGTACTCCTCGGACCTGTCAACATCGAGGCCCTTCTTCTCCAACCAGGCCTGGGCCTTGTCGGCATCCTTGCCGGTCCAGTCCACGATCTTGATCGGGCGCGGGCCCTGGCTGAGATAGAGGTCGACGCTCGATCCGGGCTTCTGCGACGTGCCGGGCTTCGGGTTGCTGCCGATGACCTGACCGGCCGGGATGCTCGGGTGGTAGCGGGGGATCGAACGGCCGAAGTCGAGGTGGGCGTCGAGGATCGCCTGCTGGGCGTCGTCCTCGGACTTGCCGCGCAGCTTCGGGACGTCGTACCTCTCCTTGCCGAGCGAGAGCACCACGGTGACGGTGCCGTCGTCGAGCACTCGGTCACCGGGGCCGGGGTCGGTGCTGATCACGGCGCCCTTGGCCACGCTCTCGGAGTACGCCGGGTCGCCCTCGGCGTACTCCAGGCCGGCCTTCTCGATCTTCTGCTGTGCCTCGCCGGCGCTGAGGTCGAGGACGCCGGGGGCCGTGGTGTAGCGGGCCACGCCGAACCAGTAGGCACCGCCGCCGACCACCAGGGCCGTCACGAGGGCGAGGATCAGCAGCAGGGGCCCGCGGCGCTTCTTCTTCGCCGGTGTGGCCGCATTCCACGGGGAAGCGCCACTGGCATCGCGGTCGTCGGGCAGGGGACGGGCGATCGGTCCGGCCATCACCGCGTCGCGGTCGATGTGACTGGTCTGTGGGAACTGGTCGACCGGCTGCTTGGGCCGCTCCTGGGTGTCGGTGGCGCTCGGTGGCACCGTCCGCGCCTGGTCGAACGGGTCCTGAGCGGTGTCCTCGCGGAACTGCTCCTCCTCGTGCTCGCGGGCCGTCGGGGGAGCGAGATCGGCGACCAGCTCGGGGTCGTCGACAACGCCCTCGGCCAACGCCTGGGCGACCCGGTGCACCTGGTGCAGCAGCACGCGCGCGTCCGCGGGACGGTGCGAGCGGTCCCGGGCGGTGGCGCGGGCGACCAGCGCGTCGACGTACGCCGGGATGCCGGGAACGGTGGCCGACGGTGCGGGGACGTCTTCGTGGACGTGCTTGTAGGCGACTTGGATGGGCGACTCGCCCTCGTGGGGCTTGCGTCCGGTGAGGAGCTCGTAGAGGACGACCCCGGCGGCGTAGACGTCGGCGCGGGTGTCGGACCTGCCGTCGACGACGAGCTCGGGTGCCAGATAGGAGACGGTGCCGATCAGCACGCCTCCCGTGGCGGTGTGCTGGGTGTCGGCGCTGATCGCCTTGGCCAGACCGAAGTCGGCGACCTTCACCCGGCTCGCCCCCGTGTTCGGGTCGGTGGCGATCAGCACGTTCTCGGGCTTGATGTCGCGGTGGATGAGCTGGGCCTGGTGGGCGGCGCTGAGCGCGGAGAGGATCGGCTCGATCAGCGCCAACGCCTTGCGGGGCGTCATCGGGGCTTCCTTGCGGATCACGTCACGCAGGGTGTGGCCGGGAACGTATTCCATCGCCAGGTAGATCGTGCCGTGGTCGCGCCCCTGGTCGTAGACGCCGACCACGTTGGGGTGCGAGAGCTTGGCGGCGTGGCGTGCCTCGCGGACGAATCTGGCCGCGAAGTCCTCGTCGTCACCCATGCCCGGGTGCATGATCTTGAGCGCGACCGTCCGGTCGAGGCGGTCGTCGTGAGCCTCGTAGACCGAGGCCATTCCTCCGCTGGCGATGCGCGGGCCGATGCGGTAGCGGTTGTCGAGAAGTCGCCCGATCAACGGGTCGCTGAGATCCCGTTCGTTGCGTGGCTCCACTGCTCGACCTCCGTGCACGGCTGGATGGGGAAGGATCCGCCTTCCTCAATCCTACGGAATGCCCCGGTCATCGCCCGCTCACGCGTCTTTCCGGCGTGGCGCTCACCTCATCGATCAGGGGTGGCCGGTTGCGTCGAGACGACGCTTGATCGCCGTCACGTTGCGCACGTAGTCCTTGGTCTCCGAGTAGAGCCCGTGCTCCCGGACGGCGCCGAGACCTTGGTAGTACGCGCCGAGCTGGTGGCTGCGCCGGCCGGTCATGTCATCGAGCAGGTCCAGGAGCAGTACGCCGGCCAGCACGTTGTCCTTGGTGCGTCGGAGCTCGAGGGAACGTCCGGCGTACAGCGACATCCACTCGCCGGTGCCCCGGAGGACCTGCATGGCGCCGATCGCATCGGCGCTGGAGACGTGGTGCATCTGCCAGCCGGACTCCTGCCACGAGACGGCCAGCGCGAGGTTGGGGTCGACATCGTGGGCGCGGGCCGTGTGCACGATGGTGCGGCGTACCTTCGCCCGGCTGGGGTGCCCGGGGCGGGGAGAGCTCTTCTCGACCCGTCGCTTGTTCGAGTCGACCCGTCGCTTCTTCGTCGAGGGCGTGACGCCCTGGCGCTTGTTCTTCGGCAGCGCGGCGAGCACGACGGGGATCTGGATGCGGTCGCCGACCTGCAGTGTGGCGGAGGGGCCGAGGTGGTTGAGTGAGATGAGCTCGGCGGTCCAGGCGTGGTACTTCACGGCCAGCTCGGTGGCGGTCTCGCCGGAGCGGACCGTGTGGCGCACGACCTTGCGCCCTGACTGGGCCTCGTGGTCGGCCAGGGCGGGCGCGGCCATCGCGACCAGACCGACGGTGACGGCTCCGGCAGCCATCCGGGAGAGCTGGCGCCAGGGGCTGGCCGCCGCGCGACGGGTGGAGCGGAGTGGGGGGAGGAAGCGTCGTCGGGTGGAGGCGGGGAAGGTCATGACGAGTGTTTCCCTTCGTCTGCTGCGCGGCGCGCGGCGCGCGGGGCTTCGGGTGTCGCGGTGGGTGACGGACGGGCAATCACACGACGGTAACCGGAGGTATCCAAGTTACTCAAGTGACCGGAGTGACTGAAGGGTCGATATTGCGGAAGGGATTTCCGTCAACCCATCCGGGATGGAAGAGTTGGCCCAATGAACGATGCAGCCGCTTCCGGCCCGGACCTGGGCGCCCTTGTCGACGACTGGCTGGACTGGTCCGAGACCGCCAAGGCGCTGGGCATCAGCGTGAACCAGGTGCGCACGATGATCCGCGAGCACCAGCTCGCTGCCGCCGTGCCGGCGGAGGGCGCTGGGCAGAAGGTGCCCGCCGACTTCGTGCAGGACGGTGAGGTCGTCAAGGGGCTGCCCGGCCTGCTGACGATGTTCCACGACGGCGACTGGGACGACCGGGAGTGCATCGAGTGGATCTTCACCGACGCCGATCTGCCCGGCCGACCGATCGACGCCCTGCGTGAGAACCGCGGCTCCGAGGTCAAGCGCCGCGCCCAGGCCATCGCCCTCTGAGAGGCGGAATCGTGCGGCTGAGCAGGACTCAACGCCAGATCCTCAGCCTGATCGCGTTCGTCGTGGTCGCGGGGCTGTGGTGGTGGTCCCAACAAGGGTCCGACGGCACCGACAACGACGGCGCCGACACCACGGGGCGCGACTCGCAGACCTCCTCCGTTCCGCAGGGCACTCCGCGGGCAGATGGCAGCTCGGGCGACGCCGGCTCGGGCACCCATTCGGAGGTCGACCCGGAGACGGGTCTGCGCTGGATCAGCGAGGAGGACCTGCCCGTCGAGGCCCGGGAGACACTCGACCTGATCGATGACGGCGGCCCCTATCCCTACGACCGGGACGGCGTCACCTTCGAGAACCGTGAGCAGATCCTGCCGCAGCAGCAGGGTGGCCACTACCACGAGTTCACCGTGCCGACGCCCGGTGAGGACGACCGCGGAGCGCGGCGCATCGTCACCGGCGGCGACGACGAGTTCTTCTGGACCGCCGACCACTACGACTCGTTCGAGAGGATCGACCGATGAGCGGCCTGGCCGGCATCCTGGCCGGGCACCACCCGACGGGTGTGTTCACCTGGCACGCAGGCTTCGAGGTCGATGACGTCCGTCGTGCCGTCGAGCACGCCGGTTGGCGGTTCGGGTACGTCGACGGCTGGATCGCCGGCACGAAGGCCGAGGTGCTCACCACGTTGGGGGAGACGCTGTCCTTCCCCGACTACTACGGCCGCAACTTCGACGCCCTGGCCGACTGCCTGGCCGACCTCGAGGACGACGTTGTGTTGCTCTGGGACGGCTGGAGCACCCTGGCCCGGGCTGACTCGAGAGCTTTCGACATTGCTGTCGACGTACTCACCGAGCGGACGCAGGCGCCCGGGAGGTTCGTCGTCCTACTGCGTGGCGAGGGCCCCGATCTGCCGCCCGCCATCGCCTCCCTCGACTAGTGGTGGGGCAGTGCTCCCCGTACGTTTCTGCCCAGGTGGCGGGTTGTTTCGTGTCAAACGGTCAGTTTCACAGGGC
>NZ_BCRJ01000114.1 GCF_001552535.1 Nocardioides jensenii JCM 1364 = NBRC 14755 | reverse complement strand
GGACGAAACAGAACACACCCCGGCTCGCGCACTGCGCGCGAACCGGGGTGTGATTTGGGTGAATCAGATGCCGCGGAACGCGTTGATCTTGTCCAGGTGCTTCTCGCGGAGCTCGGTGTTGATCACGCCGAGGCCCTCCTCGGGTGAGAGTGCGAGTACGCCGACCTTGCCCTGGTGCTTGTTGTGGTGCACGTCCAGGGCGGCCTGACCGACCTGGTCGAGGGTGTAGGTGCGCGACAGGGTCGGGTGGATCTTGCCCTGGGCGATGAGGCGGTTGGCCTCCCACGACTCACGGTAGTTGGCGAAGTGGCTGGAGACGATCCGCTTGAGGTTCATCCACAGGTAGCGGTTGTCGTACTCGTGCATGTAGCCCGTGGTCGAGGCGCAGGTGGTGATGGTGCCGCCCTTGCGGGTGACGAACACCGACGCGCCGAAGGTCTCGCGCCCCGGGTGCTCGAAGACGATGTCGATGTCCTCGCCGCCGGTCAGCTCGCGGATCTTCTTGCCCAGGCGCAGCCATTCCTTGGGGTTCTGCTCGGTGCCCTCGTCGTTCCAGAACTTCCAGTTCTCCTCGGAACGGTTGATGATCAGCTCGGCGCCCATCTTGCGGCAGATCTCAGCCTTCTCCTCGTTGGAGACGACACAGATGGGTGTGGCGCCGCCGTTGAGGGCGTACTGCGTGGCGAAGCCACCCAGGCCACCGGACGCGCCCCAGATCAGGACGTTGTCGCCCTGCTTCATCTGGCCGCCGTTCTTGGAGACCAGCTGGCGGTAGGCGGTGGAGTTGACCAGACCGGGGGAGGCGGACTCCTCCCAGGTGAGGTGCTCGGGCTTGGGCATCAGCTGGTTCGACTTGACCAGGGCGATGTGGGCGAGGCCACCGAAGTTGGTCTCGAAGCCCCAGATGCGCTGCTCGGGGTCGAGCATCGAGTCGTTGTGGCCGTCGGCGCTCTCCATCTCCACCGAGAGGCAGTGGGCGACCACGCGGTCGCCGGCCTTCCACTTGGTCACCCCGGCACCGGTCTTGAGCACGACGCCCGACAGGTCGGAGCCGACCACGTGGTAGGGCAGGTCGTGGCGCTTGGTCAGCTCGGAGAGTCGGCCGTAGCGCTCGAGGAACCCGAAGGTGGAGACCGGCTCGAAGATCGAGGTCCACACGGTGTTGTAGTTGATCGCCGAGGCCATCACGGCGACGTACGCCTCGCCGGGACCGAGCTCGGGCAGGGCGACGTCCTCCACATGGAGCGACTTGCGGGGGTCCTTCTCCTTGCTGGGGATGCCCTCGAACATGTCGACCTCGTCCTTGTGGACGGTCACCGCCTTGTAGGACTCGGGCAGGTCGAGGTTGGCGAAGTCCTCAGTGGCGGTGTCGCCGGCGAGGATTGCGTCAAGAATGTGCTGCACTGCGGAACTCCCTGATCAGTTCAGTGGCGTGGTGATTGGGCACAACGTACCGGCCAGTCACCTCGCTTGGGCGTCTGTGAGACGGACGTCTCAGGAGTGCGGCTCGGCGGCGGGTTCGACCAGTTCGACCAGGACGCCACCGGCGTCCTTGGGGTGGATGAAGTTGACCCGGGAGTTCGAGGTGCCTCGCTTGGGGGCGTCGTAGAGCAGCCGCAGGCCGCGTTCGCGCAGGATGGTGGCGACCTGCTCCACGTCGGTGACCCGGTAGGCCAGCTGCTGCAGCCCCGGGCCCGAACGGTCGAGGAACTTCGCGATCGTCGAGCTCTCGTTGAGCGGTGCCAGCAGCTGGATGCACGAGCCGGAGTCGCCCACGGCGACCATGGCCTCACGCACGCCCTGCTCCTCGTTGACCTCCTCGTGAACGACTTCCATGCCGAAGTTGTCGCGGTAGAAGGCGGTTGCCACGTCCAGGTCGGGTACGGCGATGCCGACGTGGTCGATGGCGGTGAACAGGTGGTCGGGAATACCCAGGGCAGTCATGCGCGACATCATGGCGGGCCGGGGGCGACACCTCAATGCCCTGTGACAAGGGTGACAGGAGCGCCGGTGCCGGAGTGCTATGTTGGCCGCGCTCAGGGCCCGTACGACTCCAGGGGAAGTCCACATGTCAGACCGTTTGCTCGAAGTGTTCTCAGTGGGCCTGTCCATCTCGGCCGACGAACTGCACGACGACATCAGTCCGAGCAACACCACCGCCTGGGACTCGTTGGCCGCCATGGAGATGGTGACGCTGATCGAGGACGAGTTCGACGTGCGGCTCAAGGTTGCCGAGATCATGAAGATGCGCTCCATCGGGCTGGCGCGTTCAGTCCTGCGTGGCAAGGGTGTCGAGGGCATCTGAGCGCCACGTGACGTCTCAGCCGCAACGCACGCTGATCGGCCTGACCGCGACGTTCACAGCCCAGCCGCTGATCAGACCGCTGCTGGCAGCCATCGAGGCGGCCGGAGGAGCGGGCGCTGACGCCGAGGTGGTCGTGGCCGACTACAACCAGGTCCACCAGACCCTGATGGACCCGGGCTCGAGCTTCGACCGACCGCCGGACCGGTTGCTGGTGATGTGGCGCATCGAGGACCTCTTCGGGTCCGCGCTCACGGCGTGGCTGGTCGACTCCGGTGAACCGACCGAGCTCACGGACGACGTACGCCAGCTCGGCGCGCTGGTCGGTCAGGTCGCGGCGGGTGGGGTGCCCGTGGTGGCGACGGTCCCACCTGTGCCGCATCTCGCGTGGCTCGATCCGCTCGACACCCGCAGCAGCATCCGGGTGACCGTGCTGCACGGCCAACTGGTTGCGGCGTTCCTCGACGGCATCGGCGCTGCTCCGGTGACACTGGTCGACCTGTGCGCCCTCGAGCGTCGGCACGGGACGGAGCGGGCCCACGACACGCGCAACGACCTGATGTACCACCAGCCGTTCACCGGTGAGTTCTCCCGAGCCCTGGGCACGCTGGTCGGCGAGGCCCTGGCCGGGCTCGGGCGTCCCGTCCCCAAGGTCCTCGCCGTCGACGCCGACAACACCCTGTGGGGTGGCATCGTGGGCGAGGACGGTGCGGCCGGGATCGTTGTCGGTGACAGTTTTCCGGGCAGCGGCTTCCGGGCGCTCCAGCAGGGGTTGGCCTACCAGGCAGCCAACGGTGCGGTCTTGGCCCTGGTCAGCAAGAACAACGAATCGGACGTCGACGAGGTCTTCGACAGCCGGTCGGGTGACATGGTCCTGGGTCGTGCCAGCTTCGCCGCTCGGCGGGTCAACTGGGACAGCAAGGCCGACAACATCCGCAGCATCGCCGACGAGCTCAACCTGTCCGTCGACAGCTTCGTGTTCATCGACGACAACGACGTCGAGCTCGAGGAAGTGCGCCAGCGGCTCCCCGGAGTCCGGGTCGTCAAGGTCAGCGACGAGCCCTCGGAGATCGCCGAGCTCACCGCCACCCTGACCGGCTTCCGGTTCGCCCGGGTCTCGAGCGAGGACCGGGAGCGCACCGGGATGTTCCAGGTCGAGGCGGAACGCCGCTCCGCTGCGGCGGAGGCACCCTCCCACGCCGACTTCCTCGCGTCGCTGGCGCTCACGGTCCGGCTCTTCGAGCCGACCGAGGCCCATGTCGCGCGGGTGGCACAGCTGATCAACAAGACCAACCAGTTCAACCTGACCACCGTGCGTCGCGACGATGCCGAGGTGGCGGCCCTGGTGGCCTCGGCGTCGCACCGTGTCTACGCGGCCGAGGTGAGCGACAGGTTCGGCGGCTACGGGCTCGTGGCGGTGGCCGTCGTGGAGTGCGGCGCCACCCGCTGGACCGTCGACACCTTGCTGATGAGCTGCCGGGTGCTGCGCCGAGGCGTCGAGGACGCGATCCTGCAGGGCATCGCCGAGGACGCAGCGGTGGCGGGGGCGTCGACCGTGCGCGGCCGCTACCGGCCCAGTCCGAAGAACGGCCAGGTGGCGACCTTCTACACCGACCGGGGATTCCGGGAGATCGGGGAGGGTGAGTACGACGCCCGGCTGCCGCTCGCGCTCGAGGCCGAGCACGTGACGGTGCTCCGCGATGCTTGACACCGACCCGTTCGTCTACTTCTCGGACCTGCTCGTCCTCATGGCCGTGGTCGTGCCGATCTACTACCTCGTGCCGTGGGCCTGGGCGCGCCAGCTCGTGCTCGGGCTCACCGGCAGCTATCTGACTTTCCTGATCGCGCCGCGGCTGCTGCTCTTCTTCGTGATCTTCTGGCTGCTGGTCTACGGACTGCAGCATGCCGCCACCCTGTTCCGGGACCGGCGGGCGAGCTGGGTCTGGACCACCCTGCTGATCGGCCTCGCCCTGACGCCGATGCTGGCCTGGAAGCTGTTTCCCGAGTGGGCGGTGCCGGACTTCAACGAGCGCTTCCACGAGCTGGTCACGTGGCTCAACCCCTGGACCGGCGCGATCGACCGGGTACGCAGCCTGATCCTCCCCATCGGTCTCAGCTTCGCGACGTTCCGGGCGATCGACCAGCTGATCAAGGTGCGCCTCGAGATCGTGGAACCGCTCAGCCCGCTACGACAGTTCGCCTTCGCGTTCTTCCCGTCGGTGCTGGTGATCGGCCCGGTGATCGAGTACACCGAGATCGAGGAGGGCCTGACCCGGCGCACGAGATGGGACCCCCAGGACACACTGAGCGGGCTGCTCACGATCGCGCTGGGGGCGGTCAAGGTGTTCGGCGCGGCCTACCTCCTGCGCGGCAGCCAGGGAGTCTTCGCCCTGGAGACCCGTGACGGCTCACCGCTGGAGTACTGGCTGGAGCTGGCGATGTATGCCTGGTACTTCTTCTTCAACTTCTCGGGTTTCTCCGACATGGCCATCGGATGCGCCCGCATCTTCGGCTACCGACTGGCACCGAACTTCAACAACCCCTACCTGAAGACGAACCCGCAGGACTTCTGGAACAGCTGGCACATGAGCCTGACCAGGTTCGCGCAGCGCAACGTCTTCGTGCCCATGGGCGGCATGCGAGCCCGCACCCAGTACGTCGCCATCGCGGCCACCATGATGGTGATCGCGCTGTGGCACGACGTGAGCGTTCCGCTGGTGATCTTCGGCGTCTACCACTCGGTCGGGCTGATCGCGCACCGCCGGTGGGTGGCCAGTCGTCCGGTGTCCGCCGACCGGTCCCTGGCCCGGCGGGTCGGCGCGAACGTCGTGTTCTTCGGCTACTTCCTGCTCAGCCTGCCGCTGCTGAGCCTGGAACTCGCCACACTTCCGGACTTCTACGGCAGGCTGTTCTCATGATCGCTGACCGCCTGCTCGAGTGGCTGCGCCACGTGGTCGGCTACGCGCCGACCAGGTGGTCGGTCGCGCGTATCGCGGTGTTCACCGTCGGTGGTCTGTTGCTGGCCTCGCTGGTTGTTCCTGCGCGTCCGGCGAGCATCGCGGATGCGCCGTACAACCGGCTGGCGACCCGTCACGCGCGCAACGTGGCACTCCCGTTCGGTGACACGCGCGGGTTCAACCCGCCCCCGCATCCCAAGGCGTTCCGGATGGCCTGGATCGGTGGGTCCGAGATGTTGGGCAAGGGTCGCAAGCACGGGGGACTCATTCCGGCCAAGGTCACCACCAAGATCGGCAGTGTCGACGGGAAACGGGTGACGACCGACATCTACTACATGAACGCGATCCGGCTCGTCGACCAGCTGAGCGCCCTGACCCGTGCCCTGGCGTCGAAGCCCGACGTGGTCGTGATCAGCCTGAACCCGGTGTGGGTGATGAACGACAGCGCGGTCCAGCAGTGGGGCTACCTCGACGGGATGCTGGCCAAGAACAGCCGCACCACACCCTCGATGTGGCCCGTGGTCGCCTCCCTGGTCAGCCCCGGCGACGTGGGCTGGCAGGCCCTCGCCGAGGTCAGCAGGCCGATCTTCGATCGCTTCCACTGGGGCCTGGAGATGAAGTCGAAGACCGACGGGTTCTCCTTCCTGGACGAGGTGAAGGGTGCCGAAGAGCCGCCGCTGACCGAGCTGGGCGAGCTCGCCGCACGACGGCCGGTCGACTTCTTCTTCGAGCACGACGAGATATCGCGGAGCACCGACTCCGTCACCGGGTCCCAGTTCAACCTGCTCCTGCGCGAGATCAGGTCGAAGTCGTCGTTCAACAGGGCGGTGCTGCGCCAGATGCTGAAGATCGTGCACAAGGCCGGTGTCGACGCCTACTTCTACCTGCCGCCCATCGCGTCGCAGGCCTACAAGATGCCCAGGGTCCACCGGTACGTCGACGAGCTCAGGGACCAGCTGGCCGACGCAGCGGAGGGCGAGACCGACCAGCACGTGGTCTTCGACCCGCAGGGACTTCAGGACCGGGTCGAGGACACCAAGTACGAGGACCTGGTGCACGTGTACGACCCGCGTCCCGTGACCCGGGTGCTCACCAGTGACCTGTGCCGACTGCTGACGGAATGGGGTCGAGACCCCGCATGCAAGGGAGAGTGACCGTGCGAACCGAAGAGTCGACCACCGAGCCCCGGCGTCCCGCCGGGCTGCCCGTCAGGCTGGGCGTCGAACTGCTCATCGGCCTGGGCCTGGCCGCGATTCTGGTGCTGGTCGCCTGGGCGTCGAGCGACGCCATCCGCTTCGTGTACGGCGGCTACTGATGCCGGCGATCGGAGGCGACGAGACGACTGGACCCGGTCTGCATCACGTCGGGTTCGTCGTACCCAAGATGGAGCCCGGCATCCGGCGCTTCGTCGACGCCGGGGGAGAGGTGCTGCTGGGGCCCACCGACGACCACCAGCTCCACGTCACCTGTGTGCTGATCCGGTTGCCGGAGGGGGTCGACGTCGAGCTCGTGGCGCCCCTGGCCGACGCCGAGTCTCCGCTCACCGCTCGGCTCAAGCGCGGCGGCGGGCTCGATCACCTGTGCTTCTGGGTCGACGACCTGGACGCGTCGCTGGCCCGGGAGATCGAGAACGACGCGATGCTGCTGGTGCCGCCGACGTACGCCGTCACCTTCGACTCGACGGTCGCGTTCGTGCAGCGTCGCGGCGGTCTGGTCGTGGAGCTGATGGGTGCGAAACGCTGATCAGGCGCCGGTCCGGGCCAGCACGTAGGCCACGTTGATCGGGAGGTCCTGCTCGCGGGACTCCTCGAGCGTCTTGCCCTCGTAGGGGAGGCGCAGCGGCTCGACGATCGTCAGACCGCTGGCAACGATCATGTCCTCGAGCTCATCGGTGGTCCGCCACAGGTAGATGTGGTCGACGGCCGGGGCGTTGATGCAGGTCGTGATGAAGATGTAGGCGTCGTCCTTGGCCAGCTCGGCGATCCGGCGCAGGAACACCTCGGGCTGCTCCACGTGCTCGAGCACCTCGCCCATCACGACCGCGTCGAAGGATCCGGGCTCGAGGTCCTCGGCCTCGAGGAAGTCGCGCAGCTCGACCTTCGCCGGTGCCTCGGGGTGGAAGTGCTCGACGATCGTGCGGGTCTGCTCGACACTGGCCGCGGACAGGTCGACACCGAGGAACTCGTCGAACGCGCCGACCTCGATCGCGGCCAGGAGCAGGAACCCGTGGCCGGGGCCGACCTCGAGATAGCGTCCCGAGCGGTTGCGTGGCAGCGTGCGATGGAGCAACCGGGCCATCTCGACGTGGTTGGGCCACAGGAAGTTCGTGATGGCCAGGCCGTACATGTAGCGGTCCATGTAGTCGCGGTCGTGATAGACGGACTCGGCCACCTCCGCGAACGTGGAGTGCCGGTAGCTGCCGTGCTCCCGGAAGTAGATCTGCTCCTCGAGGGTGTCACCCAGGATCGTCAGGTAGCTCTCGGCCAGATAGTCGAGCTGCAGGCCCTTGCCCTGGCAGAACTGGAGGTAGCCGTCGAGGCGGGTCCGCTCCTCGGGCGTGGCGCCCCCGATCGCCTGGTCCAGGAACCCCCGGTGGACGGGGTACTGCTCGGCGATGTTCTCGATCAGGCTGTCGACGAGGGCAGTGGAGTCGCTCATGCCTGTGCACGCTACAGCCGCAACCTCGTGGTGGCCCGCGACAGACGGTCGGCGAGTCGGAGGGCGTGGTCGGCCCACGGACGTGACGACGTCCACATCCGGGACACATGTTGCTCACCGCACTGGCAGGGATAGGCTCGAAAGCATTCCATTCGTGTTAGCTGCAGGAGGAACCATCATGTCGTCCACGTCCGGCGGATCCGTCATCGTTGCTGGGGCGCGCACGCCCGTCGGCCGCCTCCTCGGTGGTCTCAAGAGCCTGTCTGCTGCCGACCTCGGCGGCGTCGCCATCAAGGGGGCCCTGGAGAAGGCCGGCGTTGCCGGTGACCAGGTCGACTACGTGATCATGGGTCACGTCATCCAGGCCGGTGCCGGCCAGATCACCGCCCGCCAGGCCTCGGTCAAGGGCGGCATCCCGATGAACGTCCCGGCGATCACGATCAACAAGGTCTGTCTCTCCGGCATCAACGCGATCGCCCTCGCCGACCAGCTGATCCGCGCCGGCGAGCACGACATCGTCGTTGCCGGCGGCATGGAGTCGATGACCAACGCTCCCCACGTGTTGCCCAAGTCCCGCGAGGGCTTCAAGTACGGCGACGTCTCGCTGGTCGACTCGATGGCCTACGACGCGCTCTACGACCAGTTCACCGACCAGCCGATGGGCAACCTGACCGAGTCCTGCAACTCCGCCGGCACCAAGCTGAGCCGCGAGGAGCAGGACGAGTTCTCGGCCCGCTCGCACCAGCTCGCCGCGACCGCCTGGAAGAACGGCGTCTTCGACGACGAGGTCGTGCCGGTCACGATCTCCTCGCGCAAGGGTGACGTCACGGTCAGCCAGGACGAAGGCATCCGTGGCGACACCACCGCCGAGTCGCTGGGTGGCCTGCGCCCCGCGTTCGACAAGTCGGGCACGATCACCGCCGGCTCCTCGTCGCAGATCTCCGACGGCGCTGCTGCCGTCGTGGTGATGAGCAAGGCCAAGGCCGAGGAGCTCGGCCTCGAGTGGCTCGCCGAGATCGGGGCCAGCGGCCAGGTCGCCGGCCCCGACTCCACCCTGCAGCTGCAGCCGGCCAACGCCATCGCGAAGGCCGCCGAGAAGCAGGGCATCGCGGTCAGCGACATCGACCTCTTCGAGCTCAACGAGGCGTTCGCCGCCGTGGGCATCGAGTCGGCCCGCCAGCTCGGTGTCTCCGAGGACAAGGTCAACGTCAACGGCGGCGCGATCGCGATCGGCCACCCGGTCGGCATGTCGGGTGCCCGCATCGTGCTGCACCTCGCGCTCGAGCTCCAGCGTCGCGGCGGTGGCACCGGTGCGGCTGCCCTGTGCGGCGGCGGCGGTCAGGGCGACGCCCTGATCATCAAGGTCCCCGCGAAGGCCTGACTTGGTCTCCACACCTGACGCAGCGACGGCCGGCCGACCCCGTGGTCGGTCGGCCGTCGCCGTCCCCGAGCTCGTCGAGAAGGCGCGTGCCGGTGATCTGCGCTCGGTCGGGCGCCTGATCTCGCTGGTGGAGGACGAGTCGCCCCTGCTGCGTGAGGTGATGGCGCTGCTCGCGCCCCACGCGGGGCACGCGAAGGTCGTCGGCATCACCGGATCACCGGGCGTGGGCAAGTCGACCACCACCAGTGCGCTGGTCACCGAGCTGCGCCGAGCCGGGCAGCGCGTCGGCGTTCTCGCGATCGATCCGTCCTCCCCGTTCTCCGGCGGGGCGCTGCTCGGTGACCGGGTGCGCATGGGCGACCACGCAGTCGACAAGGACGTCTTCATCCGGTCGATGGCCGCGCGCGGCCATCTCGGCGGCCTGTCCTGGAGCACTCCGCAGGCACTGCGCGTGCTCGACGCGGCGGGGTACGACGTGATCATCGTCGAGACGGTCGGCGTGGGCCAGAGCGAGGTCGAGGTCGCCGGTCTGGCCGACACCACCATCGTGCTGCTCGCGCCCGGCATGGGAGACGGCATCCAGGCAGCCAAGGCCGGCATCCTCGAGATCGGCGACCTCTACGTGGTGAACAAGGCCGACCGCGACGGAGCGGCCACGGTGCGCCGTGACCTGCGTGGGGCGCTGGCACTGTCGCAGCGCCCCGAAGGCGCGTGGAAGCCGCCGATCCTGATGACGACCGCACAGAACGGCGAGGGTCTGGCCGAGGTCGCGACCGCGATCGAGGAGCACCACGCCTGGCTGGAGCAGACCGGTGAGCTGCTGCGTCGTCGTACCCGGCGCGCCCGGGACGAGATCGAGGCGATCGCGGTGACCACGCTGCGGCAACGCTGGGCGGGGCTGGGCCGACACGCTGAGCTCGACGGCCTCGCCGAGCAGGTCGCGCGCGGCGAGACCGGCCCCTGGGCCGCAGCCGACGTGTTGCTGGCCAGCCACCTGGAGTGACCGGTGCCCGGGCGCGCCTCCGAGACACGTGGCCCGTGAGTTGCCACAATGACCGGGCATGCGTTTTCGACGCGCATCGAGGCACGCCCCGACGATTCACCTGAGGATGGAGATAGAGATGGACGCCAAGAAAGGCGTACTCGCCGTCGTCGTCCTGTTCATCGGCTTCTACATGTTCAAGGACCCCAGCGGCCTCGCCGAGCTGGCCAGCGCCGGTGCCGGTGAGGGCTGGGGACTGACCACCCAACTGTTCGAGGCGACGATCCGCTTCCTCAACGAGCTGTTCTAGGCGCCCTCATGGGGTTGTCCAAGGCCCTCACGGACCCGAACATCCGCAAGCACCTCCTCCGCGACGAGGGCGAGGTGATCGTGGATGAGGTCATGCACCACTGGATCGTCTACACGCTCCCGGTGCTCGAGGTGCTGCTCGCCGTCGGGCTGCTGGTCGTCTTCCCGTTCATCGATCTCGACCTGGCCTGGTTTCCCTTCCTGCTCGCCTTCGTGATCCTGGGCCACGCCGCCTGGAAGACCTTGGCCTACTTCAGGGACCGCTTCGTGATCACCAACATGCGCGTCTTCCGGGTGCACGGCGTGCTCAGCCAGAACCTCGCCACGATGCCCTTGAGCCGCATCCTGGACATCACCGTGGTCAAGCCGTTCCAGGGCCGCATCATCGGCTACGGCCACTTCGTCTTCGAGTCCGCTGCCCAGGAGCAGGGGCTGCGCGACATCCGCTTCGTCGGCCACCCCGATCAGCGCGACCTCTCCATCCAGAGGGTCGTCCAGCGTTCCGGCCTTCGCGGCCCGAAGGTGAACTAGTCATGACTCTCGAATTCGACCCGATCGACGAAGCGGCCCGGCAGTGGGATCTGCGTTGGGAGGGCGTCACCGCGATGCACGCGGTCACCTCGCTGATGCGCGTGCAACAGCTCGTGATCGGGCGTCTCGATGCGCTCCTGAGGCCCCACGGCCTCACCTTCGCCCGGTACGAGGCGCTCGTGCTGCTGGTCTTCTCCTCCCGCGGGTCCCTGCCGTTGGGCAAGATGGGGGAGCGGTTGCAGGTGCACCCCACCTCGGTCACCTCGATCGTCAACCGGCTGGAGGCCTCGGGTCACGTCGTACGCCGCAGGCACCCCGACGACGGCCGCACCGTGCTGGCCGAGATCACCGATACCGGCCGGGCAGTCGTCGAGGCTGCCACCGCCGATCTGACCGCCTCCGGTTTCGCCCTCGACTCCATGGACGACGAGGGGCTGGCGCGGCTGTCCGAGCTGTTGCGTCCGGTGCGCCACGCGGCGGGTGATTTCTGAGTCATGCTGGGTAGGGTGCCGGGCGTGATCGTGATCCCGGGTTCCGTCGTACGCCGTGCGGCCGCGCTCGCGCTGGTGGGTGTCGTGGCGATGGCCCCCGCTGCCGGCGCCGACCCTGGAGACCCGGTCGACCTGGGTGGCACGCCGGTGACTCCCAGCAATGACCCGAAGCACACGACGCAGCTCGAGGCCGGGCTGTGGAGCACCACCCTCGCCGCCGGTGACTCGGTGCCGCAGCAGTTCTCCTACGAGCGCACCGAGGACTACAGCTCGGTGCACGTCTCGGTCACCGCGACACCGTTGTCGAGCGGCGAGTCCGTCACGCTGGAGGCGTTCCTCCCTGACGGCACCTCGTGCGGCAGCGAGAGCGCGAGCGCCGACTACTCCGCACCCTTCACCGCGATCGGCGTCGACCTCCAGATCGGCCCGGACAACGCCACCGACCTCAACGGTGAGTGCCTGCGCACCGATCGGCTGCGGCTCACTGTCGGCCCCTCAGGCACCACACGCACCAGCGAGACCGACCTGCCGATGACGATCAAGGTGGTCGAGGAGAGTCCGCTCAAGAATCCGGACTCCGCGGCGGAGACCCTGCCCGCACCGCCAGAGACAGCACCGGCCTTCCGGGCACCGGCAGGGGGCGAGGACCGCGGAGCGGTCGACGGCGCACTGTCGTTCGACCAGGCTCCGCTGCTGACGTCGGGCACCTACTCCTCGTCGATCGCCGAGGGCGACCAGCGCCTCTACCGCGTGCACCTCGAGTGGGGCCAGACCCTGGCCGCGCGACTCGACGTCGAGGCCTGGTCCGCGAGCGAGCTCGAGGTGTTCGGCTACTCCGGGCCCACCGTCACACTGGGTGTCTACAACCCGATGCGCCGTGACCTCGACGCCGACTTCGACGACCTCACGGACTACGGTTCGGTGGGCGATGAGCGCCTCGAGCTGAGCGCCGGTGTCGGGCCCGTGCGCTACCTGAACCGCTACGACGACGCGAACAGCTATCTGCCCGGTGACTACTACGTCAGCGTGACGGTGCCGGCGCCGACGGACCGCAGGCCGGAGTCCATCCCGTTCTCGTTGAGCGTCGAGTCACAGGGTGACATCGCCGGCGTCCCGGCGTACGCCGACGACAAGCCGTTCCTGGTGGGTGACGGCAAGCGGTCGAAGGTTGCCTCAGGGAACCCTGCTCCGCCGGCCGACTCGACCGGCTGGTTCGACACCAGGCACGTGTCGGGTCTCGGCGTCGGTGCGTTCGGGCTGCTGTGCCTGGGTCTCGGCGCGGTGCTGCTGCACCGGCGGCGTACTGCCTGACGCGCGACCAGTGAGCAGGACGCCCCGTGCCGGAGAGGGCTCAGGAGAGCAGCAGCCAGCCCGCAACGAGCAGGGCGACCAGCCCGACCAGCAGCAGGAGGTAGGCCGGAGTGCGCGTGGCCGCGGCGTCTCCGTGGCCGTGGGGCGCGGTCAGGAATCGGGTCTGCGCACCGTGCTGGACCCTGGTCGCCGCGGCGGTGCCGTGGTCGAGGCGAGTGGGGGCGGCGGTCGTGTCCGCGGCGACCGGTTCGGTCAGGTCGGCGAACAGATCGCGTACGACGACCGCCTCATCCGGCTGCGGAGGAAGCGCGTCGAGGTTCAACGAAGCCAGATCGGCGCGCATGGCGGCGGCCGATTCGGGGCGGCTGGCGGGGTCCTCGCTCGTGGCTCGGCCGAGCAGGTCGAGCAGTGCGTTGCGGTGCGGGTCGTCGGTGCGGAGCGCGGTCGCCTCGACATGGGGCGTGTCGGCCGACGGTCGCTCGCCGGTCAGCATCTCCAGGCCGACTCGGCCCACTGAGTAGAGGTCGGAGCGGAAGTCGGGGTCAGCACCGTGCCACTGCTCCGGTGCCATGTAGCCGGGGCTGCCGATCACCATGGAGGCCCGGGTCATCCGCGGCTCGTCGAGAGGCGCCGCGATGCCGAAGTCGGTCAGTCGCAGGTGCGGCCGGCCGGAGCCCGTGGGCTCGAGCAGCAGGTTGGCCGGCTTCAGGTCCCGGTGGACGATGCCGGCACCGTGCACCGCCTCGAGTGCGTGGAGAGTCTGGTCGACCAGGAGCGCGACCCACCGCACGGGCAGGGCGCCGTACTCCTTGATCAGGCCGGCCACCGAGCCGCCGCGCACCAGCGGCATCGTGAACAGCACCCGGTCGTCCATGCCGGCCCACGACTGCGGCGTGACCACGTGCAGGTGGTCGATGCGCATCGACTGCTCGCGCACGAAGCGGAGCAGGGACGCAGCGTCGGACTGACGCAGGATCTTGGCTGCCTTGACCTGGTGGTCGTTCAGGTCGAGCACGCACCAGACCGTGCCCATGCCGCCCATGGCGATCGGGTCGAGGAGCTCGTACCTGCCTGCGAAGACTTCACCCACGAGAAGGAACCCTAGGCCATGCCCCCATGAGTCAGAAGGTGATGAGTCAGTAGGCGATGCGTGCGCCGCCGGCGCCGCTGCCGTTGACCATCAGGGTCTGCCCGGTGATGAACGCGGACCCGGTGCTGGCCAGGAACAGCACGGCGGACGTCACGTCCTGGAGTGTGCCGGTGCGTTGAGTTCTCGTTCGGGTCAGGAGGGGGCCGGACTGCCGATCGATCTGCACGCGAAGCTGGCTCTGACGCGGGACCATCACGGTCGAGGCGACGCCGTTGACGCGGACGCCGTTGGCGGCCCACGCCGCCGCCAGACGCGCGGTGCCGTTGAGCATCTCCGTGTGCGCATTGGCCGCGCCGACGGCCATCTCGCACCAGCGGCGCACGTGGTGGGTGTTGACCACGGCGCCCCCGCCGCGCATCGAGCTCTCCGCGAGACGGTGGCGCAGGCGATGGGTCAGCTGGCTCGGGCCGAGCAGACCCAGACGCACCGAGTGGGAGACGAACTCCTGCTCGTGGACGTCGCTGGAGTGCGGGATGCGCGCACCGGCGGCGTTGACGACGATGTCGACCGCGCCGACCTGCTCGGCGACCCGCACGATCGAGTCGTGGCTGGTGAGGTCGAGGCGCAAGTAGGAGAAGGCATCGAGCCGGACGTCGTAGGCCGAGGTCAGGGACTGGGTGCCGGTGACGGTGACGGCGGCACCGGACCGCTGGAAGCTGCGGGCCACCTGGTGCCCGAGACCCCGGGTGCCGCCAACCACGAGCACGCGTCGTCCGCTGAAGTCGTACGACGGGACGCCCACGTGCTCTCCTCCCGAGAATCGACGATCTGGTGACGGTGGCCGCTGGTGGCGCGTGCAGTCACCTCGGTGTGTGCGTCGGAACGCACGAGACGGGTACTGCTCGGTAGCCAGCCGAACCGCGCCCCATCATGTCAGAAAAACTCGGCGGCCGCAGACCCGGGCGGTTAGGGTGACGGGGTTCAGAGCGCGGACGGGTGCAAGGGCAGGGCGAAGGTGTCGTGGTGAGGTCGTTGCGGGGTGCGAGCTGCCTCGCGATCCTCCTGCTGACGCTGCTGGTCGGCACGGTTGCCGAGGCAGTTCCGGCCGATCCGGACGGCCCCGTTCCCCCGAGCCCAGAGCTCCCCGTTCCGTCGTGGGTGACGTCCGCCCCTAGTGAGATGTCCGCGTCGAGGGCCGACTCGGCCGACGCCTCGCGCAGCTTCCGGGACCAGCACCCCGACCGCACGCGTCGTGTGCCGGCGTACCTGCCGGTCGTTCGCGCCGATCGCGTCGTTCCGGTCTTCTCGGTCAGGTTCTCGGCCCGGGCAGGGGAGCGGCGCTACATTGCGACCACGGTGATTGCTCGGCAGTCACGCACCACCCCTGACAGCCTGCTTCTTGCGTCGGTCTCCCTGACCTGTGCGCCGTCGGCGAGCGGCGTGCGTACGGCGGGCGCCTCCCGCAACGTGATGCGCGGTCGGGGGACGAGACTCGTGGCGCGATTCGTCTACGTCGCTCCACGGTCGGGGCCCGTGGTGTGCCGGGTCTCGGCCAGCGGCATGCGCCCCCGGCCAGTCGCCGTGGGCTACCAGAGCGCGAACGTCTGGCAGGTCGGGCACGACTCCCGGCTGTGGGTCTCGGCCGTGGTGCCGCCGTGGAACCGCAGCGTCTCGACGACCCGGGGTTCACGGGTGCTGGGACCTGGGCAGGGCCTGGTCCTGCGTCGCGTGCTCCCGGTGGGCGCCTCAGCGACGGGCTTCGAGGTGGTCGCCGATCACAAGGTGACCACCTGCTCGGCCGTCGGCGGGAGCCGTGACGCCAGCACGGCCGGTCGTGAGCTGTGCGCCGGTCGGGTCAGTCGCGCCGGCACCGGGCTCCGGCTCCAGATCGTGGCGCGCCAGGAGGCACGGCCGGGGTCGCGGTGCCGAGCCGCGGCCACCGTGATCTCCCGCCGTGCGTGGGTCGGCGCAGATGTCCACCACAGCATGGTCTCCGGCTCCGGTCGGGTGCCGATCGGCCGGGCGGCCGGGTGCCTGGGGAGCTTCGCGATCACCTCGAGACTCGTGCACCGGACCGGTGCCGACGTGGTGGTGCACGCGCCGTCGTACCGGGGCACGATCGTCAGCCGCTGACCCATCGGGGAGGATGGGGGGCATGAGTCAACAGCCGTTCTCCCGTCCTGGTGCGATCGACCTGTCCGGACTGCGTCGTCCGGCCACCCCGCCGGCTGGTTCCGGCACGCCCGAAGGCACCCAGTCCGCCGCCGGCGCGTACGCCGTCGAGGTCACCGAAGCGAACTTCCAGACCGTGCTCGAGTCGTCGATGACCGCGGCCGTCGTGCTGGTCTTCCACTCGCCCACGCAGTCGCCCGAGAGCAGCACGTTCGCCGCCGACGTGGCGACCGTGACCGGCGAGTTCGACGGCCGGTTCCTGGCCGGCCTCGTCGACATCGACGCGTCGCCCCAGATCGCGCAGGCGATGCAGATCCCGCAGGTGCCGCTGATGCTGGTCATCCTCGAGGGCCGTCCGGCGAGCCAGCCGATCCCCGGTGCCTTGAGCGCCGACGAGCTGCGCACCCTGTTCAACCAGCTCGGCCAGCAGCTGACTGCCCAGGGCATCACCGGGCGCCACCAGCCCCGCGGCACGGCGCCGGTCACCGACGAGGCCGGCGAGCCCGAGCCCGACCCGCGCTACGCGGCCGCCCAGGACGCCCTCGGTGAGGGCGACGTCGATCGTGCGGTCGCCGAATACCAGAAGCTCGTCGACGCGAACCCGGCCGATGTGGAGGCGGGTGCTGGACTGGCGATGGCCAAGGTGCTGCAGCGCACCCAGGGGGTCGACCTCAACACGGCCCGTGCGGCCGCTGCCGAGGCTCCCGACGACGTCGACGCCCAGACGCTGGTCGCCGATCTCGACATGCTCGGTGGCCACGTCGAGGACGCGTTCAACCGGCTGGTCGACCTCGTGCGCCGTACCGCCGGTGACGATCGGGACAAGGCGCGCACGCACCTGCTCGGCCTCTTCGCTGCCGTCGGCAACGACGACGAGCGCGTGATCCGCGGTCGTGGGAATCTGGCGTCCGCGCTCTTCTGAGCCAGGCCGCCGCCGCGCGACCTGCGCGGCGCCCTGGTCGCTCCGCACGTGGCGGAACGCGTGTGGAGCGACCGTGACCTCGCGTTGCACGGGGAGAGGGCGGTCGGTCAGGCGCGGCCGGACTCCGTGTACGCCGAGCCGTCGCCACCCAGGCTGGCCAGGGTCGCGGCCACGCGTCGGTAGGTGAAGTCGGCGGCCCGCTCCTCGATCTCGTCGAGCCTGAGGAACGCGGCCTCGCGGATCTCGCGCGCCTCGAGGACCATGCCGTCGACCAGGGAGGCGTCATGGACGCCACCGTCGAAGACCAGGCAGACCGCGTCGTCCCACCCCGACCATGCGGGCAACCAGTCGGTGAGCAGCAGGTGGCCGGCGGTGATGTCGACGCCGAGCTCCTCGGTCAGCTCTCGACCGGTGGCCAGACGGGGTGACTCGCCGACCTCGACCACGCCTCCTGGGAGGTCCCAGTCCTTCTTGTAGGTCAGCCGGCACATCAGCACCCGCCCGTCGCCGTCGCGCACCAGCATCTGGCCGATCGCGCGCTTGCGGGGCAGGAACGAGTTCAGCATCGCCCGGAAGCCCGGGCCGTCCGAGATCGGCGGGTCATCGGCCAACCTGGCGAGGACCACGACCTCGCCGTCCACGTCTCGGCGTACGCCCTCGCGGCGCAGCCCCGACCAGGTGGCGACGCGTAGCCCTGCCTCGTCCTCGAGACGCACGAGGGCCTCGACACGGTGGTGGTTCTCGAGGGCGGCACCGATGCCCCCGGCGACCACCTCGATCGCAGCCGAGAGGCTGAGATCGCGCAGCCCGGGGCCCCAACTGATTCGGGCAGCACCGTCGGAGGTCGTCTCGACGGACACGGGCGCGGAGGTCGGCTGCTCGGTCACGGCCGCAACCCTATCGAGGGTGGTCGTGAAGGCGAGCGAGGAGGAGGTCGTTGGCTCGGTCGGCCGCCGGGTTCTCGCCGGCCCGGGAGGCCAGCTCGACCAGAGCCCACAGGTCGGCGGCCACGGCCAGCTCGATCAGGTCGCCCGGGACCGCGTCGATCTCGGTCGCCTCGATGACGGCGTCGACGAAGACGGGGGAGTCGGCGTGCCGTAGCAGGTTGCCCAGGTCGGTGACGGGCAGTCCGGCGTGGGCGAACTCCCAGTCGAGGACACCGGTCACCTCGCCCGTGGCGGGGTCGACGAGCAGGTTCTTCGGGTTGAAGTCGCTGTGCACCAGGCAGTGGCGGTCGATCGGGTCGAGCAGGTCCTGGGCCCGGTCTGCCGAGGTCAGGAGGCGTTCGAGGTCGTCGGTCGGCCACCGCTCGAGCGCGGATCCGGGCACCAGCGACTCGGCGAAGGTTCGCAGGTCGGAGGCCTCGGGCCCGAACGAGCCGATCGACAGGTCGGCGTCGATGAACGGCCCCGTGGTCAGGAACGGCATCCGGTTCAGCCGGGTCAGCACACCGCCGAGTGAGGCGCCGATGCGCCGTTGCAGGTCGTCGTCGGCGCCGGGGAGCACGAGGTCGAGCCGGGTGCCGGGCAGGAACGAGGTGACCAGGATGGCGGGAACGTCGGCCGTCGGGTCGGGTCGACGTACCTCCAGAACTCGGGGGACCGGCAGCAGCCCCCGCACGAGGCGCAGCACGGCCGCGTCGATGTCGACGGCATCCGGGCCACGCTGAGCCGACCGTCCGCCATGGATGCGTACGACGACCTGCTCCGCGCCGCTCGTCCCGAGGAACGTCTCGCCGCTGTGTCCACCGTCGAGGGGGGTGAGTCCGGAGTCGAGCACGTCACTCCGCCCGGCGCAGCCACACCGTCGCCAACGGTGGCACCACGATCGTCGCGCGCGCAGGCTGACCGGACCACTCACCGGCAACGGCCTCGACCCGGCCGAGATTGCCCACGCCGGACCCGGCGTAGCCGGTGGCATCGGTGTTGAGCACCTCCTGCCAGGCGCCCGCCGACGGGAGCCCGAGGACGTAGTCGTGGTGCGGGACGGGGGAGAAGTTCGCAAGGCACACGACGTCGGGGACACCGGGTGCGCGGCGCAGGAAGGAGAAGACGTTGCGCTGCGCGTCATTCGCGTCGATCCACCCGAAGCCCGACGGGTCGTGGTCGGCGGCGAACAGGGCGGGTGAGTCGCGATAGATCCCGTTCAGGTCGCGGACGAGGTCGCGCATGCCGGCATGCTCGACGTGGTCGAGGAGCCACCAGTCGAGCTCGCGCGCCTCGGCCCACTCGGACTCCTGCCCGAGCTCGCAGCCCATGAACAACAGCTGCTTGCCCGGATGGGCCCACTGCCAGGCCAGGTAGGCACGCAGGTTCGCCAGCTGCTGCCACCGGTCACCGGGCATCTTGCGCAGCAGGGAGCCCTTGCCGTGCACGACTTCGTCGTGGGAGAGCGGAAGCACGTAGTTCTCGGCGTAGGCGTAGACCATCGGGAAGCTGAGCTGCCCGTGGTGGTGCACCCGATGCACCGGGTCCTGCTGCACGTAGGCCAGCGAGTCGTGCATCCAGCCCATGTTCCACTTGAAGCCGAACCCGAGACCGTCGTCGGAGGTCGGCCGCGTGACGCCCGGCCAGGCCGTCGACTCCTCGGCCACCATCATCACGCCGGGCACTCGGCGGTAGACGGTGGCATTGAGCTCCTGGAGGAAACGCACCGCCTCGAGGTTCTCGCGGCCGCCGTGCACGTTGGGGGTCCACTCGCCGGGCTCTCGGGAGTAGTCGAGATAGAGCATCGAGGCCACGGCATCGACGCGCAGCCCGTCGACGTGGAACTCCTCGAGCCAGTAGAGCGCGCTGGCGATCAGGAAGTTGCGCACCTCGTTGCGTCCGAAGTCGAAGATGTAGGTGCCCCACTCGGGGTGCTCACCGAGCGCCGGGTCGGGGTGCTCGTAGAGCGGCGTGCCGTCGAACCGGGCCAGCGCGAACTCGTCCTTCGGGAAGTGCGCCGGCACCCAGTCGAGCAGCACCCCGATGCCGGCCCGGTGGAACCGGTCGACCAGCAGACGGAGCCCGTCGGGATCGCCGAAGCGGGCGGTAGGGGCGAAGTAGGAGGTCACCTGGTAGCCCCAGGATCCGCCGTAGGGGTGCTCCATCACCGGCATCAGCTCGACGTGGGTGAAGCCGAGGTCGCTGACGTAAGGCACCAGCTCGTCGGCCAGCTCGGACCAGCTCAGCATCGCCGCGCCACGCTTGCGCCACGAGCCCAGGTGCACCTCGTAGACCGCCATCGGCTCCTCGGTGGGCCGCTGCCCGGCGCGGTGGGCCAGCCACCCCTCGTCCCCCCAGGCGTACGCCGACTCGGTGACCCGCGAAGCGGTCTGCGGCGGCAGCTCGGTGGCAAACGCGAGCGGGTCGGCCTTCTCCCGCCACTGGCCGTCGGGACCGAGCAGGGCGAACTTGTACGTCGCACCGTCGCCCAGGTCGGGCAGGAAGATCTCCCACACGCCTGAGCGGCCGAGCTGGCGCATCGGTGTGGCCCGGCCGTCCCAGTCGTTGAAGTCGCCGATCAGCCGCACTCCCCGGGCGTTGGGGGCCCACACCGCGAACGAGGTGCCGGTGACACCACTGTCGTAGGAGCGCAGGTGGGCACCGAGCACCTGCCACAGCTGTTCGTGACGCCCCTCGTTGATCAGGTGGAGGTCGGTCTCGCCGAGCGTCGGCAGGTAGCGGTAGGGGTCGTCGTACGTCGTGGGCGCGCCGTCGTAGGCCACCGAGATGCGGTAGTCGGGCACCGCCGAGATCGGCAGCTCACCGACCCATACGCCCTCGTGCTCGTGGACGAGGGGGGTGCGCTCCTGACCGTGCAGTACCTCGACGGAGGAGGCCAGCGGCCGCAGGACGCGGACCGTGACGCCGCCCTCGTGCGGGTGTGCCCCGAGCACGGCGTGCGGGTCGCCGTGCCCACCCTGGATCAGCAGGTCGAGCTCAGTGATGTCGATCGGACGGATCGGCACGGTGGACCTCCTCGGTTGGGGCGTGGCTCACGCAGTCAGACGGACGACGCCCGCCAGCGGGATGCCGAGCCAGGACGGGCGGTTGCGTGCCTCGTAGACGCACTCGTAGACGGCCTTGTCGGCTTCGTAGGCAGCCAGTTGGAGACGTTCGTGATCGGTCAACGCGCGCCCGGCGTAGGCCGTGACGAACGCGTCGCGGTTGCGCTGGGTCCACTCGTCGCCGTGGAAGGCGCGCTGGGCGTTGCCGGTGTCGTCCGAGGCCGCGAACGACCGGGCCACGACAGCGGCCGCGTAGTCGAAGGACCTCAGCATCCCGGCCACGTCGCGCCACACGGAGTCCGGCAGCAGTCGATCGGCCAGGGGCTTGGCCGGCTCGCCCTCGAAGTCGACGATCTTCCAGCCTCTGACGGTGCGCAGGGTCTGGCCCAGGTGCAGGTCGCAGTGCACCCGCTGCACGGTGAGGGTGTCGAGGGTCGCGAACCGGTCGTAGATCGCGTGCAGCGCGGAGGCGTGCTCGGCGAGGCCCGGGACCACGTCGATGGCCTCGACGAGGCGGTCGTGCATGCCCTGCCCCAGTGCGGCCACCTCGGCCGTGCCGAAGGTCTCGGTCGGGAAGGCCTGCGCCAGCACCTGGTGGGTCTCGGCCAGCGCGACGCCGAGGCGCTCGCTCTCGGACGCGAAGTCGCCACCCACCTCGTCGGCACGGAGGTCGGCCTCGGCGAACAGGTTGCGCACGCTCGCCTGGGCCAGCTCCCACCCGTCGCTCGCGGTGCGCAGGAACTGCTGCAGCATGGCCAGCTGGATGATCGCGTCGGAGGCCTCGTCGACCGTGTCGAGCCAGCCGTAGAGGGCCGCGACGTGGTCGGAGCCGGCCTCGGTGAGCACGTGGTGGATCTGGATGTCGGGATTGACCCCCGGCGTGACCTTGCGGAAGACCTTCATCAGGCTGTCGTCGCCGAAGGCGACCGAGGAGTTCGACTGCTCGCCGCTGAACAGGGTGGAGTGGGCGGTCAGGTCGAGGTCATGGCCGGGCAGACGGTGGAAGTCGAGCAGGCCGCGTCGCCGCGAGGATCCTCCTTCGGCCTCGGCGAAGGCGCTGAGCCACTGGCCCATCGCATCGCGGTCGTGGACCGCGTCGTAGACGAACGACGGGCCGAAGTCGGGGTCCTCCCAGGTGCCGACCAGGGCGTGTTCGAGTCGCTCGTCGGCCACGGTCCGGAAAGCGAGCGGCAGCTGGTAGAGCTCGGTGTCCCCGTCCTCGTAGGTCACCTCGGCCAGGTCGATGGCGACCTTGGGGCCGTCGGGCTGCGTCGGGAGTACGCCGGTTCGTCGGGTGGAGGTGACCGTGAACCCGCGGCCCTTGCCACCGAACCACCGGGCCTCGCCGATGAAGGCGGTCAGTTGCTCGAGCCCGGTCACGGTGTCGTCTCCTCCTTGGGCAGCCGGAACCAGTAGAAGCCGTAGCCGCCCAGTGTCAGCAGGTAGGGGAGCTCGCCGACCGCCGGGAACGGCACCCCGCCGAGCATCTCGATGGGGGAGCGGCCCTCCCACTGGCGCAGGTCGAGCTCGACCGGCTGCGGGAAGCGGGAGAGGTTGTTGACGCACACGATCACGTCGTCGCCGTGCTCGCGTGCGTAGGACAGCACGCTCGGGTTGGAACCGCCCAGGTCGTGGAAGGTGCCCAGGCCGAACGCGTCGTGCTGGCGGCGGGCGTGGATCATCCGGCGGGTCCAGTGCAACAGGGAGGACGAGTTCTCCATCTGGGACTCGACGTTGACTGCCTGGTAGCCGAAGACCGGGTCCTGGATCGCCGGCAGGTGCAGCTTGCCCGGCGTGGCCGAGGAGAACCCGGCATTGCGGTCGGGCGTCCACTGCATCGGGGTGCGTACGCCGTCACGGTCACCGAGCCAGATGTTGTCGCCCATGCCGATCTCGTCGCCGTAGTAGAGCACCGGCGAACCGGGCAGCGACAACAGCAGAGCGGTGAAGAGCTCCATCTGGTTGATGTCGTTGTCGAGCAGGGGAGCCAACCTCCGCCGGATGCCGATGTTGGCCTTCATCCGTGGGTCCGTGGCGTACTCGTCCCACATGTAGTCGCGATCCTCGTCAGTGACCATCTCAAGGGTCAGCTCGTCGTGGTTGCGGAGGAAGATGCCCCACTGGCACGAGTCGGGAATCGCCGGTGTCTGCTCGAGGATCTCCGAGATCGGGTACCGCGACTCGCGGCGTACGGCCATGAAGATGCGCGGCATGACGGGGAAATGGAAGGCCATGTGGCACTCGTCGCCACCGACCTCGGGGTTGCCGAAGTAGTCGACCACGTCGGCTGGCCACTGGTTGGCCTCACAGAGCAGCACCCGACCGGGGTAGTTCTCGTCGACGAACCTGCGGCACTTGCGCAGGAACTCGTGGGTCTCGGGAAGGTTCTCGCCGTTCGTGCCCGGGCGCTCGTAGAGGTAGGGCACCGCGTCGAGACGGAAGCCGTCGAGACCCATGTCGAGCCAGAACGCCATGGCCTCGAACATCGCCTCGTGGACCTTCGGGTTGTCGAAGTTGAGGTCGGGCTGGTGGCTGAAGAAGCGGTGCCAGAAGTACTGCTGGCGGACCGGGTCCCAGGTCCAGTTCGACGGCTCGGTGTCGACGAAGATGACCCGGGCGTCCTGGTAGAGCTCGTCGGTGTCGGACCAGACGTAGAAGTCGCCGAACGGCCCGTCGGGGTCCTCGCGGCTGGCCTGGAACCACGGATGAGCGTCGCTGGTGTGGTTCATCACGAAGTCGATGATCACCCGGATGCCGCGCTTGTGCGCCTCGTCGAGGAACTCGTGGAAGTCGTCGACCGAACCCGCTTCGGGGAGGATGTTGGTGTAGTCGGCCACGTCGTAGCCGCCGTCGCGCAGCGGCGAGGTGAAGAACGGCGGCACCCACAGGCAGTCGACGCCGAGCCACTGCAGGTAGTCGAGCTTCTCGGTGAGTCCCTTGAAGTCGCCGGTGCCGTCGCCGTTGGAGTCACGGAACGACCGGACCAGGACCTCGTAGAAGACCGCGGTCTTGAACCACTCCGGCTGGTCGCCGATCGTGCTCTCGCCGATGCTCTGGCTCTCGGTCAACGGGGGCTCCTCACGGTCAGGATGTGTGCCGGCTCGACGGACGGGTCGAGGCGCACGTAGTTGTGCTCGGTCCAGTTCCACGACTGGTCGGTCAGCTCGTCGTGGACGACGAACGCTTCGTGCGGGTCGAGCCCCAGGACGTCAAGATCGAGGTGCACCATCGTCTCGCGGGTCGCGTGCGGGTCGAGGTTGACCACCACGATCACGATGTCGTCGCCCGCCCCCGGAAGGTGTGCGGTCTTGCTGAAGCAGAGGATCGACTCGTCGTCGGTGCGGTGCACCGTCACGTTGCGCAACAGTCTGAGGGCAGGGTGCTGGCGGCGCAGCTCGTTGAGCCGCGTGATGTACGGCGCGAGCGTGCGCCCCTGCTCCTCGGCACCGGCCCAGTCGCGGATGCGGATCTGGTACTTCTCGGAGTCGAGGTATTCCTCCGAGCCCGGCTTGACCGCCACGTGCTCATAGAGCTCGAAGCCCGCATAGACACCCCAGCTGGGGGCACCGAGGGCAGCCACGGTGGCGCGGATCTTGAACGCCGCGGGGCCGCCGTACTGCAGGTAGGCGTGCAGGATGTCGGGCGTGTTGACGAACAGGTTCGGCCGCATCAGGTGGCTGGACTCATGGGAGAGCTCGAGCAGGTAGTCGCCGAGCTCCTGCTTGCCGGTGCGCCAGGTGAAGTAGGTGTAGCTCTGGTGGTAGCCGATGGCACCGAGACCGTGCATCATCGCCGGTCGGGTGAATGCCTCGGAGAGGAACAGCACACCGGGGTCGAGCCGGCGTACCTCGGCGAGCAGTCGCTCCCAGAAGGCGAGCGGCTTGGTGTGCGGGTTGTCGACGCGGAAGATGCGGACGCCGTGGTTCATCCAGTGGCAGACCACGCGCAGCACCTCGGCGTAGATGCCCTGGGGGTCGTTGTCGAAGTTGACCGGGTAGATGTCCTGGTACTTCTTCGGCGGGTTCTCCGCATAGGCGATCGTGCCGTCGGCGCGGGTGGTGAACCACTCGGGGTGCGACTCCACCCACGGATGGTCGGGGGCGGCCTGCAGGGCCAGGTCCAGTGCGATCTCGAGGCCGAGCTCGCCGGCCCGGGCCACGAACGCGTCGAAGTCGTCGAGGTCGCCCAGGTCCGGGTGGATCGCGTCGTGGCCGCCGTCCTTCGACCCGATCGCCCACGGCGACCCGGTGTCGTCAGGGCCGGGGGTCAGCGTGTTGTTGGGCCCCTTGCGGTTGATGGTGCCGATCGGGTGGATCGGCGGCAGGTAGAGCACGTCGAAGCCCATCGCCGCCACCGCGTCGAGACGGTTGGCGGCGGTGCGGAAGGTGCCGCTGGTGACCGTGCCGGTCGCCGGATCCTGCGTGGCTCCCTCCGAGCGTGGGAAGAACTCGTACCAGCTGCCGAACAGTGCCCGTGGCCGGTCGGCGTACGCCGGGTAGGGGCCCTCGACGGTGACCATGTCGCGCACCGGATGGGCGCGCAGCACCTCGCGCAGCGCGGGATCCTGCAGCACGGCAAGGCGTGCCGGGACCGGCCTGGTGGTGTCGGACGCCGCGGCGACGGCGCCGGCGATCAGGGTGCGTGGATCGGTCTCGGTGGCCCCGAGGCCGGTCAGCACCCGTTCGAGGAGCAGTCGTCCCTCGGTGAACATCAGCTCCGTGTCGATGTCAGCGGGGATCTTGATGTCCGCCGCGTGCTGCCAGGTGGCGACCGGGTCGGACCAGGCGTGCACCTCGAAGGTCCACGAGCCCTCGAGATCGGGGGTCACCCACGCGGTCCAGTGGTCGGGTCGGGTGGGCGAGAGCGTCATCCGCACCGGCGCCCGGCGCACGCCGTCGGGGCCGGTGAGCACGACCTCGGCGCCGAGTTTGTCGTGCCCCTCCCTGAAGACCGACGCGGTCACCGGAAAGGGCTCGTCGCGAGTCGCCTTGGCGGGCTGTCGCCCCAGGTCGACGACCGGGGTCACGTCCATCACGGGTATGCGTCCGACCATGGCCCCAGACTTCCGCACCGCCCTGCCACAAGCAAACGCCGACCGGATCGGGTCCGGGAGAGCGGTGATCTCACGCGCAGGCGAGGCGGTTGCCGGGTGGGCTACGGTCGACTCGTGCGTGCGATCCGAAGGTTCACCGTCCAGCCCGTCCTGCCCGAAGCACTCCATCCGCTGGGGGAGCTGTCGACCAACCTGCGATGGGCCTGGCACCCCGAGACCCAGGATCTCTTCCGGGCTGTGGACGCCGACCTGTGGGAGTCGGTGCATCACGACCCGGTCAGGCTGTTGGGTGCGGTTCCGCCCGCACGCCTCGACGAGCTGGCGGCCGACGAGTCGTTCCTGGGCGAGATGGGGGCGGTGCATGCCGACCTCACGACGTACCTCACCGGCGACCGCTGGTTCCAGAAGACCGCGGCAACGCAGGGCACCTGGCCAACGTCGATCGCCTACTTCTCTCCCGAGTTCGGCATCACCGCGGTGCTGCCGCAGTACTCCGGCGGCCTCGGCATCCTCGCTGGCGACCACCTGAAGACGGCCTCCGACCTGGGCGTCCCGATCGTCGGCGTCGGCCTGCTCTACCGCCACGGCTACTTCCGCCAGCACCTGTCCCGCGAGGGCTGGCAGGAGGAGACCTACCCGGTCCTCGACCCCAACGGCCTGCCCATCTCGCTGCTGCGCGAGGCGGACGGCGAACCGGCCTCGGTCACGGTTCCGCTCCCCGGCGACGACCCGCTGCACGCCCGCATCTGGGTGGCCCGCGTCGGCCGGGTCCCGCTGCTGATGCTCGACGCCGACACGGAGGCGAACGCCGCCCACCTGCGCACCGTCACCGATCGCCTGTACGGCGGCACCAGCGAGCACCGACTGCTCCAGGAGCTCCTGCTCGGCATCGGTGGGGTCAAGGCGTTGCGCGCCCATTCGCGCCTGACCGGGGCCCCGGCGCCCGAGGTGTTCCACACCAACGAGGGTCACGCGGGCTTCCTCGGCCTCGAGCGGATCCGCGAGCTCACCGTCGACCCGGTGGAGTCCGGGGGCCGACCCCTGGACTTCGACACGGCGCTCGAGGTCTCTCGGGCCGGCACCGTGTTCACCACCCACACGCCCGTCCCGGCCGGCATCGACCGCTTCCCGACGGACCTGATCGCCCAGTACTTCGGCGGATCGGGTGAGCGCGGGGGAGGTGCCGTGCCCGGCGTACCCGCCGACCGCGTGCTGGCCCTGGGCGCGGAGGGCTACGACGGTGGCGACCCGGGCGTGTTCAACATGGCGGTGATGGGCTTCCGGCTGGCCCAGCGCGCCAACGGCGTCTCGCAGCTGCACGGCCACGTCTCGCGCGGCATGTTCAACGGGCTGTGGCCGGGCTTCGACGAGACCGAGGTGCCGATCGGGTCGATCACCAACGGCGTGCACGCCCCGACCTGGGTGGCCCGCGAGGTCTTCGACCTGGGCTCGGCGGCCGGCGCCGACGTGTCCACCGACAGCTCCGACGCCTGGGACGTCGTCGACCGCGTTGCCTCGACCGACATCTGGAGGGTCAAGCGGCTGCTGCGGGAACGACTCGTCGAGGACGCCCGCCGCCGACTGCGGGCCTCGTGGGAGCACCGGGGCGCCGCCGACGCCGAGCTGGGTTGGGTCGACGAGGCGCTCGACCCCGACGTGCTGACCATCGGGTTCGCGCGCCGGGTGCCGTCGTACAAGCGGCTGACGCTCATGCTGCGCGAGCCCGAGCGGCTCAAGCGGCTGCTGCTCCACCCGGAGCGACCGATCCAGCTGGTCATCGCCGGCAAGTCGCACCCGGCCGACGACGGTGGCAAGAAGCTGATCCAGGAGATCGTCAGGTTCGCCGACGACCCCGAGGTGCGGCACCGCATCGTGTTCCTGCCCAACTACGACATCGCCATGGCGCAGCCGCTCTACCCCGGCTGCGATGTCTGGCTCAACAACCCGCTGCGTCCCTACGAGGCGTGCGGAACGTCGGGGATGAAGGCCGCGCTGAACGGCGGCCTGAACCTCTCGATCCTCGACGGCTGGTGGGACGAGTGGTACGACGGACGCAACGGCTGGTCGATCCCCTCCGCCGACGGGATCGACGACCCCGACCGTCGCGACGACCTCGAGGCGGGTGCGCTCTACACGTTGATCGAGGAAGAGATCGCGCCGCGGTTCTACGACCTCGACGACACCGGTGTGCCCTCGCGCTGGATCGAGATGGTGCGCCACACACTCAAGTCGCTCGGCCCGAAGGTGCTCTCGAGCCGCATGGTGCGCGACTACGTCGAGCAGCTCTACGTGCCGGCGACCGCCACCGCGCGCGAGCTGGTCGACCACTCTCGCGCCGCGGGGTTCGCGGAGTGGAAGCAGCGGGTGCGATCGGCCTGGCCCGGCGTGCGCGTCGAGCACGTCGAGTCCCACGACGTCGCCGACTCACCCGAGGTCGGCTCCCGCCTGTCCGTGCACGCGTTCGTCTCCCTGGGCGACCTCGCACCCGACGACGTGGAGGTGCAGCTGGTGCACGGCACGATCGCGGCCGACGACACGCTCGCCGACACCGTGGGGGAGCCGCTGCACCCCGTGGCGTCGTACGACGGGGGCCGGCACCGGTTCGACGGATCGGTCACGCTGGATCGGCCGGGCCCGTTCGGCTACACGGTCCGCGTCCTGCCGCGCCACGACCTGCTCGCGACTCCCGCCGAGCTCGGCGTGGTGGCCCTGCCCTGAGCTCGCCGTACCCTGCGCTGAGCAGGTGGCCGCTGCACGAGATCCCACCCGATTCACCGAGACTTTCGGCAACGCCGGCGACGAAGCCGATCGCGCACTAGAGTCCGTGCATGAGGGAGGCTGCCGGTCGCAATCGGCTGGCCGGGGCCGCGGCCGCGTTCACCAGCAACGCCCGCAACCCCGACCTGCGCCGCGCCCAGCTGAGCTTCCTGGGTGCCTGGACCGCCGAGTGGGCCTTCACCGTGGCGCTCGGCATCGTCGCCTACCGCGACGGTGGCGCCACCGCGGTGGGACTGGTCGGGCTCCTGCGGATGGCACCGTCCGCGCTCATCGCCCCGCTGTTGTCGCCGCTCGCCGATCGCGGACGGCGCGAACGGGTCCTGATCGTGGTCTCGACGGTGCGGGGAGTCGCGACCGCCGCCGCGGCAGTCGTCGCGGCGCTCGCCGGCCCACCCCTCGTGATCTATGCCCTGGCCGTGCTCTCGACGATCGCCGCGACCCTGTTCCGGCCGGCACACTCCGCGTTGCTGCCCTCGTTGTGCCACACCGGGCACGAGCTGGCCAGTGCCAACGTGGTCCGAGGCTTCCTCGACTCCGCCGCCACGCTGGTGGGCCCGCTCCTGGCGGCGGTGCTGCTCGAGCTCACCGACGTGGCCGTGGTGTTCGCGGTGGCGGCAGCCTCGTCCCTGTGGGCCGCCGGGCTCCTGCTCCGGCTGTCGTACGACGCCCCGCCCCGGCCCTCGTCAGCGGCCCGGCCGCGGCTCGTGCGGGAGGCCGCTGAAGGGGTGCGTGCGGTGCTCCGGAACGCTGACCTGGCCCTGATCCTCGGTCTCGCCGCTGCCCAGTCCTTCACCCGGGGCGCGTTGACCGTCCTCTCCGTCGTGGTTCCCCTCGAGCTGCTCGGCACAGGGGACTCCGGGGTCGGCACGTTGATGGCGGCCGTCGGCGTGGGTGCCGTGCTCGGCTCGCTCGCCGCGTCGTTGCTGGTCGGCACTCGCCGGCTCGGCGCCTGGTTCGCGGTGGGCGTCGCGCTGTGGGGGCTCCCTCTCGCGCTCGTCGGGGCCGTCCCGCGGGAGGGTGCGGCCCTCTTCTTCCTGGCCTTCGTCGGCGTCGGCAACGCGTTGATCGACGTCGCGGGCTTCACCCTGCTCGGTCGGCTGGCGCCCGACGAGGTTCTTGCCAGGGTCTTCGGGGTCCTGGAGAGCCTGGTCGCGGTCTTCATCGGGATCGGCGCCGTCGCCGCGTCCTGGGTCGTCACGATGTCCGGCCCGCGCTCCGCGCTGGTCGGCATCGGCGTCATCTGCCCGGTCCTGGCGGTGATCGCGTGGCGTCGGCTGCGCCTCCTGGACCGCACGGTGGGAGTGCACGACAACGATGTCGGGCTCCTCCAGCGAGTCCCGATGCTGCGCACGCTGCCGCTGCCCTCCGTCGAGCAGCTGGCCCGAGGGCTGGAGCATCTCGAGGTGTCAGCGGGCCACATGGTGTTCTCGCAGGGTGATCTGGGGGACAGGTACTACGTGATCGAGGCCGGCGAGGTCCAGGTGGTCGGTGACGGAGCGGTGGTGGCCACCCTCGGCCCGGGTGAAGGATTCGGGGAGATCGCCCTGTTGCGGCGCACGCCTCGCACCGCGACGGTGGTGGCCACGACCGACGTCCGGTTGCGGGGCCTGCTCTCGGACCGCTTTCTTCCCGTCGTTCTCGGGTTCACGCCCAGCGCCCGGGAGGCCGCTGTGGGCGTCGAAGGCATGCTGGACCGGTTCACCCCGAAGGATCCGCCTGCCGATCCGTCACCAACTCCTTGAGGGTGCTCCGAGTACATGAGCACCCACCGGATGAGCCTCGCGCACGCCGAGGTCAACACCGGTCCCTGCTCGAGAAGGTGATCGACGCCGCGCCCGGTCTCGGGCTGATCGACATCGAGGTCGACGCCGCCTTCCTCTACCGAATGGCAGAGTCACCGGCCCCTGACGAGCTCGTCGACGAAGTCGTGGGCATCGCCGTCGCCGGAGCCTCACGGTCAGGTGACACGCCACGGGGCGGTTCAGGACGGCGCCCCGTCGGGCTCCGAGCCCCCGGTCGGGTCGTCGCTCGGGTCCAGGATCGATGCCTCGGCGCGAAGCTCCTCGTGCGAGACGCCCAGCCGGGCGGCGCGGGCCGACAGCAGCGCCATGATGCGGGCCACCACCAGCGCGAGGTAGAGCATCCCGGCGATCTGCTCGATCATCACGAACGAGCGGGCGTGTGGCCGGATCGGTGCGATGTCGGACAGACCGGTGCTGGTCAGCGTGGTCACCGAGAGGAAGAGCAGCTCGGTCCATGAGCGCGGATCGGCGGTGTTGACGGCGGCGTTGAAGGAGTCGGGCCAGACCAGCTGCGTGGCGGCGTACACGTAGGCGAAGGCCCACGCGAGCACGGTGAAGGTGGCGCCCGTCGCGAACACCTCATCGGTGGTGACCACGTTGTCGCTGAACATGTATCGGATCAACGCGTAGGCGGTGTAGAAGTAGAACACCGCATGGAAGACCGCCGACCAGAGGGCGATGTCGGTGTTGTCGGGCAGTGCCGCCTCGCAGATGGTCAGCACCACCACCGGCACGCCGATCAGGGCAGCCACCCAGCTCAGCGCCGGGGTGAGCCGGATCGCCATCACGGCGATCACCAGCACCACCAGGGCAAACGTGCTGAACACCGCCCGCCCCACCGGCGCGGACCCCAGGAACGGGTAGACGATGATGCCCAGCAGCTGCACGACGAGCAGCACCGCCGAGGGATGAGCCCGCACGGTGCGGAACCACGAGCTCGTCGCCGGCGGCTGTGGCGTGGTGCCGATCATGTCTGGCGCAGCACGAGCACGGAGCGCGCTGCCAGCTCCACCTCGTCGCCGGCCTTCACGGCGTTGCCGGGCACGTGGGCCGGATCGGTGGAGAGGACGACCTCACCGGCCTGGACCCATGCGTTCTCGGGAAGGGTGAGTGCCGCCGCACCATCGGCGGCATTGAGCCAGATCATGAACGACTTGTCGACCTGCTGCTCGCCGCGCGGTCCCGGCGAGCGCAACGGTGCACCCGAGACGAACATGCCCACGATCGCGAGCGACTCGTCGAACCAGTCGTCGGCCGACATCTCGCGGCCCGACGGGTGCAGCCAGGCCAAGTCCTTGGGGCCGTCCTGGATCGCCGGCCGCCCCTCGAACCAGTGCCGCTGCCGCAGCGCCGGGTGCTCGCGGCGCAACCGCAGCGCGGTCTTCGTGATCTCGTAGACGTCCAGCCAGGCGTCGTCGGGACGCCAGTCGATCCAGGACGTCTCGTCGTCGTGGCTGTAGGCGTTGTTGTTGCCGCCCTGGGTGCGGCCCCGCTCGTCGCCGGCGGTCAGCATGGGTACGCCGTTCGACAGGCACAACGTGGCCATCAGGTTGGCCGCCTGCCTGCGACGCAGGCCGACGATGTCGGCGTCGTCGGTCTCGCCCTCCACGCCGTGGTTCCAGGACCGGTTGTTGTCGGTGCCGTCGCGGTTGTCCTCGCCGTTGGACTCGTTGTGCTTGTGGTCGTAGGTGACCAGGTCGCGCAGGGTGAACCCGTCGTGTGCGGTCACGAAGTTCACTGTGGAGTACGGCGACCGGCCGTCGTCGGCGTACAGGTCCGAGGAGCCGGCCAGTCGGGTCGCCACGGTGCGGATGCCTGAGGAGTGGCCGCGCCAGAAGTCGCGGATGGTGTCGCGGTACTGGTCGTTCCACTCGACCCACGGCGGCGGGAACTCACCGACCCGGTAGCCGTCCATCGAGGCGTCCCAGGGTTCGGCGATCAGCTTCACGTGCCGCAGGATCGGGTCCTGACCGATCGCGGTGAGCAGGTGGCAGTCCATGTCGACCTCCTGGCGCACCCGGGTCAGGGCGGAGGCGAGGTCGAAGCGGAAGCCGTCGACGTGCATCTCGGTGACCCAGTAGCGCAGGGAGTCGAGGATCAGGCGCAGCACCGGGGGGTTCGACGCGTCGACGGTGTTGCCGCAACCGGTGACGTCCCAGTAGGTGTCGTCGAACGGCGGGCGGCTGTCGTCGTCGGTGGGGGTGGGCAGCACCCGCTGGTAGAAGCCGCGATCGTCGAGTCCCCGGAACGACAGGCTGGGCCCGAGTGCGCCGCCCTCCGCGGTGTGGTTGTAGACCACGTCGAGGATCACCTCGAGTCCCGCGTCGTGGAAGGCCTTGACCATCGCTTTGAACTCACTGACCTGCTGGCCTCGGTCGCCCGCGGAGGAGTAGGCGTTGTGCGGGGCGAAGTAGCCGATCGTGTTGTAGCCCCAGTAGTTGACCTGGTCGTTCTCCAGCAGTCGCGGCTCGGAGACGAACTGGTGGATCGGCAGCAGCTCGACTGCCGTGACGCCGAGATCGTTGAGGTAGTCGGTCACCGCCGGTGTGGCCAGGCCGGCGTACGTGCCGCGCAGCTCCTCGGGAACCCGGTCGTGGAGCGCGGTCATGCCCTTCACGTGCATCTCGTAGATCACCGTGTCACGCCACCGGCGGCGCAGGGGAGCGTCGGCACCCCAGTCGAAGGTGTCGTCGACGACGACACTGCGGGGGACGTACGGCGAGGAGTCGGTGTCGTTGCGGTGCTCGGGCTCCTCGAGCTGGTGCGCATAGATCGCCGGGTCGTCGGTGATCGTTCCCGAGATGGCCCGGGCAGAGGGGTCCAGCAGCAGCTTGGCCGGATTGAAGCGCAGCCCCTGGTCGGGTTGCCAGGGCCCGTCGACGCGATAGCCGTAGGTGGTGCCGAGGGCAACCCCGGGGATGGCGCCGTGCCAGATCCCCAGCGACTGCTCGGTGAGCTGGTGGCGCTTCTCGCCGCCGTGCTCGTCGAAGAGGCAGACGGTCACACCGGTCGCTGCCGGTGCGTGGACCGCGAAGTTCGTCGCCTCCTCCGACCACGTGGAGCCGAGTGGGTAGTTGCGCCCGGGCCAGATGGCTGAGTGTTGTCCTGGGTGGGACCAGATTCCGGGAGTCACCCGCGACATTGTCCACGACCCCGCCCACTAGAGTCACGACAGACACCCGAACCACACCAGGAGTTGCAACCGCGATGGGCACCACTGACACCCCAGCCGCCGGCGAGTTCGTCCGGCTCGAGGTCTCCGACGGCGTCGGCACGATCCGTCTCGACCGTCCCAAGATGAACGCGCTGAGCGAGCAGGTCCAGGAGGAGATCCGGGCCGCCGCGACCGAGGCTGCGGCCCGCGCCGACGTCAAGGCCGTCGTCGTCTACGGCGGCGAGCGGGTCTTCGCGGCCGGCGCCGACGTGAAGGAGATGGCCGACATGTCCTACACCGAGATGGTGGACCGCTCCGCCGGCCTCCAGTCGGCGTTCACCGCGGTCGCCAAGATCCCCAAGCCGGTCGTCGCGGCGGTCACCGGCTATGCCCTCGGAGGGGGGTGCGAGCTGGCCATGTGTGCCGACATCCGCATCGCCGCCGACAACGCCACGCTGGGTCAGCCCGAGATCCTGCTCGGCATCATCCCCGGTGCCGGTGGCACCCAGCGGCTGACCCGACTGGTCGGCCCGAGCAAGGCCAAGGACATCATCTTCTCCGGCCGTTTCGTGAAGGCCGACGAGGCACTGGCGATCGGGCTGGTGGACCGGGTCGTGCCGGCCGACGAGGTCTACGCCGAGGCCGTGAAGTGGGCCTCGCAGTTCGTCGGCGCAGCGTCGTACGCCGTCCGCGCCGCCAAGGAGTCGATCGACCGAGGCCTCGAGGTGGATCTCGAGACCGGTCTGGAGATCGAGCGGGTCCAGTTCGCGGCGCTGTTCGCCACCGAGGACCGCAGCATCGGCATGAAGTCGTTCGTCGAGAACGGCCCCGGCAAGGCAGAGTTCCGCGGCGCGTGACTCCTGTCGCTTCGTCGCGTTGTTGTTGACAGCGCGTGTTGAGCATCGAGTGAAGGGATCGGTAGTGGCCGACAATCAGGACAAGACCAAGGGCAAGACCGACGACGAGTCGACTGCGAAGGCAGGGGCCGGGCGCAAGGCGCCGATCGAGATCAGCCTCGGTTCGGTGCGAGCCCGGATCGCGCAGGTGGTCTGGATCCTCTGTGCCCTCTTCGCGCTGATCCTGGCGCTCGGCGCGCTCACCTATGCGCTCAAGGCCAATGCCGACAACGGTCTGGTCGAGTTCGTGCGTGACTGGGCCGGCCGCCTCGACCTCGGCATCTTCAGCCTGGAGAACGGCATCAAGGAGTTCAGCGGCAAGAACGCGGAGATCAAGAACGCGCTCTTCAACTGGGGCATCGGGGCCGTGGTGTGGCTGGTCATCGGTCGCGTGCTCGACAAGGTGATCCGTCCCTGAGCATGTCGTTCGGCGAGCCGCCAGTAGCGTGACCCAGGTCACGCTACTGGCGGGTCACTTTTGCGCAGCAACGTGTCTAGGGTTCCCAGTGCGTGTCGATCATCACTCCGGAGGGGAGTGACGGCGCGCGGACAGCGAAAGCTGTGGAGGGAACACACATGTCTATTGCTCTGCCAAAAATCGGGTTCCGCAAGGTCGCTGCGGCCAGTGCTGTGGCCGTCGCCACCGCCGGTCTCTCGGTCCTCGTCGTCGCACCGGCGGCACAGGCCCAGAGCGCGGACCTGAACTACACCTGCGGCGTCCCCCTTCTCGGTGACAAGACGTTCATCGTCTCCTCGGACACGAACTCGCCGGCCACCGTGCCAGCGGGCAAGTCCTTCGTGCCGAGGGTGACCGCGACAGTGACCATCCCCGCGGACGTCGCGTCGGTGATCACCGGCACGCTGAAGGCCACCACTGCCGAGGGGAGCGCCCAGGTGAGCACGTTGGTCAACGGCGCCACCAAGACGGTCTCCATGACCATCCCGAAGACGACGATCCCCTCGGGGGCGCTGCCGGTCGCAGCATCTGGCAATGGTGCCGCGATCAAGGCGGGCAACGCGGGTACGACGATCAAGATGGCCGCATCGTCGTTCACGTCGCACCTGGTGCTGAAGAAGGCGGACGGCAGTCCGGCTGACCTCATGTCCGAGATCGACGTCGCCTGCACCCTGCAGCCCGACCAGGATGCCTCGGTCGACACGGTCAAGGTGGTCAAGGCGGCCAGCACCACCCGGGCGACGGTGGCCTACAGCAAGGCCCGCAAGCGCGCGATCGCCACCGCGACCGTCAAGGGTGCCTACGGCAATCGGGCCACCGGCAGCGTTCGATTCGTGCTGAAGAAGGGCACCAAGGTCGTCAAGCGCCTCACCGCCAAGGTCAACAGTCGCGGAGTGGCGCGCAGCACCTTCACCCGGGTCAAGGCCCGCGGCGCCTACTCGCTCCAGTCGACCTACCTCGGCAACCGCAACCTCAAGGGTTCGGCGAAGGTCGTGAAGTTCCGCGTGCGATGAGCTGAACCTGGTACGGCGTGACGGCCCGGCGAGTG
>NZ_BCRJ01000113.1 GCF_001552535.1 Nocardioides jensenii JCM 1364 = NBRC 14755 | reverse complement strand
TGCGTGCGGCCAACTGCACGCGACGCCGGCGAACCTCAGAACGCCGCGCGAACCTGCTCCTCGGTGAGGCCGTAGTCGCCCAGCGAATAGCGGTGCGCCGGTCGTCTGCCGCCCCGACGCGACTCGGCGTCGATCGCTGCGACGGCGGTGGCGACCGCGGGTGTCCAGTCGAGGTCGAACGCGTCGTAGATCGCCCGCGTCGTCCCGGTCGGGTCGCCGACGAAGTCGTCGTAGTCGACGTCGATGAACTGGGACTGGTCGTAGCGCGGCCGGGCCTGCGCGAACGAGCGCGCGGAGCGGGAGAGCATCTCCAGCTGTGTCGAGCCGATCGTCTCCCCGACGAACGTCGCGGACCATCCGGTGGTGGCCTCGGCCGACAGGGAGCAGGCCGACGCGATCGAGGTGACCGGGTCGCGGTGGGTCTGCACGATCAGGGCGTCGGGGTAGACCGCCATCAGCGCGTCGAGCGCGACCAGGTGGGACGGGTTCTTCAGCACCCAACGCCGCTCCGTGTCGTTGAGCCCGATCAGCTGGAGCGCCTCCTTGTGGCGCCGGTAGGCGTCGGTCCAGTCCTGACCGGCCAGCCACGACGAGTACGTCGGCACGTTGGCCAGCGACTCGAAGCTGATCGACTTGCCGGTCTGGCGCAGCAGCCGCCAGCACTCCTCCACCGACGCGGCGTCCATGTAGTGGATGCCCATGAACTCCGGATTGGCCACGTGGTGCTGGGCGTAGGCGTCGTTGATGCCGGTGAAGACCGGGTTCGTCTCCCACGTCGAGCGCGGCGGGCGCGGCTGGGGGAACTCGGTGAGCCAGAGCTCGAGTCCCTGGTGGCGTTCGTCGGCGGTCAACAGGCGGTGCAACGCCGTGGTGCCGGTGCGGGGGAGCCCCACCACGAACACCGGCCGCTCCACCCGGACGTCGGCGTACGCCGGGTTCTCCTTCATGCCGAACTGGGTGAGCAACCGCCCGACCAGGCAGCTCTTCACCTGGCCGCGCTGGAGGTAGTTGCCCTCCCCGGTCAGTCCCGCTGCCGGCGAGTTCAGGTCGTCGACCAGGATCCGGAGACCCTCCTCGTGCTCGGTCCCGCCGAAGTCGTCGAGTCCCGTCGTGCGGACGGCGGCGGCCGCGATGTCGTCGTACGACCCGACCTCGTCACGAACGCGCGGTGCGGCGTCAGTTGTCATGGAACTCACCGCAGTCGACGTTGAGCATCGAGCCGGTCACCGCCGAGGCCAGGTCGCTGGCGAAGAACAGCGTTGCCTTCGCCACCTCGTCGGGGGTGGCCAGCCGCTTCAGGTCGGTCGGCGCCGCCTTCTCCCGATAGATGTCCTCGTGGGTCACACCGCTCTCGGAGGCGAGCCAGTCGAAGTAGGCCTTGTTCACGTCCTCATAGATGTACGACGGCGCGACGCTGTTGACCCGGATGCCACGCGGTCCGAGCTCGGTCGCCAGCGACGAGGCGAGATGCTTGAGCGTGCCCTTGGAAAGCTTGTAGCCGGAGTACTCCGGTTGCGAGCTGTGCACGACGCACGAGTTGACCATGATGATCGAGCCGCCCGACTTCTGATCAGACGCGGCCAGCGCGTCGGCGAACAGGGCGGACAGTCGCAGCGGCGCGAACACGTTGGTCTCCTGCGCGGCCCGCAGGCTCTCCAGGGAGAGCGTGCTGATCGGGTCCATCGGCGGGATGCCGAACGCATTGTTGATCAGGCAGTCGACCCGACCGAACTCGCTCAGCGCGGCCTCGACCAGCGCCGCACGTTGCGACTCATCGGTGATGTCGGTCGGTACGACGAGCGCGCGGCGACCGTGTTCGCGCACCACCGCGGCCATCTTCTCCAGCCGCTTCTCGGTGCGGGAGACCAGCACGAGGTCGGCGCCCATCTGCGCGGCCTCCTCGCCGAGTGCGCGACCGAGCCCGGGGCCGACACCGGAGAGCACGATCACCTTGTCCTGGAGGAGGTTCATGCGGACCAGAGTAGAACGTGTTCCAGTTCTAGTCGAGTGACCCGTCCCTCGAGTGACCCGTCCCTCGAGTGACCCGGTCGAGTGATTCGCGTACTGGTCATCTCCGCTCCACCTTCGCGCAGGCTGAACGTCAACCACGGCCAGCAGCGTGCACGCATGACCCCTCGCCAGCTCCTGCCCTTCGTCGACCAGGCCCACGCCGGTGGTCGCAGCTCGATGACCTGTCTCTACCGCTGCGGCAACGCCTGCTCGCACCCCGTGCCGAACGACTCCGGCAACGAGCACTTCGAGCAGGTCGTGGCCCGCGCGGTGTCGCGTCGCTCCGTCCTTCGCGCGGGGGCGGTCGGTGCGGCTGCTGCCGGCGTACTCGGCACCACCGGCTGGGGAGCGGTCTCCCCGGCGGCCGCCGCACCGTCGGCGCGCGCCGGAGCAGCAGGCGGTGGGCCTCTCTCCCGGTTCACCGGCATCGCCCCGACCGCCGCCACCACCGACGAGCTCGTGGTGCCGGACGGCTTCAACTGGGCGCCGATCATCTCCTGGGGCGACCCGGTCACGCGTCAGGCTCCGGACTTCGACTTCGACGACCAGAGTGTCGAGGCGCAGCGCAACCAGGCCGGCTACAACTGCGACTTCACGGCGCTGCTGCTCGACGGTCGCGGCCGGGGCGGCCGCAGCGGCGTGCTCGCCTTCAACAACGAGTACACCAACGACGAGCTGATGTTCCGCGGCGTCGCCGGGTCCGCGGACCTCTCCGACGACCAGCTCCGCATCGTGATGGCCGCCCACGGCATGACCATCGTCGAGGTGCGCCGGGAGCGCCCGGGCGCACCGTGGAGCTACCAGCAGGGCGGCCGTCGCAACCGTCGGCTGCACAGCGAGACCGAGTTCGCCGTCGACGGCCCCGCCTCAGGGCACGACGCCCTGAAGACCTCCGCCGACCCGACCGGCACGAAGGTCCTCGGCACCCTGAACAACTGCGCCGGCGGCGTCACGCCGTGGGGCACCGTGCTGTCAGGTGAGGAGAACTTCAACCAGTACTTCGACACCACCGGCGCACTCGACCCCGACCTGCACCTCAAGCGCTACGGCATCACCTCGGCCGGCCGCGGCTGGGAGCGCGTCGACCCCCGCTTCTCGGTGGCCACGGAGCCCAACGAGGTCAACCGCTTCGGCTGGATCGTCGAGGTGGATCCCCAGGACCCGACCTCGACCCCGGTCAAGCACACCGCGCTCGGTCGCTTCAAGCACGAGGGCGCGACGATCCGCCTGGCCGACGACGGTCGCGCGGTCGCCTACATGGGCGATGACGAGCGCAACGACTACATCTACAAGTTCATCTCGCGCAAGAAGCACAAGCCCGGCAACCTGAAGCACAACCTGACGCTGCTCTCCGAGGGGGACCTGTACGTCGCCAAGTTCACCGGCGACGGCTCGGACGACGGGCTGTACGACGGCAGCGGCGTGTGGCTGCCGCTGGTGGTCAACGGCACCTCCCACGTGTCCGGATGGACCGTCGAGGAGGTGCTGATCTGGACCCGTCAGGCCGCCGACCTGGTCGGCCCCACCAAGATGGACCGCCCCGAGGACGTCGAGGCCAACCCGGTCACCGGCAAGGTCTATGCGGCCCTGACCAACAACTCCGCACGTCAGCCCGGCCAGGTCGACGAGGCCAATCCGCGCGGGCCGAACAAGCACGGCCACGTCATCGAGATCACCGAGCGTCGCAACGACGCGGGCGCCCTCACGTTCGCGTGGCAGCTCGTGCTGATCGCCGGCGACCCGACCGACCCGTCGACGTACTTCGCCGGCTACGACCGCAACCAGGTCAGCCCGATCAGCTGCCCGGACAACGTCACGTTCGACAAGGCCGGCAACCTGTGGATCTCCACCGACGGCATGCCCGGCACGCTCGGCTTCGCCGACGGGCTCTACATGCTGCCGCTCGAGGGCCGGGAGCGCGGCAAGCTGAAGCAGTTCCTCTCCGTCCCGGTCGGTGCGGAGTGCTGCGGACCGGTGATCAGTGGCGACGAGCGCACCGTCCTGGTCGCCGTTCAGCACCCCGGCGAGGTCAGCGGGGCGAGCCCCGACAACGTGGTCAGCAACTTCCCCTACCTCGGCGACAACCAGCCACGGCCCGGCATCGTGCAGGTCTACCGGGAGTGATCAGCTGATCATCCGCCGGGCGATGCCGACCTGACGGGCCTCGATGCGCTCGGCGTACTCCTTGGGAGTGACGCGCTGGTCGTCGAGGTCCCCGCGTCCGGACAGGGACGAGAACGGCACGACCTCGACCTGCGGCCCGTCGCCCGCGCCGAGAGCGC
>NZ_BCRJ01000112.1 GCF_001552535.1 Nocardioides jensenii JCM 1364 = NBRC 14755 | reverse complement strand
CCGAGAGCGCGGGCGACGCGCTGCCAGCGCAGCATCATCACACCCTGGGGATGGCCGGTGGTCTCGAGCCAGTTCGCGATGCCGGGATCGCGTGAGCTGATCACGTAGCGCAGCAGCCCGTCGTCGCCGACGGACGACTGGGCCCGGGTGAGCGAGGTCTGGTGGTGCTCGTAGTCGGTCGAGACATACCACTTCGAGCCGATCTGGATGGCTTGGTACGGCGCGTCGTCACAGACGGGGACCGTCACCACCAGGGCCTCCTCCTCGGCCACTGTGTAGTGGCCGATCGAGGAGAACTGCGAGGCCAGGCCACCCGGCGTCGAGGCCGGGACGGTCAGCGTGTTGACCGGTTCCTTGTAGGTGAACCACTCGGGGAACGCGAACCACGTCTTGATCCGGCCGACGAGCAGCTTCGCCGCGACGGCGTAGCGCTTCTCGATCCGCTCGGTCGAGAGCGGGCCACGTGGTACCCCGGCAGAGTCGAGCCGTTGGATCCGCAGCGTGCCGCGCTCCTCGGCGTTCCAGTCGCTGTAGACCTCGCGGACGATCAGCGTCGCACCCTTGCCGACGCCGAGCTCGGGACCGAGCCGCCACTCGAATGATCCGTCGTCGGCGATCGTGAGGTCGCGGTCGTCGAAGGCCGCAACAGTGCTGGGGAAACCCGCTTCCGTGTAGCCGCCGTCCATCACTTGGAAGGACAGGTCGGCCGTGGTCCCGCGGCGACCGGTGACGACGTACGACGCCCCGGCGTCCAGGTAGGCGTTGAAGTAGATCGCATCGGGGTTGTCGAGCCCCTGGCGCGCGTACTGGTGCGTGGGGTTGATCAGCACCGGGTGCTCGAGGTCGTAGTCGAAGGCCATCTGCAGCGAGGACCGGATCGACCCGGCGAGGTAGTCCAGGCCCTCGGCGAGCTCCTGCTCGCTGATCTCGAACGGTGGGTTGCGAATCAGCTGCTCGGCCTCACTGACCGCGGCCGCGAAGACTTCCGTGCTCACAGCTTGCCGATCACAGACTCGGCGTACCGCTGCAGGTGCTGGATCTTCTTGTCGAGCGGCTCGGTGTCGGGACCCTTGATGTAGGGCACCCGGAAGCCGACGATGCAGTCGGTGACGCCCTTGTCCTCCAGGCGCTTGACGCCCTCGAGATCGTAGGCGTCGAAGGAGATCACGTGCACCTCGAAGTCCGTGCGGGTGTCTCCCTCCTCTTTCCGGATCTCGGCCAGCCGGGCGAGCAGCCGGTCGAGCTCCTCACCGTCACCGCCGGCGTGCATCCACCCGTCGCCCCTGCGGACGGCGCGGCGCAGCGCGGCGTCGCTGTGGCCCCCGACGAGAAGCGGGATCTTCTCGGTGGGGGCGGGGCACTGCTTGATCGGGTCGAAGGAGAAGAACTCCCCGTCATAGCCGAAGAACTCACCACTGGTCAGCCCGCGGAGGATGTCCATGCACTCGTCCATCCGCTTGCCGCGTCGGGCCCAGGGGATGCCCATCACGTCGAAGTCCTCGGGCCAGGGAGACAGCCCGACGCCGAGCCCGAGACGGTTGTTGTTGAGGAACGCGATCGAGCTGGCCTGCTTGGCGACCAGCACCGGTGGACGCACCGGCAGCTTGAGCACGAACGGCGTGAACCGCAGCGTCGTGGTCACCGCCGACAGGTGGGAGACCAGGATCATCGTCTCGATGAACTCCTTGTCCTCGAGGAACTCCCGGTCGCCGGTGTCGGTGTAGGGGTACTTCGAGTCCGACTCCCGGGGATAGATCAGGCTGTCGGCCACCGTCATGCTGGTGAAGCCGGCGGCCTCGGCGGCCTGCGCCAGCGGCGCGTAGTACTCGGCACGGGTCATCGCCTCGGCGTAGGTGAATCGCATGGCCCCACACTAGAACGTGTTCTTATTTTGTGCCAGAGTCTGGCCATGGACCTGCAGGAGCTCAGTGACCGCCAGGAGATCACCGACCTCCTCACCCGCTACACCCGCGCCGTGGACACCAGGTCGTACGACGACCTCGCCGCGGTGTTCACCGCCGACGCCGTGCTCGACTACCGCGCGTCCGGAGGTCCGATCGGGACGCCCGCAGAAGTGGTGCCCTGGATCGAGCAGGGACTGGCCGGCTTCCAGCGGACCCAGCACATCCTGGGTCAGCTCGCGATCACCTTCGACGGGCCCGTTCACGACCAACCGGACCGGGCCCACGTGACGGCGTACTTCACCAACCCGATGGTGGTGATCAACCCCGATGGGAGCGAGGGTCTGTGGGAGGTCGGGGGCTACTACCACCACGACCTCGTGCGGCTCCCGGACGGTTGGCGCTCGACGAAGATCGTCGACGACGTCCAGTGGACGCGGGGTTTCTGAGGTTCCCCTGCAACAATGGTGCCCGTCCCACTCGACCCGAGAGAGCGTGCCCGTGAGCGATTCCGAAGACAAGCCCGTTGTCAACGGCCTGGTTGCTCTCGTCGCCGTGGCCGTCGTGGTCGGCCTCCTGGCCGGCATCGCGCTCATGATCGGCACGAAGATGCTCGGTGTGGGCGGTGGCGACGGCGGAGACGGCGGGCCTGCTGCGGGCGAGTCCCTGGTGCTGCCGGACCCGTCGCGAACCACGCGCCAGTCCGACCCGCTGATCACACTGCTCCCCAGCGACGACGATGGGGCTGAGTCCGACTCGGCATCGGCCAGCAACGAGCCGAAGGCCACCAAGAAGGCCAAGCCGAAGGCCGAGATCTCCCTGACCCAGGGCGCGTTCAGGGCGTCTCCGGGCGAGGACCTCTATCTGTCCGGCATCTATCCGCAGGGCGAGGGCGCCGTGCTCGATGTGCAGATCCGGGTCAACGCCGGCTCCTGGGCCGACTTCCCGGTCGACGTGAACGTCTCCGACGCCACGTTCAGCACCTACGTCAACACCTCGCAGACCGGCGACATCGAGTGGCGTGTGGTCGACAAGTCGAAGAAGCTGACCTCGAACGCCGTGAAGGTCACCTACGGCTGACTCGATCTGAGCCGCCGGTCGAGGCGCCGGGTCCAGTGGCCCACCCAGCCGGTGCCGGCCAGCGCGGCCAGACCGAAGACCACGGACGCCGTGGCCAACGGCGCGACGGTCGTCACCGCGCTGATCAGGAGCGGGCCCGAGGTGCCGCCGAGATCGCCGCACAGGCGCCACCCGCCCAGATATTGCGAGCGCCCGAGCGCGGGCGCGGTGTCGGCGCCGATCGTCATCACGATGCCCGAGCCCAGGCCGTTGCCGGCCGCGATGAGTACGGCGACCGCGAGCACTGCGGCTTCCGTGGTGGCCAGGGGCAGGATGAGCGCGCCGATCGCCACCGCGAGCACGACGGGCACCGCCACGACCGCACGGCCGCGGTGGTCCATCAGCCAACCACCCGGGAAGAAGAACAGGATGTCGACGCCGGCGGCGACCGCGAAGACCAGAGACGTCTCGGAGCCGGACATGCCGACGTGGTCGGCCCACAGGGGCAGGAGGGTGCCGCGGATCGACCGCGAGGCGCCGATGACGATCACGCCGACGCCGAGCGTGAGCAGGGTGTGGCGGTGGGCGAGCAGGACCGAGAGGACGCTCGCGTGGCCGGCGGCCCGCTGGTCGGCGCGGGAGTCGTGGCCGAGGTCGCGCATCAGGCGCGCCATCACCGCGGAGCACAGTGACATCGCGGCCGCCAGTACGAACACCGAGGCGAGGCCCTGCCAGGCGATCACGGCGGCGCCGATGACGGGGCCGACGAACAGGCCGACTCGATGACTGGCGCCCAGGCTCGACATCGCCCGTGCCCGGTGGGTCGGCGGCACCGCCTCGATGAGGAAACCCTGTCTGGCCAGGAGGAACCCGGTCCACGTGGCGCCGGAGAGGACGACGGCCGCCCCGAGGAGAGGTACCGACGTGGCGCGCCAGGCGACCAGCATCGCGACGCAGTCGACCAGGCCGCACAGCGTGAGCATCTGGCGCTCTCCGATGCGCGCCACGACGGCGCCGGCGGGCAGGCTGGTGACCAGCTGGCCGATGCCGAGAAGGGCGACCACCAGAGCCGCCGTACCGACGTCGGCGCCGAGGTGACGGGCCTGGAGCGCGAGCACCGGCATCACGGCACCGTGCCCGATCGAGCTGACGATCGTCGGACCGAACGCCTCGAACGCCACGGTGCGCAGCTTGAAGTCGGTTGCGGTCATGCGGGGAGCATGAAGTTCGGGATCGCTGCCACGGCTCCATCTTGGCAGTCCCTGCACTCTCCCAGCGTTGGCGAGCACTCTCTGGTCGGGCCTGCGGGAAGAGTGAGCTGAGAAAGTTCTCCACACCCCTACTTCTCAGGGGGTCTTCGGCGGTCGGTTGTCGGTGGCGGACGGGTTGGATCTGGTGTTCCGGTTGCCGAAGTGTTGGGCGGTGCTGGCGACGTTGCGGTGTGAGGCGTGGGTGGCGTGCAAGCTTGCCCGGTTGACTCGGCACCTTTCGGTGGCGGAGGCGGCCTATGTCGATGCGGCGGTGGCGGAGGCGTTGTTGGGGGAGCAGCCGTCGGTGGTGTCGGAGTTGTGCGAGGCGAAGGTCATCGAGGCGAACCCGGTGTTGCACGAGGTGCGCACGCGTGAGGCGCGGGAGCGGCAGTTCGTCTCGATCGGGCGAATGGATGCGGCGGGGCTGCGGCATCTGATTGCCCGGGTGGAGTGTGGACACGCGGCGGGCGGAGGCGTTCGGGTGGTTGGCGTGTCCGGCGCACTTGTTGGCGGCGCTGCGTTCGGTGGATCCGGCGAAGCTGCGCCCGCGTGCGGTGGTCTATGTGCACCTGCACCAGGCCGCGCTGGCGACCAGTCGCCCGACCGGGCGCGGAGCGGTGGCCAAGGTCGAGGACGCCGGCCCGATGCTCCCCGACCACCTGGGTCCGTTGCTGGGCAAGGCGTTGGTGCAGGTCACCGAGGTGGTCGACCTCAACGGGGTGACGCCGGTGGCGACCTATGTGCATCCGCAGTGGCTCAAGGACCGGGTGCAATTGATCCGTCCGCGTACCGCCTACCCGTTCTCGACCACGATCAGCCGGCGGGTCGACCATGACCACCCCGTCCCGTACCAGCACGGCCAGAAGGGCCACGCTCAGACGGAATCAGGGGCGCCGCCGGGCCAGAGCAGCCAGTCGGGTCAGACCGGAGTGCACAATTCTGCCCCGTTGGGCCGGTATCAGCATCGGGTGAAGACCCATGCCCAGTTCACGGTGCGAACCGGCTTCCGGTCATCTGACGCTCAGGGATGCCGCCTCGGTCACACGAACGCCCCGGCCGCGACCCAGCTTGCGGCGTGCCGCGGACACGATCGCCGGCTGTCCGAGGAGCACGCCCATCAGCACCAGCGCCATCCCGGTTGCCTGCACGGCACCGAAGACCTCGTGGGCGAACGCGACACCGAGCAGGGTGCCGGCCACCGGGTTGAGCAGGCCGATCAACGACACGGAGGCTGCGGGCATGCGCTGGAGCCCCCGGAACCACACGTAGTTGGCCAGTGCCGTGCCGATCAGGCCGACGTAGAGGAACCCGCCGACGGCCCGCACATCCAAGGCGGGGGGAGCGCCTTCGACCAGGAGCGCGACCGGGAGCAGCATCAGCCCGCCGGCGACCAGCTGCCAGGCGGTGAGCGTGAGCAGGTCGACCGGTGCCTTCCAGCGCTTGAGCAGCACATAGCCGACCGACGACATCGCCACGGCCGAGAGCGAGGCGGCCACGCCGATCGGGTCGACGGTGAACCCGGCGCGCAGCACCAGCAGGGAGACGCCGAGCACGCCCAGGAGGGAGCCGGCGATGGCGGGCCGGCGAGGTCGTTCGCCGATCAGGAACCAGGCGACCACCATCATCGCAATCGGTGCGGTGGCGGTCAGGGTCGCGGCCATGCCGCTCGGCAGGCGGTACGCCGCGACGAAGATCAGCACGAAGAAGGCGCCGATGTTGAGGGTGCCGAGCACGAGGCTGCGCCACCACCACGAACCGGTGGGCAGGGTCGGCCGCAGCGCGAGGAGCAGGAGGCCGACCGGAAGTGCTCGCATGAGCGCCGCGAAGAGTGGGCGGTCCGGTGGCAGGAACTCGGCGGTCACGAAGTACGTCGATCCCCACGCCATCGGTGCGATTGCGGTGAGCAACACGTTGCGCCACATTGTTTCCATGGAAAGCATAATAGTTTCCAAGGAAGGTATATTCCAGGCCATGACCAGTCGCATGGATCACGTCGGGCGCATCGTCGACCAGTGGGCGCAGGAGCGACCCGAGCTCGACACGGCACCGATGGCCGTCATCGGACGACTCCACCGCGTCGGCGACGCGATCCGGGAGCGCCTCATCGAGGTGTACGCCGAGTTCGGTCTCAGCGAGGGAGAGTTCGACCTGCTGGCCTCCCTGCGCCGCAGCGGGGCGCCGTACGAGCTCAGTCCCACGGAGCTGGCCGCCACGACCATGGTCACCTCGGGCGCGATCACCAAGCGCGTCGACCGACTGGAGGCGCGCGGCCTGGTCGAGCGCAGGGCCGCCCGGCACGACGGCCGGGCCAGGACGATCGCCCTGAGCCCGGCCGGCGGCACGCTGATCGACCGGGCGGTCGAGGCCCACTACGCCAACGAGAAGCGGCTCATCGAGGGCCTGCCCGACATCGACCGCGCCAGGTTGGCGCGGATCCTGCAGGCCTGGGGCGAGCTCCTCGACGTCGACTGATCAGACCCGGTCGAAGACCTTCGGGTCGGGACCGATGCGTCCTTCGGCGCCCTTGTCGAGCGCGCTGATCGCGGCCACGTCGTCCGGGGACAGGGTGAAGTCGAAGATCTCGAAGTTCTCCTTCATCCGCTCCGGGTGCATCGACTTCGGGAAGATGATGTCGCCCCGCTCGATGTGCCAGCGCAGGGTCACCTGGGCCGGGGTCTTGCCCAGACGGGCCGCGATCTCGCCGATCACCGCGTTGTCGAGCACCGTGCCCTGACCGATCGGCGACCAGGCCTCGGTGAGCACACCTCGCTCGGCGCCGGCCGCACGCGCCTCCTCGTTGCCGAAGAGTGGGTGCACCTCGATCTGGTTCACCGCCGGGAGGACACCGGTCTCGGTGATGATGCGCTCGAGGTGGTCGGGCTCGAAGTTGGAGACCCCCACCGACTTCGCGCGACCGTCGCCGGTCAGCTCGGCCACGGCCTGCCAGGTCGAGACGAAGTCGCCGTCGTACTGCGTGGGCAGCGGCCAGTGGATCAGGAACAGGTCGACGTGATCGAGACCGAGGCTGGTCAGCGACTCGTCGAACGAACGGCGTACGTCGTCGGGCCGGTGGTGGGGGTTGTTGAGCTTGGTGGTCACGAACAGTTCGTCACGGGCGATGCCGGAGCCGGCGATCGCCTCGCCGACGCCCTTCTCGTTGCCATACATCTGGGCCGTGTCGATGTGGCGGTAGCCAGCCTCCAGCGCGGAGGTGACCGTCGCTGCGGTCTCGTTCGGCGGCACCTGGAAGACGCCGAAGCCGAGCTGGGGGATGGAGTTGCCGTCGTTGAGGGTCAGGGAGGGAACAGTCATGCCCCCTAGACAACCACGCGCGTGCAACTAGTCCGCGAGGTGCGTGACACAGTGGGGGGCGTGACCGACGCTGTCGTGGTCGGCAGCGGGCCCAACGGTCTCGCCGCCGCCATCACCCTCGCCGACCATGGCGTGGACGTGCGCGTGCTCGAAGCCAAGGAACGGGTCGGCGGCGGCACCCTCACCTCCGAGCTCACCGTTCCAGGGTTGCTCCACGACGAATGCGCGGCCTTCCACCCGACCGGTGTCGGCTCGCCGTACTTCCAGACCCTGGGCCTCGAGGAGTTCGGGCTGCGATGGCTCTGGCCCGAGATCCAGCTCGCGCACCCGCTCGACGGCGGACGAACAGCACTGCTGTGGCAAGACGTTGGGCGCACAGCGACCGGACTCGGTGCCGACGGACCCGCGTGGAACGGACTCTTCGAACGCGCGGCCCGCACCTTCGACGACCTCGCCGCTGACGTGTTCCGCTCCATCACCCACGTGCCTGAGCACCCCCTCGAGCTGGCCCGGTTCGGCCTGCGCTCGCTGTGGCCGGTGCCGTGGGTGGCACGACGGTGGCAGTCAGACGAAGCGCGGGCGCTGTTCGCCGGGATGGCAGCGCACAAGTTCGGGTCGCTCACGAGTCCGCTCTCCGCATCGGTCGGCCTGATGCTCGGCGCCGCCGCGCATGCCTACGGCTGGCCGGTGGCCGAGGGCGGCACCGAGTCGATCACCCGGGCCCTGGTGGGCAGGCTCGAGCTGACCGGCGGACGGATCGAGACCGGCGTCCGCGTGACGTCGTACGACGACCTCGGCGAACCCGACATCCTCATCCTCGACACCGCCCCCGACGCAGTGGTCCGGATCATGGGGGACCGGCTCCCCTCCCGCACCCGGAGGGCCTACCGGCGCCATCGATTCGGACCGGCCGCGTTCAAGGTCGACTACGCCATCGAGGGCGACATCCCGTGGGAGAACCCCGAGGTGCTCAAGGCCGGGACGGTCCACCTCGGCGGCACCCTGGAGGAGATCGTGATGAACGAGGCGAAGGTCGGCCGCGGCGAGATGCCCGACCTGCCGTTCGTGCTCCTCGGCCAGCAGTACCTCGTCGATCCGCTCCGCTCCGGCGGCGAGTCGGGCCTCAACCCGGTCTACGCCTATGCCCACGTGCCACACGCCTGGCCCGGGGACGCCTCCGAGTCCGTGACCGCACAGATCGAGAGGTTCGCCCCGGGGTTCCGTGACACGGTCCGGCACGTGCACGTCCGTGACCCAGCGGGGCTCCAGGCGCACAACGCGAACTACGTCGGCGGTGACATCTCCACCGGCGCGAACGACGGCCTTCAGCTGGTGATGCGACCCAGAGTCGCGCGAAACCCTTATTCCACGGGCGTTCCAGGTGTCTTCATCTGCTCGTCGGCCACGCCACCAGGTGCTGGCGTGCACGGGATGGGCGGTCGCAACGCGGCCCTCTCGGCACTGGAGGAACGTCGATGATCAGTCGGCGCAGTGGGTGAGGTCGTTGAGGACCTTCGTCAACTCGTCGAAGTCGTCGTCGACGATCATCTGAAGGGCGTCGCCAGGTCGTCCTCCGAGGGCCGTCCGCCGCAGGCTGCCATCGCGATCAACAGGATGAGCGCCAGCGCTGCCCGCGTCAGTGTCTTCACGGTCAGCTCAACGCCGTGCCAGTCGCAGGGTCACGATCTGGAACGGCCGCAACGTCAGGGTGACCGGGTCGGTCCCGGTCAACCCGTCGCGCTCCAGCGGCCGCTCCAACAGGTCGACCTCGCCGACCTGCGCGACCTCGAAGGCCGGAGTCAGCCGCACGTCGGTCCGCGCGCCCAACGGCTCGTAGAGTCGGACGATCACGTCTCCCGACCGGTCCTCGGCGAGCTTGAGGCACTCGACGTACGCCGTCCCGCCGGTGACCGTGACCAGCGGTGGCACCGGGGCACCGTGCGCACGCCGGACAGGCAGGTTGAGCGCGTAGCCGGCGGCGGCGGCCTCCGCCACCCCGGCGCCGGGCACGATCGACGTCCGGAACGTGTGGGTGCCCTGGTCGGTCTCGGGGTCGGGGTAGCGCGGGGCCCGCAGCAGTGTCTGTCGCACGGTCGAGAACGTGCCACCCCCGTCATGCGGATGCCGGGTCACGTCGTGGCCGTACGTCGAGTCGTTGGCGATCGCGGCGGCGTAGCCGCCGTCCTCGACCTGCACCCACCGGTGCGCGCAGACCTCGAACCGGGCCGCGTCCCACGTGGTGTTCTCGTGGGTGGGCCGGGTGACATGGCCGAACTGCGTCTCGTAGCGAGCGTGGTCGGTGTGCACGTCGACGTCGCAGGCCAGCTTGAGCACCCGCTCGCGCTCGTGCCAGTCGACGGTGGTCTCGATGTCCACGCGGCCCTCGGCCAGGGTGATCGTCTGGGTGTACGACGACCCGCCGAACGTGCCGCGCACCTCGACGACGTCTCCGGTCGAGCCGACGTTCGTGGTCGTCGAGCCGGCCAGGTCGCTGACCTGGTTGCGATAGAAACGATCGAGGTCCCAGGCGTCCCACTTGTTCGGGAAGTCGGGGTGGATCTGCAGCAGGTTGGCCGCCCCGCCGGGGGGCAGCACCTCGCGACCGGCGGCCAGGTCCTGGATCGACCGGATCACGCCGGTCCCGTCGACCGACACGCGCAGTCGCTCGTTCTGCAGCACCGTGTGGTCGTCTGCTCCTTCGTTGGCCGAGCAGCGAGCGCCAGCGAGGGTGTCGAGACCCAGATCCAGCAACGCGACCGGCGAGGCGTCGAACACGACCTCGCCGTCGCCCGACCCGGACTCGTCCCGCGGCCCGTCCCCGGCCCCCGCCAGCGCACCGATCGCGCGCTCGATGATCGCCTCCAGCTCCCCGGCCACCCGGGCGTACTCGAGCTCCGCCTCACGGTGCACCCAGGCGATCGACGAACCCGGCAGGATGTCGTGGAACTGCTGCAGCAGCACGGTCTTCCAGATCGCCCGGAGCTCGTCGTAGGGATAGTCGACCAGGCCGAGCAGGTCGGCGTACGACGACCACAGCTCGGCCTCACGCAGCAGGTGCTCGGAGCGCCGATTCCCTTGTTTGGTGCGGGCCTGTGAGGTGTAGGTGCCCCGATGGATCTCGAGATAGAGCTCCCCGGCCCACACCGGCGCCGCAGTGCCGTACTCCGCTTCGGCCGCGGTGAAGAACTCCGCCGGCGACTCGATGGTGACCTGGGGAGACCCCTCGAGCGAGGCCGTACGACGAGCGCGCTCGACCATGTCGCGCGTGGGACCACCACCCCCGTCGCCGTGACCGAACGGGATCAGCGATCGGGTGGACAGACCCTTGTCGCGGAAGTTCGACGCGGCCCGGGCGAGCTCGCTGCCCGACAGGGTGCCGTTGTAGGTGTCGGCCGGCGGGAAGTGCGTGAAGACCCGCGTGCCGTCGATGCCCTCCCACCAGAACGTGTGGTGCGGGAACTTGTTGACCGTGTTCCACGAGATCTTCTGGGTCAGGAACCATCGGAACCCGGCCAGCTTCACGATCTGCGGCAGCGCCGCGGTGTAGCCGAACGAGTCCGGCAGCCAGACCTCTTCGCAGTCGACGCCGAGCGTGTCGATGAACCACTGCTTGCCCATCACGAACTGGCGCGCCATCGCCTCGCCGCCGACCATGTTGGTGTCGGACTCGACCCACATGCCGCCGACCGGGATGAAGCGCCCGGCATCGACCTGCTCACGGACACGGGCGAAGAGCTCGGGTCGGTGCTGCTCGAGCCATTCCCACTGCTGCGCCGAGCTCATCGCGTGCCGCAGGTCCCCGGTGGTGTCGATCAGGTGAGCCACGTTGGCCACGGTCCGGGCCACCTTGCGCACGGTCTCGCGCACCGGCCACAACCAGGCCGAGTCGATGTGGGCGTGCCCGATCGCGGTGATCTGGTGGGCGCTCGCGTTGGCCGGCCGGGCGAGCACGTCGGTCAGCTCCGACCGGGCGCCGGCAGCAGTTCCGGCGACGTCGTACGGATCAACCGCCTCGACCGCACGCTCGAGTGCGTAGCGGATCTCCCAGCGGCGAGCGTCGGTCTCGGCCAGGGTGCGCTGGAGGCCGTCGAGCACGTCGACGTCGGCGTTCAGGCCGAGCACGTCGTCGTTGCGGGTGCAGATCTCGGCGCGGCTGATCGTGTACATCGGCTCGCGGGTGGAGGTCTGCCGGTCGCCCTGCTCGGTGGGCGTGTAGCCCGGCCCGATCGCCGGGTTGGCCGCGGCCTCGACGTAGAGATCGACCCGCTCGCCCGGTGTGACGGGGATCCACGAGTTCTGCGGGTTGAGGCCCTTCACCACCGTGCCGTCGGGACGGTGCACCAGCGCCTCGGCCTGCATGCCGGGGCGTCGGGAGGCCCAGCCGAGGTCGAAGACGATCTCCGGTGTCACCGCGTCGTCCGGCACGGTGCCGGTCAGGTGGAACCAGCTGGTGCCCCATGCCGGGCCCCAGCGGTCACCCACCTGCGCGGGTTCGTACGACGCCTCACGCGCCACCTCGAACCCGACGGGCTCACCGACCGTGCCGTCCGGGGAGGGGGGAACGTGCCAGGCCTCGACGTGCAGGTCGGCGATGCCCTGGTGGATCAGCGGTCTGACCCGCTCGTCCATCAACCGCCCGAGCCGGCCTTCGATCTCCTTGCCGCGATCATGCATGGGGTCGACCCTAGGGGACGTGCGGCCCGCGGCGCGGGCAGTCGCTACCGTGGCCCCACACCACTCACCGTTCCGGAAGGGCTCATGAACCGCCACGCATTCCTGGCCGGCCTCCACGACGTGGTTCGTCCGCGAACCTACCTGGAGACCGGCGTACAGATCGGTCAGAGCCTCCAGCTCTCACGCGTGCCCAGCATCGGCATCGACCCGGAGTTCTCGATCACCCGCGAGATCCAGGCCGACGTGCAGCTGGCTCGCACCAGCAGCGACGAGTTCTTCGCCCGCAAGGACCCGCTGGCGCACCTGCCGATCCCGGTGGTCGACCTCTCGTTCATCGACGGCATGCACCTGGCCGAGTACGCGTTGCGCGACTTCCTGGCGGTGGAGCGGTTCACCACGCCGGCCTCGGTCGTGCTCTTCGACGACACGCTCCCGCTGAACGTCCCGATGGCGAACCGGAAGCGCGCGACCACCGCCTGGACCGGTGACGTCTACAAGGCGGCGGCGGCGCTGCGTGAGCTTCGCCCCGACCTGGTCGTCCTCGACATCGACACCACCGTGACGGGCACCACGCTGGTGCTGTGTCCCGATGCGTCCCGCGACGGTGTGCTCGACGGTTACGACGACTGGTTGGAGTCGGCAGTCACGCCCGACCCCCAGCCGGTTCCGCAGCAGATCCTGAACCGCACGAACGTGGTCGACCCCGAGCGGGTGCTGGCCAGTGCAGGGTGGAGCCGGCTGGTGCAGCTGCGCGGGTCCGGGAGTGCCGACGCCGCGTCGATCCGAGCGGCGTTCAGCGACGTGCTGGGCTGATCACCCGCGCAGGCGCCGGACCTGACGGCGTACCTGCTCGGCACGACGCTCGGGCAGCACCGACAGTGCCCTGTGGGCCAGCGCGCGAGCGGTCCGGGCCGAGGTCGCGGCCTGCGGGGTCGGGCGCGGATGCGGGTCGGGCAGGCGGGAGCCGTCGGGGAGTCCGCCCCAGAGCAGGACCACGGGTCGACGGGGCCCCTGCACGAGCAGCCTGGCCTGCACGCGCACGACCGGGTCGGACTCGGAGTCGGTGCCGGGTCGGAGCCTGATCCTCCAGGTGCCACGCAGGTTGCGGCGGGG
>NZ_BCRJ01000111.1 GCF_001552535.1 Nocardioides jensenii JCM 1364 = NBRC 14755 | reverse complement strand
GGCGGGGAGGGAGGGTGGCGACGAGGCGGCGTCCGGACGCGTCCTCCACCAGCCGTGCCGGCGCCTTGATCGTCCTGGTGTCCTGGCGCAGCACCAGGGCCGCGCCGGCGCCGACGGGGAACTCGGGGTTGGCCAGGACGATCTCCACGCGACCGTCGCGACGGCGTGCGTAGCTGTCGACGAGGTCGATGACAGCTGCGGGTGGCCGGGAGTCGCCCATGGATGCTCCTTGCGTGCGGTGATGGTCCGCGCCCAACCTAACGGATCACGGCAGTCTCCCCGGCGGCCAGGTTGTCGCCCGTCCCGTCGGGGTGGGCAGGCTGCCTGGTCAGTACGGCCGCTGCCGCTGAACCGGGTTGAAGAACCGCTTGCACCGGCACACGAACGTGCCCCAGGGGGCCGGGGCCGCGAAGTCGGTGCCGGACGAGACCAGGACCCGCACCTCGCGCGGCTTGCCGGCCGGCGCGTCCGAGAACCGGACCAGGTCGTCGAGGCCGTCGCCGTTGACGTCGGAGACGCCGGTGCTGAGGCTGCCTTCGTTGAGGCCGACTGCGTTGTCGAGATCGGCGTACCAGACCTGGGCGTTCCACTGGTCGTCCGTGCGCTGGATGACCACCACCGAGTTGGAGGCGCCGATGGGGTCGACGCTGACCAGCTCGTCCGCACCGTCGCCGTCCACGTCGGCGACGAAGGCCGCGTCGGTGTTGCTGTTCACCGACTCGACCTCGGTCGGCACCAACGGTTCGGAGCCGGCCTGCAGGACGGCCAGATCGCTGTCGGGCCCGGCCAGCACGAGGTCGTCGTCACCGTCACCGTCCACGTCGGCCGCCAGGATCCGTCGGGCGGACGACGTGCCGGAGTAGACCTTCCTGAGCGGTTCGAAACCGTCCCCGTTGCTCTCCGCCAGCCACACCTCGAAGTCCTCGCCGTCGTCATAGGTGGGTGGGGCGAGCACGACGTCGTCGCGGCCGTCGCCGGTGAGATCCGCCAGCATCTCGTGCCCGACGAACTCGGGTCGCGAGTCCCCGGCGGCCTCGAGGGCGTACGTCGTCAGCGGGGTCCCGTCGAGGGCGTACGGCGTCACGGTGGCCACCGACCCCGGGAAGTCGGTGCTCCCGTCGGCGGGATCGGTGCCCGACTCGAGGGACACCAGCTCTTCGGTGCCGTTGCCGTCGATGTCGCCCCGGATCACGTCGAACTGTCGCGACACCGACGGCTTGCCCGCGGCGAAGGAGCGCCCGTCACCGGTGAGCACCTGGATCGACTGAGCACGTGACTCGCTGTCCTGCACGGCGAGGTCACCGAGCCCGTCCCCGGTGAAGTCGGAGGTGACCGCGATCTGCCTGGCAGCACGGTTGCTGGACATGGCCGGACCCGTGGCCGGGTCGCCGTCGGGCAGCACCACGGCGACGACGCCGGCGACCAGCAGAGCCGCGACCACGCCGGCTCCCAGGATCAGGCGACGCCGGCGTGGACCGCCGCCGGTCATCTGCTCGCCCCGCGTCGTGGACGGCTCCCGGAGGGACAGGGGGCCGCCGGTCGCGGGGAGCTCGCGGGCCAGCTCGGCCAGGGCGTCACGCAGCTCGGTGGCGTCGCGGAACCGTTCGGCGGGATTCTTGGCCAGCGTGCGCAGCAGCACGAGATTGAGACCGGCCAGGCCCGGCCCGGTCTCCGGAACCTGGGGAATGCTGCCCTCGAGGTGCCCGATCGCGATGTCCACGTCCGAGCCGGCGTACGGCGGCAGCCCGGTCAGGCAGGCCCAGAGCAGGCAGCCGACGGCGTACACGTCGGTGGTCGGGGCGGCGGGCGCGCCCTGGCCCCGCTCGGGGGCGAGGTACTGCCAGGTGCCGGTGACGCCGCCGGCCACGGTGAGACGGTCGGCGCCGGTGTCGGCGACGCCGAAGTCGCACAGGTAGGCGTGGAGGCTCTCCGCCTCCGGGTCGCGCAGCAGCACGTTGCCGGGCTTGACGTCCCGGTGCAACACACCCACGGCATGGGTGGCCACCAGCGCCTCGGCGACCTGGCCACACACCTGCACGGCCCGGAGCGGCGACAGCGCCCCCTGCTCGTGGAGGAGGTTGCCGAGGTCCCCGCCGCGCACCAGCTGGGTGGCGATCCACAGGGTGCCGTCGTCCTCTCCGTGGTCGTAGATCGTCGTGACGTGCGGGGAGTCGAGCCGGGCCAGCACGTCGGCCTCGCGGCGGAACCGGGCCCGGAACTCGGGGGCGCTGGCCAGGTGGCTCGACATCACCTTGAGCGCGACCAGGCGATCGAAGCGGGTGTCGGTCGCGACGAAGACGGCACCCATGCCGCCCGAGCCCAGGCGCCTGCCCACCTCGAAGCGGTCGGCCCCGTCAGGGGCACCGGGGCCGAGGTCACTCATTCTGCGGCCGCACCGATCAGCGCGAAGGAGTGGTTGACCTGGTGCTCGTAGTCGAGCCAGATCGCCAGCGGGCCGAAGCCGTCGCCGTTCGAGAGCGTCACGCGCAGTTGCATGGGCTTGGGGCTGTAGTCGCCCGTGATCAGGACGAGGTCGTCGAGGTGGTCTCCGTTGAGGTCGGAGACGCCGAGGGTCACCGATGCGGCTGCCTCGCCGTCGACCTGACCCACCTGCTGGCCGCTCCAGCGGCCGTCCACGAGGCTCCACACCACGAAGACCGTCGCCAGCTCGTTGATCCCCACCAGCTCGTCGGTGCCGTCACCGTCGAAGTCGCCCGGCGCCAGTGAGAAGACCCGTTGGGCCTGTGGCTGGACGCCGGTGCTCGTGAAGCGGGACCCGTCGGAGGTGAGGGTCTCGATCGAGGAGTCGCCGACCAGCGCGAGGTCGTCAGTGCCGTCACCGTCGAAGTCGCCCGGGACTGCCCGCTCGCCCGGTCGGTCGCCGGCGTACCACTGCCGGAACCTGCCGAAGCCGTCGCCGGTGCTGGAGGCGACCCACACCCGGCCGGGCTGGCCGGTGTCGTAGATGTCGGTGGTCACGGCCAGGTCGTCGCGACCGTCCCCGTCGAAGTCGCCCAGTGCGGCGTAGAGCGGGTGCGCCTTGGTCGAGGCCTTCAGGGGTAGGCGCCGGGAGGGGGAACGGTCCGAGGGGATCACGGTGGCGGTGAAGTCGCCGGTGGTCCGACCCATCAGGGAGACGAGCTCAGGAGTGCCGTCGCCGTTGATGTCGCCGCGCATCAGGACATTGTCCTTGGGCACCTGGGACCAGCGTTCGGGTGTCGTCAGGGAAGTGCCGTCAGGGTGCGACACGTCGACCACGGTCCTGTGGTCCCGGCGGGTCAGGAGGGCCACGTCGCCGATGCCGTCGTCGTCCAGGTCGCCGGTGATCGCCCGGTCCGCGGCTTCGTTGCCATCGTGCGGTGGATCGTCTCGTTGGCTCTGGATCACGAGGAAGGTCCCGATCGTCGCCACGGCCGCGACCGCGCCGGCTGCGGCGTACCACCGGCCCCGGCGGCCTCCGGCGCGCGAGTCGGCGGTCGCCCGGAGTGCGGTGGCCAGGTCGGCCGCGCTGGCGTAGCGGTGGGTCGGGTCCTTGTGCATCGCCGTCGAGATCACGTCGTTGAGCCGTCGGGCCTCGGTGGCCGACAGGTTCGGCCCGGCCACCAGGGTCGGCGGCGCGCTCCTGGCATGGGCCAGTGCGACCTCGATCTCGGTGCCGGCGTACGGCGGCCGCCCGGTCAGGCAGGTCCACAGCAGGCAGCCGGCGGCGTACACGTCACTGGCCGGGGTGGCCGGGGCGCCGGCACCGCACTCGGGGGCGAGGAAGGCCCAGGTGCCGGTCGTGGTGCGTACGGCGGTGAGCGGGGTCCCGATCTCGCGGGCCAGGCCGAAGTCGGTGAGCACCGCGTGCGCCCGATGCGAGTCCGGCGCGGTGACCAGGACATTGGCCGGCTTGACGTCGCGATGCACGATGCCCCGGGAGTGCGCGTCGTGGAGGGCGTCGGCGACCTGGGCGCAGAGCCGCGTCGCCGCCTCCGGGGGCAGCGGCTCGCGGGTTGCCAGCCAGTCGCCGAGGTCGCCACCGTCGACCAACTGGGTGGCGATCCACAGGTGGCCCTCGTGCTCGCCGTGGTCGTAGACCTGCACGATGTGGGGGGAGTCGAGCTGCCCCAGCACCTCGGCCTCGCGGGCGAACCGGTCGCGGAACACCGGGTCGTGGGCCAGATGGCCGGCCATCACCTTGAGCGCGACGCGGCGGTTGAGGTGTTCGTCGCGGGCGGCGTAGACCACGCCCATCCCGCCGGAGCCGATGACACCCTCGACGACGTGCCGCCCGACCGTCGAACCGGGTTTCAGTGGCGTGAACACGTATCTCCTCCGGTTCTGGGCGCACGGGATGATCCGGGCTGAACCTAACCGATCCGGGCCGCGGGAATGAACGGCGACGGGCATGAGTTGCAGACTGTGACAGAAGTTGAGTTGATTCGACTCAACTTGTTTGGCACACTTCCTGCGGCCCCACCCGGGACCACGAGAAACAACCGGAGGTACTTCCCATGGCACGAGCGGTCGGCATCGACCTCGGCACGACGAACTCCGTCGTCGCCGTCCTCGAAGGTGGCGAACCCACCGTCATCGCAAACGCAGAAGGCGCCCGCACCACCCCCTCGGTGGTCGCGTTCGCCAAGTCCGGCGAGGTGCTCGTCGGCGAGGTCGCCAAGCGCCAGGCGGTCACCAACGTCGACCGTACGATCCGTTCGGTCAAGCGTCACATGGGTGAGAGCTGGACGACCCAGATCGACGACAAGACCTTCACCCCGCAGCAGATCAGCGCGTTCATCCTGCAGAAGCTGAAGCGCGACGCCGAGGCCTACCTCGGTGAGACCGTCACCGACGCGGTGATCACGGTTCCGGCGTACTTCTCCGACGCCCAGCGTCAGGCCACCAAGGAGGCCGGCGAGATCGCCGGACTCAACGTGAGCCGCATCGTCAACGAGCCGACCGCGGCCGCGCTGGCCTACGGCCTCGACAAGGGCGACGACCAGACCATCCTCGTCTTCGACCTCGGTGGCGGCACGTTCGACGTGTCCCTGCTCGAGATCGGCGAGGGCGTCGTCGAGGTCAAGGCGACCTCGGGTGACAACCACCTCGGTGGCGACGACTGGGACAACAAGGTCGTCGAGTGGATGATCGCGAAGTTCAAGGCGAACAACGGCGTCGACCTCGGGGCCGACAAGATCGCCAAGCAGCGCCTCCAGGAGGCCGCGGAGAAGGCGAAGATCGAGCTGTCGAGCTCGAGCGAGACCCAGATCCACCTGCCCTACATCACCCACGGCGAGTCCGGTCCGCTCCACTTCGAGGAGAAGCTGACCCGCTCGGAGTTCCAGAAGTTGACCGCCGACCTGCTCGAGCGCACCAAGGCGCCGTTCCAGGCCGTGCTCAAGGACGGCGGCGTCCCCGTCTCCGGCATCGACCACGTGGTCCTCGTCGGCGGCTCGACCCGCATGCCGGCCGTGACCGAGGTGGTCACCGATCTGCTCGGCGGCAAGCAGCCCAACAAGGGCGTCAACCCCGACGAGGTCGTGGCCGTCGGTGCCGCGCTGCAGGCCGGTGTCCTCAAGGGTGAGGTCAAGGACGTCCTGCTTCTCGACGTGACCCCGCTCTCGCTCGGCATCGAGACCAAGGGCGGCGTGATGACCACCCTGATCGAGCGCAACACCACGATCCCGACCAAGCGTTCGGAGATCTTCACCACCGCCGACGACAACCAGCCGTCGGTGGAGATCAAGGTCGCCCAGGGTGAGCGTCAGATGTGGGGCCAGAACCAGCCCCTCGGCAACTTCGAGCTGACCGGCCTGCCGCCGGCCCCGCGCGGCGTGCCGAAGATCGAGGTCACCTTCGACATCGACGCCAACGGCATCGTGCACGTCTCCGCCAAGGACCACGCGTCCGGCCGCGAGCAGTCGATGACGATCTCGGGCGGCTCGGCGCTGTCCAAGGACGAGATCGACCGCATGGTCAAGGAGGCCGAGCAGTACGCCGACGAGGACCGTCAGCGCAAGGAGGCCGTCGAGGCGCGCAACCAGGCCGACGGTCTGGTCTACACGACCGAGAAGTTCCTGACCGACAACGAGGACAAGCTCCCCGACGACGTCAAGACCGAGGTCCGTGCCGACGTCGACGCACTCAAGGCGACTCTCGAGAACGAGGAGGCCACCGCCGAGGAGCTGCAGGCCGGTGTCGCCAAGCTCGGTGAGTCCAGCCAGAAGATGGGCGCCGCGATGTACGCCGCCGCCGAGGCCGACGAGTCGGCCGCCGGGGGCACCACCGGTGCGACGGGTGAGGCCGACGACGACGTCGTCGACGCCGAGATCGTCGACGAGGAGCCCGCCGAGGGCACCGAGGGTGAGTCCAAGTGACCCCAGGCCCGAGCGACGAGTCCCCCGAGGACCAGCCGGTCGAGCCGGAGGAGCAGCCCACGGAGTCGTCCGAGGGCCACTCCTTCGGTGAGGCGGCCGCCGAGATGGCCAACGAGTCGGAGGTCGAGGAGACGCGCGCGTCCGACCCGGCCGACGACGAGCTGGCCGTGGCACGCATGGAGCTGGAGGAGCGCACGCTCGACCTCCAGCGACTGCAGGCGGAGTTCCTCAACTACAAGCGCCGGGTCGACCGTGACCGGGAGCTGATCAAGGAGAACGCGACGTTCGCCGCGTTGGCCCCGATCACCGAGGTGCTCGACAACATCGACCGGGCACGCGGGCACGGGCCGCTCGACGAGGGCTTCCGGGCCGTCGCCGACCAGCTCGAGCGGGTCGTGGCCGGTCAAGGCCTGGTGCGTTACGGCGCGCCCGGTGACGCCTTCGACCCGACCGTCCACGACGCGCTCTCCCACATGGGGGAGGACGCCGAGGTGGAGGTCACCACGGTCAAGGTGGTCGCCAAGGGTGGCTACAAGATCGGGGACCGCGTCGTGCGCGCGGCCCAGGTGCTGGTCGTCGACCCGGCGGGCCCGGCGACGTCGCCGGACGACCCCGCCACGGGCGACCCGGCAGACACCGACAACTGAGGAAGGGAGGCGCGCGTGAGCGGCAAGGCTGACTGGGCCACGAAGGACTACTACAAGGAGCTCGGGGTCTCGAAGGACGCAACGACCGACGAGATCAAGAAGGCCTACCGCCGACTCGCGCGCGCCAACCACCCCGACTCCAACCCCGGCGACACCGCCAAGCACGAGAAGTTCAAGTCGGTGGCCGAGGCCTACGACGTGATCGGCGAGCCCGCCAAGCGCACCGAGTACGACGAGATCCGCAGCGCTCCCCGGTTCCCGACCGGCGGCGACGGCGGCTTCGACGTCAGCGACCTCTTCGGCCAGCGAGGCGCCGGTGGCGGTGGCTTCGGCGACATGTTCGGCGACCTCTTCGGAGGCGGTCGGCCCCGTCAGGCCCGGCCCCAACGCGGCGCCGACGTCGAGAGCTCCGCGACGATCAGCTTCGAGGACGCCATGGACGGCGTCACGATCAGCCTGCGGCTCACCAGCGACGCCCCGTGCCCGAGCTGCTCGGGCACCGGCGGCAAGCCGGGCACCAAGCCCCACATCTGCATGGTCTGCGAGGGCGCCGGCATGGTCGCCTCGACCGCGGGTGGTGCCTTCACCCTCAACGAGACCTGCCCCGCCTGCGGTGGGCGCCAGCTCGTGTACGACGACCCGTGCCCGACCTGTCACGGCTCCGGGCGCGGCAGGTCGGCCCGTTCGATCCAGGCTCGCATCCCCGGTGGTGTGAAGGACGGCCAGAAGATCCGGCTGCGGGGCAAGGGCGCGCCCGGAGAGAACGGTGGCCCGGCCGGCGACCTGTTCGTGCACGTCAAGGTCACCGCCCACCGCCTCTTCGGCCGCAAGGGTGACCACCTCACACTCGACGTGCCGGTCGGCTTCGACGAGGCCGCACTCGGCGCCGACATCAAGGTGCCGACCCTCAAGCACGGCCCGGTCACCTTGAAGATCCCTGCCGGCACCCCCAACGGCCGCACCTTCCGGGTCCGGGGCAAGGGCGCGAAGAAGGCCGACGGCACCAACGGCGACCTGCTGGTCACCGTCGAGGTGCAGGTCCCCGCGGTGCTCGACGAGGCGGCGCGCGAGGCGGTCAAGGCCTATCGCGAGGCGATGGCTGACAAGCCGCTGCGCAGCAAGCTGTTCGAGGAGGCCTGAGCATGATCACCCCGGACCCGACCATCGGTGTCTACGTGATCAGTGTCGCCGCCGAGCTCGCCGGGTTGCACCCGCAGACCCTGCGCACCTACGAGCGCATGGGGCTGATCACGCCCGGGCGCACCGGTGGCGGCGGCCGTCGCTACTCCCACCGCGACATCGAGCAGCTCCGGGTGATCGCCGACCTGACCTCTCACGGCATCGGCATCGAGGGCGTGCGTCGCATCCTCGAGCTCGAGAACCAGGTGCTCGCCCTGGCCGCTCGCAACGAGGAGCTCTCCGCCGAGGTCGAGGGCCTGCGCGAGACCGTGCGCGGCCTGATCGGGGGCCGAGGCCGGCCTCCGGTGCCCGGGAACCTGCCGGCGCTGCGCTCGGCCTCCACGGGCCAGGTCGTGGTCTGGCGACGCGGTGCGCACTGAGCCGAGAGTCGAAGTGTTTGACGATTTTCAGGTCATGTAAAGTGCTCGCATGAGCCAGTCCACCGAGCGCGGCAAGGGCGCCGGGTCCTTCAAGGACAGGGTGCACGGGATGCTGCGCGAGTCGATCCTCGACGCGGCCTGGGAGCGCGCCGTCCACGCCTCGTGGAGTCAGATCCGCATCGCCGACATCGCTGGCGACGTGGGGGTGAGCCGACAGACGATCTACAACGAGTTCGGCACCAAGGACCAGCTCTCACTGGCCCTGTTCGACCGTGAGCTCCGGCGCGTCCTCGTCGAGCTCGAGGCCCGGCTGGCCTCGACGGAGCGATTCGACGAGGGCATCCGCGCGGCGCTGCTGTGGATGCTCGACGAGGTCACCGACCACGCCCTGCTCGGGCGCATGGTCAACGACGCCAAGTCCGGCAGTGGCGACGGACTGGTGCCCGTGCTGACCGTGCGTTCGGACATGATCATCACCCCGGTTCGTGGCACCCTCGCCCGCATCACGTTGGAGCGCTGGCCGGGGGCCGACGCGGCCTCCGTCGAGGTGGTCTGCGACATGTTCGTCCGATTCATCCTCAGCCAGATCATCACGCCCACCGATCTCGACCGGGTGGCGATGGTGGACGCGATGGTCACCATGGCCAAGCACATCCAGCTGCCGGCGTCTGCGGGATGAGGAGAGCGCGGGTCGGCGACTCGGCGGCCGATGCCGCACGACGGTGGCTCAGTCCGCTCGGGGCGCGCTGCTCGACGGGGACACTGACCTGGTGACGGAGATGACCTCGTCGGAGAAGCGGCGGACCGCGCGCAACAGCTCGACGGGGTCCTCGGCATCGACTCCGTACAGGTGCCACGGCGAGACCCGGAACTCGGTGGCCCCCAGCTCGGCGAGCTCCAGGTAGTCGTCCAGGCCGCGGGCTCCGGTGGCGGAGACGTTGACGACGAACGGCTCCGCGCCGCGGCCGCACTCCGTCCGCAGCTCCTCGAGTCTGCCGATGGCGGTCGCCAGCTCCGGGGTGCTGGCGTTGACCGAGATCCATCCGTCCCCGAGGCGTGCGGCGCGAGACAGGCCGGCCTCGCTGTGCCCGCCGACGTACACCGGCACCGGCCGGTCCGGGGCCGGGCTGATCATCAGTCGGTCGAAGTCGTAGTGCCTGCCGTGGTGCTCGACCCATTCCGGGCCGCGTCCCGCACACACCGCCCGGAGGATCTCGATCGCCTCGTCGGTACGCCGGCCACGGGTGCGCATGTCGGTGCCGGTGAAGGCGAACTCCTCCGGGATCCAGGACAGTCCGACGCCGATCGCGATGCGGTTCCCGGACATCACCGCCATCGTCGCGACCTGCTTGGCGGTCAGCAGCGGATCGCGCAGCGGGAGCTTGAGCACGTTGGTGTAGAAGCGGATCCGGGTCGTCACCGCGGCCATCGACGTCATCGCGATGAACGGGTCCGGCATCGGAGTGTGCCCGGCCCACATCCGGGCCCCGTCCGGTGAGTACGGGTACGGTGCGGACACCGTCTCCGGGTAGAAGACCGAGTCCGGGAGGGCGATGGAGTCGAAGCCGGCGTCCTCGGCGGCGATCGCGAGGTCGTGCAGGTGACGCGAGTCGATCATCGCCACCGGCAACGACCACCTCATCAGAGCTGCACCACCTTGGAGGTCGGGATCGGGTGCGAGTCGGCCTTGATCCAGCGCATCGCCCACGTGCCCTCACGGTGCGCGTCCGTGCTGATCCAGTTGCCGTAGCCGGGGTCCTTCTCGGAGACCACGATGGTCAGCGTGCCGTCGTCGTTCAGCGTGGCGGTGTGGTTGTTGAGGTAGATGTTCGCGCGGTTGTAGTCGAGTGACTCCACCCAGAAGTTCTGCAGCACGAAGTTGAAGTACTCGCAGTTCGGGACCTCGGTCTCGATCACCCAGGCCTCGTCCTCGGCGAGCTTCCAGTAGCCGTGCAGATAGAAGATCGTCGGGTCGCCGCCGGCCTTCTGGAAGTGGTCCTGCCCCCAGTCGAAGATCTCGTTGGCGTGGGGCTGGAACTTGCGGGACCACTCGAGGAAGGTCTCCGACATGCCCCTCACGACCTCGATCGCCTTGTCCAGACGCTCACCCAGCTCCTCGGGGTTCAACGGCTCGAACTCGCCGTCCGGGTCGAGGCACTCGATGGACAGGTCGCCGATGACCTCGTTGCGTCGGTCCTGATGGGTCTGCCGGACCGAGATGAGATTGCTCTCCGGTGCCAACGGCAGCCAGGCGCCGTCCGCCGGCTCGTCCACGCTCGCGATGAACTCGAAACGGCCGTTCTCGTCGACCTCGAGGTCGTGCACGTGGAGGTCGCCGGTCTGCAGCATGGTGCCGTCGACGTGGTACCGGTTGACGCGTGAGCCGAAGGTGATCAGCGGGACCGTGCCCCTCGTGCCGATGATCCGATAGCTGTGCCTGCCCGAGATGTTGGCGCGCATGTAGACGTTGTCCGGGTTGTCGGCACCGATCTTCGTCATCATGTTGGGGTTCGGCGCCGACGTGAAGCTCGGCCACCGGGGATCGGTGAACTCGACGCTGTTGATCGTGCCGTACCGGAGCAGCCTGCTCAGGTAGCGGACTCCCTCGGCCTGGGTCAGCGGATCCTGCGGGACGATCTCGTCGTCCAGGACCTTCCCGACCTCGAGCAGATCAGCACAGAACTTCTCCCAGGTGGCGTTCATGTGAATCTTCCTGCTTTCCGGTTGATGGTGCGGACGGTTCAGAGGGTGCTGGCGAACTTCGCTTCGACGTCGGCCGCCGTCACGCCGAACTCCTCGAGCGAGTAGTGGTGGGACGGGCTGCGGTGGTCGGCGAGGCTGGCCCGGTGCGATGCCTCGATGGCGGTGCGAGCGGCGTCCGTGAAGGGCAGGGAGAATTGCGAGTAGATCTTCTCGACGGTGCCCACGGCATCGGCGACGAAGTCTCGGTAGTCGACGTCGATGAACTGAGCCGGATCGTGACGCAGACGCACCTGGTTGAAGTTCGCGTTGCCGCGCGCCCACAGGTCGAGCTGGGTGCGCCCGATGGTGGGACGGTCGAAGGCCCTGGACATGCCGTGTCCACCCTGCTCCGCGAGGCTGAACGTGGATGCCATCGAGGTCTGCGGGTCACGGAACGTGCGCACGAACAGGGCGTCCGGGTAGACCGTCAGGATCTCGTCGATGGCGAACACGTGGCTGGGGCTCTTGAGCACCCATCGCCGCTCGGTGTCGTGCAGCCCGATCAGCTGCAGGTTCCGCTTGTGGCGCGCGTACGTCGCGGTCCAGTCCTGCCCGGCCAGCCAGCGGGTGTACGTCGGCACGAACGAGATGGCCTCGAACGAGGTCGAGAGCATGGTCTGCTGCAGGAGGCGCCAACACTCCTCGACCTCTTCGGCGCCCATGAAGTGCACCTTCATCAGGTCTGCCTCGGCCGCCTGGCGCGCGCGGTAGAAGGCATCCGATCGCCGGAAGTCCTCGTTCTCACTCCACGCGTCGCGGTGGGGCCGTGGCTGGGGCCTCTCCGCGAGCCACATCTCGACCCCCTGGTGGGCAGGGTCCGCGCCCAGCAGGCGGTGCATTGCGGTGCTGCCGGTTCGGGTCAGTCCCACGACGAAGATCGGCCGCTCGATCGGAACGGCGACGTGCTCGGGGTGGCGCGCGAATCCGGCCTCGCTGGCCAGGCGACCCGCGAGCGCTCCGATGATCATCTTCCGGGCGATGACCCTGCCCTGCGCGGTGAGGTCGGCCTCCTTCTCGAAGGACTGGAGCAGGACCTGGAGTCCCTCGAGGTGGTCGTCCCCGCCGAAGTCGTCGAGCCCGGTCCACGCGCGGGCTGCCTCGTGCAGGTCGTCGACGGTGCCTACGCTGTCGCGGGTCTGTGCCATGACTGCTTCCTTCATCGGTTCGAGCTCAGTGGTGGGTGTGCCCGCAGTTGACGTCGATGCACTGCCCGGTGATCGCGCGGGCGAAGTCGGAGGCGAGGAAGACGGCGGTGTTCGCGATGTCGTCCGGCTCGGGCAGTCGGCGCAGGTCGGTGCCGGCGGCGATCTCGTCGTGGACCACGGTCGGGTCGACGCCGCGCTCGGCTGCCAGCCGGTCGAACCACACCTTGACCGAGTCGGCCCAGATGTAGCCGGGGGCGACCGAGTTGACCCGCACGCCGAGGGGTCCGAGCTCCACCGACAGGCTGCGGGCCAGGGCCAGCAGCCCGGCCTTCATGACCCGGTACGCCCCGAACCCGGGCAGCTGGTTGCGCAGCACCATCGAGTTGATCATCACGATCGAGCCCTGCGACTCGACCAGTGCCGGCACCAGCTTGCGGGTCAGGCTCAGGGCGGCCATCAGGTTGATGTCGAGCCCCTGGCGGATGTCGTCGGGCTCGGCGTCGAGGATCCGGATCCGTGGCGGCTGGACGAACGCATTGTGGATCACCGAGTCGAGCCTGCCGAAGGCTGCTGGCGCCTGCTCGGCGAGATGCACGACCGAGGTGTCGTCGGTGAGGTCGGCCTCCACGACGGCGGCCTCACCACCCAGACCGCGGATCTCGTCGGCCACGGCGTCGAGCCGGGGCCGGGTGCGGGCCGCGAGCACGACCCGGGCGCCGGCCAGGGCGCTGCGCACGGCGAGCGATCGGCCCAGCCCGGGGCCCACCCCCGACACCAGGACGACCTTGCTCTCGAGCAACGGTGCCGCGGTGGTCATCATGCGAGCGACTCCGGATCGAGGATCACGCTGAGCGAGGCGATCCTGCCCTCGTCGTCGAACTCGAACAGGTCAGTGGTGGCGAAGTCGGGGATGCCGTCGCGGTGCACCCGCAGCTGCACACCGGCGTACCGTCCGCTCACCGTGATCGGCGAGAGCAGGCTGACCGAGTAGTCGACGAGTGCGTTCTGGGTGGCGAACGCCCGGATCTCGGCGGCGCCTCGATAGGTCCGGACGCCGAGCGGCTCGTGCAGCACGGCGTCGTCGGCGAACATCGCGACCAGTCGGTCGACGTCGTGGTTCGTGTGGTGTTCGACGTACGACGCCAGGGCAGCGCAGATCTGGTCTCTGGTGGGCATGAGTCGGTCCTTTGCTGGAGGTTCAGGCGATGACGCCGCGACGGAGGAGCTCGACGACCTGCTCGTGGTGTCGACCTGGGCCAGGGGGCGACCCGGTCCGGGTGCCGCTGGGCATGAAATGAACATTGTTCATTTGCGCCGTGCAGTGGCTAGGGTGTCCCGGTGAACGAGACCCGGGGCACATCGGTCCATGGTGATGCGGAGGCCCGGCGCCGTGGGACGCTCGACGCGGCCGCGGCTCTCCTGGACGAGGGCGGCTATGCGGCGCTGACGATTCGCCGAGTCGCGCAACGGGCCGGCACCAGCACCGGGCTGATCTATCAGTACTTCGCGGACAAGCAGGACATCTTCATCTCTCTGCTCGACGAGAGCCAGGCCGCGTCGGCCGACTTCGTGGCCGCGCTGCCGCGCGGCGAGGGAGTCGCCGCCCTGATCGAGACGGTCATCCCCGAGTCGGCCCGCCAGTGGAAGCGGGTGCTCCGGATGACCGCGGCCTGGCGCGACACCACCGGGATCGGTGAACGGGACGAGCGCGCCTCGGTGCAACGACTGCGGACGAGCTCCGAGCGCTACCTCACCGAACTGCGCCGAGCGATCGTCGAGGCGGCCGACGGTGAGGGACGGACGCTCCGCCAGGACCCGGCCATGCTCAGGTTCGTGGTCTCAGGGCTGGTCGGTGTCTCCGACGCCCTCGTCAACCACTGGGAGGAGGACCTCGACGCCACCGAGCTGATCACCTTCGCGGCCGCAGCGATCGCCCGGGGAATCACCGCGGAGCCGTGAGCGAACCGCCATGTGAAACACCCGTGTGACACCTGGTGCAGGCGATAGGCTCGCTCGTCGGGATCGGGTGGATGCAGAAGGGCGTGAGGACTTCGCTGGACGCACTGGGTGACTACTTCAGCCACGTCGACTGGTTCTTCCAAGACGTCGACGAGCCCATGGAGTGGGTCGCGCTCGTCTCGATCCCGCTCTTCACGGCCGTCATCGGCTGGCTGATCAACTGGACCGGTCTGATCATGCTCTTCTACCCGATCCACTTCCACGGCTTCAAGATCCCCGGCATGGCCGAGCTGGCGCGCCTGGCGCCCCGCAAGCTCCAGGAGGTCCCCGGCATCCTGCAGGGCGGGGTCGGCTGGCAGGGCATCGTGCCGGCCCGGGCCGCCAAGATGGGCAGCATCGCGGTCGACAAGGCGATCGCCAAGCTCGGCACACCGGGCGAGTTCTACCAACAGCTCGAGCCGGACCAGATCGCCGAGCACATCGTGAAGATCTTCAGCCCCGAGATCCCCTCGCTGGTGGACGAGGTCATGCGTGAGAGCCACCCGGCCCTGTGGCGCGACCTGCCCAACGCGGCGAAGAAGGCGGTCATCGCCCGGGTCCAGGCACAGCTGCCGGCCGTCGTGAAGACCGTGACTGATGAGATCGGTACGCACATCGACCAGCTGCTGGACCCGAAGATCATGGTCATCGACCACTTCCGCACGCACCCCGAGCTCGTCGTACGCGTCTTCAAGGACGTCGGGCAGAAGGAGCTGAACATGATGGTGACCTTCGGGTTGCTGTTCGGCTTCCTGCTCGGCATCCCGGTCGCGTTCGCCGACCACTGGTTCCACCAGTGGTGGCTGCTCCCGGTGCTCGGGATCGGGGTCGGCTGGATCACCAACGCCCTCGGCATGTGGCTGATCTTCGAGCCGACCATGCCGACCAGGAAGTTCGGCATCACGTTCCAGGGACTCTTCCTGCGCCGCCAGAACGAGGCCGCCGAGGTCTACGCCAAGATCATCGCCGACGACGTGATCACCCTCGAGCGCATCGGGGACTTCCTGCTCGACGGTCCTCGTGGCGACCGGACCCGGCAGATGCTCGCGGTGGCCCTCGGCCCGGCCATCGACCGCGCCGCCGGACCGACCCTCGGCGCGGCCAAGGTGGTCATCGGGCGCGGCAACTACCGGCGGATCCGGGAGTCGTTCGCCAAGGAAGCGGTCGGGCGTACGCTGACGCCGTTCAAGGACCCGGAGTTCAGCAGGCAGCAGTCCGACAAGATCCGGTCCCTGGTCTCGCAGCGCACCAAGGAGCTGCACCCCGACGACTTCGTCGAGATGATGCGCTCGGCCATCAAGGAAGACGAGTGGATGCTCTACGCACACGGCGCGATCATGGGACTGGCGGGTGGGTTCATCCACCTCGCGATCTTCGGAGTAGGTGGAGGATGACCGACGACAAGGGCCTCGAGCGGGCCGACCACGAGCAGTCGCCGGCGCTCGACGCGATTCCCGGGCTGATCCGGATCGCCGCGTCGTCGTGGGTGCGCACCGCCGAGTGGAGCGTCGTGGCCGGCATCCGTACCGGCCGTCGGGTGCTGAAGGCGGCCACCGACCCGCACACCGCGGTCGAGCTGGCCCAGGGCGCTGCCGCGGCCTCGGGCATCGTCGCCGACATCGCCAAGGCAGTCAGCTCCGGCGAATCCGTGCCCCAGGCGATCCAGCAGGTCGCCGCCTCCCTGGGCGGTACGACGGACCGCAAGGCGGTCGTGCCGCACAACGGGCGGGACCGCGAGATCGAGAGCACCGACCTGCGCAGCTCGCTGCGCGAACAGGGCGCCAAGCTGCTCGAACGCTCCCGTGACGTGTGGAGCAACGAGACCGGCCACCCGGCGTACGCCCGGATCCTGACCGAGCTGGCTCCCGACGAGGGCCGCATCCTGATGCTGCTCCTGCGCAGCGGCCCGCAGCCGATGGTCGACGTGCGCACCGGTGGTGCCGTGGGCATGGTCAGCTCGACGCTGATCGCGCCGGGTCTGAACATGATCGGCCCGCGCGCCGGCACCCGCTACGTCGACCAGGTGCCGTCCTACCTCAACAACCTGTTCCGGCTCGGGCTCGTGTGGTTCTCCAAGGAACAGCTGAAGGACCCGCTCGACTACCAGGTCGTGGAGGCGCAGCCCGACGTTCTGGCCGCGATGCACTCGGTGCGCTCGGCCAAGCTGGTCCGCCGCAGCATCCACCTGACCCCGTTCGGCGAGGACTTCTGCCGCACCTGCCTGCTGGAGGACGAGACGCCCACCGAGGACCTGCCCGTGCACCAGGCGCCGAACGACCTGGAGTAGCCCCAGGCAGGCCGCACCGGCCGCAGGGAAATTGCCAAAGTTGAGTGGAACAGACTCAACTTCTGGTGCGTTGAGATCAATGACGGACACACTGGGTGCCGTCCACGTCCACGCCCCAAGGGGGACCTCGTCCTATGAGTTCGTTCGGTGCCGAGAAGTTCACCACCCGCAGCCGCGCCGCGATCGAGGCTGCCCAGCTGGCGGCCACCACGGCCGGCAACTCCCAGACCGACCCGCTGCACCTCCTCGTCGCGCTGCTGCGCGACCAGGAGGGCACCGCGCGCAACTTGGTCACCAAGGCCGGAGCCGACGTCGGGGCACTGACCGCGAAGGCCGAGCAGGCGATGGCCGCGCTGCCGGCCGCCAGCGGCGCCACCGTGCAACAGCCCGGTGCCTCCGCGGCGCTGACGCGAGTGCTGGCCGGGGCGATCGACCTGGCGTCCTCGATGAAGGACGACTTCGTCGCCACCGAGCACCTGCTGATCAGCCTGGCCACCGTCGAGAGCCAGGCCCGCACCCTGCTCACCGACGCCGGACTCAGCGAGGACGGACTGCGTGAGGGGCTGACCGCCGTGCGCGGCAACCGTCGGGTGACCAGCCAGGACGCCGAGTCGACGTACGAGTCGCTGGAGAAGTACTCCGTCGACCTCACCGCCGACGCCCGCGACGGCAAGATGGACCCGGTGATCGGCCGCGACGCCGAGATCCGCCGGGTGATCCAGGTGCTCTCGCGGCGCACCAAGAACAACCCCGTCCTGATCGGCGAGCCCGGCGTCGGCAAGACCGCCGTCGTCGAGGGCCTGGCCCAGCGCGTGGTCGCCGGTGACGTGCCCGACTCGCTCAAGGGTCGGCGGGTGCTCAGCCTCGACCTGGCCGCGATGGTGGCCGGCGCCAAGTACCGCGGCGAGTTCGAGGAGCGCCTCAAGGCCGTGCTCGAGGAGATCAAGGACGCCGGTGGCCAGGTGGTCACGTTCATCGACGAGCTGCACACCGTCGTCGGCGCGGGCGGAACCGGCGACGGGTCGATGGACGCCGGCAACATGCTCAAGCCGATGCTGGCCCGCGGCGAGCTGCACATGATCGGCGCCACCACGCTCGACGAGTACCGCGAGAACATCGAGAAGGACCCGGCCCTCGAGCGCCGCTTCCAGCAGGTCTTCGTCGGGGAGCCGTCGGTCGAGGACACCATCCAGATCCTGCGCGGCATCCAGGAGAAGTACGAGGCCCACCACGGCGTCCGCATCACCGACGCCGCCCTGGTCGCCGCCGCCACGCTGAGTGACCGCTACATCACCGGGCGCCAGCTGCCCGACAAGGCGATCGACCTGATCGACGAGGCCAGCTCCCGGCTGCGCATGGAGATCGAGTCCTCACCCGAGGAGATCGACCAGCTGCGACGGTCGGTCGACCGGCTCAAGATGGAGCAGTTCGCCCTCGAGAAGGAGACCGACCCGGCCAGCGTCGACCGGCTGGAGAAGCTGCGCGCCGACCTCGCCGACTCGCAGGAGCAGCTCCGCGGGCTCGAGGCCAGGTGGGAGCGCGAGAAGACCTCACGCGAGGGTGAGGGCGAGCTGCGTCGCCAGCTCGACCAACTGCGCAGCGAGGCCGAGAAGCTCCAGCGCGAGGGCGACCTCGACAAGGCCAGCGAGATCCTCTACGGCCGGATTCCCGCGCTGGAGCAGCAGATCCGCACGGCCGAGTCCGACGAGGCGGCCGAGACCGCCGAGGTCGAGCCGCTCGTGGGCGAGGAGGTCGGCGCCGAGCAGATCGCCGACGTCGTCGAGGCGTGGACCGGCATCCCCACCGGCAAGATGCTCCAGGGCGAGACCTCGCGGCTGCTCGAGATGGAGGCCGAGATCGGCCAGCGCCTGATCGGCCAGGAGGCCGCGGTCAACGCCGTGAGTGACGCCGTACGCCGTTCCCGCGCCGGCGTCTCCGACCCCAACCGGCCCACCGGGTCGTTCCTGTTCCTCGGCCCCACCGGCACCGGCAAGACCGAGCTGGCCAAGTCGCTGGCCGACTTCCTCTTCGACGACGAGCGCGCCATGGTGCGCATCGACATGAGCGAGTACGCCGAGAAGCACTCGGTCTCGCGCCTGGTCGGTGCCCCGCCCGGCTACGTCGGGTACGACGAGGGTGGCCAGCTCACCGAGGCGGTGCGGCGTCGGCCCTACTCCGTCGTGCTCCTCGACGAGGTGGAGAAGGCGCACCCGGAGGTCTTCGACATCCTGCTGCAGGTGCTCGACGACGGGCGCCTCACCGACGGGCAGGGCCGCACCGTCGACTTCCGCAACACGCTGCTGATCCTGACCAGCAACCTCGGCTCGAACTTCCTGGTCGACCCGTCACTGTCCCCGGAGACCAAGCACGAGTCGGTGATGGGCGTCGTACGCGGCCACTTCAAACCGGAGTTCCTCAACCGGCTCGATGAGGTGGTCATGTTCGACGCGCTCACCAAGGAGGCGCTGACCCACATCGTCGACCTGCAGCTCGCGCTGCTCGAGAAGCGGCTCGCGGTACGCCGGATCACCATCACGGTCACCGACGAGGCGAAGACCTGGTTGGCCGACCAGGGCTACGACCCGGCGTACGGCGCCCGGCCACTGCGGCGGCTGATCCAGACCACCATCGGCGACCCGCTGGCCCGGTTGCTGATCGGTGGCCAGGTCGCCGACGGCGGCTCGGTGACCGTGTCCGTCGGCGGCGACGGTCTGGTCCTGACCGCCGGCTGACCCGCTCAGGAGTGCGTGTAGGGGACCGAGGCGCCCGACTCGTCGTTGCAGGTGGGCGCCTCGCCCAGCACCGACGCGGGCACCTCGGCGGCCTCGAGGTCGGCGCAGCTCCAGCCCTCCTGGTAGCCGCCGTCGGCCGCCAGCTTCCACGTGCCGTCGTCGTCGTACCAGAGAGTCGCGAAGGCATCGAGCGTGCAGGCCTGCTGGATGCCTCGTGCGTAGCCGTCGGCATGGGCGTCGATCCGGATCCACCCATGGGTGGACGTGCAGTAGTCGATCGACTCGTCGCCGTGCTCGGTGTAGAGGGCCTTGGCCTCGCCTGCCAGGAACTCCTCGAGGTCGTCCGGAAGTGTGTCCGTCGCGGGCGCGACGCCGGTGCCGTCGAACTCGACCGGCTCGCCGAACGATGACGGGGACGGCGGGGCGTCGTCGCTGACCACCGGAGGCGGCGCGGAGACCGCGGCGACGCCGGTGGCGAGCTCGTCGTGCCGGTCGCCGTCGACCAGGGTCAGGGTGCCCCGTGGCGCGACATTGGCGTCGGAGCCGTCGGAGAGGCCGCTGGGGTCGTCGGCGATCAGCTCGACGCGCGCACCCGAGGGCAGGTCTCGGGCGCCGAGCACGGCCCGGGTGTCGTCGAGCACCCAGGTCTCGCCCTCCAGCCGCCACTGCTGGATCGGGATGCCGGGGCCGATCCCGGTCTCGAAGTCGCAGTTGACCCGGTGGGCACTGGCACGGAGCAGTCCGTCGGAGCCGAACCACAGGTCGTTCACGCTCTCGAGGTAGTCCCCGCTCGCGGGCTCGGGGAACATCGTGTCGACGTTCGTCTCGACGAGCTCGCCCGGCTTCTGCGGGTCCAGGCGCATCAGGTAGGCGCCGGTCAGGCAGGCCCCACCACTGCCGTACATCACCAGGGCCGCCTGCGCCTCGCCGTACGACGACCGCGGTGCCCAGGCGACCTTGCCCGCATAGTTCAGGTAGGAGTGATCGCCCATGCGGGTCAGGGTGCCGTCGGCCGCCACGACGTAGACGTCGGAGGCGCCGTGGGCGCCGGACTCCTCCTCGTTGTTGCCCGTGGCGATCAGCAGGGAACCGGCCATGCTCACGCTGCCCCACCGGACCTCGGGTGGTGTGCCCTTGGCGAAGGGTGTCGAGGCGGCCAGGTCCGTGATCGGCCGGCTCGTCATCACCGCCGGGGTGGAGAAGTCGTCGGCGCCCTCGATGGTGACGATCCGGTCGCCGGACACCGCCACGGAGGCACATCCGGAGCAGGCGGTGTCCTTCGTGGTGCCGGTGTCGAGGTCGACCACGGTGAGGCGCTGGCCGTCGACGAGGGCCACGTGGCCGCCGTCCTCGCTCCAGGCGACGTCCGGCGGTTGCCAGGCCTCGGTCTTCGCGGTCGCGATCGTGGTGACCCGCGTGCCGTCCTTCATCACCGTCACACCCGCCTCGGTGGTGTAGGCGAACACGTCGGCGCGGGCGATCGCCGCGGCCGGTTGCTCGGCGCTCTGCTCCTTGTCGTTGGTGGCGAGGTAGACGCCGCCGGCCGTGGAGACCGCCACCACCGAGGCGACACCGATCGCGGCCAGCTTGGCGGCACCGATGCCGCCGGCGGTCGCGGCCGTCGTACCGCCCGCTCCGGCGCCG
>NZ_BCRJ01000110.1 GCF_001552535.1 Nocardioides jensenii JCM 1364 = NBRC 14755 | reverse complement strand
CGTGTGCGGGCGCACTGCTGCCGTTGGCGCCGGTCGAGGCGCCGACGCGTCCGGCGGTCGTGGAGTCCCGGGCCCCGGCGGCCGAGCCGCTGGCCGGCAAGGTCATCGTGATCGACCCCGGCCACCAGCTCGGGAACGCGCGATTCCCCAGCCAGATCAACCGGCTGGTGCCCGCCGGCGGCTTCCTCAAGCCGTGCAACACGACCGGCACCGCGACCAACGGCGGCTACCCGGAGGCGACCTTCACCTGGCAGGTCGCCCGCGTGCTGCGCGCCCGGCTCCAGTCACTCGGGGCGCGCGTGGTGCTGACCCGTGCGTCCAACAGTGTCGACAGGTGGGGGCCGTGCGTCGACGTCCGCGGCAAGCGAGGCAACGCCCTGCACGCCGACCTGAAGCTCAGCCTGCACGGTGACGGATCGCTCTCGGGAGGCCGCGGCTTCCACGTGATCAGCCAGACCGACGCCTCTCCCACCCGCGACACCTACGCCCGTTCACGGCGTCTCGCGCTCGCGGTCCGGGCCGGGTTGCGCCAGCGGCGGATCCCGGTCGCCGACTACATCGCCGGCGGCGACGGGCTCGACTTCCGCCACGACCTCGGCACGCTCAACCTCTCCGACATGGCCACGGTGATGGTCGAGCTGGGCAACATGCGCTCGGCGGTCGACGCCCGTCGGATGACAACGCCTCGCGGGCGGTCGTCGTACGCCGCGGGACTGGTGCGGGGGGTCAGGTTGTTCCTGCGTCGCTGAGCCACTCGACCCACCCGGGGTGCGCGCTGCCGCGGTTCGGCCGGTCACGCCGATATCGTCGCTGCATGCCCTTGGACCCAGGTATCGCCGAGCTGCTCGACTTCATCGCCTCCGCCGGCAACGCGCCGATGCATGAGTCGTCGCCGGACGATGCGCGCAAGGCGTTCGCCTCGCTGGCCCAGATCGCCACGGCCCAGGCCGGTCTCGTCGAGGTGGCCTCGGTCGTGGACGCCAGCGCGGGCGACGTGCCGGTCCGGGTCTACCGCCCTTCCATCGAGGGCCCGGTGCCGACGATCGTGTTCCTGCACGGCGGAGGCTGGGTGGTCGGTGACCTCGAGACCCACGACAACGCCTGCCGCCGGCTGTGCCGCGACACCTCCTCAGTCGTGGTGTCGGTGGACTACCGCCTGAGTCCGGAGGCGCCGTTCCCGGCCGCAGTGATCGATGCGCTGACCGCCGCGCACGCGATCGCGCAGAACCTCGACGCCTACGGCGGCTCGCCGGTCTGGGCGGTCGCCGGCGACAGCGCGGGCGGCAACCTGGCGGCGATCGTGGCCCAGACGATCCCCGGAGCCGGCGCCCAGCTGTTGATCTATCCGGCGGTCGACGTGTTCGGCACCTATGCCTCGCGGGAGGAGAACGGCACCGGCTACTTCCTCGAGACGCCGCTGATGGAGTGGTTCGCCGGCCACTACGTGCAGTCCGAGGTCGCCATCGACGACGCCCGACTCTCGCCCCTGCACGGCGTACGACCCGACCTGCCGCCGGCGATCGTGGTCACCGCCGAGTTCGACCCGTTGCGCGACGAAGGCCTGGCCTACGCCGCGGCGTTGACCGCGGCTGGCGTACCCGTCGACTCGGTGACCTGCGCCGGCCTGATCCACGGGTTCGTCGACATGGCCGCCTTCTCGCCCGCAGCCGACGCCGCGATCGCCGAGATGAACCGCCGGCTCTCTGCGCTGCTGCACTGATGACGATGCGGGCCGAACTGATCTGGTGCGGCCCGCAGGGTCACCGGATCACGATCAGCCGCGGAGCCGTCCTGGTCCGTAGGTGAAGAAGTCGTGGGAGGGAACCTTGCCCGAGAAGTTCTCATACGTTCCCCTCCACCAGCTGATCTGCCCGTGGCGGGTCTTCTTGAACTGCGTCCTCACATTGCCGGTGATGTCGTAGCGGGTGATGCCCCTGGTGCAGTGCGCCCAGCGTCGCGGCCTGAGCTTGAACGAGCCTGCAGCGGCGTCAGTGGTGGAGACAGACTTCGCGAAGCTCACGCCCGCGGTCACCTTCGCCTTGGCGAAGATGACTCCTGCCTCTGCCTCGACCGAGGCACTGACCGTGAACGTCAGCGTCGAGGTCCGGGAGGACGAGCAGGTGTAGTTGATGCTCTGGCGGCGGAACTTGTTGAATGCCTCGTTCCGGTAGTCCACCTGGGTCCTCCGGTTCATCGTCTTGAGGCGTGCACAGGTTCGCCCGTAGCCAATCTTGTCGGCCCATGGCGCGAGCTTCCAGACCCGCCAGGCGCCACAGTGATACCTGCCGAGAGCCTGGCGCCGAGCCGCGGCGGGTGCTGCGGTGTGCAGACTCACCGGCGCGCTTGCGCTCGTGGTGGCGACAGGGGGTCCTGCCTGTGCCGGAACCGAAGACGTCGTGGCGACCAGACCGAGTAGGAGTGCGCCGATGAGCGCTGCGAGATGACGAGACATGGATTCCCCCGAATCATTTGCGACCCTGCCAGGAGTCCGTGAGAGTCACGACCTCTGTGGGTTGACGCAAGTTATCCCGAGACTGAGGCCCGGTCAAGGAACAGGCACGTCAGGGGCCGCCACTGCACGCGAGACATCGGATGGACTCGATGGTCCGCACTCCGGTGCGCCATGGTCGTAGGCTGGGCGCCATGAAGACGCAACTGCACTGCCCCTGTGGCGAGCACATCCGCGGCACCGACGAGGACGACCTGGTCGAGAAGACCCAGGCGCACCTGGCCTCCGAGCACCCCGGGATGACCTACGACCGCGAGCAGATCCTCTTCATCGCCCACTGACCTGGGCTCGCCGTGTGCCGCAGTCGCGGACCGGGCGACAGGTAAGTGTGTGCGAGGCAGCCACTGCTCTCGCTCAGTCGACCGCAGGCGGGGGCCACTCACCTGTCCTGTGGTCCCCGCCTCGGCGGGCAACGAGTCGCCGCCCTGTGGAGAACCGTTCGCGCGATCCCGGCGATGACCCGAGACTGAGTCGATGGATCCGCTCTACGCACTGCAACAGCTCGGAGGCTTCGCCGACGCGCGCGTCCTGCGGCAGTGCTGCCGCAAGCGTCAGCTGGCAGAGGCGGTGCGCGAGGGACGCATCGTGACCGTCGGACCGGGCAAGTACGCCGTTCCCGGGCTGGAGGCCGCGTGGCGTGAGGCGCACCGGCTCGACGGAGTGGTGTCCGGGCGCAGTGCCGCCCAGTTCTGGGACCTCAGTCTCAAGCTGGTGCCCGGGGAGGTGGTCATGCCGGTGGTGACCGTGCCCAACAAGCGCAAGGTGGCACGAGAACGCCGCGAAGGTGTGGATCTGAAGTGGCGCGATCTCCCAGCGGAGGGAGTACTCGCCGAGACGTTGCCCGCGGCGCCGGGAGCCCGTGGCCGGGTGACCACGCTCGCCCAGACCGTTGTCGACTGCTGTCGTGACCTGCCCGAGATGGACGCGCTCTGCGTCGTCGATGCCGCGTTGCGGCGCGGTGTGTCGCCCGAGCAGCTGCTGGCCGCGTCGGAGAGGTCGTCACGTCAGGTTGCGCCCCGGGTCGGCCGACTGATCCGGCGTGGGGACGGTCGGTCTGCCAATGCGTTCGAGACGTGTCTTCGCCACACCGCCACGCAGGTGGACGGGTTGACGGTGGTGCCGCAGGTTCAGATCGGGCGGCACCGGGTCGACCTCGCGGACACCGCCCTGCGCATCGTGATCGAGGCGGAGTCGTACACCTGGCACGGCAACAAGACGATGTTCCGCTCCGACACCCGGCGCTACACCGAACTGGTGATCGGCGACTGGATGGTGCTGCGCTTCGTCTGGGAGGACGTCGTACTCAAGCCGGGCTGGGTGCAGGCCGAGCTGACGCGGGCGGTCGGCGTACGTCGTGGACGCCTGCAGGCGGGCTGACCGGACCGTGCGACAGGTAAGTCGGTCTCGGTCCGGCGCTGCTGAGCGCGAGCACGTGCTCTGATCGCGGCAGTTACCTGTCGAGCGGTCCGCGTGCCGCCCTCCCCCCAACCTGCCAGCCGGAGGGAGGACGGGCCGCCCTCCCACCAACCTGCCGGCCGGAGGGAGGACGGGCCGCCCTCCCCCCAACCTGCCGGCCGGAGGGAGGACGGCCAAGAGCGCGTGGCTGGGCCGCCAGCGTCAGCGGGGCGCCATGCGCAGGGCGCCGTCCATGCGGACGACCTCGCCGTTGATGTAGTCGTGGCTGATCAGGAACAGCGCCAGGTCGGCGTACTCGGACGGCTTGCCCAGGCGCGCCGGGTTGGGTACGCCGGCAGCGAGGCCGGCCCGGAACTCCTCGGAGACGGTGGCCAGCATGGGCGTCTCGACGATGCCGGGGGCGATCGTGTTGACCCGGATGCCGTGCTGGGCCAGGTCGCGCGCGGCCGGCAGGTTGAGGCCGACGATGCCGCCCTTGGAGGAGGCGTACGCCGCCTGGCCGATCTGCCCCTCGAACGCGGCGACGGAGGCGGTGTTGATGACCACGCCGCGCTGGTCGTGCTCGAGCGGTTCGGTGGCGGCGATCTTCTCGGCGGCCAGGGCCAGCACGTTGAAGGAGCCGATCAGGTTGATCTGCACGATCTTGGCGTAGAGCGCGAGGTTGTGGACGCCCTTCTTCGACAGGATGCGGGCCGAGGGGCCGATGCCGGCGCAGTTGACCACGATGCGCAGGGGAGCGGTCGGGTCGGCGGCAGCCTGGTCGACGGCCTCCTGGACCTGTGCCGGGTCGGTCACGTCGACGCCGACGTAGTGCACGCCGTCCACGGCGGGCGCGTTCTCGATCGCCGAGGGGAGATCGAAGGCGAAGACGGTCGCCCCACGACCTGCGAGGGCGGCGGCGGTGGCCGCACCCAGTCCGGACGCTCCGCCGGTGACGATCGCCGCGGTGTTCTCGACCTGCATCAGTTGCTCTCCTTGATGGTTCCGTTGTTGTCCTTGGCCAGCGCCCGGCTGATCACCATGCGCTGGATCTGGTTCGTGCCTTCGAAGATCTGCATGACCTTGGCCTCGCGCATGTAGCGCTCGACCGGGAAGTCACGGGTGTAGCCGTAGCCGCCGAGCACCTGGACGGCGTCGGTGGTGACCTTCATGGCGTTGTCCGTGGCGACCATCTTCGCGATTGACGCCTCGCGGCTGAACGGCAGCCCCCGATCCTTGAGGCGGGCGGCGTGCAGCACCATCGCGCGGGCGGACTGGATCGCGGCCTCCATGTCGGCCAGCACGAACGCCAGGCCCTGGTGGTCGATGATCTTCTTGCCGAAGGTCTCGCGGGTCTTCGCGTAGGCCACCGCCTGGTCGAGCGCCCCCTGGGCCAGGCCGGTGGCCACGGCAGCGATGCCGAGGCGACCCGAGTCGAGACCGGCCAGCGCGATCTTGAGGCCGTCGCCCTCGTTGCCGAGCAGCCGCTCCGCGGGAATGCGTACGTCGTCCAGCCGCATCGTGGTCGTCGAGGAGCCGGTCAGGCCCATCTTCTTCTCGGGCGGATCAGCCGTGAAGCCGGCCGTGTCGGCGGGGATGAGGAAGCAGGAAATACTGCGGCTGCGGTCCCCAGAATCACCTGGCGTACGGGCCATCACCTTGTAGAAGTCGGCGTTGCCGCCGTGTGTGGTCCACGCCTTCGCACCGTTCAACACGTAGGAGTCACCGTCACGCCGCGCGGTGGTCTTCATCGCGGCCGGGTCGGAGCCGGCGTGCGCCTCGCTGAGGCAGTAGGCGCCGAGCAGCTCGCCGCCGAGCATGTCGGGCAGCCACGCGCGCTTCTGCTCGTCGGTGCCGTGCTCGACGAGCCCGAAGCACGACAGGGCGTGCACCGAGACGCCGACGCCGACGCTCGACCAGACCGAGGCGATCTCCTCGAGCACCTGGAGGTAGACCTCGTAGGGCTGGCCGCCGCCGCCGTACTCCTCGGAGTAGGGCAGGCCGAGCAGGCCGGAGCGGCCGAGCAGTGTGAAGACGTCGCGCGGGAAAGTCTCGGTCGCCTCGTCCTGGGCCGCGCGCGGCAGCAGCTCCTTGGTGGCGAGGTCGCGGACCAGCTTGAGCAGGTCGGCGGCTTCCTCGGTGGGCAGGACGCGGCTGGCGGGCATGGGCACTCCTGTGGCTTGGCTCAGATATTGATACTGTGGATGAGTCTAGAGTACTAATATGAGTACGATCTTGTCACGACGGAGTGACTCACCAGACCCCAGGACCGAGAGGGACTCATGACGCCGGACGCCCGCGTGACTCAACTGCTGGACATCTTCGACGCGCCGGAGGTGAATCTCGGCGACGTGCTCTGTGACACGCACCCGGCCGACGCGGTCGCGTTCACCGTCGTCCAGCCGGACCTGTCCACGCTCGACCTGACGTACGGCGACCTCGCCGAGAGCTCGCGTCGCTTCGCCGCCCACCTCGCCGACCAGGGTGTGAAGCCGGGTGACCGGGTGGCCACGCTGATGGGCAAGTCGGCCGACCTGGTCACCGTCATCCTCGGCATCTGGCGCGCCGGCGCCGTGCACGTGCCGCTGTTCACCGCCTTCGCCACCCCGGCGATCGCGCTGCGCCTGGACGGGAGCGACGCGAAGCTCATCGTCTGTGACGCCGACCAGCGCGCCAAGCTCAACCCCGGCGAGGACCTTCCCGCTGATCCGGCGTGGCAGGTCATCGTGGCCGGCGACCGGGTCGCGTCGGGCGACCTCTCGCTGACCGACGTCCTCGCCCAGGCCGACCCGGCCGCCGCGCCGAGCGTCGTCGTCGCCGGAAGCGCCGAGTTCGTGCGGCTCTTCACCTCGGGCACGACCGGAACCCCCAAGGGCGTGCCGATCCCGGTCAAGGCGCTGGCCACGTTCGTGGTCTACCTGGAGTACGGCCTCGACGTCACCGCCGAGGACGTCTACTGGAACGCCGCCGACCCCGGCTGGGCCTACGGTCTCTACTACGGCATCGCCGGACCGCTCGCCGCCGGACGCCGCAACATCCTGCTGCAGGCCAAGTTCACCCCGGAGACCACCTGGCAGGTGATCCAGTCGCTCGGTGTCACCAACCTGGCGGCCGCGCCGACCGTCTTCCGGTCGCTGCGCAGCGCCGAGACGCCAGCCCCGGCCGGGCTCGCGCTCCGCCGGATCTCCAGCGCCGGCGAGCCGCTCAACCCCGACGTCGTCGCCTGGGGTGCCGAGGTTCTCGGCGCGGCCATTCACGACACCTACGGCCAGACCGAGCTCGGCATGTCGATCGTCAACGGGTGGCAGGACGACGTGGCCGGCGAGCTGCGGCACGGCTCGATGGGCCGGCCGATGCCCGGGTGGGCGGCCGCCGTGCTCAAGGAGGACGTCGACGAGCCCGCCGAGCCCGGCGAGCTCGGCCGGGTCGCCATCGACCTCGAGGGCAGTCCGCTGATGTGGTTCACCGGCTACGTCGACGCCCCCGAGAAGACCGCCGAGCGGTTCAGTGCCGACGGGCAGTGGTACTACACCGGCGACGCGGGCTCGGTCGACAAGGACGGCTACGTCTACTTCTCCTCACGCGACGACGACGTGATCATCATGGCCGGCTACCGAATCGGACCGTTCGAGGTCGAGAGCGTGCTGGTCGGCGACCCGCGGGTCCAGGAGGCGGCCGTGGTCGGCGTTCCGGACGAGCTGCGTGGCGAGGTTCTCGAGGCCTTCGTGGTGATGGCCCCCGGTGCCTCGGGTGGTGCGGACCTGGTCGACGAGCTCAAGCAGCGGGTCAAGACCAAGCTGGCCGCACACGCCTACCCGCGTGTGGTGCACGTCGTCGCCGAGCTCCCGAAGACACCCTCGGGCAAGATCCAGCGCTTCCAGCTGCGCGCGCAGCGGGCCGCCGAGCTGCAGACGGTCTCGCCGTCATGAGCGCAGGTACGCCGACCGGTCCCGACCGCGCGGCGCGTGGCCCGGGCCGTCGGCGTACCGCCCGCCAGCTCGACCTGCTGGACAGGCTCGTCGACCTGATGACCAGCGAGGGCTTCTCGGAGTTCACCCTCGACGACATCGCCACGCGCATGCGGTGCTCGAAGACGACGCTCTACGCGCTCGCTCCGTCGAAGCCGGAGCTCGTCGTCGAGGTGGTCAAGCAGTACTTCCGCAACTCGGTTCCCCGCATGGAGGAGTCGGTGGCCGCGGTCGAGGCACCGGCAGACCGCGTCACGGCGTACCTCCTTGCCGTGGCCGACTACCTCGCCCCGCTCTCGCGGGACTTCATGGACGACCTGGCCACGTTCGCACCCGCCGCGGAGGTCTACCGCACCAACACGATCGCCGCGGCCAACCGGATCCGCGACCTGATCGCGGAGGGCATCGCCGCCGGCCAGTTCCGCGCGGTCAACGCGGCGTTCGCTGCCGAGATGGTGGCGGCGACGATGTTCGAGATCCAGCGCGGTGAGTTGTTCGCGCGCCTGGAGATGAGCGACTCCGAGGCCTACACCGAGCTCGCCTCGCTGGTCGTCGGCGCCCTCACCGTCTGAGCTGTCCCAGCAAACCGGACTCGCACGTGGCACGTTCGAGCCCGCCAACGAACAGGAGTGATGGTGGAGTTTCACAGTGTTCTGGAAGAGCGTTGGAGCTGCCGCGCCTTCACCGCCCAGGAAGTGCCGGAGGCGACCCTGCGCCAGGTCTTCGCGCTCGCCCAACGAACGGCGTCGTGGTGCAACACCCAGCCGTGGCAGGTGCACCTCGTCAGTGGCGAGGCGCGCGAGCGACTGGCCAAGGGTCTGGTCGAGTCGGTGGTCTCCGGATCGGGTGGGTCCGACCTGCCGATGCCGGGTGGCTACGTCGGCGTCTACCAGGAGCGTCGCCGCGAGGCCGGCTACGCGCTCTACGAGAGCCTCGGCATCGCCAGGGAGGACCGCGAGGCGCGTGATCTCCAGATGCTGAAGAACTTCAGCTTCTTCGACGCTCCCCATGTCGCGATCATCACCACCGACGCCGACCAGGGTGTCTACGGGGCCATCGACTGCGGTGGCTACGTCGCCAACCTGCTCAACGCCGCCCATGAGCTGGGGGTTGCGACGATCCCGCAGGCGGCCGTCGCCATGCAGTCACCGACCGTGCGCGAGGTGCTCGACCTGCCCGAGGACCGCCTGGTCGTGTGCGCGGTCTCGCTCGGCTTCGCCGACGCCGATCACCCGGTCAATGCCTTCCGGACCAGCCGCGCCACGGTCGAGGACTCGGTCGTCTTCGTCTCCTGAGTCCGACCAGTCCGACCCAGTCCGACCACTCCGACCAGTCCGTGGCCGGCGCGGCGTACGACCCACTCGCGACGCGGCGTCCCGAGTTCGTGGGCCCGGCAAGGAATTGACCAGGGCCGTGCCGTGTTGTGCGCACTGTGATGGCCAAAGACGCACGACGAGTGTCCGTGCTGCTCGGGCTGCTCTTCGGCCTCGCCGGCATGGGCTCCTCCTCCGCGGCGATCGCGCTGCCACTGATCTCCGACGACCTCGGTGTCAGCGTCGGCGTGAGCGCCTGGACGATCACGCTCTACGCACTGATGCTCGCGGTCACGACCGCCGTCTACGGACGGGTGGCCGACCTGGTCGGCGTACGCCTGCCGTTGCTGGTGGGTGTCGCCCTGATGACCGGTGGTGCCATCGTCTCGGCACTGGCGCCGAGCTTCGACGTGCTGCTGGTGGCCCGGCTCCTCCAGGGCGCGGGGGCGGCCGCCGTTCCGACGCTGGGCATTGCGGTGCTGAGTGCGCGGTACGACGGTGAGATCCGCGGCCTGGCCTTCGGCCGGCTGGCCGGGATCGCCGCCGCGCTGAGCTGTCTCGGGCCGCTCATCGGCGGTGTCGTGGAGAGCCAGTTCGGCTGGCGTGCGGTGATGGCGTTGCCGATCCTCGGACTCCTGGTGATCCCGTTCCTGTGGCACGCGCTGCACAACGAGGGCACCGGGGCGCGGCTCGACATCATCGGCGCGGTGCTCGTCGCAGCCACGGCCGCGGGCGTGGTGCTGCTGGTGCAGTCCCCGTCGACCGGAATGACGGTTGCGGTCGCCGGCGTCGTCCTGCTCGTCCTCGGTACGCCGGCAGTGGCGCTCCGGGTCCGCCACCGACCGCACGGGTTCCTGCCGATGTCGGTGATCACGAACCCTGTCGTGGTGCGCAGCGCACTGGCCGCGATGGCCATCCCCGCCGCCTGGTTCGCGCTGTTGATCGCCATCCCCGCGGTGCTCGTCGGCCATGGCTGGCAGCCGTGGCAGGTCGGGCTGCTGATGGTGCCCAGTGCGGCGGTCGGTCTGGCCACACCCCGCTTCGCGGGCCCGCTGCTGACCCGGATCGGCGGCCCCGCGACTCTGGCCGTCTCCGGCGTGCTGGTCTCCGTCGCGATGGTGGTGGCGGCTGTCGGGGCCCACCAGGTCTGGTCGCCGGTGCTGCTGCTCGCCGTCATGCTCGCGACCGTCTCGTTCGGTCTCGGCCAACCCGCGCTCAGCGCGGCGGTCGGCGACGCCGTCCACGTCGACGTACGTGGTGTCGCGCTGGGCGTCGCCACCCTGTTGTTCCTGGTCGGAGGCTCCGTCGGATCTGCCGTCGTCGGAGGGTTGGGCGACGTCGTCGGCATCGACTGGAGCCTGGTCGTCCTGGCCGTGCTTCCCATGCTCGGGCTGGCCGTTCTGGTGCCGATGCTGCGCGATCGGCCCGGCGTCCTCGCGGCCCACGACTCCCTCTGAGCCCGGCGCCACCATCTGGCCCGCCCACCTGGATCTGACCAGCACGCGGATGTGGGTGCGCACTGCAGCGCAACGGCTTACCGTATGGGCATGCGGATCGACTGGGTGCCTGCTTCGGCGGCCTCGTTGGTGGCCGGTGTCACGGCACTGGGGCTCGGGGCGACCCTGATGCCCGCGGGTGACAGCCCGGCGGACTCGCTGCACATGATCGAGCAGGAGGACTTCCGCTGGCTCGCCGTGTCCGTGTTGTTCTTCGTCGCGGCCGTGGGGATGACGCTCGGGTTGCCCGCCGTGCTGACCCTGACCCCGAACCGCGGTTCGACCCTCGGACTGCTCGGTGTCGCGGTCTTCCTGATCGGCTGCCTGGGCACCGCCGGGTACGCCATGCTTCTGGCGTTCTTCCGTGCACTGGCCCTGAGCGATGCCGTGCGTGCGGAGGCGCTCGATGACGTGGTTGCCGACCCGGGACTCAGTGGCTACCTGTTCGCCTGGGTGGCCGCGTTCTACGTCGGCGAACTGCTGCTCGCCCTCGCCCTGTTGCGCGCGCGGACGACGCCGCGGTGGATACCGATGCTTCTGGTCGCACACGTGGCCACGCTGCCGCTGGGTGCCCTGATCCCCTTCCTCGGCGCATCGTGGACGATCGTGCTGCTGGCGGTCGGATTCGCCGGGATCGCCATCTCGGCCAACAACCGCCAGAACGTCATCGGCACCACCGGGCTCCTCGTCTCCGCCCGATCGCGGTCGTAGCCGGACTGCAGCGGTAGCCGGACCGCAGCGGTAGCCGGACCGCAGCTCAGCGCTTGGCGAAGCCAGACAGCAGTCGGCGGGCGTCGTCGGTGCCGACGGCCTCGGCGATGGTGACCGCCTCGTCGCGCCCGACAGAAGCCCGATCGGACTCCCACGAGTTGCGGATCAGCCGACGTGCCTGGCCCAGGGCGAAAACGGGGCCGGCCGCCAGCGTCGTGGCCAGCTCGAGGGCACGGTCTGGGCCGGCGACCTCGGTGACCAGGCCCCAGTCGAGTGCCACGTCGGCGGTGATCGGGGTGTTGGTCAGCGCCATGTGGAGGGCGCGCTGTTGACCGACCGCGCGGGGGAGCAGCCATGAGACGCCGCAGTCGGGGGTCAGGCCGACCCCGGGGTAGGCGATCACGAACTTGGTGCCCGGCTCGGCCACCACGAGGTCGCAACTGAGCATCACCGCGAGACCAGCCCCGGCGACGGCACCCTGGACGGCGCCGATGACGGGCTTCTCGAGCGCGGTGAGCTCCTGCAGCGCGCCGTCCAGTGCGCCGGCGAGCTCGAGCAGGTACGCCGACTGGTCGTCCGAGGCGACCATCGAGGCGACGTCGCCACCGGCACAGAATCGCTTGCCGGCACCGGTCACGAGGACGGCGCGGACGTCATCATCAGCGGCCGCAGACTTGATCGCCGCCGACAGCGCATGGGCGGTGGGCAGGTCGACCGCGTTGGAGACCTCGGGGCGGTTGAGCTCGATGCGGGCCACGCCGTCGGTGACGGCGTAGGAGACAAGGTCGGTCACGTCAGATCCTCCGGAACAGGGCAGCCAGGGCCTGGCCGCCACCGATGCACATGGTCACGATGCCCAGCTCGAGGTCGCGGCGCACAAGGTCCTTGGCCACCCGCAGCGACAGGATCGCCCCGGTCGCGCCGACCGGGTGGCCCAGCGCGATCGCGCCGCCGTACGGGTTGACCTGCTCGGGGTCGAGCTTCGCGTCGCGGATCACCGCGACGGCCTGCGAGGCGAACGCCTCGTTGAGCTCGATCGAGCCGATGTCGGAGGGCTTCGTGCCGGTCTTCTCGAAGAGGTTCTGCAACGCGAGCACGGGGGCGTAGCCCATCAGCTCGGGCTCCATCGCCGCAGTCGCGACGGCCTCGATGGAGACCAGTCCGGTCAGGCCGCGCTCGGCGGCCACCGACTCACGGGCGAGTACGACGGCCGCGCCGCCATCGTTGATGCCGGAGGCGTTGCCGGCCGTGACCGTGCCGTCCTTGGCGAACGCGGGACGTAGTCCGGCCAAGGTCTCGAGGGTGGTGCCGGGCTTCGGGTGCTGGTCCTCGGTGACGGTGAACGGCTTGCGGCCACCCACCTCGACCGGGGTGATCTCCTCCGCGAACGCGGCCTTGGCGGCCTCGCTGGCGGCGCGCTGCTGGGAGAGCAGGGCGAACTCGTCCTGCTCCTGGCGCGAGACGGCGTACTTCGCGGCGACGTTCTCGGCGGTGACGCCCATGTGGATGTCGTGGAACGGGTCGGTCAGCATCATCACGGTGCCGTCGACCAGCGACCGGTTGCCGAGCTTGTAGCCGTTGCGGGCACCGAAGTCGTAGAACGGCATACGGGTCATGGACTCGTCGCCGCCGGCCAGGGTGAGGCCGAGGCCGTTCCAGCGCATCTCCATGGCGGCCGACCAGATGGCCTGCAGTCCCGAGCCGCACAACCGGTTGACGGTGTAGGCGGGCACGTTCTTCGGCAGGCCGGCCGTTATCGCGACCCGGCGGGCGTTGTAGGCGTCGGGCCCGACCTGGCCGATGCAGCCCATCACCACCTCTTCGATGTCGGCACCGTCGACGCCGGCGCGGCTCAGGGCCTCGCGGGCAGCGGTCGCGCCGAGCTCGAAGCCGGGCACGTCCTTGAACACTCCGCCGAAGCTGCCGACCGGCGTGCGGGCGCCGTCGACCAGGACGATCTTCTCGTCTGTCATGGTCCCTCGTTCAGTTGTAGGTGTAGAAGCCGCGGCCGGTCTTGCGGCCCAGCAGCCCGGCGTCGACCATGCGGTTGAGCAGCGGCGGGGCAGCGTACAGCGGCTCCTTGAACTCCTCGTAGAGCGACTCGGCGACGGCCTTGGTGGTGTCGAGGCCGATCAGGTCGGCCAGCGCGAGCGGCCCCTGCGGGTGCGCGGCGCCGAGCACGAGCCCGCGGTCGATGTCGTCGGCGGTGGCGAAGCCCGACTCCATCATCCGGATCGCGGAGAGGATGAACGGGATCAGCAGCGCATTGACCACGAAGCCCGCGCGGTCCTGGCAGTCGATGGCCTCCTTGCCGAGGACGTCCTGGACGAACGCGCGCGAGCGCTCGGTGACCTCGGGCGAGGTGACGATGGAGGGCACCAGCTCGACCAGCTTGAGCACCGGCACCGGGTTGAAGAAGTGGATGCCGAGCACGTTCTGCGGGCGCTCGGTGACCACGCCGAGCTTCATGATCGGGATCGAGGACGTGTTGGAGGCCAGGATCGCGTCGGGGTTGGTGACGATCTTGTCGAGCTGGCGGAACAGGTCGGTCTTGGCGTCCTCGTCCTCGACGATTGCCTCGACGACGAGGTCGCGGTCGGCGAGGTCGTTGAGGTCGGTGACCACGCGGATGCGGCCGAGCACGTCGGCGGCCGAGTCGATCTTGCCCTTGGCCTCGGCGCGCTGCAGCGACTTCTCCAGCCGCGCGCGACCCGCGTCAGCGGCGGCCTGGCTCGATTCGGCGACCACCACGTCGAGCCCGGCACGGGCACAGACCTCGGCGATGCCTGCCCCCATCAGACCGCAACCGACTACTCCGACCTTCTGCACAACGCACTCCTCAGGTTTGTGTTCCCACCGACGTTATCGGCTACCAATCGGTAATCAGTAGGACGTCCAACTAGTGACGCACAGGCCTCGACCGGAGACCCGACCGGGTCGCTTCCCGGGGCAGGTTCGCCGGGTCAGGGGCGGTCGGGCATGTTGGTCCAGCCCTTGCCGTCGACCCGGCCGTACCAGCCCGACGCGGCGAGCGTGCCACCGTCGACCGGCACGGTGTGGCCGGTGACGAACCTGGCCTCGTCCGAGGCCAGGAAGGCGACCACCGAGGCGTAGTCGTCGACGTGGCCGTAGCGCCCCAGCGGCAGCCAGTGACGGACCAGGTCGGGGTCGCGGCCACGCAGCATCGCCGAGGCCGAGGTCTGCGGGGTGTCGGCGAGGTCGGGGGCGATCGCGTTCACCCGCACGCCGTGACGCCCGACCTCGACGGCCAGACTCTTGGTGAACGCCGAGACCCCGGCGTTGTACGCCGAGTAGGCGGCGTGGCCCGGGATGCCCCGGAACGCCTCGACCGTCGAGGTGTTCACGATCGCGCCCGACCCCTGCTCGACCATGATCGGCAGAAGCGCATGGGTCAGCTTCAGCACGTGCAGCAGGTTCAGGTCATAGAGGCGCTGCCACTGGTCGGGCGTGCTGTGCAGGAAGGTCTTGGAAGCGGGCCGGAAGTCGCCGACGTTGTTGACCAGCACGTCGACCCGTCCCTGCTCCCGCACCGCCGCGACGATCCGGTCGATGACGGCGTCGTCCACGACGTCGCCGACCACCGGCACGACCCGGCCGCCGGCGGCCTCGATCTCGGCGCACGCGGTCTCGGCGGCCGCTCCGTCGATGTCGTTGAGGATCACCACGTCACCGTCGGCGGCGAGCCGGCGGCTGGTGGCGCCCCCGATGCCGAGTGCGCCGCCGGTGACGACCGAGACCCGTTGCTGGCTCATGCGTCGCTCCTGGTGCTGCGGGCGGCCTTCACGGGGGAGATCGCGACGAAGGTGACGGTCGCGGCCCGGCTGACGATCAGCCAGGCCGAGCCGTCGCGGCGGTAGGTGTCGCGGTAGGTGATCGCCCAGGTCACGTCGTGCAGCACGTCGTCCCGCCGGCTGACGTGGTGCGCGAGGCAGGCGACGCGACCGGTCGCGGTGTCGTCGTCGGCGCCAGTGTCGAAGACCTCGCCGGTGACCGCGTGGAACGTCGCCTCGAGACCCTCGAGCCCGGACAGCGCCTGCTGAATCGCGGTGTGGCCCCGGTGCTCGTCGCACGGGTCGAGCGAGGCGAGTGGTGCGGCGGTGGTCAGCACCCCGTCGTCGGTGAAGAGGGCCGCGACGCGGGCGGGCTCCCGGTCGTCGACGTGGGCGGCGTAGCGGTGGACGAGGTCGCGCAGCGCCACCCGGTCACTGGTGGAGAGGCCGGTCACGGCGGGCCGACTCACGACGGGCCCGGTCACGACAGGCCCAGTCGATCGGCGCAGGCGGAGAGCTCGTCACGCGCCCGGTCGAGGTCGGCGGTGTCCGAGGCTGCGAGCACGACCCGGTCCGCGCCCTGGGCGGCGAGACGATCGGCCCTGCCCTGGTCGATCTTGGTCACGAGGTGACCCAGTGACAGCTCGAGGGCTGCGGGGTCGCGACCCGCCCGCTCGGCCTCGGTCCTCATCAGCTTGACCAGCGCGGCCAGCTCCTCGCCGACCACGCCCAACGGCTGGAGGCCGTCGCCGTACCGACCGGCACGTCGCGCCGCGGCCTTGCTGTGGCCGCCGATGTGCAGAGGGACGCCGCCGGGCTGGGCGGGCTTCGGGTAGGACATCGCGCCGTCGAAGTCGAAGAACTCCCCGTGGTGGTCCGCGCCGTCGGGTGATGCGTCGGCCCACAGCTCGCGGAGCACCTGCAGCTGCTCGTCCGCGCGGCGGCCACGGGAATCGAACGGGGCGCCACAGGCCTCGATCTCCTCCTTCATCCAGCCCATCCCGACGCAGATTCTCAGTCGACCGCCGGAGAGCCGGTCGAGGGTGGCCAGTCGCTTGGCCAGCACCACGGGGTGATGGTTCGGAAGGACCAGCACGCCCGTGGCCAGGCCCAGCGTCGTGGTCCGACCGGCCAGGAACGCCAGCAGGTCGAGCGGATCGGGGATGTCGAGGTCGTCGGCGAGCTCCATCTTCCCGGACGCGTCGTAGGGATAGACGCTGGAGTAGCGGCTCATCACCAGTGCGTGCTCGACGACGACCAGCGACTCGAAGCCGCAGGCCTCGACGTGCTGCGCGTAGGCGGTCATCCACGTGGGATCGGCGGTGGTTCCGGCAGAGGTGGGCGCGATCACGGCGTACTTCATGGGGGTGAACGTAGGCGCCGTGCCGACCAGCGGCGTCCCTGTTCCCGGTGGCTGGGAGCGGAGTGGTGCCACCTCACCGCCGGCCACTAGAAACAGTGCGTGTCCACCACCCGCGAGACCGTGCCCGCCGCCCGTGAGAGCTTGGAGCCAACCCCTGTGACAGACCCCGAGCGCCGGGCCGCGACCATGGAGCTGGTGGAGGCGACGCGGGCGCTGATGCTCGCCGTGGCCACCACGGACCTGCCGGTCGACGACGTCGTCGCGGCGACGAAGGAGATCGCGGGTGTGGCCGACCGGCTCGGCGCCGAGGCCCGGACCCGGGTGCTCCGCACGCCGTTCGAGGTGCCCGCGCGACTGCGTGAGGCGGGTGAGCCGTGGCGCACCTACGGGGTGAACCCGTTCGGCATCCCGCTCGAGATCCACTTCGACGGGGACACCGCGCGGGCCACGCTGATCGGCGACGCGCTGCTGGAGGGCCCGCCTGACCACCTGCACGGGGGCTTCTCCGCGCACCTGATGGACTGCCTGCTGGGCAGCCTCGTCCAGGGCACCGGCGAAGAGTCCGTGACCGGCTCGCTCGACCTGCGCTACCTGAGTCGTACGCCGCTGGACGTGCCGCTCGACCTGCACGCCGAGATCACCGGGCGCAGCGGACGGAAGATCCACGCCACGGGCTGGATCGAGCACGAGGGTGTCCGGTGCGTCGAGGCGACCGGGCTGTTCATCACGATCGCGGGTGCGAGCGCATGACCTATGAGCTGACCGGCCTCGACGGCAAGGTCGCGGTCGTGACCGGCGCCGGGCGGATGCGCTCGATCGGCCGCCAGATCGCGGTCGAGCTGGCCCGCGCCGGCTGCGACGTGGTGGTCACCGGCACCGGGCGTACGCCGGCCCATCGTCCGCCCGACGAGCAGGAGGCGGGGTGGCGCGACATCGACTCGGTGGTCGACGAGATCCGCTCACTCGGACGCCGCGCCCTGCCCGTCGTCTGTGACGTCTCCGAGCCCGACGCCGTCGAGGCCCTGCTGGCCGCCACGCTCGCGGAGCTCGGCCGGGTCGACGTACTCGTCAACAACGCCGCGGCCTCCCGGGGTGGCGACCGTGGGCCGCTGCTCGACCTCGACGTCGCCGACTTCGACCGGGTGGTCCGGATCAACCTGCGCGGCACGTTCCTGATGACCCAGGCCTTCGCGCGTGCGTTCGTCGAACGCGGTGGCGGTGGCAGCATCCTCAACATCTCCTCGATCGGCGGCAAGCTGTCGGGTCCGGGCACCGGCGTCTACTCGGCGTCGAAGGCCGGCGTGCAGTCGTTGACCTCGACCGCGGCCAAGGAGCTCGGCCAGCACGGGATCCGGGTCAACGCACTCTGCCCGGGCGTCACGGCCACGAGCCGGCTCGACGACTGGGCGCCCGACGCCTGGGAGACCTACGTGCGGGCCAACCTGCCGTTGGGTCGGGTCGGCGAGCCGGTCGAGATCGCCCACGCCGCCGTGTTCCTGGCCAGCGACCAGGCCGCGTGGGTGACGGGTCAGTGCTGGAACATCGACGGTGGCCAGCTCACCGTCCGGTGAGCCCACCACTTCTCAAAGGACGTACGGATGACTCCCCGCGAGCAGGCAATGGCCCGGCTCACCGGCCCAGGTCAGCGCTTCGAGCTGCACGAGGAGCCGGTGCGCGGCGTGCCGATGCAGGTGTTCCGCAACCGGCACCGCAGCCTGACCGAGCTGCTGCATGCCTCGGCCGCCTTCGGCGACGCTGACTACCTCGTCACCGCCGAGGGCCGGTTGACGTTCGCCGAGCACCACCTGGCGGTCGCGGCCCTGGCCACCGCACTGCGTGAGGAGTACGACGTCCGGCCCGGCGACCGGGTCGCGTTGTGCGGCGCCAACTCGACCGAGTGGATCGTCGGTTTCTGGGCCACGGTCGCGCTGGGTGCCGTGGCGGTCGGTGTGAACTCGATGTGGGTCGCCGACGAGATCGCCCACGGCCTCGACCTCACCGAGCCGAAGGTTGTCCTCGCCGACGGCCCGCGCGCGGCCCTGGTGCCCGACGGGTTGCGGGTGCTCCGGTTCGAGACCGACCTGCCCGCCCTGGTGTCGCGGCACCGCGGAGCGGCGATGCCCGCGGTCGACGTCGACGAGGACGACCCCGCGGTGATCCTGTTCACGAGTGGCACCAGCGGCCGGTCGAAGGGTGCCACGCACTCGCACCGCAACGTGCTCTGCGCGGTCTGGTTCCACCTGCTCAACGACGCGGTCGCCACCGAGCTCGGCTTCCCGCCGAGCCACCGCCGCTACCTGCTGGCCACGCCGCTGTTCCACATCGCCGGGTTGCACAACCTGGCGATCGTGCGACTCGCGGTCGGCGACACCGCCGTCCTTCACCTGGGTCGCTTCGACATCGACGCCGTGCTGCGGCTGATCGAGAAGGAGAGAATCACCAACTGGGGTGCGGTTCCGACCATGCTGACCCGGTTGTTGGAGTGCGACCTGACGGCGTACGACCTCTCCTCGTTGCGTGCCCTCTCGGTCAACAGTGCCCCGTCCGCGCCGGTGCTCAAGGAGCGGCTGCGTGCGGCCCTGCCGGTGGCTGGTGCCGCACTGGGGACGACGTACGGCCTGACCGAGTCGTCGACCGGCGCAACCCTGGCCACCGCCGCTGATCTCGAGGTGGACCCCGAATCGGTGGGCAGCCCGGTGGTGACCCTGCAGATCGAGGTGCGTGACGCGGCAGACGCCGTGGTGCCCGACGGGGTCGAGGGCGAGGTGTGCCTGCGCGGGCCTCAGATGATGCTGGGCTACTGGCGCAACCCCGAGGCCACCGCCGCGTCCGAGGCGCCCGACGGCTGGTTCAGGACGGGCGACCTGGGCTGTCTGGTCGACGGCCACCTGCGCCTCTCCAGCCGGCGCTCCGACCTGATCCTGCGCGGCGCGGAGAACGTCTACCCGGCCGAGGTCGAGAACCAGCTGGCGCTGCTGCCCGACGTGATCGAGTGCATCGTGCTCGGCGTCCCTGACCCCGACATGGGGCAGGCAGTGGCGGCCTCGGTGGTGGTGCGACCCGGCAGTGGCGTGGATGAGTCGACGCTGCGGGCGCACCTGGCACCGCGGCTGGCCAGGTACAAGACGCCGACGGTGTGGCAGATCGGCACCGAGCCGCTGCCACGCAATGCGACCGGCAAGGTGAATCGGCGCGAGATCACCTGGTGACCGTGCGGGTCGGGGCCGTGCGGTCAGCGCAGCGGCGTACGTCGACCCGCGTGCGCCGACCGGGCGCGGTCAGCGGCGGCCGGTCCAGCCGGGGAACATGGCCAGGCTGATCTGTCGGGCGGCCCGGGCCACCTGGGGCGCCAGCGCATCGAGTCGCAGGTGGCGTCGACTGGCCACGCCGATCGCCCCGATGGCGCCTCCCGGCGAGAGGATCGGGGCCGCGACCGCGTTGATGCCCATCGGACAGGTCTGCGCGGGCGACTGGACGATGCCGTGGCGACGCCGGGCCGCATCGAGCTGCTGGTGGAGCGTCGGCAGCCGGTGGCTGCGGTTCTCCTGCGCGAGCAGGACGTCGACCTGCTCGGGTGAGAGGCCGGCCAGCAGCACCCGACCGCTGACGCCGCGGTCGGCGGCGATCCGCTTGCCGACGCCGGTGACCGGGATGCTGTTGCGCAGTGCCCCGCCGATCTTGTCGAGGTAGTGCACCCGGCCGCCTTCGAGGACGCCGAGGTGGGCCACCGCACCGGTGGTCTCGTGCAGGTCGTGGAGGGTGTCGGAGGCCGCCGAGCGGAGGGTGGCGTGGGTCTGGGCCTGCGCGCTGAGGGCCAGGACCCGCGGGCCGAGGCGGTAGCCGCAGACGGAGTGCTCGAGCCAGCCGAGGTCCACGAGCTGGGTGATCAGCCGGAACGCGGTCGAGCGGGGCAGGCCGGTGGCTTCGGTGATGTCCTCGAGGAACATCACCTCGGGCCCGTCGACGAAGCTGTCGAGGATCCAGGTCAGCCGTTCGGCGACTCCCGGTCGTGGTGTGGGTGTCGGTTCGATCTGCAGCACGCTCATGGGCGCCCTCCGTTCCTCCCGAGGATGTGAACCTAACACTTGCTTGGTCGGCTTGTCGCCGGGTATCGGCCTCGGCTCTCGCTGGGTGGGAGTGACCTCGATGCCGGCGCCGACGGCTTGGTTGGCTGCATGGATCGGGAGCCGCACGGATCCCCTGGACGTGGAAGGACTCCACCCGGATGACCACCATCAACCGCCGCCTGTCCGGCGCGCTGGCGCTCGTGCTCGCCGCGGCAGCGCTCACCTCGTGCGCCTCGGGCGACGACACCGAGAAGAAGCACGGCGACGCCGCGACCTACCAGACCGGCCTGGTCAACATCGCCGACGCCGGCGACCCGAAGTCGGGCGGCACGCTCACCTTCGGCGCCTACTCCGAACCGGCCGTGCTCGACCCCGCCGAGACGATCGTGGCCGGATCGACCGGTGGTCTCGAGATGTCGGCGATCTACGACGTGCTGATGCGTTGGAACAGTGCCGACAACACGGTGCAGCCACAGCTGGCCGAGAGCCTCGAGCACAGCGACGACTACACGACCTGGACCCTCAAGCTGCGTGACGGCGTGAAGTTCAGCGACGGCACGACGCTCGACGCGGCAGCGGTGAAGTTCAGCATCGAGCGCTACGTGCGCCTCGGCGCGGACGAGGCGATGCTGTGGAGCGACAACGTGAAGTCGGTCTCCGCGACCGACCCGTTGACGGTCGAGTTCGAGCTCACCACCAAGTGGCCCAGCTTCGACTACATGCTCACCACGGGCCCGGGCATGATCGTGGCCAAGTCGGCCGGCGAGGGCGAGAAGTTCAAGCCGGTCGGTGCCGGCGCCTTCACCCTCGCCTCGCACAAGCCGGCCGAGAGCATCGAGCTGAAGGCCAACAAGGGCTACTGGGACGGTGCCCCCAACCTCGACGGCATCAAGGTCGTCTTCCTCAACGACCCGAGTGCGACGTACGACTCGTTCAAGGCCGACGAGCTCGACGCCGCGTTCACGCGGGAGCCCGACCTGGTCGACGAGGCCGTGCAGGCCAAGCAGAGCGGCTTCCTCAACATGGTCTCGCTCGGCAGCGTGGCCGTGATCAACGGACAGGACGGGCACCCGGGCAGCGACCCGCGCGTGCGCCAGGCGATGCACATGGCGATCGACCCGACGGTGATCGCCGACCGGTCGTACGGCGGCGCCGGGCTGCCCAGCAACGAGGTCTTCCCGAACTCCTCGGTGTGGCACACCGACGTGAAGCCGCTGCCCTATGACCCCGAGGCCGCGACGAAGCTGGTCGAGCAGGCCAAGGCCGACGGCTTCGACGGCAAGGTGACCTATCTCGACGCCTCCGACGCGGCCTCGAAGGAGACCGCGCTGACCGTCAAGGCGTTCCTCGAGGCGGTCGGGTTCACCGTCGAGCTGGACCTGGTCTCCAACGTGCAGGAGCAGATCCAGAAGGTCGCCGTCGACCGCAACTACGACGTCGCCGGGTGGGGGATCAGCTGGCGCGAGGCCGGGCCCTACGGTCGGATGTTCGCCACGCTCCACAGCGAGGGCAACCTCAACGTCGGCATGCCCACCGGCCCCGAGCTGGACGCACTCTTCGACGAGTTCCAGGCGGCCGAGACCGAGGACGAGCAGCGCGAGATCATGGGCCGGATCCAGACCCAGTGGAACGACCAGGTGCCGGCGCTGATCTTCAGTCCGACCGGTGAGTTCCTGATGTGGAACAAGGACGTGCACGGCATCGTCGACACCACGAACAGCATGGTGCTGCTCGACAAGGCGTGGATGGGCTGATCGAGATGGGCAACCCAGTCATCGTCGACGCCGCGCGGACGCCGTTCGGCCGGCGGGGAGGTGCCCTGTCAGGGGTGCACGCCGTCGACCTGCTGGCCCGGACTCAGGCGTCCCTGCTGGAACGCGCCGGTGTCGACCCGGCGCTGGTCACCGAGGTGATCGGCGGCTGCGTCACCCAAGCGGGTGAGCAGTCGGGCAACGTGGTCCGGTTCGCCTGGCTGCACGCGGGGCTCCCGGAGGAGACGGGGGCCACCACCCTCGACGCCCAGTGCGGGTCGGCGCAGCAGTCGGTGCACCTGGTCGCCGCACAGATCGCGGCCGGGCTGATCGACGTCGGGATGGCCTGTAGGGTGGAGGCGATGTCGCGGGTGCCGTTGCTGTCGAACCTGGGCGACGTCGGGCGCCCCCGCCCGGATTCCTGGACGGTCGACCTGCCCGCGCAGTTCGAGGCGGCCGACCGGATAGCGGCGCGGCGTGGCCTGACCAGGGAACAGCTCGACGACTTCGGACTGCGTTCCCAGCAGCGTGCCCGGGCGGCGTGGGACGGCGGCGTCCTGGACCGCCAGATCCTCCCGGTCACCCTGCCCGACGGTTCGATCCTCACCCGTGACGAAGGACTGCGCGAGACCAGTGCCGAGGCGCTGGCCGGGCTCAGGCCGATCCTGGAAGGCGGGCTGCACACGGCGGGCACCTCCTCCCAGATCTCCGACGGAGCCACCGCGGCACTGCTGATGGACGAGGACCGGGCGCTCGCGCTCGGACTCAGGCCCCGGGCCAGGCTGCTCTCCCAGGTCCTGGTCGGTGCCGAGCCGAGCTTCCTGCTCGACGGTCCGGTGCGGGCTGCTCAACGCATGCTGGAGCGGACCGGGATGAAGATCGGTGACATCGACCTCTTCGAGGTCAACGAGGCCTTCGCAGCCGTCCCCATGTCGTTCGCCCGGGTGCACGACGTTGATCCTGATCGCCTCAACGTCAACGGCGGTGCGATCGCGCTCGGCCATCCCGTGGGATCCACAGGCATCCGGTTGATCGCGACGGCCGTCGACGAGCTGGAGGCCCGCGACGAGACCATCGCCCTGGTGGCCATCTGTGCCGGAGGCGCCCAGGCCACCGGTGCGATCATCGAGCGGATCTGAGGCCATGACCGGACGACGCAGGATCGCGCTGGTGACCGGTGCCAGTCGAGGCATCGGTCGCAGCACGGCGCTCGCTCTCGCCGGTGACGGCCACGACGTCGCCTTCACCGCTCGCACCGTCAACGAGGGTGAGGGCTCGGTGCCGGGTCGGACCTCGCGAGAGGCCGGCATACGCCATGTCGTGCCGGGCAGCCTGTCCTCGACGACCGCGGCGATCGAGGCACTCGGCGTACGGGCCCTGCCCCTGCGGATGGACCTGGCGGATCCGGCCGGGCCGGAAACCGCCGTCGCCACGCTGCTCGGGCAGTGGGGCGCGCCGACGGTGCTGGTGAACAACGCCGTGCACCACGTGCCGCACGCGCGCTTCCTCGAGCTCGACCCCGAGGACCTCCTGGACAGCCTGGAGTCGAACCTCGTGCGGCAGGTGGCGCTGGTGCAGGCGCTGCTGCCGGCCATGGTCGCCGCGGGCGGAGGCATCGTCGCGAACATGTGCTCAGGGTCGGCGACGATCGATCCGCCGGGTCCTCCCGGTGAGGGCGGCTGGGGTCTGGCCTACGCCGCGGCGAAGGCCGGGTTCGGCCGGATCGCGGGTGCGGTGAATGCGGAGTTCCGCGACCGGGGCATCCGTGCGTTCAACCTGGAACCGGGATTCGTGGTGACGGAGTCGGGACGGGCGCGGGGTGGCACCGACCAGATCGAGGCTCGCGGCTTCACCGGGGCGCCGGTCGAGGCATCGGGCAGGGTGATCGCCTGGCTTGCCCGCTCGGACCACGACGACCCGGAGGCCAACGCGCTGCTGGGCACCGTCATCGACGCCCCGCGGCTCGCTGCCGGCCTGCCCTGAGCCGCGCTCGTCGAGGCTCGGTCGGGGAGCCCGGGCGCCCGGGAGCCC
>NZ_BCRJ01000109.1 GCF_001552535.1 Nocardioides jensenii JCM 1364 = NBRC 14755 | reverse complement strand
CCGGGCGCCCGGGAGCCCGGGAGCCCGGCCGCCCGGCCGCCCAGGCCACCCCCGTTGCTGGGGTCGCCGCCGGGACGTGCGCGGCGGCGTCGACACCACCGGTATGAGCTGCTCGACAAGGTGTGGACGGGCTGAGTCGCCCGAACCCCTGACTGGAGTTCACCGAGCGCACGATCCGTGTCGAGAAACGTCTCGTGCTCGACACGGATCGTGCACTCAACGCAGGTGGGGGCTCCCCGGGTCGAGCAGCCGGTCGACCCGCTCGGCTCAGGGTCGCAGGACGGCGAAGTCGCCGAGCATGATCTGCATGTCGAAGCGTCGACGGTGCAGCTTCCAGCCGTCCGGCGTACGCCGCCACCGGTCGTCGTACTCGCCCAGGCACTCGAAGAACTCGCCCTCCATCGGCCCGGCGCCGACATGGTGGACCCGGGCGTAGGTGAGCGAGCGCGCCTCGTCGCCGTCGACCGTGACCCGGTGGTTGCCGAGCAGGTGCTGCGTGGGCCCGACCCCGCCGAGATGGGCACGCACCTGCGCGACGATCGCGTCGGGCCCGGTCTTGCCGTAGCCCACGGCGTCCTCGGTGAACGTGGCCATGAGGAAGGCGTAGTCGCGACGGTCGAGGGCGGAGGCGACGTGTGCGAGCTGCTCGACGATCCGGGTGCGGTCCTCGCTCATCGCGATGCCGGCCGGCCCAGGGCGCCCAGGCGCAGCAGCTCGGGAGCCTCGGCGCGGCCGTCGAGAACCCGGCTGGTCCGCCTGGCGACCAGCCAGCCGTCGGTGCCGCGGACCAGCTCGAAGTGGTGGGCCGTGGCCCGGCGTACGACGAAGTCGGGGGACTCCTCGAAGGACCCGCCCCGGTTGACGATCATCAGCGAGTGACAGACGGCGACCGCCTCGTCGCCGGCGACGGTGACCTTGACCGGTCCGAGGAAGTGGGCGCAACCGCCGGCGATCCAGCCCTGGTGGTTCGACGAGTGCACCATCGCCCGAACCTGGTCGCGGCCGACCATGGTGATCTCGTCGACGTCGTAGACGCCGTCCTCGGTCCACTGGGCAGCCACCTCGTCGGCGGAGCCGCTGTCGACCAGCGGACCGTAGCCGGCGATCAGCTCGGCGATCTCCTGCGTGTCCTCGAGAGTCTGCAGGCGTGCCTCGAGCGCTGCCAACCGGTCGGGCTGGGCGTTCATCGGATCTCCTCCTCGATCTTCGCCAGCGCCTCGAGCTGCTCGCAGTAGTGCGCCGCCGACTCGGCGTCGATCGCGGTGCTGACCACGGTGGCGCCGGCCTCGAGCACGCGGGCGACCTTGTCGCCGGTGCGTCCCGGGTCGCCGATCGGGTCGAGCGGTCGCCCGGCGCTCAGCGAGACCTGGAAGCCCTCGGGCACCTCGGCCTCGGCGAGCATGCGGGTGAGGTCGTCGAGGCCGAGGCCGAACGGCACCCAGCCGTCGGCGAGGGTCAGGGCGCGGCGCAGGGAGCGCGGCGTACGCCCGCCGATCCACAGAGGCAGGTGCTCCTGGACCGCGTGCGGCTCGATGACCAGGCCCTCGAAGTCGAAGTGCGGGCCGTGATAGCTGGGCGTACGTCGGCCGAGGCTGGCACGCAGGGCCTTGAGGGCGTCGTCGGCGACGGCGCCGCGGCCCTCGAAGGTCGCGCCCAGCAGTTCGAACTCCTCCTGGAGCGACCCGACGCCGAGGCCGAGCACCACGCGCCCGCCGGAGACGAGGTCGAGGGTGCCGTAGCGCTTCGCGATCTCGAGCGGGTGGTGGTAGCCGAGCACGAGCACCTGGGTGACCAGCCGGATGCTCGTCGTCCGGGCGGCGAGGTAGCTCAGCGTGACCAGCGGGTCCCAGTACGTCGCCCCGCGCTGCTCGGCGATCTCCGTGGGCACGGCGACGTGCTCGCTGCAGGTGAGGTGGTGGAAGCCGAGGCGGTCCGCGGCCTCCGCGATCGTGGTGAGCTCGGCGATGCCGGCCTGGTCCTCCCAGGGGCTGTGGGCTCCCGGGTTCGCGGTCACGATCGGGCTGGTGATGCCGATGCGCATGGGGTTCCTGCCTCTCGGTCGAGATGTCGTCGCGAGCCTGTCACCGAGGTGCGGGGGCAGGGCGTCCTGCTCCCGGTGAACGGACGGTGAAATCAATTTCAGAAAACCCTTGTTGCCTCCCGGGGAGTCGCCTAGAATTCATTTCAGTTTGGGGAATGACCACGGGCTTTCTAGGGAGTGTGCGATGTCTGCAGTCGAGAGCGTCGAAGTGCCGCAGGACGCGGGCCAGAAGAGCGGGCGCGAGCTGCCCCCGTCGATGGTCGAGCGAATGACGCTGATCCTCGATGCTTTCCGGGGCCCGACCACTCGGCTGACGCTGGAGCAGGTCGCTCGGGCCACCCACCTGCCGCGCTCGACCGCGCACCGGATCCTCGACCAGCTGGTCAAGCTCTCGTGGCTGGAGCACACCGCCTTCGGCTACGCACTCGGGTCTCGCTCGCTCAAGCTCGGCGACGCCGGGGACCGCGGCAGCAGTGACCTGCGCGCCGAGGCGGCCCCGATGCTGCACGACCTGATGGTGCGCACCGGTCTGGTCGTCCATCTCGCCGTGCTCGACGAGGGCCAGGTGCACTACCTCGACAAGATGGGCGGTCGCTTCGCCGGCGCCGTCCCGTCCCGCGTCGGTGGCCGGGCGCCCGCGCACTCGACCGCGCTCGGCAAGGCGATGCTGGCCTGGCTCTCGGCCGAGGCGACCGACGAGATCGTCGGCGAGGCCCTCGACCGCTCCACACGTCGCACCATCGGCGACCTCTCGACGCTGCACCAGGAGCTGCACCGCATTCGCGGTCGCGGCGGCCTCGCCTTCGAACGTGGCGAGTGCTTCGCCAACATCGCCTGTGTCGCCGCCGCCGTGCGTGGCGTCGACGGCCCGATCGGGGCGATCTCGCTGGTCGGTGACGCCAAGGCTCCGCTCGAGCGCGTCGCGCCGCTGGTGGCCGCAGCCGCCCGAGAGGTCTCCCGGGCGCTCTCGCCCGAGCTCGCCCAGCAGGTGCGCCCGCGTCGTCGCCCGCACACCGTCATCCAGCAGGAGACGTTCTCGCCCGAGACCATGGGCCGCCTGATGGCCGTCGGTCGCGGCGGCTGGATGTGACGAAACCGGAGGCGTGACGCGCGAACCTCGGGTTCCCACGTTGCTCAACCCCAGCGGATTCCGTCGCCCCAGTTGAGCATCGAGGCCGGCGTGGCGTCCGGGTGCCGTCGCGCCGGGTCCTCGAACTCGGTCCCGAAGGCGCCGCGGTAGAAGATCATCGGCCGCTCGTAGCCGTCGTACTCCAGCTCGCTGACGCGGCCGATCACCACGTCGTGGTCGCCGGCCTGGTGGACGGTCTCGACCTCACCATGCACGCGCAGCATGACGCCGGGCAGGGCCGGCGTGCCCCATCGGGACAGCTCCCAGTCCAGCCCCTCGAACCGCTGGCCGCGGCTCGAGCCGAACCGCGAGCACAGGCCGGCCTGGTCCTCGCCGAGCACGTTGACGCAGAACCGACCGGTCTCCCGGATCCGAGGCCAGCTGCGGCCGCGGTGGTCGGCGCAGAAGAGGATCAGCGGCGGCTCCAGCGAGACCGAGGCGAACGACTGGCACGCGAAGCCGACCGGGCCCTCGTCGTCGACGCCGGTCACCACGGGTGACGCCCGAGGCGAAGATGCCCATGGCAGCGCGCATCTGGTCGGGTGTCGGCCCTGGCCGGGTGCTGACGTCGGTGTCGCGAATGTCGGTGCTCATGACCACGATCATGAGGATGCGGTCGGTGCTCGGCCCGACCGGTCCCGGTCAGTGGCAGCAACGGCCTCGAGGCCGTTGCCACGCCCTCGTTCCCGGTGATCGGGATCCGTGGCCGGCCACGCACGGGGGAGTCCTAGCGTGCGCAAGGTGACCCAAATGACGCGCGAATCCACCCTGCGTGAGCTGCCGACCGAGAACGGCGTGCTCCGCTACCACGAGGCCGGCGACCCGGATGCTCCGCCGCTGGTGCTGCTGCACGGCTCGGGGCCGGGGGTGAGTGCGTGGCGCAACTACCGCGGCAACCTGCCGACCTTCGCCGAGCACTTCCGCTGCCTGGCCCTGGAGTTCCCGGGCTTCGGGGTCAGCGACGACACCGACCTGCACCCGATGGCCGCAGCACTGCCCGCCGTCGGCACGTTCCTCGACGCACTGGGCCTGGACCGGGTGCGAATGATCGGCAACTCCATGGGCGGCATCGTCGCCACCCGGTTCGCCATCGCCCAGCCCGAGCGGATCAGCCAGCTGGTCACCATCGGCGGCATGGGCCGCAACATCTTCAGCCCGGCGCCCGGCGAGGGCCTCAACCTGCTCACCGACTTCGTCGAGGACCCGACCCGCGAGCGACTGGTCGCCTGGCTCAAGTCGATGGTGTACGACGAGTCGTTGGTCACCGAGGAGCTGATCGAGGAGCGCCTCGCGCTGGCCCTCGAACCGGAGACCCTGGCCGCGTCGAAGCGGATGTACGGCCGCGGCATGCTGGCCGCCGCCGCGAAGGCTGCCGAGAGGTCACCGGAGCCGCCGTACTGGGCGATGCTGCACAAGATCACCGCGCAGACCCTGATCACCTGGGGACGCGACGACCGGGTCAGCCCGGTCGACATGATGCTGCTGCCGATGCGCACCATCCCGAACGTCGAGGTGCACGTGCTGCCCAACTGCGGTCACTGGACGATGATCGAGCAGAAGGCCGCCTGGGAGTCCACGGTCCTCGCCTTCCTGACGAGGGAGAGCTGACATGTGGGACGAGGAGTTCGACCTGGTCGTCGTCGGGTCCGGCGGCGGCGGGATGGTGGCCGCCCTTGCCGCGGCCGAGGAGGGACTCAGCGTCCTGGTGCTCGAGAAGGCCAAGAAGTTCGGCGGCTCCACCGGCATCTCCGGAGGCGGGATCTGGATCCCCAACAACCCCACGCTGCGCCGCAAGGGCCACGACGACTCGCGTGAGTCGATCCGCCGCTACCTCGACCTGCTGACCGAGGGCAAGGTCGCGCCCGAGCGCCTCGATGCGTACGTCGACCATGGTCCGGCGACGATCGAGCTGCTCGAGAAGTCGAAGTGGATGAAGTTCTACTGGACCAAGGGCTACGCCGACTACCACCCCGAGTACGACGGCGGGCGGCCCCTCGGTCGCTCGATCGAGCCGAAGCCGTTCGACACCCGCAAGCTCGGTGCCGACGAGCAGTTCCAGCGCCCCAACAGCATGAAGGGCCCGCTCGGACTCTGGGTGACCGGCAAGGACTACCACGACCTGGCCATGGTCAAGCGGACCTGGCGTGGCCGTTGGGCCTCGGTCGTCGCCGCGTGGCGGGTCTCCTCGAACGTGATCCGGCGGCGTCACATGGCCACCGGCGGCCGGGCCCTGGTTGCCCGACTGCGGATGGTCCTCAAGGACGCCGACATTCCGCTGCGACTGCAGACCGCGATGACGCAGATCGTCACCGACGGCGGCCGGGTCACCGGCATCGTGGCGACCGGCCCGGACGGGAAGGCGCAGCGCATCGGTGCGCGGCACGGCGTGCTCCTGGCCTCGGGCGGGTTCGACCACAACCCGCAGCTGCGTGAGACGTTCCTGCCCGAGGGCGGTCGGGCCGATCACAGCCTCGGCGCCGTCGAGAACACCGGTGACGGGATCATGCTCGGCCAGGACCTCGGCGCCGCGATCGACCTCATGGACGACGCCTGGTGGATGCCGTCGGTCGAGCACCCCGCCGGTGCGACCATTCCGCTGGTCTCCGAGCGGGCGATCCCCGGCCACGTGATCGTCTCGAGCGACGGCAAGCGGTTCACCAACGAGGCCTCGCCCTACGTGAACTTCGTGCACGACCAGCTCGCCGGCAAGCACCTGCCGGCCTGGTTCGTGATGGACGCTCGCGCCCGCTCGCGCTACCCGTTCGCGCAGATCCTGCCGGGTGCGCCGATTCCGAAGGCGTTCTACGCGAAGGGTCTCGCCCATCGCGCCGACACACTCGAGGAGCTGGCCGCCGCGATCGACGTACCGGCCGACGCGTTGATCGCGACCGTGACCCGGTTCAACGGGTTCGTCGACGGGGGCGTGGACCACGACTTCGGCCGAGGCGCCAGCGCCTACGACCGCTACTACGGCGACCCGACGCTGAAGAACCCGAACCTCGACCACGTCGACAAGGCGCCGTTCTACGCGGTGCAGATCATGGTCGGCGACCTCGGCACCAAGGGCGGGTTGGTCACCGACGAGCACGCCCGCGTGCTGCGCGAGGACGGCTCCACGATCGACGGCCTCTACGCCACCGGCAACACCACCGCCTCGGTGATGGCCAACGAGTACGCCGGCCCCGGCGCCACGATCGGCCCCTCGATGGTCTTCGGCTACGTGGCCGCCCGGCACGCGGCCGCCTCACGGTCCGGGGTGCACGGCTGAGGGATCCCGATCAGCGGGAACCCTGAACACGCGCGGCACGCACGGCGCTGAACTGGACGAACACGACACAGAGATGAGACCACGATGACGAACCCGGTGCTCGAAGCAGTCGAGGCGCACGCCGAGGAGCTTGCCGCTCTCGGCCCCGAGAACGAGAAGCTGGGCAGGCTCACCGACCGCACCGCGCAGATCCTGCGCGAGACCGGGGTGATCCGGATGCTCCAGTCCGCCAAGTACGGCGGCGCCGAGGCGCACCCGCGTGACTTCGCCGAGGTCGTCATGCGCCTGGCCTCGCTGGACGGCTCGACGGGCTGGGTGGCCGGCATCGTCGGCGTGCACCCGTGGGAGATGTCGATGTGCGACCCCCGGGTGCAGGAGGAGATCTGGGGTGCGGACCACGACACGTGGATCGCCTCGCCCTACGCTCCGATGGGGGTGCTGAAGCCGGTCGAGGGTGGCTACATCTTCAACGGGCGTTGGCAGTTCTCGTCGGGCACCGACCACTGCGACTGGATCTTCCTCGGTGCGTTCCTCGGTGACGAGAACGGCGAGACCATCATGCCGCCGCAGAACTACCACGTGATCCTGCCGCGCTCCGACTACGAGATCGTCGAGGACTCCTGGGACGTCGTGGGCCTGCGTGGCACCGGCTCCAAGGACGTGATCGTCAAGGACGCGTTCATCCCCGACTACCGCGTCGTGAAGTTCGCCAAGTTCCTCGACGGCTCGCAGCCGGCCGAGTCCGGGCACACCAACCCGACCTTCCACATCCCGTTCACCACCGCCTTCCCGCTGGGCATCACCTCCGCGGTGATCGGGATCGCCGAGGGCGCGGTCAACGCGCACCTGGCCTACCAGAAGACCCGCGTCCAGATCACCGGCACGAAGGTGAAGGACGACCCCTACGTGCTCTACGCGATCAGTGCCGCGGCCGAGGAGATCAAGGCCTCGCGCACCGCGATGCTCGAGAACGTGACCGCGTTCTACGACAAGGCCGAGCGCGGCGAGGAGGTCACGTTCGCCGAGCGGGCCGCCTCCCGGCGTACCCAGGTCGCCGCCGCCTGGCGCGCGGTCCGCGCGATGGACGAGGTCGTGGCCCGCTCCGGCGGCAACGGCCTGCGCATGGACAACCCGATCCAACGCTTCTGGCGCGACGGCCACATGGGCCTGGCACACGCCATCCACGTGCCCGGCTCGGTCTTCCACGCCTCCGCACTGCTCGACATCGACGTCACCCCGCCGCCCGGCCCGATGCTGTCGATGATCTGACACTCGTACGACGACCGCCGGCACCACTCCCACGACACGAAGGACGACGCCATGCCCCACATCCGACAGCTGGGCTACCTGAAGGTCCAGAGCCAGGACATCCCGCGGTGGCGTGAGCTGACCGTCGACTGCCTGGCCATGCAGGAGACCACCGGTCCCGACCCCGACGGCCTCTACCTGCGCATGGACGAGCGCGCGGCCCGGCTCATCGTCGTACCGGGGGAGACCGACAAGGTGCTCGCCGTGGGCTGGGAGGTGCGTGACCAGTTCGCGCTGGCCGCCGTCGGGCGGGCCGTCGAGGCGGCCGGCTTCGGGGTCAAGGTGCTCAGCCAGGAGGAGTGCGACGAGCGCCGCTTCGAGGCGGGCATCTTCTTCGAGGACCCGACCGGCACCCCGGTCGAGGTCTTCTTCGGCCCGGTCCTCGACCACAGCCCCGTCGTCACCGGGCACGCCCAGACGTTCGTCACCGGCGACCAGGGCCTGGGCCACGTGGTGCTGCCGACCACGACCCCCGAGGAGACGGTCGAGTTCTACACCGAGGTGCTCGGGTTCCTGCCCCGTGGATCGATCCGCCTCGGCGGGCTCGACTCGCCGCCACCGGTTCGCCGGGTGCGGTTCATGGGTGTCAACCGGCGCCACCACAGCCTGGCCGTCTGCCCCGCACCGCACGGGGAGGCACCCGGTCTGGTGCACCTGATGATGGAGGTCGACTCGCTCGACGCCGTCGGCCGCGCGCTGGACAAGGTGAACAAGGCCGGCTTCTCGATCTCGTCGACCCTGGGCCGGCACACCAACGACAAGATGGTCTCGTTCTACGTCCGTGCCCCGGGCGGCTGGGACCTCGAGTACGGCGTCGAGGGCATGCTGGTCGACGAGACCTACTACACCGCCGAGGAGATCACCGCGGACTCCTACTGGGGCCACGACTGGTCGGGCTCCGAGCCGCTGGCGGCGTTCACCCCGGTGCCATGAGCCCAGCGGTCCACGAGTTCGACGTGGTCGTGGTCGGGTTCGGTTGTGCTGGTGCGGCAGCGGCTCAGGAGGCCGCCGCGGCCGGCGCCTCCGTGGTGCTGCTCGAACGAGCGTCCGGGGCCGGCGGCTCCTCCGCACAGTCGGGCGGCGAGCTCTATCTCGGCGGCGGCACCGCGGTGCAACGGGCCTGCGGGTTCGAGGACAGCGCGGACAACATGTTCGCCTATCTCTCCGCCGCCCTGGGTCCGCACGCGGACCTGGAGAAGCTGCGGCTCTACTGCGAGGGCAGCGTCGACCACTTCGAGTGGTTCCGCAGCTGCGGGATCGACTTCCTGCCGTCCCTGTACGACGCCCCGACGTGGATGCCGCCCACGCAGGACGGGCTGATGTGGCTGGGCGAGAACGCCTGGCCCTACACCACCATCGCCACCCCGGTGCCGCGTGGGCACCGACCCGCCACCGAGGGCTGGGCGGGGCACACGGTGATGGCCGGGCTGATCTCAGCCGCGGAGCAGGCCGGAGCCACCACACACGTGGACACCCGGGCCACCGCTCTCGTCGTGGACGGCGACCGGGTGGGCGGCGTACGCGCCCGCCACTTCGGTGCGGACGTCACCTATCGGGCCCGGCGCGGCGTCGTGCTGACGACCGGGGGCTTCGTCGACAACGAGGTCATGCTGGCCGACCATGCGCCGGCACTGCTCGGCCACGGCAAGGTCAGCGACGGGCTGGACGACGGCAGCGGCATCGCCATGGGCCAGTCCGTGGGGGCCGCCGTACGCCGGATGTCGGCAGTCGAGGTGGCCTACACCGCGCTGCCCGCCCTGCTCGTGCGCGGCATGCTGGTCAACGGCCGCGGACAGCGTTTCGTCAACGAGGACGTCTATCCGGGCGTCTTCAGCCACGCGGCGTTCCACCAGCCCGGCCCGTGCTGGGCGATCGTCGACGAGGCCGGCCTCGAGGCGATCCCGGCAGCCGATGCCTGGGGCGTCCGACCGCAGCACGCAGCCGAGACCCTGCCCGAGCTGGAGGCCGACCTCGGTCTGCCGACAGGATCCCTGGAAGCGACGGTCGGGCTCTACAACCGGCACGCCGCGGACGGTCACGACCCGGTCTTCAACAAGGCCTCGAAGTGGGTCCGCGTGCTCGAGGGGCCCTGGGCCGCTGTCGACCCGCGCCTGGGCTTCAGCCCCGAGGGTCGAGACGGCCAGACCCCCGGCAGCGGATTCTCCGGGTTCACGCTCGGCGGTCTGCACACCACCGTCGATGGCGAAGTGCTCTCGCTGACGGGAGATCCGATCTCGGGCCTCTATGCCGCCGGCCGTGCCACCTCGGGCATCCACGGTGACGGCTACGTCTCCGGCACGTCGCTTGGGGACGGCACCTTCTTCGGCCGTCGCGCAGGCCGCGCCGTCGCCGAGTCGGCACCGGCCGACGCCACGGCCACGTGACGACGGTGAAGGAACTCCCCGTGGGCGCCGATGAACTGGCCGAGAGCTTCGACGGCTTCGTGGAGACCATCGGCACACGGGCCGGCGAGCTGCGGGACGACGAGCTCTACTCGTCACCGGAGAACCGTGCCAGCGCCCACAGGTTCCTGCTGGGGATGACGATCGCCCGGCTCGAGGAGCACGTCCTCTTCGAACCAGACTTCCCGGAGGACGAGCATCCACGGGCGGTCACGGTGAAGCTCGATGCGCTCGGCGACGTGCTGCCGGCAGACACTCCGCGGCTGGGTGCGAAGGACCGCGCCCAGGAGATCGCCGTACGACGCCGGCACGTCCAACAGCGTTTCGGCAACTGACCGAGGGAGTCACCGATGACGAACAAGGACGGCGCCGGGTTCGCCCGGCTCGCCGAGGCCGTGGCCGCAGCACCGGGCGACCTCGCCCGGCTCGACGCGCCGGACCGGCCGCTGGACTCGGCTGAGGGGCACCGGCTCTATCTGCGATACCTCACCATCGGCCTGGAGCTGTTCATCGACTACGGCGACCCGGTCTGGCCCGCCTTTCACAGCAAGACCCGTGACGGCGTCCGCAAGTTCGCCGGGGACAGCCCGGGCCAGCTCTACGACGCCGCACTGGTCAGCTTCGGCCATGAGTACGTCGTCTCCGGGTCGATGGCCGAGACCGAGTTCATCGAGTTCAGCCTCTACGCCGGTGACCTGACCGGACTCAACTCCTCGCCCCGTCGGATGATCGCGTCGGTGACCGAGCAGGACCTCGATGTCGACGAGGACGGGAGCTTCGAGCTCCGGCTCGACGCCCGCGGCGGACGCAATGCCCTGCGGATGGAGCCTGACGCCAACTCGATCTCCGTGCGCCGCTATCTGCGCGATCCGTTACGGGACCGACCGCGCCCGCTCTCGATCCGGCGTACGACGCCGGCGCCGCCGCGGGCGCCCTTGACGTCCGAAGACCTGGCCGTCGGCATGGAGAAGGCGATCGGATTCGCGAGGTTCAACACCCGCGTGTGGGCCGAGTGGGCCCACCGTGAACGGTCGCAGCGGCTCAACGTGCTCGAGGCGATGCCCGATGCGGGAGACATCCACACCCCTGCCGGCCACGGCTACCTGACCGGCTACTGGTCGCTGGAGCCGGGCCAGGCGCTGACGATCGAGTTCACACCGGACCCTGATGGCTACTGGAGCCTGGTGCCGATGAACTTCTGGATGGAGTCCTTCGAGTGGCGCTTCGGCGACCGGGTGCACGCCACGAGCTTCGACACCAGCCCGGGCCGGGGCGGCGTCGTACGGCTGGTGCTGGCGGAGCAGGACCCGGGCCTCGCCGGGCACGACTGGCTCGCCACCCAGGGGCATCTTGAGGGGATGATCGCCCTTCGACATGCCCGCAGCGCCGGGCCGATCCCGCCGGTCACGACGGCCGTGGTGCGCATCCCCTGACCGGTCGTCGCCTCGCTTGCGGCAGACCTGCGGGGCCGGGACCGGTTCAGCGGCGCATTCGTGCCGTCCATCCCATCAGCTGTCGCGCGGCCAAGGCCAGCAGCTGCCACGGCAGGTAGCACCCGCTCGCGACGACCACGCCGAACGACAGGTTCAGTGCCCAGCTTGAGTCCCCACCCTCGAGGCTGGTGGCCACCCAGGTCCACAGCACCACTGCTGCCAGCCAGGGCGTTGCCCAGGCCAGCGCCTCCTGGCGCCAGGTGAGCGACCCGCGCCCATAGGCCGCGGCAAGGAACACGCTCGCCACGACGACGTACGCCGCGCCCATCAGCGCCAGCACCCAGGCGCCCAGAGCCGCCACCAGCAGGAGCCACAGTGCTCCCGAGACGAGGTTGGCCACCAGCACGGGTCGGTCGAGTCGTCGTCTCGGCGCGGCCTAGGCCTCGGCGGCGGGGACGCCGGTCGTGTTCACATGCGTCATTGTGTCCGGGCCTGCGTGTGCGCGCAGCCGTTCCCGCGCGTTCCCATGTCTTTCCGCCCACTAAGACGCGGCTGCATTCCGAGCGAGTTGGCGAGGACGCCGCCTCATGGACGGTGATGCCAATGTATGAACGGGCTAGCTAGTCGACGTGGGCGAGGTTGGTTCTGCAACCGACCGTGACCATCCTCGGCGCCCCCCGGGGCCTTGCACGGCATCGGACATAACTCATGGTTAGCGACACCGGTGGAACTCAGTCGACCGTTGGTGGCCGCCGACGTCGCGGCAGCCGTCGCAGGTCAAGCAGCACAAACTGAGCACCTCCCATGGCGTGCCAAACACGGCCAGAAGGTCAAGCGGCTGAAACTGTCGTACTCGACCATTACCTTGTAGGCACACCGATGAACGGCACCTCAGTGGTGCGTGAGGAGGCGATGATGTGATGGCAACCAACAGTAATCGGCAGAATGGGTGGCGGGTCGGGTTCGACCTTGACGGCGTTGTCTACGACTTTCGTCGCGCCATCAGTGACTACCTCGTCAACGCCGGCCGGACTGAGTGCAGCCTCGATCGTGCACATCCTCACTGGGACTTCTTCAAGGGTTGGGGGCTCACTCTGGAGGAGTACTTGGACCTGTACAAGGCAGGGGTCGACGCTGGCCAAGTCCTGCGACATGGCGACCCGCTCCCGGGCAGTGTTGAAGCCACGGAGACTCTTGCGCGTGCGGGGCACAGCATCCATATCGTCACCGACCGATCAGTCGGCTCACAACCTGGTATCTCATCTCGACACACTGCAGCCTGGCTCGCGGACCACAACTTCGTGTTCCATTCGCTCACGTTCTCATCCGACAAGACAGCAGTCGACACCGACTTCTTCATCGACGACCGCTTCGAAAACTACGTCGCACGCGTCGCCAAGGGTTTGAACTGTCACCTCCTGACTCGCCCGTGGAACCAGGATCTCGGCGACAAGGACACTCAGCGCGTCGACAGCGTCGAAGAGTTTGTCGACATCGTCCTACGCGGATCCACGGCGTCGACCCGAAGCCTCGCAATGACTCACTCTCGTTAGAGCCCCGACTGGAGTCGCGGCCCTGAATTGTTCGCTGCCGAGCGCGACGTGTCAGCGTCGCACCGTTGTCCTCGTGCTGGCCCGGCTGCGGGCCTCACTTTGAGGATCACGCTGGACCTGCAAGTGCGTCGTCGGCAAGACGGCCTGGCACACCAGCCCTGCGCAAAAGATCGCCAACGTGTGATGTCAAACCGATCGGCTTGGTGACCTCAATGCCAGCGCCAGCATCGCGTGCTTGCGCAATTAGCCCCTTCAAGGCGTCCAGGCCCTGCGAAGGGTCGAAGGATATCCAGACATCGGCCGCACCATCGCTAAAGACGCCAGGACGGCTCCGCTTCTGTACTCGATGTAACTGCAGCACCCAAGCCAGTTCGCCATCGTCGGCCCACTCGATGCGCGCTGCTGACCCCAACGCGGCCTCTAGGTCTCTCAGCAGATCGCGTACTCGCCTGTCGACGTCCGCCGGCAACTTCACCGTGGGTGACTCACCAAGCATGAAGCCATCGCCGGCGCCCGCCACGCCTTCAACCACATGATCTGACGAGTTCGAGAGCGGCAGGGTTGCTCCCGAGTAGAGGGCGTCGACTCCTTCTTGAGCGAGCACTCCAGCGACATCAGCTTCCGAGTCCTCCTTCATCAAAAGCGCGAAGGGGTCACTCCAGCCAGAGGTCGTGGTGAAGTGCCCAGGGGTCTGCCTGGCCGGTGCTGTGCGCATCCACCACTCCCCAGTTCCGGTCGAACGTCCGAATCGGAATGGCGCAACACGCCTCAAGACTGCCGTGGTCGCAGGTACCGGAAAGCCCAAAGTGTCGGCAATCATGAGTCCGTAGGTCTTGTCACCTAGCAGTCGGCTAAAGCGATTCGGCCATACGATTGGTACATCGAGCGAAACGGATTCGACGGGCTCCACTTCCCAGACGATGATGTGCTCAGCGCGATGTCCGACCCGGTTTGGATGAACGCTGAACTCGATCCGCTTATTCGCGCCGAAAGGCAGGGCAAGGGCTGGGGAGTAGACGGTTCGAAGAATCTGCTCGGCAACCCCGATCGGTAGGGATGCTGCCTCAGCCGTCTCTACAACGCGCGGGGTGTCGTCCGGCGCAAACTCGGCGATCCCGCCGAGGGTGACGCCCGAAACCCCGCCATCCTCAACAGAGATCGTCTCGTTGATGATGCAGAAGTAGCCAGACGCGGAGTAAGCCTGAATCGCCCGCAAGACGTCGTCCACGCGGTTGAGTCCGTACTTGAACGGATTACCTTTCGGAGATCCCGGCTTGAAGGTTCGAACGTTGACTGATCCGGCGTTGCTTGCGCTCAACAGCAGCTGCACGGAATCGGGTATGCCCGCGCTGCGGGAGACTTTACGTCCTCTGATGTGCCGATGGCGCAGGATCGGCCCGCCAGGACCGACGCTGAGAAACGAGGCGACGTTGAAGTCGGAGGCGAGCGAGGCGAGGCTCGAGTCCTTGAGCGGCTCCCGGGCCTCCCGCTCAGCGCGGCCTGCAGCCGCCAGAGCAATGGAGGAATCTCGTCCGGCCCCTTCTAGGGTGTCGGCTGCGGCCAGCAAGAGGCGAGCCGCGTCCGCCGGTTTGATGGAGTTGCCTCGCGCGTCCTCCATCGGGATGGCTGCGTGCAGACCCGTTGCATACTCGATCGTGCAGCCTGTGCTCAGCTCCCATCCATCGGCGAAGACGATGAGATCAACGAATCGGTTGATGATTTCGACCCAGAAGCGGTGGTACTCCCACTGGCTCCAGTCAGGAACGTTGAGCTCCGTTGGGTCAATCAGGGTGGCGTCTGGCCACTGTGCGCGCACGTGGCTCCGTAATGGCCCGATACGTGCGAGGTTCTCGGCGACAACTTCTTCTTGAACAACTTCTGCAGTGCGATTGGACTCTTCGTGCGCTGCTGCAAGCCACTCCAAGAGTTGGGGCCCCGTGGTTATGGGGGTGCTTAGATAGACGACATTCTTGCTTTCGCCGTCGTGATCGGGTCGAAAATCCTGCACGAGGCTACCCGCGAAAGGAGACAGCGGTCTCGCTGATGCAAGTGCGATTGGATCAGATTGCCTCTCGGGTGGGTGGGCGCGGGAGTCGCTGAGGGCGCTGGCTGGCGGTGTACGCCGGATTGCGTCAGATTCCGTCACCGTTTCTGCCTCCATTCCAGGCTGGGGCGCGCGCGGGGTTCCTGGGTCGCAGCCCCTTCGCCTTGCCAGTCTGCCACTGCGGTGAACTCGAGGAGCAACCGCCATACGGGACTCAAGTGCCCGGCGTTTGTCGGCAACGCTCGGAGATGACGGGAACCGAGGGGAGCCTTTTGTCTTCACACTGGAGCGTCCGGCGTAGGCGGGAGGGGCAACATGCATACAGGATCGGACTGCTGGCATTACTCTATGCAACCACCTCGAAAGACCGCTCAGCAAAGGCCGAAATCATGTTCAGAGTGTGCACTGGTCCGAGCCGAGCGCAAACGAGAGTGGGTCACACGCTGTGGCTGGAGCGTAAGAGGTGAACCGCTTCCGACGAAAGTCAAAGGGATCGCCGATGCAACCGGCAGTCTTGCAAGCAGGACCTGCGGGGACCGCCGATCAGAGCGGGCCACCGACTTATGGCGGTCAGGGTCAACTAGAGGCTGGCAAGAGGGCGTCGAAGCTTGATCTCGCCGAGCGGTCCTACAAGGAAGTTCTCGACGCCACGAAGCATCAGGACGACAAGGTCGGGCGGTTCCTCACAGCCATCGCTTTCCTGACTACCGGAGCCATTGCTCTCATCACGACAAACCCAAGCACCGCGATAGCCCGGGAGTTCGCACTCCCAGGCGGCTCGTCACAGCCGCTACTTGCGTGGGTCACGGGCGTCTTCCTGGCGTTCACGCTGGGATCCGTGACGCTGTTGCTCCTATGTCTGAGGGG
>NZ_BCRJ01000108.1 GCF_001552535.1 Nocardioides jensenii JCM 1364 = NBRC 14755 | reverse complement strand
CGGACATCCAGTCGCCGGAGCCCGTTTTCATGAACAGGCTCATGGGCGTCCGGGTTGTCCACAGGATGTCGCTTCGTGGGCTGGCGGTGTCGGAGCTCTGACCGAGTCTGGTCACGGAGGTGATGGCCATGACCAGTCAGGTCGTGTTGGAAGGGCGGCTCTCGAAGCCGCCGGAGGAGAAGGTGCTGCCCAGCGGTGACGCCGTGTGGAGCCTGCGCGTGGTGGTGCCGCGGCCCGAGGGAGCGCGCCCCGGGGTGGACTGGATCGACTGCTCGGTCTGGTCGGGACGACTGCGACGGTCGGTGCGCACGTGGACCGTCGGCGACATCGTCGAGGTGGAGGGTGTGCTCCGTCGTCGCTTCTTCCGGGTGGCCGGCACGCCCGTCTCCCGCTTGGAGGTGGAGGCGACCTCCGGCCGCCTCATTCGTCGTTCAGATCCCGCATGAGGACGCCGAGATGTGGCTTCGGTTGGAAGGAGGTGGCCTTCTGGGGGAGCAGATGACCCGACAGAGCCGAGTGGTCCACCTGGTCGAAGGTCGGTGCCGGCAGCAACACGCTGACCCCCTGGCCGGCCCGAGCGATCGCCTCACTCGCTGAGTGGTGGAAGACCAGCCTGGTGACATCGACGTCCCAGTGAGGGATCAGGGTCTCGTGCAGCCAGGTGATCAGCATGGGGGGCACCGTTCCCGGGGCCAGCGTCGCCCAGTCCTGTCCGTCGTGCAGCACCAGTGCGTGCTCGAGCTTGGCCAGGGCCTGATGGCTGGACCGGTGAGTGTGGAACTGGTCACCGTCGACCGCCGCGATCTCCGCGATCGTCGCCAGTGACAGTCGGGGAATCGTGCGGTGGATCGCGCACAGCTGGAGGGGGGTGTCGGCCTGGTCGATGAGCATGACCAGCGTCTGGTCCCAACCGGTGCCGGGCTCGTTGCGCTGAAGTCTCTGCGCGGCGGCGTAGCGGTGATGGCCGTCGGCGATCACCGCGTGGGTCTCGGCGAGCTCGGACCGGAGCAGGTCCACCGTGGCAGGTTCGGTGATCCGCCAGATGCGCTGGAGCTGGTCACTCGGGTCGGTGTAGACCAGTTGCGGTTCACCCAAGGTCGTCTCGTCGAGCACGGCGCGCACCGAGGGAGAGCCACGATGCATCAGGAGGATGGGGGCCGGGTTGAGGGTCATCTCGTGCATCCGGTCGGCCAACTGCTGGACCTGCACCTCCTGCACGCCCTCGTGGGCGAAGATCCGGGAAGCGCTGGTCGGGAGGTCCACCAGGGCGACCAGGCCCCGGATGGTGACGCCTGCGGAGGTGTACTCGTGCACGTACATCGCGGGATCCGGGTCGACGGTCAGGTGTCGGCGGCGCCGCCACTCGCGAAGCCGACCCGGGACCGATCGGTAGGGTCTGGCAAAGATCCGGTGCGAGGCCGGGTCACCCACATAGCTGTTGGCCAGCCGGAGGGCACGGAAGGGACGCAGGTCGAACCTGGGGCGTGGCGCCTGCGGAGTGTCCATTCGACTCATCGTAGGGCGCGGTTCCCAATCCCTGCCTGCCGGGCGATCAACCAGGAGGACCACGCGTGCTCAAGAAATCGGCTCAACCGCTGAGTGACCGCTTCGACCTGGCGATGCTGGACCTGGACGGTGTGGTCTACATCGGGGCATCCGCCGTGCCCGGTGCTCCCGAGCACCTGCGCCGCGCCCGCGAGACCGGCATGCACCTGGCGTTCGTGACCAACAACGCCTCCCGGCCGCCGGCCCGCGTGGCCGAGCACCTCACCGAGCTGGGCATCGACGCGTCACCGGGCGACGTGGTCACGTCGGCACAGGCGGCGGCGCACCTGCTGGCCGGAATGCTCGAGCCCGGAGCGCCGGTGTTCCTGCTCGGCAGCGCCGGCCTCGAGGAGTCCCTGGTGGAGGAGGGACTGCGCCCGGTCCGGGGGCTCAATGACAACCCGGTCGCCGTGGTCACCGGCTACGACCCGGAACTGCCGTGGCGACGTCTGATGCAGGGCGCCGTACTGATCCGCAACGGCGTGCCCTGGGTGGCCTCCAACACCGATGGCACCGTGCCCACCGAATACGGGCTCGGCCCAGGACACGGAGTGCAGGTGAAGATGCTTGCCGACTTCTCGGGGGTGGAGCCGATCGTCGCCGGCAAGCCACGACGTCCACTGCTCGACGAGACCGTGCGGCGGGTCGGTGGCGAGCGTCCCTTGATGGTGGGGGACCGGCTCGACACCGACATCGAGGGTGCCAACGGTGCCGGTCTGGACTCCCTCCTGGTGCTCACCGGTGTCACGGGGCTGGCCGACCTCGCCGACGCGGGACCGGAGCTGCGGCCGACGTACCTCTCGTCCGACCTCGGTGGCCTGTTCGTCCCACACCCGGCGCCCGAGTCCGAGGGTGGGTGGGTGGTGCTGAACCAGTGGCGGGCGCGCGCCGCGGAGGGCCGTCTGTCGGTCGAGGGCCACGGAGCCGTCGACGACTGGTGGCGGGTCGCGGTGACCGCCGCCTGGCGGCACCGGGACGAGCAGGGCCATCCGCTCGACGTGGAGGGTGTCACGGCTCCCGAGGCCGAAGGACGACAGGTACGGTGACGTCATGAGCGTTCAGTTCCCCACACCGGGCCCGCCCCCGGGCCGTCCCGACAGACTGGTGGAGCCCCTCCAGGTCGAGCAGGACGACGACCGAGGCTCGGCCGGCACGCCGAAGGACGCCTCCCTCGACGAGACCGCCGGCAACACCGCCGCCGGCAACACCGCCGTCGACGAGAGCGCCGACAGTTCCGATGTCTCCCGGGCGGATCGGCGTGCGGTGGATGAGGACGTCGCGGGCGAGAGTCAGGACCAGTCGTCGACAGGCGCCCTCGACCAGCCGAGAACGCCCTCGCTCGAGCAGACGGGCAACCAAGCCGTCGACCGCGTGCTGGCCAGCTTGGACGGTCTCGGCGACCTGCCCGTGGACGAGCACGTCGCCGTCTTCGAACAGGCCCACGAGCAGCTGCGCGGAGCCCTCGACGGCCCGCGCCTGCCGCGGCCCTGACGCCGTGCCACCACGACGACTGCGGCTCGACGCCGAGCTCGTACGACGCCAGCTGGCCCGCTCGCGCGAGCACGCCAGCGAGCTGATCGCAGCACGGAGGGTCAAGGTCAACGGTGCCTTCGCCGCGAAGCCAGCGACCGGGGTGACCACCGACGTGGCGATTGTCGTGATCGAGGACCCGGACCGTCCCGACTACGCATCCAGGGGCGGTCACAAGCTGGCCGGGGCGCTGGCGGCCTTCACCCCGCTCGGGCTCACCGTCTCCGGCCGACGCTGCCTCGACGCGGGCGCTTCGACCGGTGGGTTCACCGATGTCCTTCTGCGCAACAACGCCGCGGAGGTGCTGGCCGTCGACGTGGGCTACGGCCAGCTCGTCTGGCGTCTCCAACAGGACGAACGGGTCCGGGTGCACGACCGCACCAACATCCGTGACCTCTCCCTCGACATCATCGGCGACCCCGTCGACCTGGTGGTTGGCGACCTCTCCTTCATCTCCCTCGAGCTCGTCCTCGACGCGCTGGTCGCGGTCACCCGTGCCGACGGAGACCTCGCGCTGATGGTCAAGCCCCAGTTCGAGGTCGGCAAGAACCGGGTCGGCAAGGGCGGCGTCGTACGCGACCTGGCCCTGCGTGCCGAAGCAGTCGAAGGCGTCGCTGCGGCCGCAGGCCGCCGAGGGTGGGGTGCGCGGGCGGTCACCACGAGCCCGTTGCCGGGCCCGTCCGGAAATGTCGAGTTCTTCCTGTGGCTGCGCGCGGGGGTGGCGACCATCGGTGCCGAGGAGATCACCGCCGAGGTGGAGCGCTCCGGTGGCCTGGGGGTCCCGGGTGAGAAGGTTGACCCGTGACTGTGCCTGAGCCCCGCCGCGTCCTGCTGCTGGCGCACACCGGACGAGACGACGCCCGGGAGGTGGCCCGCGCCTTCTGCAAGGCGTTGACCGACCACGGCATCATCGTCCGACTGCTCGACGCCGAGGCCAACGACCTCGCCATCGTGGCGTCGTCCTTCGAGCCCGAGATCGAGGTCGTCCACGAGGATTCCGCCGCGGCCCTCGATTGCGAGCTCGCGGTCGTCATCGGTGGCGACGGAACCATCCTGCGCGCCGCCGAGATCACCCACGGGCAGTCGACACCCCTGCTCGGCGTCAACCTGGGCCATGTCGGCTTCCTCGCCGAGGCCGAGTACGACGACGTCGACTCCACGATCCAGGCGATCATCCAGCGCAACTACACCGCCGAGGAACGCCTCACCATCGACGTGTCGGTCTACCGGGACAAGGAGCTCGTCGCCAGCACGTTCGCCCTCAACGAGGCCAGCGTCGAGAAGGCTGCCCGCGAGCGGATGCTCGAGGTCGTCGTCGAGATCGACGGCCGCCCTCTGTCGCGATGGGGTTGTGACGGTGTCGTCTGCGCGACCCCGACCGGCTCCACGGCCTACAACTTCAGTGCCGGAGGCCCCGTGGTGTGGCCCGGGGTCGAGGCTCTCCTGATGGTGCCGATCAGCGCCCACGCACTCTTCGCGCGGCCGATGGTCGTCGCCCCCACCTCGGTGCTTGCCGTCGAGGTGCTGGCCCGCACCGAGGGCGCAGGCGTTCTCTGGTGCGACGGTCGGCGCACGGTCGACCTGCCGCCCGGGGCTCGCATCGAAGTGCGCAGGGGCGCGTCCCCGGTGCACCTGGTCCGGCTGCACCAGGCACCCTTCACCGACCGGCTGGTGGCCAAGTTCGGGCTCTCCGTCGAGGGCTGGCGCGGTGCCTCCGAACGACGTCGCCGCAACGGTGGTGCCGAGGGATGATCGAGGAGATCAGGATCAAGTCGCTCGGCGTCATCGACTCCTCGACCCTCGAGCTCGGCCCCGGCCTGACCGTCATCACCGGTGAGACCGGTGCCGGAAAGACCATGGTGGTCACCGCACTCGGCCTGCTCCTCGGCGGTCGGGCTGACCCTGGGGCAGTGCGCTCGGGTGCCCGCTCGGCGCGGGTCGAGGGGGTCGTCGTCGCCACCTCGCTGCCGTCCTTCGTGACCGCAGTCGACGTACTCGGCGGTGAGGTCGAGGACGACCGCGTCGTGCTGGCCCGCAACATCGCGGGCGAGGGCCGGTCCCGCGCCTTCGTGGGAGGCGCTTCGGTGCCCGCCTCGCAGCTGGCCGAGGTCACCGACGGGCTCGTGGCCGTGCACGGTCAGTCCGACCAGCACCGACTGCTCAAGCCGGCCGCACAGCGCCACGCTCTCGATCTGTTCGGCGGCGCGAAGGTGCGCAAGCTGGCCGCCCAGTACGCCGACCTGCATGCCCGGCTCGGCGCGGTCGAGTCCGAGCTCACCGAGGTGGTCGCCAGTGCCCGGGAGCGGGCCCGCGAGGCCGATCTGTTGCGTTTCGGGCTCGACGAGATCGCCGCCGTCGAACCGCAACCCGGCGAAGACGAGTCGCTCGCCGCCGAAGAAGAGCGCCTCGGGTTTGCCGACACACTGCGTACCGCCGCCGAGCAGGCGCGCGAAGCACTCTCGGCCGAGCAGGGGGGCCCCGACGCGCTCGGGGCGACCGGCGCCGCGCGTCGACTTCTCGACGGCGTCCGCGACCACGACAAGGCAGCCGCGGAGCTGGCCGACCGACTGGCGGAGGTCGGCTACCTGCTCTCCGACGTCGCCGCCGACGTCGCGTCCTATGCGAGTGGGCTCGACATCGACCCCGCCCGGCTGGCCACGGTCTCCGAGCGTCGCGCCGGCCTGACCGCGCTGACCCGCAAGTACGGCGACACCGTCGCTGAGGTGCTGGCGTGGTCGGAGGAGGCAGCGCGCAAACTGCTCGACCTCGACGGCACCGACGACCGCATCGCCGAGCTGCGTGGGGAGCGTGCCCGTCTCCGCGGCGAGCTGGGGACGGTCGCCGAGGCGCTGTCGAAGGCACGCACCGATGCCGCCGGTCGACTCTCGCGCGTGGTCTCCGACGAGCTCACCCTGTTGGCCATGCCGCACGCGAGCGTGCTGGTCGACGTGCGCCAGCAGGCGGCGGAGGCGCCGGAGTCCGAGGAACGAGCCGGCGCTCCCTTGAAGGTCGGCAAGCGCTGGCTGCGCTACACCGCCACCGGGGTCGATGACGTCGAGATCCTGCTCGCGGCCAACAAGGGCGCCGACGCCAGGGCCCTGCACAAGGGAGCCTCGGGTGGAGAGCTCTCGCGCGTGATGCTCGCCCTCGAGGTGGCGCTGGCCGAGACCAGCCCGGTTCCGACGTTCGTCTTCGACGAGGTCGACGCCGGCGTCGGTGGCAAGGCCGCGGTCGAGGTGGGCCGACGTCTGGCCACCCTGGCCCGCACCTCCCAGGTGCTGGTGGTGACTCACCTGCCCCAGGTCGCGGCGTACGCCGACAGGCATGTCGTCGTGGCCAAGTCGAGCGACGGCACCGTCACCACCTCGGGCCTGACCGTGCTCACCGAGGCCGACCGGGTCCGTGAGCTCTCCCGCATGCTGGCCGGCATGGAGGAGTCCGACACCGCCCTGGCGCACGCCCAGGAGCTGCTCGAGACGGCCCGCGCCTCGCGCGCCTGACCTGGCTGCCGAGGCGTCGCAGGACGGGTCAGTCACCTGCCCGGGGTGCTTCCAGTCACCCTCCGCGTGGCCTCCCGAATCAGGCGGAGTGGCGTGCCACCATGAATCGGTCATGAAGATGCCTACTCGCCAGCCCCGTGAAGCCGCCCCGCCCGGCATCGTCGGCACCGCCCGTGTCGACCGCCGTACCCGCACCCTGATCAGCCGACTCGAACCTGGCGACATCGCAGTCCTCGACCACCTCGACATGGACCGGGCCACGGCCCAGCGTCTCGTCGATGCCGAGGTCGCGGCCGTGGTGAACGCCTCGCCGTTCATCTCGGGTCGCTATCCCAACCAGGGTCCGAAGGTCCTCGTCGATGCCGGCATCGCGCTGATCGACTCGGTCGGCCCCGACACCTTGGGTGCGGTCAAGGACGGCCGGAGCCTGCGCGTTCACGAAGGGTCGCTGTTCACCGGAGACGAGTCGGTGGCCACGGGCCGGGTGCTCGACGCCGATCGACTCGCCTCCGAGCTCGACCAGGCCCGCAGCGGCATGAGCAGCCAGTTGGAGAGCTTCACCCACAACAGCTCCGAGTTCCTCCGCCGCGAACAGGAGCTGCTGCTGCACGGCAAGGGCGCCCCGCGTCTCGGCACCCGGATGTCGGGCCGACCCGTCGTGGTCGTCGTGCCCGGGCCGGACCACGAGGCGGAGCTCAAGGGACTGAACCGCTACCTGCGCGAGCAGCGCCCCGTGCTGGTCGGTGTCGATGCCGGCGCCGACGCACTGCTGGCCGTCGGGCTGAAGCCAGACGTGGTCGTGATGAGCGCACCGAGCAGTGCCGACGCCGAAGGGACCCACATCTCGCCGAAGGCGCTGCGCGGTGCCGAGGACGTCGTCGTCCTCGTCGACCGTGGCGCCGGGCGCACCCCCATGGAGTCGCTGGAGCGGCTCGGCGTCCGCCCGCTCCGTTTCGAGACCGGTGCCACCGCGGAGGATGCCGGGCTCATGCTGGCCGCCCTCTCCGATGCCTCACTGATCGTGGCCGTCGGAGCGCACGCCAGTCTCGACGACTTCCTCGACCGGCAGCGCGGCGGCCTGGCCTCCACGTTCCTGACCCGGCTCCGGGTCGGCGCCACCCTGGTCGACGCGCGCGCCGTGCCTGCCCTGTACGCCGGCCGCGTCCGCACCTGGCACCTGTGGCTGGTCCTGCTGATCGGCCTGGTGGCCGTGGCGGCCGCCCTTGCGGTGACGCCCGTCGGTCAGCAATGGATCGACGACCTCCACCCCCACCTCACCGACCTGTACGACCGCGTCAAAGGACTGTTCCCGTGATCTCGTTCCGCTACCACGTCGTCTCCCTCGTTGCCGTGATGCTGGCGCTCGCCGTCGGCGTCGCGCTCGGCGGCGGGCCCCTCTCCGAGATCGGGCGGGGCTCCGACTCCGCCAGCGAGGTCAGGAAGGACAACGAACGGCTCACCGAAGACCTCGAGGAGGCACGGCTGGTTGCCGGGTTCCAGGACAACTTCGGCGCCACCCTGGCCACCTCCCGCGTGGCCAGGTCGCTGAACGGTCGCTCCGTTGCCGTCGTGACCCTGCCCGGGGCCGACGCCAAGCTGGTCGAGGCGCTCTCCGGCCAGGTGACCCGGGCCGGCGGCACCGTCTCCGGCTCCTACGCCCTGGGCAAGACCCTGCTCAACGCCGACGAAGGTTCCCTGGTCGACACCCTCGGCGCCCAGCTCGCAGAGACCACCGAGGACTCGGGCGTGCAGGACGGCGCGGCGACGTACCTCCGGATGGGCCAGTTGATCGCCCGTGCCGTCGGCTCGACCACCCCCGCCGGGGTCGCGGTCGACAAGGGTGCCCGCAACATCCTCTCCAGCCTGGACAGCGCCTCCCTGCTCTCCACCACGACCGGGGGTGACAAGCGCGGCAGCCTGGTGCTGGTCGTGCTCGGCGACGAGCTCACCGGCGATGGCCTCGACAAGCTGCTCGGCGCTCTGGTCACCGGACTGACCAACGGCACGAACGGCGTGGTCGTCGCGGGCGAGACCGACTCCACCACCCTGAGCGCCCTGCGCGACGACTCCGCGGTCACCGAGGTGGCCTCCTCCGTCGACTCCGTGCAGACCCGCGCCGGCCAGCTGGCCACCGTGCTCGCACTGGCCGCCGAGGGCGACGGTGGGCCCGGCCACTACGGCGTCCACGGAAATGACGGGGCCGTTCCGCGAGGCTGATTGCTCCAACCGGCGTTTCCGTTGGTAGCCTAGAACCCCGTAGCAGACACCAGTTCTCCATACCCAGTCTGACAGCGGGAGTTTCCTTGGCCTCATCGGCGCACACCAAGCACGTCTTCGTGACCGGAGGCGTCGCCTCCTCTCTCGGCAAGGGCCTCACGGCCTCGAGCCTGGGCAACCTGCTCAAGTCACGAGGACTCCGCGTCACGATGCAGAAGCTCGACCCCTACCTCAACGTGGACCCGGGCACGATGAACCCGTTCCAGCACGGGGAGGTCTTCGTCACCGACGACGGCGCCGAGACCGACCTCGACATCGGGCACTACGAGCGGTTCCTCGACACCGAGCTGAACCAGATCGCCAACGTGACCACCGGGCAGGTCTACTCGGCGGTCATCGCCAAGGAGCGCCGCGGTGACTACCTGGGCGACACCGTCCAGGTGATCCCGCACATCACGAACGAGATCAAGGACCGGATCCGCGCGATGGGGGGTGACGACGTCGACGTCGTGATCACCGAGATCGGCGGCACGGTCGGCGACATCGAGTCGCTCCCGTTCCTCGAGTCGGCCCGTCAGGTGCGCCACGACATCGGACGCGACAACTGCTTCTTCCTGCACGTCTCGCTCGTGCCCTACCTCGGGCCCTCGGGCGAGCTGAAGACCAAGCCGACCCAGCACTCCGTGGCCGCGCTGCGCTCGATCGGCATCCAGCCCGACGCGATCGTGCTGCGCTCGGACCGCGAGGTGCCGCAGTCGATCAAGGACAAGATCTCCCTGATGTGCGACGTGGAGAAGGAAGCAGTCATCAACTGCGCCGACGCCCCGTCCATCTACGACATCCCCAAGGTGATCCACTCCGAGGGTCTCGACGCGTACGTCGTACGCCGGCTGAACCTGCCGTTCCGTGACGTCGAGTGGACCGTGTGGGACGACCTGCTGCGCCGGGTGCACCACCCCGCGGAAGAGGTCACCGTCGGGCTGGTCGGCAAGTACATCGACCTGCCCGACGCCTACCTCTCCGTCGGTGAGGCCCTCCGTGCCGGTGGCTTCGCCCACGAGGCGAAGGTCAAGATCCAGTGGATCGCCTCCGACGAGTGCGCCACCCCCGCCGGCGCGGCCAAGCACCTCGCCGACGTCGACGCGATCTGCGTGCCCGGCGGGTTCGGCATCCGCGGGATCGAGGGCAAGCTGGGCGCCCTGACCTACGCCCGCACCCACGGCATCCCGACCCTCGGGCTCTGTCTGGGCCTGCAGTGCATGGTGATCGAGTACGCCCGCTCGGTGGCCGGCCTCGAGAAGGCCGCCTCGACCGAGTTCGACCCCGAGGCCCCTGAGCCGGTGATCGCCACGATGGAGGAGCAGAAGTCCTTCGTCGAAGGGGCCGGCGACCTCGGCGGCACCATGCGGCTGGGCACCTACCCGGCGCACCTCAAGGAGGGCAGTGTCGTCCGTGAGGCCTACGGTGAGGCCGAGATCGACGAGCGACACCGCCACCGTTACGAGGTGAACAATGCCTATCGCGACCAGTTGGAGGCCGCCGGCCTGGTGTTCTCGGGCACCTCACCCGACAACAACCTGGTCGAGTTCGTCGAGCTGCCCAAGGACGTGCACCCCTACTACGTCTCCACCCAGGCGCACCCGGAGCTGAAGTCGCGACCCACCAAGCCGCACCCGCTCTTCGCCGGGCTGGTCGGGGCCGCGATCGAGCGTCAGAAGGAACTGCGGTTCCCGATCGACGAGGAACTGCGCCGCAAGGACGAGGACTGATCCCGGGGGGATAGCCTTCGAGCATGACGTTGACTGGAGACACCGCCGAGTCGTGGCCGGTGGCGTCCTCGACCGACCTGCACCGCGACGACTGGGTGGTCGCGTTCCGCACCGACCAGGTGGCGCACCCCGGCGATCCCGACGGCCCGTCCTTCCGTCGCCTGGTGCTGGAGCACCCCGGTGCCGCGATGGTGCTGGCCATCGACGACGACGACCGGGTGCTCTGCCTGCGCCAGTACCGCCACCCTGCACAACGACGTTTCGTCGAGCTGCCGGCGGGCATCTGCGACCACCCGGGTGAGGACCCGCTCGACGTGGCCGTGCGCGAGCTCCGGGAAGAGGTGGAGTTCGAGGCCGCCGAGTGGACCCACCTGCTCTCCGTGTGGGCCTCACCGGGCATCTCCGCCGAGCGGCACCACATCTACCTGGCCCGGGGACTGACTCCCTGCGACCGCGGTGACTTCGAGCTCGAGGCCGAGGAGGCCGACATGGAGACCCTCTGGGTGCCCCTCGACGAGCTGCGGGCCGCAATCCTCGACGGACGGGTGGCCGACGGTCCGGTGGCGCTGGCGGTCTTCGCCCACGACGCGAGGCGATCGCACTGACCGCCGACACCCCGACCACCGGTGGCATCACCCGCGCCGTCCGCACCTATCTCGACCACCTCGCCGTCGAGCGTGGGCTGGCCAAGAACACCTTGACCTCCTACCGGCGCGACCTGCGGCGCTACCAGGAGTACCTCACGGCGCAGGACGTCGCCGAGCTCGACGAGGTGACCGAGGCCGTCGTGGCCGGGTTCCTGGTCCGGCTGCGCGAAGGCGACGCCGAGCACCAGCCGCTGGGCTCCACGTCGGCCGCGCGCACCGTCGTCGCTGTCCGCGGCTTCCACAAGTTCGCCGTGCGTGACGGGCTGGCCGAGCTCGACCCGGCCGCCGCGGTCAAGCCACCGACCCCTGCCAAGCGGCTGCCCAAGGCCCTGCCGCTCTCCGACGTCGAGGCGATCCTCGACGCCGCCGGCTCCGAGGGCACCTCGCTGGCCGCGCGGGACCGCGCCTTGCTGGAGGTGCTCTACGGCACCGGTGCCCGCATCTCCGAGGCGGTCGGCCTCGACGTCGACGACATCGACCTGGTCGACGGCACCGTTCGGCTGCGGGGCAAGGGCAGCAAGGAACGCGTCGTCCCGGTCGGCTCCTTCGCTCGCGAGGCGGTCACGGCGTACGTCGAGGGCGGGCGGCGCGAGCTGGTCGGCAACGGTGCCGGCGGGCCGGCCCTGTTCCTCAACGCCCGCGGGGGGCGGCTGTCACGGCAGAGTGCCTGGGCCGTCCTGGTGCGCACCGCCGAGAAGGCCGGCGTGACCCGCGACGTCTCGCCCCACACCCTGCGTCACTCGTTCGCCACCCACCTCCTCGACGGTGGGGCCGACGTACGCGTCGTGCAGGAGCTGCTCGGTCACGCGTCGGTGACGACCACGCAGGTCTACACCCTGGTCACCGTCGACAACCTCCGCGAGGTCTTCGCGACCGCCCACCCACGCGCCCGAAGCTGATGGGCAGCGCACCGATCGGAACCAACAGATGACCACCCACCTCGGCACGTGGACCGGTGCCAACGACGCCGACACGCTCTACGACGCCTTCACCGGCTGGGCGCAGGAGCGTGGCCTGCCGCTCTACCCGCACCAGGACGAGGCGGTCATCGAGCTGCTCTCGGGCAACAACGTCATCCTGGCCACCCCCACCGGGTCCGGGAAGTCCATGGTCGCGCTGGGCGCCCACTTCGCCGCACTCAACCGCGACCAGGTCAGCTTCTACACCGCACCGATCAAGGCACTGGTCAGCGAGAAGTTCTTCGCACTGTGCGAGATCTTCGGCGCCGACAACGTCGGGATGCTCACCGGCGACGCATCGGTGAACGCCGATGCCCCGATCATCGCCTGCACCGCCGAGGTGCTGGCCAACATCGCCCTGCGCGAAGGGGCTGACGCTGACGTCGGACTCGTCGTGATGGACGAGTTCCACTTCTACTCCGAGCCCGACCGGGGCTGGGCCTGGCAGGTGCCGCTGCTGACCCTGCCGCACGCGCAGTTCCTGCTGATGTCGGCCACACTCGGCGACGTCAGCCCTTTCGTCGAGGATCTCACCCGCCGCACGACGCGACCGACCGTGATCGTCGACGACGCCGAACGACCGGTACCCCTGACCTTCACCTGGGCGATGACGCCGCTCGCCGAGACCGTCGAGGAGCTCGTCACCACCAAGCAGGTGCCGGCGTACGTCGTGCACTTCACCCAGAAGGACGCCGTCGAGCACGCCAACCAGCTGCTCTCGCCGGGGTCGTTCGGGTCGAAGATCGTCACCCGCGAGGAGCGCGACGCGATCGCCGACCGAATCGGAGCGTTCAAGTTCGGCGCCGGCTTCGGGCGCACGCTCTCGAAGCTGGTCCGCAGCGGCATCGGGGTGCACCACGCCGGCATGCTCCCGAAATACCGTCGCCTGGTCGAGCAGCTCGCCCAGGACGGCCTGCTCAAGGTGATCTGCGGCACCGACACCCTCGGCGTGGGCATCAACGTGCCGATCCGCACCGTGCTCTTCACCGGGCTCGCCAAGTTCGACGGCACCCGCCAGCGCACCCTGCGCATCCGCGAGTTCCAGCAGATCGCCGGTCGCGCGGGCCGGGCCGGCTTCGACACCGCCGGGTACGTCGTCGTGCAGGCGCCCGAGCACGTGATCGAGAACGAGAAGGCCAAGGCGAAGGCCGCCGCCAAGAATGCCGCGAACGCCAAGAAGAAGAGCAAGGCGCAGCTGCGCAAGCCACCCGAGGGCACGGTCGTGTGGACCGAGGAGACCTTCGGCCGACTGGTCGAGGGCAACCCTGAGGCGCTGGTCTCGCGGATGCGGGTCGACAACTCGATGCTGCTCAACGTGGTGGCCCGCGAGACCGACGCGTTCGCGGTCATGCGCGACCTGCTCCGAGACAACCACGAGGACCCACGCAACCGGCCCCGGCTGATCCGTCGGGCGCTGCGTCTGGCGCGTTCGCTGGTGCAGTCGGGAGTGCTGACCCGGCTGACCGAGGTCGACACCCTGGGCCGGCGGTTCGTGCTCACCACGGACCTGCCGGAGGACTTCGCGCTCAACCAGCCACTGGCCCACTTCGCGCTGGCTGCGCTCGACGTGCTCGACCCCGAGGACTCCGATCACCTGCTCAACCAGGTGTCGGTGGTCGAGGCCGTGCTCGAGGGGCCGAGACAGATCCTCTTCGCCCAGCAGCACGCGGCGCGAGGCGAGGCGGTGGCCGAGATGAAGGCCGACGGCATCGAGTACGACGAACGCATGGCCCTGCTCGACGAGGTGACCTGGCCCCAACCGTTGGCCGAGCTGCTCGGGGCGACGTACGAGATGTATCGGCAGAGCCACCCCTGGCTGCCCGAGGACGGACTGGCCCCGAAGTCGATCGTGCGTGAGATGTATGAGCAGGGGATGAGCTTCACCGACTTCGTCGGCCGCTATCAGCTGGCCCGGTCCGAGGGGCTGGTGCTGCGGTATCTCACCGACGCCTACCGCACCCTGCGGCACACCATCCCCGACGCCCACCGCACCCCCGAGCTCGAGGAGCTGGTCGAGTGGCTGGGGGAGACCATCCGCCAGACGGACTCCTCGCTGCTCGACGAGTGGGAGGCACTCACCGACCCCGACCGGATCGGGGCGGCAGCGTCGGGCGAGCCTCCGCCCCCGCCACGGCCGCTGTCGATGCAGGAACGGCCCTTCCGGGTGATGATCCGCAACGCGATGTTCCGCCGGGTCGAGCTGTGTGCCCGTGACGACCTCGACGGCCTGATGCGCGGCGAACGCGCCACGGCCGATCTCTTCGACCCGCCGCGTGAGATCGGGATGTCGCGCAGCCAGTGGGACGAGGCGCTCGAGGCCTATTTCGACGAGCACGACTCCATCGGCACCGCCGGCGACGCCCGCGGTCCCGACCTGCTGCAGATCACGCCGGGCACCGATCCGGAACTGGGTCGCACCTGGGAGGCGCGTCAGGTCATCGACGACCCCGAGGGACACCACGACTGGGTGATCGAGGCCAGCGTCGACCTGGACGCGTCCGACGACCTGGGTCAGGCGATCGTCACGTCGACCGCGATGCGCCGGCTGTGACCTGCCCGGATTCCTCCACAGGGTTCTGCACAGGCAACACTTGATCTGTGCAACTGAGCGCACAGTTCTGCACACCTTGTGCACAGATTTCCCCATGAACACGGGGATCTGGCCTCCCGCCTTGTTCGGGTCGGAGCAGGGGCTCTAGAGTCGCCGCAGGCTCGGGCACAAGTCGCCGAGTCGACATTGCACTGGAGTTGGAGGAGCGGTACATGAGCGGCGACGGAAATTTCTCCGGCAGTTTCTCCGGCCTTCCCGGTCAGGCGGGCAGCGGCGCGCCGCAGATGCCGCCCCTGCTCCGACCTCCCGTCGCACCGACTTCCCCCGGAGATGACCACCGCGTGAGCGACCCCATTCCGTTCCAGCCCCGGCAGACCGCACCCGAGCCCGAGGAGACCCGGGCACCGGCCGATGCCCTGATCGACGAGCCGGCGAAGCTGGGCCCGACCGGCCGACCGATGCCGCACCTGCCCGAGCCGGGCCCGGTGACCGCCCACGGTGGCGCCCGGGTGATCTCGATGTGCAACCAGAAGGGTGGGGTCGGCAAGACCACGACCACGATCAACCTGGGTGCCGCGCTGGCCGAGCTCGGCCGCAAGGTGCTGCTGGTCGACTTCGACCCGCAGGGCTCGCTCTCGGTCGGGCTCGGTCTGAACCCGCACGAGATGGAGCTCTCCATCTACAACCTGCTCATGGAGCGAGACGTCACCTACGACGAGGTCGTCGTGCCGACCGGCGTCCCCGGCATGGACCTGCTGCCCTCCAACATCGACCTCTCGGCCGCCGAGGTGCAGCTGGTGCACGAGGTGGCCCGCGAGCAGACCCTGCAGCGTGTGCTGGCGCCCGCCATCGAGAAGTACGACGTCATCCTGATCGACTGCCAGCCCTCGCTCGGACTGTTGACCGTCAACGCGTTGACCGCCTCCGACGGGGTGATCGTTCCGCTGGAGTGCGAGTACTTCGCGCTGCGAGGTGTGGCCCTGCTCAAGACCACGATCGACAAGGTCCAGGAGCGGCTCAACCCCAAGCTCGAGATCGACGGTGTGCTCGGCACCATGTTCGACGGCCGCACGCTGCACAGCCGCGAGGTGATGGAGCGACTCGTGCACGCCTGGGGCGACACGGTGTTCCACACGGTGATCCGCCGCACGATCAAGTTCTCCGACTCGACGGTGGCCGGTGAGCCGATCACGACGTACGCCTCGTCGTCGGCCGGCGCCGACTCCTACCGCCAGTTGGCCAAGGAGGTGCTGGCGCGTGTCTCGACGGGTGAGCCTGCCCGCGGCTGACGACCTGTTCCGGCCCACCACGACCGCCGCCAGCGAGGACACCCGGGACACCGCACGCGGCACCGGCCCCACGGCCGTGCCGGACGCACCGGAGTCGGCCACGCCGCCGGTGCGCAAGCCGAGTGGCCGGATCCGCCACGACGAGAAGATGACGGTCTACGTCACCTCCGATGAGCTGCTCGACATCGAGCATGCGCGCCTGCTGCTGCGACGCACTCAGGGGATGGCCGTCGACCGGGGTCGCCTGGTCCGGTCGGCGATCGCGATCGCGCTGGCCGACCTGGAGGAGAACGGCGACGACTCGATGCTGGTCACCCGCTTGAGGGAGTCGTGAGCGAGGCGGACGCCGTGGCCGTGGCACCAGAGGAAGGCGGGGTCACCGCCGCCTTCGCGGTCCACCTGACCAACTTCGAAGGCCCCTTCGACCTGCTTCTCAACCTGATCGCCAAGCACAAGCTCGACATCACCGAGGTGGCGCTGTCGGCGGTCACCGACGAGTTCATCGCCTACGTCAAGGCCGGTGGTCCGATCTGGGATCTAGAGCAGACCACCTCGTTCCTGCTGGTCGCCTCGACGCTCCTCGACCTGAAGGCCGCGCGGCTGCTGCCCCAGGGCGATGTCGAGGACGAGGAGGACCTTGCCCTGCTGGAGGCTCGTGACCTGCTCTTCGCCCGGCTCATGCAGTACAAGGCGTTCAAGCAGGTGGCCGGCGTGCTGGAGCAGCGTCTCGCGGGGGAGTCCCGCCGTTTCCCGCGCTCCGTCGGCCTCGAGGAGCGGTTCGCGACCCTGTTGCCCGAGGTGCTGATCGGCATCGGCCTCGACCAGTTCGCCCAGCTCGCGGCGAAGGCCCTGGCACCCAAGCCGGTGCTGGAGGTCTCGCTGCAGCACATCCACGCCGCCAAGGTGTCGGTCAAGGAGCAGGCCGCCCTGGTCGTCGAGCGACTGCGGCGTACCGGCACGATCACCTTCCGCTCCTTGTGCGGTGACTCGCCCGACACCCTGACCACCGTGGCCCGGTTCCTGTCCCTGCTCGAGCTCTTCCGCGAGGGCGCGGTCGCCTTCGACCAGGTGACCCCGTTGGGTGAGCTGACGATCCGCTGGACCGGCAACGAGGACGACGAGATCGAGATCAACGACGAGTTCGACGGTGCACCGCCGGTCGACGACGCCGCGCCCGACGCACCCGAGCAGAACGAGGACGACGCATGACAGACGAGACCGGGACCCCGGTGAGCGAGGCCGAGGATGCCCCGGCCGAGGATGCCCGGGCCGAGGATGCCCAGGCGGACGTCGAGACGCTCGATGTCGTTGTCGCCGAGCTGCGCCCGTCCCTCGAGGCGATCCTGATGGTCGCCGACCAGCCGCTCGACCAGGTCACCCTGGCCTCCGCTGTCGGCCACCCGGTCGGGGACGTGACCGCCGCACTCGACGACCTTGCCCGCGAGTACGTCGAGCAGGGTCGCGGGTTCGAGCTGCGCAACGTCGCCGGAGGCTGGCGCTACTACACCCGGGACGAGCACGCGGCCGTGGTCGAGGCATTCGTGCTCGAAGGACAGCAGGCGCGCCTGACCCAGGCCGCGCTCGAGACGCTCGCCGTGGTGGCCTACAAGCAGCCGGTGTCCCGGGCCCGGGTCTCGGCGATCCGTGGCGTCAACGTGGACGGCGTGATGCGCACCCTGCTCACCCGAGGGCTGGTCGAGGAGGCCGGTCAGGACGGAGAGACCGGCGCGAACCTCTACCGCACCACCACCTACTTCCTCGAACGCATCGGGGTCACCGACATCACCGACCTGCCCGAGCTCGCCCCGTTCCTGCCGGACATGGCCGACATGGAGGACGACCTGGCCGCGCTTGCCGGTGGCAGCGACGAGGCGGTCGCAGCCGTGGCCGCCGAGGTGCCCACCGATCCCGTGGCCGCCGAGGTGCCCGTCGACGCCGCAGACGACGCCGAGGTGCCCGTCGACGCCGCAGACGACGCCGAGGTGCCCGCCGACGCCGCAGACGACGTCGATGCGCCCGTCGATGCCGCGGCCGAGCTCGACGAGACGGAATCCACATGAGCGCCGGCGAGACCGAGGACGACGGTCTGGTCCGGCTGCAGAAGCATCTGGCCCAGTCGGGCGTGGCCTCGCGACGCAAGTGCGAGGAAGTCATGCTCGCGGGCCTGGTCGAGGTCGACGGCGAGATCGTCACCCGGCTGGGCACCAAGATCGACCCACGCACCGCGGTGATCCACGTCGACGGCAAGCGACTCCCGCCGATCAGCCCCCACGTCTATCTGGTGCTGAACAAGCCTCGCGGCATCGTCTCGACGATGTCCGACCCCGAGGGCCGTCCCACCCTGAGCGACTTCGTGGCCGATCGCCCCGAGCGGCTCTTCCACGTCGGACGGCTCGACACCGACACCTCGGGCCTGATCCTGCTCACCAACGACGGCGACTTCGCCCAACGGGTGGCACACCCGTCCTACGAGCTGCAGAAGACCTATGTGGCCGAGGTCGAGGGCGAGGCGACCAAGGACACGATCGCGAAGCTGCTCGCCGGAGTCACTCTCGAGGACGGCCCGGTCGAGGTCTCCCGTGCTCGTGTGATGAGCCACGGTCGGGGGCAGGGCGGAGCGAAGGGACGCACGATTGTCGAACTGGTGATCCACGAGGGCCGCAACCGCATCGTCCGTCGTCTGCTCGACCACCTCGGTCACCCCGTGCGCAACCTCACCCGCACCGCCATCGGTCCGGTCCTGTTGGGCACGCTCAAACTCGGCAAGATGCGCGAACTGACCCACGACGAGCTCGGAGAGCTGCTCGACGCGGCCAAGCTCTGAGGCGGCGTCGAGCAGGTCGGCGTACCGTACTGGACATGCCTGCCTCCGTGCTCGCGCCCTACGTCGCCTCGCTCGCGGCGTACGACGTGACCACGCCGGAACCCGGCATCCATCGCGGGCTCCCGTCACCGACGCTGACCTTCGTGCTGCCCGTCGACGAGCCCCTGGAGGTGTCATGGGCGGGGGAGCCCGGGTCACGGACCAGTGGCTGGTCGTCGGTGTCCGGCCTGCACGACCGTCCGGCCCACATCCACCACGGCCGTCGCCAGGCGGGAGTCCAGCTCGCGCTCACCCCTCTGGGTGCGCGGGCCCTGCTGGGTGTGCCCCTCGGCGAGGTGGCGCGTGCGCTGACCGGGCTCGACGAGCTCGGCTCCGACCTGCCGCTCGTCCTGCGCCGGCTCCCTGAGCAGGTGAACGGACTGGCGGACGCACGTGACCGGGTCCGTCTGGTCGAACGCAGCCTGGTCGAGGCACTGGTCGCCACCGAAGCGCCTGCGCCCCGCGCCGAGGTCGGGCACGCGCTGGCCCGGCTGACCCGTGGGATCGCGGTGCACGACGTGGCCGAGGAGACCGGCTGCTCGAGGCGACACCTGACCACCATGTTCAGGGCCGAGTGCGGTGTGACGCCGAAGACGTTCCAGCGGATCGCACGGTTCGCGACCAGCCGGCAGCGGTGGGCCGACAGGCTGGCCGCGGGCGACGGGTCCCTCGCTGATCTTGCTGCCGGGTGTGGCTACGCAGACCAGTCGCACCTCACCCGTGAGTGGAACGCACTGGCCGGGTGCACGCCGACGACGTGGGCCCGTGAGGAGTTCCCATTCGTCCAAGACGCCGTGGTGGACCAGTTGGGAACCTGAGACTCCACAAGAACCGAGGAGACAGCGATGACCACAGCGGCAGACATCAAGCACTGGCAGACCCTGACCGTGCGCGACCCCGAGGCGATGATGAGGTGGCTCGGCTCCATCGGCTTCACCGAGCACGCGACCTACCGCGACGAGAAGGACCCGACGACGGTGGTCCACGCCGAGTGGGTGCTGGCCGATGGCGGCGGGATCATGTTCGGCTCGGTGCGTGACGACGCCGTGGGCTCCTCCGGACCCGGCACCGCGGCCTGCTACCTCGTCACCGACGATCCCGATGCCGTGTTCGACGCGGCGGTCGCCGCCGGCGCGAGCGTCGTACGACCCATGGTCGACCAGGACTACGGCGGCCGCGGTGGCACGGTGGGCGACCCCGAGGGCAACCAGTGGTCCTTCGGGAACTACCAGCCGCACTGAGGACACGGCGCGTCGTCTCGACCACCATGGCCTAGCCTGTGCGGGCAAGGACCCAGACCAGAGAGGACGTCATCGTGGCAGTACGAGCCGTGCGTGGAGCCACGCAGCTCGAGGAGGACGTCCGCGAGCACATGCTCGAGCGGGTGGCCGAGATGGTCCAGGACGTCATGGAGTCCAACGGGCTCGAGATCGACGACTTCATCTCGGTGATCTTCACCGCGACCGACGACCTGAAGTCCGAGTTTCCCGCCTACGCGGCACGGCGCCTCGGTTTCGGTGCGGTGCCGCTGATCTGCGCTCGCGAACTCGAGATCGGCAACTCCATGCCTCGGGTGGTGCGGATGATGGCCCACATCGAGACAGACCTGCCGCGTGCCGACATCACCCACGTCTACCTGCACGGCGCGGCCAACCTGCGGCGCGACCTGACCCGGGTGCGCGAGGTGCCCGACGACCAGTCCGGTGCGGATGCCTGAGCTGCACGGGCCGGTCCTGGTGATCGGCGCCGGGCTGCTGGGCACCTCGGTGGCGCTGGCCTGTCGTGCGGCGGGGCTCGAGGTGTTCCTGGCCGACACGGCATCGGAGCATCTGCGCACCGCCAGCGGCCTGGGCGCCGGTGTCGTGCACCGGGGTGAGCCGGTCCAACTGGTCGTCGTGGCCGTCCCGCCCGACCACCTGGGTGAGCTCGTGGCCCAGGCACTGGCCGACACGGACGCGGTGGTGACTGACGTCGGCAGCATCAAGTCCCAACCCCTCGCCGAAGTGCGGGCCGCGGCGCCCGACGACGTACGCCGCTACGTCGGCAGCCACCCGATGGCGGGCAGTGAGCGCTCCGGACCCTTGGCCGCCACGGCCACCCTGTTCCAGGGTCGGCCCTGGGCGATCGCCGTGCACGACCAGGCCGACGACAACGCCGTGGCCGTGGTCCGGGCGCTGGTCGAGACCTGTGGGGGAGTGCCGCTCGTGCTCACCCCGGAGGAGCACGACGCGGCGGTCGCTCGCACCTCCCACCTGCCCCACCTGATGGCCTCGCTGGTCGCCGGGCGACTGGCCCACGCGCCCGAGGGCCACCTGGCCATGTCGGGCCAGGGTGTGCGTGACGTCACCCGGATCGCGGCCAGTGACCCGCGGCTGTGGCAACAGATCATCAGCGCCAACTCGACCGCTGTCCTGGCCCTCATCGAGGAGGTCCAGGGGCGTCTGGGTGCCTTCCGTGATGCCATCGAGTCAGGGGAGCGGGTTGCCCTGGGCGAGCTGCTGTCCGAAGGTGTGGCCGGCACCCGGGCGATTCCGGGCAAGCACGGCGGCCCACCACGACCCACCTCCAGCCTGTACGTCGCCGTGCCCGACCACCCGGGCGAGCTGGCGCGGCTGTTCGCAGACGCCGGCGAGATCGGCGTGAACATCGAGGACATCCACATCGACCACGACCCGGGGCGTCCTGTCGGGCTGGTCGAGCTCGTCGTTGCCGTCGAGCGCTCGGACCACCTGGCGGGGGCCCTTGGCGAACGCGGCTGGGACGTTCACCGATAGCCCTCGTGGCGCCTGTGAACGGTAGGCTGCTCTCCGGCCGTATTTGACCAGCAGGAGGCAGGAAGCCCGTGAGCAGCAACGTCGTCGTCGCGATCGACGGTCCCTCCGGGTCGGGCAAGTCGAGCACCTCTCGTGGCGCGGCGGCCCGGTTGAACCTGCGCTACCTCGACACCGGGGCGATGTTCCGGGCGATGACCTGGTGGATGCTCGAGAACGGTGTCGACGTCCACGATGCCCAGGCGGTGGCCGACCACGCCTCCGCACCGCGCATCGAGTCGGGCACGAACCCGCTCGCACCGACCATCACCGTCGACGGCACCGACGTGGCCGTGGGCATCCGCGGTGACGCCGTCACCGGCGCGGTCAGCCCGGTCAGTGCGGTCCCCGAGGTGCGGGCCCGGCTGCTGGAGCTCCAGCGCGAGGTGATCGGCGACGGCGGCATCGTCGTCGAGGGCCGCGACATCGGATCCGTGGTGTGGCCCCAGGCCGAGGTGAAGCTCTATCTCACCGCGGACCCCGCTGCCCGGGCGATGCGTCGTGCGGCTGAGGAGGGTGGCTCCGACGTGGCGGCCACCGAGCAGTCGTTGCTGGCCCGCGACAAGATCGACTCCGGCCGGAAGACCGCGCCGCTGGTGATGGCAGACGGTGCGCACCACATCGACACCACGCCGTACACGCTCGAAGAGGTGATCAATCAGGTGGTCGCTCTGGTGAGCACCGCCCGGGAAGGGGAGTGATGGCACGCCCACTTCCCGACACCGACGGGGTGGAGCTGCCCCGGACCCTCATGCTGCACGGCCTGCGGCCCCTCGCTCGCTTCCTGATCCGTCGCCGCTTCCACGTGCGGGTGCACAACGCGGACCTGGTGCCCGCCTCCGGGCCGGTGATCGTCGCGAGCAACCACGTGGGTGTCGTCGACGGTCCGCTGCTGGCCATCTTCGGCCCGCGGCCGGTGCACGCCCTGACCAAGGTCGAGATGTTCGAGGGCAAGCTCGGTGGCTTCCTCCGCGGTGCGGGCCAGATCCCGTTGAACCGCTTCGCCGCCGACCCGTCGGCGATGAAGGCGTGCCTGGCCGTGCTGCGCGACGGGCGTGCCGCGGGCGTCTTCCCCGAAGGCACCCGCGGACCCGGCGACTTCCGCCGCTTCCACGCCGGGGCGGCGTACCTCGGGCTGGTCTCGGGTGCGCCGATCGTGCCGGTGAGCATGATCGGCACCCGCGAACCCGGCGCCGGCAGCAACGCCCTGCCGCCCCGGCGCAGCACGGTCGACATCGTGTACGGCCAGCCGTACCGGTTCGAGCAGACGCCGTGGCCACGCACCCGGGAACAAGTGAGGCACTCGGCGTTGTTGTTGCGGGAGCACATGATCGCCCGGCTTGACGAAGCGCTGGCCCTCACCGGCCGGCAACTCCCCGGGCCCCTGCCCGTGGGGCAGCAGAACATCGACGACGACCCGCACACCGGTGTGGTCGAACAAGGAGCATGATGAGCGAGTACGACGCGCCGGGCGGCATCGTCCCGGAGACCGATCCTGAAATGCTGGGACCGGTGCCGGTGCTCGCCGTGGTCGGGCGCCCCAACGTCGGCAAGTCCACCCTGGTCAACCGCATCATCGGCCGTCGTGAGGCCGTCGTCGAGGACCGTCCGGGTGTCACCCGCGACCGGGTCTCCTACGACGCCTCCTGGAACGGTCGCGCGTTCACGGTCGTCGACACCGGCGGCTGGGATCCCGACGCCAAGGGGCTGGCCGAGCGAATCGCGGGACAGGCCGAGATCGCGGTCTCGCTGGCCGACGCCGTGCTCTTCGTGGTCGACGCGACGGTCGGCATCACCGACTCCGACGAGGCCGTGGTGAAGATCCTGCGCAAGTCGAAGAAGCCGGTCGTGCTGGCCGCCAACAAGGTGGACGACCAGCGCACCGAGGCCGAGGCGTTCGGCCTCTGGAACCTCGGGCTGGGCGAGCCCTACCCGGTCTCGGCGATCCACGGGCGCGGTTCGGGCGACCTGCTCGACGCGGTGCTCGAGGCCCTGCCCGAGACTCCCGAGGAGTCGTACGGCGAGGTCGGCGGCCCGCGCCGCATCGCACTGGTCGGCAAGCCCAACGTCGGCAAGTCCTCCCTGCTCAACAAGCTCGCCGGCGAGGACAGGGTGGTCGTCGACAACGTCGCCGGCACCACAGTCGACCCGGTCGACGAGCTGATCAGCCTGGGCGGCAAGGACTGGCGCTTCATCGACACCGCCGGCATCCGCAAGCGGGTCAAGGAAGCGTCGGGCCACGAGTACTACGCGTCCCTGCGCACCGCCTCCGCGATCGAGCGGGCCGAGGTCGCCGTCCTGGTGGTCGACGGGTCGCAGAGCCTGTCCGAGCAGGACATCCGCATCATCCAGACCGTCCGCGAGACCGGGCGTGCCCTGGTGATCGCGTTCAACAAGTGGGACCTCGTCGATGAGGAGCGTCGCTACTACCTCGACCGCGAGATCGACCGTGAGCTGGTGCAGGTGCAGTGGGCGCCGCGGATCAACATCACCGCGCGCACCGGCTGGCACATCGACCGGCTCGTGCCGGCCCTGGAGCGCGCGCTGGAGGGCTGGGAGACCCGGGTCACCACCGGCCAGCTCAACACGTTCCTCGGTCGCCTGGTCGCCGAGCACCCGCACCCGGTGCGCGGCGGCAAGCAGCCCAAGATCCTCTTCGGCACGCAGGCGCAGACCGCGCCGCCCACGTTCATCCTCTTCACCAGCGGCAAGCTGGACGCCGGCTACGAGCGCTACATCGAGCGTCGCCTGCGTGAGGAGTTCGGCTTCGTCGGTACGCCGATCGAGCTGTCCGTGCGACCTCGCGAGAAGCGCAAGCGCTGATCGTCTCACCGCCTCACATGCCGGGCAGGTAGCCCGTCACCTGGTCGACCTGGGCGGCGCCGACGATGAACGCGTTGCCGTCAAGCTGAGCCTCACTGACTCCGGGCGCCGCCGGCAACCCGGACTTGGCGTTGACCAACCCGTTGAGCAGCCCGAGTGGGCCGCAGCCGGTGGCACCCGGGACCGCGAAGGTGTTGTCGACGAGTCGTTGACCCTTGAGCTCGAGCACGGTCACGCCCAGGTCCGGAGCGGTGACGGTGCCGTTGGCGCCGGTGATCGGCGCGACGCCCTGCGGGGGAGTCGTGGTGCCGCTGGTCAGGTGGAGCGTGAACGGCGCGTCCGGCGTACCGATCGTGCAGGTCTTGCCGAGCAGGTTGTTCTTGAGCTCGACGTAGACCGGTAGCCCCATCTCGAGGTTGGCGCCGAGCTTGAACGTGGGGGTGCCGGCCAGGTGCACGATTGCCTTGATGTCGGTGACCCCGGGCAGCAGACCCTCGAGCTGAGCGACACCGAGCACGCCGCCCGGGACGTCCTGGTCGGGCCCGGAGAGGGTCATGCCGTCGTTGGCGAGCACGAAAGCGGACCCGGTCGGGGTGATGCCCAGGCCGCCCTGGACGTTGACGCCCTCGGTCAGGGTCACGACGGTGGAGCCGAGCTTGAAGGTGCCACCGCGTCCCACGGAGGCGATGCACGTGGCCGTGGTCGCTCCGGTGCCGGGGTTCGTGACGACACCGACCGGGCAGTACGCGAACGGGTCCGGATGGAGGTCGCCGTCGTCAGCCTGGGCAGCGGGTGCACCGGACAGCGTCGTGGTCATCGCGAGTGCGACGGCGGCCACGGCGTACGACGTACGTCGGCGCAGGGTGGAGCGTCTGATCGAGCGCATGAGGAGGGTCCTTCCCGAGGTGAATGGTTGACACCACTGGGCCTGGCGCTCGAGACCCTCCCGTGCTGCAAGCGAAAGTCCAATGGCTAGGAATTGGCTTAGCAGTTGCAGATTCAAAGTGTCAATGCAACTGCCCTGTTCAGGCGCGGACCCTGATTCCGTGTTCCCCGCCCGGCTGCGGTAGGGTTCCACTCGCTCCACCGGACATGGTCTGGGGAGCATCGGGCTGTAGCGCAGCTTGGTAGCGCACTTGACTGGGGGTCAAGGGGTCGCAGGTTCAAATCCTGTCAGCCCGACCGAAAAGTAGCCCCTGACCTGCGGAAACGCAGGTCAGGGGCAAACTGATATTTTGAGCCATTCCGGCTTATGCCCCGCTTTGTGAACCAAAAACCTTCGCGCTGGTGACCCACTTTGGCACCGGTTGGGCGGCGACATCCGGGCCAGCGGATGCCGCGTAGGGCTCGAAACGGTGCGATGACGTCGGTCGTTCGACGTGGGCGTCGTGGCCTTGCAGGCGAAGGACTGAAGGATGTGCGTCACTTCCGGAGTGTTTGGGTCGTTCTCGATGTAGAACTCTTTGGTGATCGCGTCTGAGGAGTGGCCGATGATGCAGGCCGCGGTGTCCGAGTCGACCAGGCGGTCGATCAAGGTTGTGACGGTCTTGCGGAAGGTGTGCGGCGCCACCCACTCGAAGTTGGTGTCTGCTCTGATGGTGCGCCACCGCCGCTCGATGTTGCCGACGTGGTGCCAGGTGCCGTTGCGTGTGGCGAATACCGCGTTGTAGTGATGAGGGTTGTTGCTCGATGCGACGTCTCATCAGCACGTCGACCGCGAACGGCGGCAGCGCGACGGTGCGTTTGGAAGGGTCCGACTTCGTTATGGGCTTCCGGCAGGTGCCCCTTCCGGTTTCTGCCAGCTCTGTGCTGGCGTCCTACTCGGTGGACATCGACTCGCGCTTCCCGCTCTCCGAGGGGGCCGAGGCACACCGGCGCAGCGAGGGTGGTCATCTGCGCGGGAAGATCGTCCCCGGGCCTTGAGCTGGTGACTCGATCAGATAGGTAGGCTCCCCGCATGAGCCTCGACCCGGGAATCGCCTCGCTGCTCGACTTCATCAACCAGGTCGGCTATCCGCCGATGCACGCCGGCACGGCCGAGGATGCGCGCAAGGGCTTCGCGGCCCTGGCCGCCTCGTCGATCGGACCAGACGGACCCGTCCCGGTCGCGTCTGTCTCGGCAACGGAGATCGAGGGCCTGCGGGCGCGGGTCTACCGCCCGAACGTCGAGTGTCCGATCCCGACGGTGCTCTTCTTCCACGGCGGCGGGTTCGTGATCGGCTCGCTCGACACCCACGACAATGCCTGTCGCCGGCTCTGCGTGGACACCGCGTCGGTCGTGGTGTCGGTGGACTACCGCCTCGCGCCGGAGCACCCGTTCCCGGCCGCGGCCTCCGACGCGGTCGCTGCCGCCACGGCCGTGGCCGCATCCCTCGACTCGTACGGCGGCTCGTCGGTGCTCGGCGTCGCCGGGGACAGTGCCGGCGGGAATCTGTCCGCGCTCGTCGCCCAGAGCGTGCCCGGCATCGCCGCGCAGCTGCTGATCTATCCGGTCGTCGACATGCTCGGCTCCTACGAGTCCCGGACCTCGAACGCCGAGGGTTACTTTCTGGACATGAAGACGATGGCCTGGTTCTTCACCACCTACGCAACGGGGAGCGAGATCGGCCCCGACGACGTGCGCCATTCGCCGCTGCACGGCGTACGCGAGGGGCTGCCCCCGGCCGTCGTGGTCACCGCTGAGTTCGACCCGCTGCGCGACGAGGGCCTGGCCTACGCCGCCGCCTTGGCCGCGGCCGGCGTACCTGTGGACTCGCTGCAGTGCGACGGCATGGTCCACGGCTTCCTCGACATGGGGACCTTCTCATCGGCCGCCGCCGACTACGTGGCCGACATGAACCGGCGCTTCGGTGTGCTGCTGCACTGAGGCCGTGTCGTATCGTGGATCCCACGAAGACTCAGCCCTGATCCCACCGATACCGATTTTGGCAGCTTGATCTTCTGGGTGTGTGTTAGCGATCTGCGCGTAGGCGCAGTCGATCGGCCCGGTCGGGATCCGGGCCTCCACTGGGGGCATTTTGGTCCCGAACGGGCGTCGTGGGGCGATGTTCAGGTCGTGGCGATGGCTGGTGAGCTGGCCGCGGTGGCCCACAGCGTCTGCTAGGCCGTGGCCCATGGCCAGCTCTCGGGCAGATGCAGCACCAGCCGACGGCCGGTCGAAGGATCCGGACCGGGTGTTGCTGACCGGTTACGCAGGGTGGCTCACCGGATCCTCGCTGCTCCGGCAACGACGCCGGCCGTGCGGTCGACGTTGAACGCGATCACTGCGTGCGAGAGCCAGGCTGCGTTCGCGGCGTAGTTCCCGGACGAGGGACGGTGTCAGGAGAACGGTGTAAGTGGCTCGATACGCCACCCGGCTGGTTAGCGAGGAGGAGTCACTGATGACCGAAACACTGGCGCGTGAGCCCAATGAACACTGAGGATCGTGCTGCACGAGCCGTCCCTGGCCGCTACAGCTGTGGCCGGGCCGAGGGGGTCAGATGAGCCCGACGACCCGACCGATCTGGCTGAGCCTTCGGCCGAGGAGCTTCGCGATCGCACGGGAGCTGGTCCGCTCGGCCCGTGCCCTTGGGGTCGCGATGACCGGCCTGGTTGGGATGTTGAAGGCGCTGACCAGGACGGTGATCGTGACCGCTTTGCGCGAGGAGATGACCGAACACCTCGGATATGACAAGCATGAGGGAGCGGGAACTCCCACAACGGGGTCCGGACAAAGACGGTGCTGACCGACAACGTCGGCCCGGTCGCGATCGATGTGCCTGCCCGCTGCTTGAGGTGAACGCGGATTTCGCTGCGGCGACGAAGTTGGAGCGCCTTGAGATCTCCGATGCCCATGCCTACGCAGAGCTTGCCGCCTTCGTCGAGCTCGCGCTCGGTCGCTGAGGCGGACTGGTCGCCGACTTCGGCACCCTGCGAGTCGGGACTGGAGCGTCGCCAATGCACTTCGTCAACAACGATGTTGATTCATGTCAACGAAAGTGTTGACGACCGCTGCAAGTGCTCCTAGGCTGCCAACACGGCGTGACTGGGCTCACGCTGCGTTGACTCATCGGAGCGGAGCGGATTCGTGACTGCAGTAGTGATCAGTGGCCTCATCGTCGGGGTCCTCTACGCCATCGCCGGATTCGGCTTTGTGGTGGTGTACAGGACCTCGAAGGTCCTGAACTTCGCCATGGGCGGCATCGGTGCGGCCAGTGCCTACGCCGTCAGCGACCTGCTCGCGGCCGACATTCCCTACCCCGTGACCTTCCTGCTCGGCCTCGTTGTCGGCGGCTTGATCGGCGGCATCCTTGAGTTCACGGTGGCCCGTCCGCTCAAGGATCGACCGCACCTGACCATCGGGCTCGCCACCCTGGGTGCGTTGCTGGTCATCGAGGGACTGCTCGGCCTCCGGTACGGGTTCGCGCCTCGCGGTGTGCCGCAGCTCTTCACCGGCGGCCACTGGGGAGCTGGACACGTCGCACTGAGCTCCAACCAGCTCTTCATCGCCGTGTTGGGCGCTGCCGCGACTGTCGGACTCTTCCTGCTGGTCATGCGCACCCGCCTCGGCATCCAGATGCGCGCCGTCAGCTCGGGTCCGCTCACGGCCCAACTGCTCGGCGTGCGGGTGGCGCGGGTGCGGCTCTCGGCCTGGGTGCTCGGTGGCATGTACGGCGCCATCGCGGCGCTGCTGGTCACCCCGATGACCTATCTGGCGCCGGGGAGCTTCACCACCTTCCTGCTCACCGCCTTCGGTGCCGTGGTGCTCGGAGGCTTCACCAGCATCATCGGGGTGGTCATCGGTGCCATGTTCTTCGGTGTCGCGATCAACCTGCTGCTCAGCTATCTCGACTCGAGCCTGATCTCGACCTACACGTTCCTCCTGGTCGCCGTCGTGCTGGTGCTCTTCCCGAACGGCATCTTCGGCAAGCAGGAGCGTGAAGTGCCCGAGCCCTCGATCAAGCCACGCCGTGAGGACAGGGTGCTCCGTCGGGCGCCGCGCATCCGGCTCGAACTCGGTCCCCGGGCCCAGCTGGTCGGCTGGATCGCGCTGCTCGGGGTCGCCTCCGTCGTGCCGTTCCTGGTCACCGAGCGCTGGCTCTTCCTGCTCGCCACCGCGGTCGCGACGTACATCGGCATCCTCGGCCTGAACGTCTTGGCGGGCTACGCGGGCCAGATCTCCCTGGGCCACAGCGCCTTCCTGGCAATCGGTGCGTACACCGCGGCGATCGGCGTCGACAGGGGGCTCGACCCGTTGCTCTCCGTGGCCCTGGCGGCCGTGACCGGCGCCCTGGGCGGTGTCCTGCTCGGCCTGCCTGCCACCCGGCTGCACGGCATCTACCTGATGGTGCTCACCCTGATCTTCGCCTTCGCGATCCCGGAACTGATCCTCTTCTTCAAGGAGTACACCGGCGGCGCCAGCGGACTGCCATTGAACCGGCCCGAGGCGCTGGCGCCGACGTGGGCCATGTACTGGTTGATCCTCGGCGTGGCCACCGTTGTCACCATCGCCGTGGTGCTGGCGGTCCGGTCCCGCTTGGGCCGGTCGTGGATGGCAGTGCGTGACAGCGACGCTGGCGCCCGGTCGCTGGGGTTCAACCCCGCTCGGGTCAAACTCGGGGCATTCGCAGTCGGCTCCTCGCTCGCAGCCCTCGGTGGCGCCCTGGGCGGCATACTGGTCGGCTACGTCGGTGCCGAGAGCTATGGCGTCTTCGTGGCGATCTACGCCCTGCTCGCCGTCGTGCTCGGGGGTCTCGGTTCGGTCTTCGGAAGCCTGCTCGGTGCACTGTTCATCACCGTGGTCCCCGACGTCACCTCCGGCACAGGTGTTCCGCAGGACCTGATGTTCGGGGTGGTGCTACTGCTCGTCATCTACGTCGCACCCCGCGGCCTGGCAGGGCTCCTCTCGGGCGCCAGCCAGGCGGCAGTCGACGACGCCGACCCGGAGCTGGTCGAGGAGGCCGCCGCCGAGGCGGATCCGGACCCGGTCGTGAGCGCACCCCGCGCCCATGCGGCGCCGGACGTCGTCGACCCCGTGCTGGAGGTGCGCGGGATCACGGCCGGCTACGGCGTCGAACCGGTGCTCAAGGAGATCGACCTCATGGTCGGTCGCGGCGAGGTGGTTGCCCTGCTGGGCGCCAATGGTGCTGGCAAGTCCACCTTGTTGAGGGCCGTGTCGGGAATCATCCCCCTCGAGTCCGGTCGGATCGTGTGGGAGTCCGGCGAGCTCCCGCCCTGGCCCAAGCACTCCCCGTCCGTGGCAGCCCGTTCCGGCATCGGACACATCCCCGAGGGTCGAGGCATCTTTCCCGACCTCTCGGTCCGGGAGAACCTGGTGACCGGCTCGTTCGCCGGCAGCGGTTCGCTCGACGAGGAGGCGCTCCAGGGAGTCTTCGGCCACTTCCCGATCCTGGAGAGCCGTCTCGGTCAGCGTGCAGGCACGCTGAGTGGCGGCGAACAGCAGATGCTGGCGATCGCCCGGGCGTTGGTTGCCCGTCCCAAGCTGCTGATGCTCGATGAGCCCTCGTTGGGCCTCTCGCCGCTGATCTCGCAGCAGGTCTTCGAGATCCTCGGCGAGATCGCCAGATCGGGCGTCTCGATCCTGCTGGTCGAGCAGAACGCGCGGGCCAGCCTGCGCCTGGCTGACCGGGCCTATGTCCTGGGTCGCGGGAGGATCGTGCTCTCCGGGACTGCCCAAGAGGTGCAGGACGATCCGTTCCTACGTGGTTCCTACCTGGAGGTCGTGTGATGACGGAAGAACTGGCCCTCGAGATCAGCGACGTGTCGATCAACTTCGGCGGGATCCAGGCGCTGGACTCGGTGGAACTGGCCGTCGCCAAGGGTGCCCGGATCGGCCTGATCGGCCCCAACGGGGCCGGGAAGTCGACCCTGATCAACTGCGTCGCCGGCGACCTGCGGCCCGATACGGGGAGTGTTCGACTCTTCGGCGAGTCCATCTCGGGGGCCTCTGCGCCGTCCAGGGCCCGCCTCGGCATCTCGCGAACCTTCCAGAACCTCGAGCTGTTCAACGCGATGCCGGTGATAGACAACGTGACCGCCGCCCTGGATGTGCGCATCCGGGGCCGAGCGCGGGTCTCCGGCGCGCGGTCCCGGGCGCGAGAGGCCCTCGCCAGCTTCGGCATCGAGAAGTATGCGGACCTGCCGGCTGGCAGCCTGCCCTACGGCATCCGCAAGCTCGTCGAGCTCAGCCGGGCATTCGTCCGCGAGCCCGAGTTCCTGCTCCTGGACGAGCCGGTTGCCGGCCTGAGCCAGCCGGAGAAGTTCCTGATCACGTTGGTGGAGGGCCTGGACCGGCTGGGTTGCGCGGTCCTGCTCGTGGAGCACGACATGCCCACTGTGAAGTCGCTCTGTGAATACGTCTACGTGCTCGACACCGGCGCTCTGATCGCCCAGGGAACGTTTGCCGAGGTGGCCAGCGACGAACGGGTGGTCGCGGCATACCTGGGCGCGGAAGCCTGAGGCGGGGGCCATGCTCCGGTGCCTGTTCCGATGTACCTTTGATCCTGCGTCAACACATCTGTTGACAACCATGATGCAGGTCACATACCGTGCAAGAACTGCCGAGGAGGAAGCCTGATGGTTGAGGACAAGTACGACGTGATCGTGGTAGGCGCCGGGCTGGGTGGGATCCGTGCGGTCCACTCGTTCGACGAAGCTGGGTTCAAGGTCGTCGGCCTCGAAGCAGCCGCCGGCCCCGGCGGCGTCTGGTACTGGAACCGCTACCCGGGGGCCCGGTGCGACGTGGAGAGCTTCGACTACTCCTACGGGTTCTCCAAGGAGCTCGAGCAGCAGTGGCGCTGGAGTGAGCGCTACGCGACGCAGCCGGAGATCCTGCGCTACGTGGATCACGTCATGGAGCGCTTCGAGCTGGCACCGTTGTTCCGGTTCAACACCCGCGTCGAGTCGCTCACCTGGGATGACAACCGAGCAGAATGGACGGTCGTCACCGAACAGGGCCGGGAACTGGTCGGCACGCACGTGGTGATGGCGACCGGCCAGCTCTCGACCACCAAGGCTCCCCAGGTCGAGGGTGTCGACGACTTCGAGGGCCGCATCCTGCACACGGGCGAGTGGCCGCATGAAGAGGTCGACTTCTCAGGCAAGAGCGTCGGCATCATCGGCACCGGCTCCTCAGGCGTGCAACTGATCCCGATCGTCGCCCGGGCCGCCGACGATCTGTTGGTGTTCCAGCGGACCCCCACCTTCACCGTCCCGGCGAACAACCGTCCGATCAGTGACGAGGAGGATGCCCGGATCAAGGCCGACTACGAGAGTCGTCGGGAGACGGCGCGAATGTCGCCCAGTGGTCTCGGGTTCGACCCTGGCAAGGTCTCCGCGCTCGAGGTCTCCGACGAGGAGTTCCGTGCCCGGATGGAGGAGCAGTACGCCGTGGCAGGCTTCGGCTTCGCGCTCGCCTACCGTGACCTGCTCATCGATCAGGACGCCAACGACCGCGCTGCTGCCTTCCTGCGGGACAAGATCCGGGAGAAGGTCGACAATCCCGACCTGGCCGAGAAGCTGACCCCGCGCGGCTATCCCTTCGGCGCCAAGCGACCGGCCGTCGACAGTGGCTACTACGAGGCGTTCAACCGAGACAACGTCCACCTGGTCGATATCAGTGAGGCGCCGATCGAGCGGATCACCGCCACGGGGATCGTCGCCGGCGGGATCGAGCACGAACTCGACATCATCGTCTTCGCCACCGGCTTCGACGCCCTGACCGGGTCCCTGCTCCGACCCACGATCACCGGCCGCGGAGGAGTCACGCTCCGGGAGAAGTGGTCGGTCGGGCCGGTCACCTACCTGGGCCTGGGGACCCACGGATTCCCGAACCTGTTCATCATCTGTGGTCCGGGCAGCCCGTCTGTGCTGGCGAACGTGCTCCTCGGAATCGAGCAGCACGTGGACTGGCTGGTCGAACTGTTGGTCGCGGCCCGCAAGGACGACGTCACCCAGATAGAGGTGACCGCCATCGCGGAGAAGGAATGGGTCGAGCACGTCAACCAGCGTGCCGAGGAGACCCTCTACCCCAAGGCAGCGTCGTGGTACCTCGGAGCCGAAGTTCCGGGCAAGCCACGGGTCTTCATGCCCTACTCGGGAGGGATACGCGGCTATCGCCGCATCTGCAACCAGGTCGCTGACGCGGGCTACCAGGGCTTCGCCCTGACCCGTCCGGATGCTGACTCGGCAGCCAGTTGATCACCCCCTCCGACGCGTTGCGTCGGGCAACCGAAAGAGGAAGAATCATGAATGCACGCACCCGTTTCGGTGTCGGGGTGGCCGCCGCCGCCTCGACTCTGCTTGCCCTCTCTGCCTGTGGCGGCCTGGACAGTGAGTCCGACGACGGCGTCTCCGGCGACAAGGTGGTGACGGTCGGCGTCTCGTCCATCCAGAGTGGCCCGGCTGCCTCCTCCGGCCTGAGCATGAAGTGCACCGTCGAGGCCTACCTCGAGGCAGCCAACAAGGCTGGCGGGGTGAACGGATACACCTTCGAGGTGATCTCGCGCGACCACCAGTACGACCCCAGCAGGTCTGCCAACATCGCCCGCGAGTTCGTCGGCGACGGCATCTTCATCATGCTCACCGACGGCACCGCCACGATGAAGGCAGCCCTTCCGGCCCTCGAGCCCAAGAACATTCCCATCTTCGCCACTGCGGACGGCGCGGTGTTCACCCCGCCGGAATATGACCTGATGTTCGGCATCAACCCCGACTACGGCCGTGAGGCGGCTGGTGGGGCCAGGTTCATCATCGACGAACTCGGCGCCAAGAAGACCGCCATTGCCTACCTGAACTCCGAGGCCGGCGAGCCGGCAGCCGAGGCGTTCCCTGCATACATCGAGGCCAACGGGGGACAGGTCGTGGCCAGCGAGGCCATCGCCTCCACCAACATCGACTACACGGCCCAGGCGCAGAAGCTGAAGTCCTCCGGTGCCACTGTTGTCTACTCGTTCCTCCTCGACACAGGTCTCGCCGCGCTCCAGAAGGCAGCCGACAGCATTGGTTATGACCCGATCTGGGTGTCGTGGTTCCCGGCCTTCACCCCGAGCTACATGGAACTCGCCGGCGACCTTGCCGAGGGCACGTACGTCTCCCAGTTCGCCACCCCGCTGACCGAGACCAGTGACCCCGGGGTCTCCGAGTACCTCGAGGTCATGGAGCCGGCTTGCTCCGACTACGTCACTTCTCAGGCTGCGCAGTCCGCATCCAGCTTCGCAGCGGCCATCGTCGAAGGCGTGCGCGTCTCGACTGAGGGCGACAAGGAACTGGACCGCGAAGCCTTCGCCGCGGCGATCGAGGGCACCGACCAGCCATTCGGCCTGACTCCGTCGGTCACCTGGGATGACACCACGCACGCCGGTGCCACCAAGTCCGCGATGTACCAGGTCAAGGGCGGGAAGCTCGAGGTCCAGACTGAGTACGAACTGCTGCCGGAGACGAAATGACGGGCCTGAGCGTCGATCACAGACACCCCGAACGGGTGCCCGAACCCAAGGAGGACTACATGCGTGCCTCGGTCGCCGATCGCCGCGCGGGCTTGGAGCAGCACTTCGCACCCTGGCAGGAACGTCGCCTGGAGCAGGTGCTCGACCACGTGGTCGAGCGGATGCCCAACCGGCCATTCGTGGTCACTGACGACCGCACCTGGAGCTATGCCGACATCCAGGACTGGTCCCGCCAGATCGCCCGCGGCCTCGTCGCCGCGGGCGTCCGGCCCGGCGACCGGGTGGGGCTGGTGATGGGCAACTTCCCGGAGTTCGTGGCCGTCAAGTACGCAATCGCCCGGGCTGGTGCCACGACGGTTCCGATCAACTTCCTCAACCGTCGTGACGAGCTCGGCTACGTGCTGCGCCAGTCCGGCACGTCGGTCCTGGTCACCATGGACAGCTTCCGTGGGCTGGACTACCTAGACTACCTCGACGAGCTGGAGCCCGGCTGGGAGGGCGGGGCCGGTCGACACCTCGGAGACTTGCGAAGAGTCTTCGTGTTCGCCACCGGGCAGGCCCGTCGTGACGGTGCGGACTACTTGGAGGACTTGATCGAGCTGGGCCGTGGCACCGCGCTTCCGGAGACGATGCCCGGCCCTGAGCAGCCGTCCGACATCCTCTACACATCGGGGACGACTGGTAGTCCGAAGGGCGTCCTGCTCACCCACGACATGCTCACGCGTACGGCGTACGGAAGTGCTTACTCGCGTGCCTTCGCCGATGGTCAGCGGGTGACCTTCTCATTGCCGATGTACCACGTCTACGGGTACGTAGAGGGAATGCTTGCCGTCGTCTACGCGGGCGGCTGCATCATCCCCCAGCTCACCTTCGACGCCGGGGAGACGCTGCGTGCGATCGTCGAGCACGAGGCTGATGACGTGCTGCTGATCCCCACGATGACGATGTCGCTGATCGATGAGCTGGAGGCGCGGCCGCGGGAACTGCCGAGCCTCACCACGATGATCTCCTCGGGTGGCTACTCACCTCCGTGGATATGGGACAAGATCCGGGAGATCTTCGGCCAGATCGAGCTCACCACGGGCTACGGGATGAGCGAGACCACGGCCACCACCACGCTCACCGAGCCGGGCGGGCCCGACGAGCGGCTGCACCACACCAACGGTCGGATGCGTCCGGCAGGTGCCGCCGCCGACCCGGAGATCGGTGGACAGCTGGTGCAGTACCGGTTGGTCGACCAGGAGACCGGTGCGGACGTCGGCCAGGGTGAGGTCGGCGAACTGGTCGCGCGGGGCCTCGGCATCACGCCGGGTTACTTCCGCAAGCCGGACGAGACCGAGGCTGCCTTCCGCCACGGCTGGTTCCACTCCGGAGACCTGGCCACGATCGACGAGGAGGGCTTCATCAGCCTGGTCGGTCGCGCCAAGGACCTCTACCGTTGCGGCGGCGAGCAGGTCGTTCCCAAGGAGATCGAGGACGTCCTCGTCGGCCACCCAGCCGTCCTGCAGGCCCACATCGTGCCGCTGCTGGACGACCGGATGGGCGAGGTGGGCGTTGCCTGGGTCGTCCTTCGCGGGGGCCACACGGTCGACGCCGAAGAGCTGCGCGCCTGGTGCTCGGAGCGGCTGGCCAAGTTCAAGGTGCCGCGCCACGTCCGGATCATCGCCATCGACGAGGTCCCGGTGACCCCCAGCGGTCGTCCGCGGAAGTTCCTCCTCGCAAAGCGGGCCAGTGAGGAGCTCGGCCGCCAGGTCTGAGCAACGAGCACGAAGGAGGGGCTGGACAGATCATCTGTCCAGCCCCTCCTTCGTTGTTTGAGCGGTCGGCGTAGGGCCGACCAGGCTCAGTCCCGCGCGCGGAGCACGATCGATGCCCCGTTCGCGCCGAGTCCGAGGACTGCGCTGACGCCCACCCGGGCGTCGGGGACCTGTCGTTCGGCGCCCTGACCGCGCATCTGCCAGGTGAGCTCGCAGACCTGGAGCACGCCCTGTGCGGTGGTGGCCTCGCCGAAGGAGAGGAACCCACCACTGGGGTTGATCGGCAGTTTGCCGCCGATCCCGAGCTCGTCGTGCTCAAGCATCCAGTCGGCCTCGCCGGGCTCCAGGAAGCCGAACTGCTCGGGCCAGGCGAGCACGTGCCACGCGGTGTTGTCGGCCAGTTCGATCAGGTCGACGTCCTTGCGCTCCACGCCTGCCTGGGCGAGGGCGGCCTCGACGGCTCCGGCAACCTCGCTGGTCGAGGGGGGCCGAAGGTCTTCGGACACCACGTTCTGCGAAATCGTGGGGACCCGGATGGACGGGTCGCCGAACTGGCCGGTGGCAATGGCGGAGCCGGCCACTTCGACCAGCGGGACGCCCAGTCGTCGGGCCGCCTCCTCGGACCCGAGGATCACCGCAGCAGCGCCGTCCGAGACGGCACAGATCTCCAGCAGGTGCAGGGGGTCGCACACGTTCGGGGAGGCGAGTACGGCGCCCACCGTGCACGGGGCCCGGTAGCGCGCCAGCGGGTTCCTGGTGCCGTTCTCGTGCATCAGCACCGATGCCTTGGCATAGGTCTCGCGGGCGGTGCCGTGCTCGTGCATCCGGCGCCTGGCCTCGAGTGCCCAGTAGACCGGGTTCGAGGCGCCGATACCGACCCAGCGCAGGTAGTCGGAGTCTGAAATGTCGTCGGCCGCGCCCGGGGGGCGGGGGATGAAGCCCTTGGGCATCCGCTCGGCTCCGATGGCGGCGACGACCTCCTTCTCGCCACTGGCCACGGACTGCGCTGCGGAGTGGACCGCGATTCCGCCGGCGGCGCAACCGCCGCCCACGTTGGTGGCCGAGGCGCCGCTCTCGCAGCTGGCCTGGAGGATCTCGTTGGCGTGCAGTCCCCAGCCCATGCCGCCCTCGAACCGGCTGCTGGCCGCGACGAGGTGCTCGATGTCGGCGAGCTTGACGCCGGCATCCGCGGCCGCCCGCGCCAGGGTCTCGGTGGCCATCTGGAGTTGGGGCTTGTTCGGGAACTTGCCCCAGGTGTGGGCGGCAACCCCGAGGACGAAGACGGGCCTCACTGGCTTGCTCCTGTCGTCGACTCCGTCGCTGGACGGAATGCATAGGTAATGACCTCGCGCTGCTGCTCGTCGAGGTAGAGGGGTGTGGTGGTCAGTTCGACCTCCATGTCCATCTCGGCGTCGTCGTATGCGACGCCGACGACGAGTGCGAGGAGACGGACCTGCTCGGGCAGTTCGACCAGGCCGATGACGTGGTTCTCCCACGGCTCCATCCGGAACGGTGCGGGAGGCAGGTAGCTCTGCAGGGTGATGCTGTGGAGGCGGCCCCTGTGGCTGAGCTCGACGGGCTCGGTCGCCTGTCCCGGCTCGGGGCACCGGGGGTTGCGACACAGTGCCGCCTGCGGGAAGTAGTGGGTGCTGCAGGCGGTGCAGTTGCTGCCGAGGAGGCGTGGCCCATCGGTCGTCGTCGACATCAGTCCGTCGACGACGTGGACCTGTTCGGTGGTGTTCACGAGTGCACCCGTCCTCAGAGCGACATGATGTCGCGGGTCTCGGTTAAGTACGTCGTACCGTTCTCGACGTCGGTCACGGTCACCTCGTGGCGCACATAGCGGCGGTCCCTCTTGACGTACTTGTCGATCGCGACGGCTGAGATCCGCACGGTTGCACCGACCGGGATCGGCGCGTGGATGCGGGAGTCGTGGAAGGTGTGGATCGAGCCCACGGCGAACGGCTTCGTGTGGTCGAACTGCACCGAGAGCACGAAGTGCGAGACCAGCATCGGCGGCACGATGGCGCCGCCGAAGGGCGACGTGCCGTCCTTGTGCCAGATGTTCATCGCCCAGCCCTCGTACCAAGGGTTGTACTCCTCGACGCCATCGGCGTACATGATCACCAACTCCGGGCTGAGGTGCAGGTCGCGGCTCAGCTCGTCGCCGACCTCGACCATGTCCCAGTAGGGCGTCGAGGATTCGGCGAGGCCGTTGACGAAGGCCCGGGTCTGCTCGGCCTGGATGGGTGTCATCGGCTTCAGGGCGTCTGTCCGGACAGGGGTGGTGGTCATCTCTCGGTGTTCCTCTCGATCAGTCTTGTGGGGAGGTGCGGAGTCAGCGGTCGACATCGACCTCGACCTCGCCGGCGGTCTTCTTCTCGCCGTCCTGGTTCTGGGCCCAGATGTCGACGGTGAAGCGCACCCCGCGCTCGGTGGGGGTCTTCTCCGTGATCACGCCGTGAGTCGAGATGACCTCGCCGGCGAGGGTCGCCGAGATGTACTTGCAGGCGATCCGGGAGTTGATGAAGAAGTACTTGCCGAAGTGGTTCACGCACATCTCGGCTAGGTAGGCGCTCGACATCTCACCGGTCTGGATTGGGGCGGCAAGGCCGGCGTTCGCGGCGTACTCCGGGTCCCAGTGGTTGGGGTTGAAGCGTCCCCAGACCCGCGAGCCCATCAATTGGATGGTGGCGACCTTCTGGACGCCCTCGAGTTCGTGACCGACGGGGGTGTCCACGGTGATGAGCCCGAGTTCGGGGTGCACCGGTCGGGTTGTTGTCGCACCGCTCATGTCTGGTCCTTTCAAGGAACTCTGGTTGGAATCAATACTGATGTTGACATCGGAGATTGTGCTCTGTCAACACCTCTGTTGACAGAGGGTGTCGGAACCTTCGCTGATGGGGGCGACTCAGTTGGGGGCGTCGCGGCGGCCGGTGAAGAGTCGATCAGTATGATTCGACGAGTGGACCAACGACAGACTGCAGCTAGATTCCCAGCCCGGGGTGGACAGGGGCGGTCCACTGGAACGCGTCGTCGCATCCAGGCGGTGGTCGAGCAGCAGTTGGCTCACAAACGGCTCGACGAGCTCCAGGTCAACGACATCGTCGCCGCCGCGAGGATCTCCAGGCCCACCTTCTATGCGCACTTCGACACGAAATACTCCGTGGTCGCCTCGGAAGTCGCCGAGATGGGCGCCGGGGTCTACGCGTTGTGGGCGCCGCTCTTCGAGAGTTCCGGGCTGATCGAGCCGGACGTGATCCTCGAGTGCGCCCGGGCGACGATCGCAGCCTGGCGGGAACGCGCCGCGCTGTGCATCGCCACCACCGAGGGCTGGCACACCAGTCCCGAGATCCACGATGCGTGGAACCCGGTGCTGCTGCGGTTCAACAGCGGCCTGCTCGACCGGCTCTCCCGCAGCGGCATCGAGGTGCCCAACCCTGAGGGGACTGCAGCTGCCCTGGTCGCCATGTTCGAGCGCTGCATGTATCTGACGGTGGCGGTCCCCGAGAGCTCGCTCTACGACCAGGACGAAGAACTGGCCGCTGTGATGGCCCGACTCTGGAGCCTGGCTCTCACACCCTAACCACCTCCGAGGCAGCCGGTCACGAGCCGTCCGGGACCAGCTCGGAGAAGCCTGGCATGACCTCAGACTGGAACAGCTCGAGCGAGCGACGTTCAGCCCGGACGTCCTCGGTAAGTTGGGAGTCGTACTTCGACATGAGGATCCCTCCGAAGCCACCGACAGTGTCATGCATGGCATGTAGCTTCTCGATGACGGTGCTCGGGGATCCGACGAGGAAATGGTTGCCCACCAGCCATTCGTGGTCGACGACGGAATCGTCATTCGGGTCAGCCTTCAGGTAGCTCGTCCAGCCAGCCGTCTCGGCGAGTTTCAGGGTCTTTCCCCAGAACGTGGCTGCTGTGCTTCGTAGGGCCCACTCACGTGCTGCGGCATCGGTCTCGGCGACGAACACGTCCCGAACGATGTTCCAGTCGTCCCTGTCGGTGGAGTTGCCGGCCTTCTGCAACGTCGGTGTAGGCATCCCTGTGCGTGTGCAGGTGGCTGTTCCCCAGCAGAATGCTGTTGAGTCGGAAGCCGTGATTGCCTGCCAGGCGAGCTGTGCTGCTGCCAGGCGAGACAGCGGAGATCGCCACCTTGGGGTGGGGCCGCGTGTACGGCTCAATGTGCGGGGAGCCGAGCGGCGGCATGGGTCCGCCGTTCTTGACGGTCCAGCACTGGCCGTCGTACTCCCACTCGTGACCGACGTGCTCGGTCCACAGCTTGATCAGGATCTCGACTGCCTCGGCAAACATCTCCCGATGAACACCTGAGGATGCGTCGAGGTTGAGGAGACCGAGGTCGACGGGCGAGATCCCAGCGGCCAGTCCGCAGATGTATCGGCCCTGTGCCATGTGGTCCAGTTGCATGACGCGGAACGCGAGAGCGGCAGGGTGGTAGTAGGGAATGACGTATCCGCCAGAGCACAGCGTGATCTGCGACGTGCGTTACAGGGCCTGCGCCACAACGATGTCGTGAGCCGGCCAGGGTTCCCAGGGGTCGGTCAAGTGCTCGCCGTACCAGGCCTCGTCGAAACCGAGCTCGTCGAGCACCTCGGTAGTGACGAGGCACTG
>NZ_BCRJ01000107.1 GCF_001552535.1 Nocardioides jensenii JCM 1364 = NBRC 14755 | reverse complement strand
GGGCGTACGCATCCGTGCGGTGCGGCTCGGTTCCACGTCGCCCCTGGGAGTGCGGCTGCTGGCCCGCACCGCTCGCACCGAGCTCGCGACCGCCCAGGGCCGGGTCACCTCGGCCCTCCAGCAGGTGCGGGCCGGTGTCTCCGAGCTGCACGCGTGGCAGAGCACCTTCGGCAGCCTCGACCTGCAGACCGCCGTCGTCGGGCAAGGCCGCCGGCTCGCCGTGCTGGGACTGCGCCTGGCCGTCGACTCCGGCGACCCGGCCGTGCTCTACGAATGGTCCGAGCGCGGACGCATGCTGGCCAGCCGGATCCTGCCGGTGCGGCCGCCGGTGGACGACCAGACCGCTGCGGACCTCTCCGAGTTGCGACAGCTCCAGGCCGGCGGGGACGACGTCCTGGTGCCGCGGCCGCGGCGTGAGTCCGAGCTGCGCCGCCGGGTGCGGGAACGCGCCTGGCACAACCCGGGCTCCGGCGAGGTCACCGAACCCGCGCCACTGGCCGACGTACGTCGTGAGCTCGGCACCGACACCGCGCTGGTGGCCTGGGTGATCAGCGGCGACCGCATCGTCGCTCTGGTGGTCACCGACGCGGGCGAGACCGTGCACGAGCTGGGGTCCTACGCCCGGGTGCGTGAGCTGCTGGGTGGTCTGCTGCCCGACCTCGACGTGGCGGCCTCGCAGCTTCCGGACTCCCTCGCGGACGTCGTACGACGGGGGCTGTTGGCGCGGCTGGCCTCGATGGCCGAGCTGCTGGTCAAGCCGCTGGTCGACGACATCGGCGACCGCCGGGTCGTCGCCACGCCGTCGGGCGGTCTCGCCGGAACTCCGTGGAGCCTGTTGCCCGGGCTGGTGGGTCGTTCGGTGACTGTCTCCGGGTCGGCGACCGCCTGGCTGTCGGCGCGGCAACCACCCCTGGCCCTGGACCGAGTCGGCTTCGTGGCCGGGCCACGGGTGCCGCGCGCGGTCGAGGAGGTCACCGCGGCAGCCAAGGGCTGGCCCAGCGCCGAGGTGCTGACCGGTGACGCGGCGACCGCTGCGGAGGTGACCGCGCTGGCCGGCCGGGTCGACGTGCTGCACGTCGCGGCCCACGGTCGGCACTCGGCGGAGAACCCGCTCTTCTCCGGGCTGGAGCTCGCCGACGGCCCGTGGTTCGGCTACGACATCGACGCTCTCACCGCGGTCCCGCAGGTGGTGCTGCTCTCGGCCTGCGAGGTCGGCCGGTCCTCGGTGCGGTTCGGGGACGAGCTGATCGGGATGACCGCGGCCTGGCTCCATGCCGGTGTGCGCTGCGTGATCGCCTCACCCACCGCGGTGGCCGACGCCGCCGCCCACGACGTGCTCACCCGACTGCACGAAGGCCTGGCCGGCGGGTCGTCGCCGGCTGCTGCACTCGCCGCCGCGATCGAAGCGGGTACGACGACCGGTGCGCCGGCGCCCTTCGTGTGCTTCGGGGCCGGCTGGTAGCCGGTCGCTGGTCGCGCGCTGCTCCGCTGTGTCGGGGTTGTCGGAGTTGTCGGGGACGACCGTTGGGCAGGACGTCCGGCGTACGCCGTCAGAGGCGCTCGCGCAGCCAGGCCGTGTCGGCGATGTGCTCCGCGGCCGCGCCGGGGGTCTCGAGCATCGCGGGTGCCTTCGCGTCGCGGATCACCGAGGCCAGCAGGTCGGGGTCGATGTGGCCCGCGCCCAGGTTCGCGTGCCGGTCGGCACCCGAGTCGAACTCGTCGCGCGAGTCGTTGGCGTGCACCAGGTCGATGCGACCGGTGATCGCGAGCACGTCGTCGACGATGGTCTCGAGGTCGTTGCCGCCGGCGTGGGCGTGGCAGGTGTCGAGGCAGAAGCCCACCATGTCGGCCTGCTCCTCACCCTCGATCGCGTTCCAGACTCCCTTGATGCGCTCGAGGTAGCGGGTCATCGCGTTGTCGCCGCCGGCGGTGTTCTCGATCAGCAGCGGGATCTTGAGGTCGGTGGCGGCGATCGCCTTGCGCCAGTTGTCGAAGCCGATCGACGGGTCCTCGTCGTCCTTGAGGTGGCCGCCGTGCACGATCAGGCCCTTGGCGCCGATCTCGGCCGCGGTGTTCATGTGGGACTGCAGCAGCTTGCGGCTCGGGATGCGGAGCCGGTTGTTCGTGGTGGCCACGTTGATCAGGTAGGGCGCGTGCACGTAGAGATCGACGCCGGCCGCCTCCGCGTCGGCCCGCAGCCCTTCGGCACCGCCGGCGTACTCCACGACCGGGCCCTTGTAGCTCTGCGGGTTGCCCAGGAAGAACTGCACGAGCGTGGTGTCGCGCGCCTGTGCCTCGGCGATCGGGTCGGTCTGGTCGACGTGCGCGCCGATGGCGGTGCTGGTGGAGGAGGAGCTCATGTGGCCCATCGTAGGAGCCCGGTCAGACAGCACCCTCGTGCGAGGGGCGTCGGTGAGCGGACCGTGGGACAGGCAAGTGGAGCGCCCGCAGCCGTGTTTCACGCTCGTGGAGGCCACGAGGGGCGTTGCTCACCTGTTCCGCGGTCCGCCTTGCCACTCAGAGCGCTGGGTCGAGAATCAACGACTCGAGCGTCGAAACTCCACAAGTCGTGGTCAGCCGACGTCGGCGGTGACCCGGGCCAGGGTGGCCAGGTCGCAGTTGCCACCGGTCTGCACCAACGCGGTCCTGCGGCCCTCGGCACGCTCGGGATCCGCGAGCATGCCGGCCAGCGCCAGCGACCCCGCCGGCTCGGCCAGGTTGTGCGTGGTGCGGTAGGCCAGCGCCATCGCCTCGGCGGCCTCCTCCTCGGAGACCCGGACGATGCGGGAGGCGCCGCGGTTGATGATGTCGACCGCGATCGGATCGGGGGTGCGGCAGGCCGCGCCGTCGACGAAGGTGTCCGCGGTCTCGGTGGAGACCGGGCGACCCGCCTCGAACGAGAGGGCGTACGCCGGGGCGCCGGCGGTCACCACGCCGACGATCTCGGTGCGCAGGCCGAGCAGGTCGCGGACCTGGATGTTGGCGCAGATGCCCGAGCCCATGCCGATCGGCACGTAGATCACGTCGAGGTCGGGCACCGACTCGTGCAGCTCGGCCGCGTAGGTCGCGATGCCCTCGACCAGCCAGGCGTGGAACGGCGGCACCATCAGCAGGCCACGCTCGCCGGCCAGCCGGGCGGCGTACTCGCGGGCCTCCTGGAAGTCGGTGCCGTGCTCGATCACCTCGGCGCCGAGCCCGTCCATGGAGTCGGTCTGGTCGGGGTTGTTGCCCTCGGGCACGACGATCGTCACGGCCAGGCCGTAGCGGGCGCCGGCGAAGGCCAGGCTCTGCCCGTGGTTGCCGCGGGTGGCCGAGATCAGACCCGACGGCGCCGGCATGCCGGAGACCCGCAGCCGCTCGAGGAAGTTGAGGCCACCGCGCACCTTGAACGCGCCGGTGGGCGAGTGGTTCTCGTGCTTGACCCACGTCTCGGTGCGGGTGAAGCGCTCGAGCAGCGGCCAGCGGTACGCCGGCGTGGGCTTCACGTGGCGGCCGACGACCGAGCGGGCGTAGGACAGCGAGGTCGGCGTGATCACCGGGCGCTCACCGGTGCCCGGGGCGATGATCGGACGACGCGGCGCGGTGTCCTGGTGGGACGCGGTCGGCGTCGCCTTCGCCACCGCGGTCACTCGGCTCGGGCGGGCCGGGGTCGTGGAGGCCTTGATCTGGGCCAGGGTCAGCGCGACCTCGTCGTACGACGCCTGCCCGGAGATCAGCTGCGCGGTGAACTCCTGGAGCCGGGTCAGGCGACCCATCGCGATGTTGTTGCCGATGCCGACGCGTTCGGCGTTGACCAGTTTGGTCAGCATGGGCACGGAGAGGCCGATCACCTCGGCGAGGTCGGCGGGGCCGAGACCGAGGAGCTGGTGCGCCTTCGCGGCCAGGACGTCGATGGGGTCGCCGTACAACTCGGCCTGCTGTCGTCGCCGGTCGGCGTACATGTCGTTCACGTGGACCCCCTTTCCTCGCTCACAACCCTACCGAGGACGGATCACCTGCCGCAGCCCCGCCCACAGGTGTGGAAAAGTGGGGCCCATGACGCGTTCACGACGGCTCCTCGGGTCGGCCGCCGCAGGATTCGCCGCGGTCTGCCTGCTGGCGCCCGCCGCCGCGTACGACGCCGGCGCCGACGACGAGTCCGTCGAGCTGGCCACATCCGTCGATGATGCGCCGGTGATCGGGGTCGGGCGCTACACGGTCCCGTTGCCGGACTCCTCGGCGTCGGGCTACTTCGCGGTGGAGCGCACCATCGACGACTCCACGATCTGGGTCGGGGAGACGGTGTTCGCGCCCAAGCCCGTCTACTCCTACCTCTACCTGACCGAGTCGGCCGACGGCTCGACCCAGGACTGCGGCGTCGGTGTGAGCGTCGACTCGCACGTCCGTCGCCACGAGTTCCTGGCGGGCGCGATCGCCAGCCAGGGCGCGTGCACCACCAGCGACAAGGTGGTCCTCGGGCACCAGGGCTGGGACGCCGCCAAGGTTCCGAACGCCGATGCCGAGGTGATCGTCTGGGAGGAGCCGCCGGTCTCCGACGCCTCGATCCTGCCGCCGCCGGCGCTCGCCTCGAAGTGGGACAGCGCCGTGTCGCCGGACAAGGGCACGGCCGAGCTCGGCCACACGTACGCCGACGCGCCCGAGCTGGTCGGCGGGCGCTGGGACGTGCACGTCGACCCGGGCCGGACGGCGTTGTTCAAGGTGCCGCTCGACTGGAACCAGCACCTCCAGCTGCACATGAGCTACGACGGTGACGAGACCACGGAGAGCAAGCGGGTGGAGCCGATCCTGATCACGCCCGTGGGTGGCAAGTCCCAGTGGGGCGAGGCGGTCGACGGCCCCGACGGTGAGGCGCCGACCTACGGCGACATCGATTCCAAGTACCCGTCTCTCGATGGCGGTGTCGTCTCGCCGTCGATCACGTGGCGCAACCGTGAGAGCGACGGCGTGACCGCGGCGTTCCCGGGCACCTACTACGTGATGCTCCAGATGCCCGTCGACGAGATCGGCGCGGGTGGCCTCGACTTCACCATCGACACCCGGGTGGTCACCGACAGGCCGGCCAAGTCGCCGTACTCCCAGGACGCGGAGGCGATCCCGGCGCTCGACGGCTCCGACCCGGTCGAGGAGTCGAGCCAGGACCGGGCGGACGACTCGTCGTCCTCGGAGCAGACCCCGTGGGGTGCGGTCGGTGGACTCTTCGCCGGGTCGGCCGCAATGGCCGCCGTCGGAGTGGTCGCCCTGGGCAGGCACCGCCGGAGCCGGGCATGACCGGGCCGGGCCTGACCACGCTGACCATGGTCACCGCGCTCGCCAGCGAGCCGTGGGCGCTGATCTGGAGCCTGATCGCCGCTGCCGCCGTGTTGACCGTCGTCGGTCTGGTGCTGTTGCGGAACCGCTGACGCGCCCTCGGTCGCGGCTCAGGCCGCGATCAGCCAAATGGCGCTGCCGGCCAGGCCGATCGCGACCAGGAAGCAGAAGATCGCCACGAGCAACGCCGGGCTGGTGCCGTTGGCGCTGGACTGACGCCGGGTGACGTCGTACCCGGTGACCGGCGAGGGCAGCGGTGGTCCGACGAAGGCGGCGCGGCCCGAGGAGTTGGGGCCGGAGGTGAGCCCGGAGCCCGGGGCGCCGGAGCCGGGGCTCGAGTGGGCGCCCGAGTGCGGTCCGGCCCCGGAGGTGGGCCGGGCGCCGGAGTGGGCCCC
>NZ_BCRJ01000106.1 GCF_001552535.1 Nocardioides jensenii JCM 1364 = NBRC 14755 | reverse complement strand
AGCCACCCGGACGGGCACCGGACGCGCCTGACCCGGGGCCGGCGTGCCGGCCGGTGCCGGAGCCCTGGCCGCTGGGTGCCTTCGATCCGTGGCTGCCGGAGCCCTGGGCGCCCGAGCCGGGACCATAGGGCGTGGGCGCCTGCCCGGGCTGCGGGAACGGGGTCGGCGGCGGGAAGGTCTGGCCCATCGTGCCGGCCCCGTAGGAGGGGTAGTACGACGGAGGCGGAGGCGCCACGTCGGTGAGCTGGTTGAAGACCTCGGGCGGCTCGGAGTCGTTCTGCCACGGGGTGCCCGGCGGTACGCCGATCTCGCGCAGCGTCTGCAGTGCCTCCGAGGCAGTGGCCGGACGCCGCTCGGAGTCCTCCTGGATCAGGGACTCGAGGAACTCCTTGTACTTGCCGTCGGGGGCGCCCTTCTGGTGGCGCGGGCTCAGCCCGGTGAGCATCTGGATGCCCACGACGCCGAGGGCATAGAGGTCCTGCTGAGGCTCGGGCGAGGCGCCGAGGGCCTGCTCGGGCGCCATGTATCCGTCGGTGCCGATCGCGCCCGGGAAGCGGGTCAGGCGGACCTCGTCGATCAGCGCGGCCACACCGAAGTCCCCCAGGCGCAGGTGCGGGCGGCGGGTCCCGGTCGGCTCGAGCAGCAGGTTGGCGGGCTTGACGTCGCGGTGGACGACGCCGGCGCCGTGGACCGCCTCGAGTGCCTGCAGGGTCTGGTCGAGCACGACCGCGGTGTAGGATTCGGGCAGCTTGCCGTGGTCGCCGAGCAGGGTCTGGATGGAGCCGCCCTTGACCAGGTCCATGGTGAAGATGACCAGGTTGTCCTCGGCCGCCCAGCCGCTCGGTGCCACCACGTGCGGGTGGCGGATGCGCACGGACTGCTCGCGCACGAAGCGCAGCAGCATGCCGCTGTCGTGCTGGCCGAGCACCTTGGCGGCCACGAACACCTGGTTCTTCAGGTCCCAGGCGCGCCACACCGAGCCCATGCCGCCGGCACCGATCTGGTCGATCAGCACGTAGCGGCCGGCGAGCGGCGTGTTCCCCATGGAAGTCATCGGGGGCCACCCTACCCACTGGTCCGGGGAAACATTCCCCTCCGGGAGACCGTCTGATTTCGTCGCCGTACGAGCCCGCTGATAGCCTGCACTGTCCGTTCCGGCACTGTGCCCACCGAGTGGTGCATCCCGCGGACATTCGCAAAGCCCTCCTGCCACGGAGAGACCGTGGCCGCTGAGTCCAGAGGAGGTGGAGACCGCTATGCGTGCCTATGAAGTGATGGTCATCCTCGACCCGAACCTCGAAGAGCGGACGATTGAACCGTCCCTCGACAAGTACCTCAACGTCATCCGCAAGGATGGTGGCTCCGTCGAGTCCGTCGACGTCTGGGGACGTCGCCGCCTCGCCTACGAGGTCAAGAAGAACGCCGAAGGCATCTACGCCATCATCTCGCTGCAGGCCGAGCCGGCCACGGTCAAGGAGTTCGACCGCCAGCTCGGGCTGAACGAGTCGATTCTTCGCACCAAGGTCCTTCGCGCCCAGGCGTGATCGTCGTACGTCGGTCGAGGAGGGCGTTCCGCGCCCGACTCGAAACCGGCTGTGGAGAACTCTTCACACTGTCGGTGCCGGCGTACACCATGGACCTCGACACATTCGATTGAATCCAAGGGAGACCTGAGATGGCAGGCGAGACCGTAATCACGGTGGTCGGCAACCTCGTCGACGACCCGGAGCTGCGCTTCACCCCGTCGGGTGCGGCCGTGGCGAACTTCCGGATCGCGTCGACTCCGCGCACCTTCGACAAGCAGAGCAACGAGTGGAAGGACGGCGACGCGCTGTTCCTGTCCTGCTCTGTCTGGCGACAGGCTGCGGAGAACGTCGCCGAGTCCCTGCAGCGCGGCATGCGTGTCGTGGTTCAGGGTCGCCTGAAGGCCCGCACCTACGAAACCCGTGAGGGCGAGAAGCGCACGGTCTTCGAGATCGACGTCGAAGAGGTCGGTCCCAGCCTGAAGTACGCCACGGCCAAGGTCACGCGGGCCTCCCGCGGTGGCGGCGGCGGGGGTGGCTTCAACCAGGGCGGCCAGTCTCAGGGCGGTTACAACCAGGGCGCTCCGCAAGGTGGCGGCCAGGCTGCTCCGGCCAACGACCCGTGGGCCACACCGGCTCAGGGACAGGGCCAGGCCGCCCCGGCCGGCAACTCGGGTCCGTCGGACCCGTGGGCCGCTCCGGGCGTCTCGTCCGAAGAGCCTCCCTTCTGATTCATCCAGCAGCACCATTCCGTTAGCCAACATCCATTCCGGCCCGCTGAGACGCGCGGCCGGGCTTCACGAAAGGGAGCACCACAATGGCCAAGGCAGTGATTCGCAAGCCCAAGAAGAAGGTTTGCCAGTTCTGCAAGGAGAAGGCGACCGGTGTCGACTACAAGGACACCACGCTCCTCCGCAAGTTCATCTCCGACCGCGGCAAGATCCGTGCCCGTCGGGTGACCGGCAACTGCGTGCAGCACCAGCGCGACGTTGCCATCGCGGTCAAGAACGCCCGCGAGGTCGCACTCCTGCCCTACACGTCCACCGGTCGCTGAGAGGATTTGCGAACATGAAGCTCATCCTGACTCAGGAAGTTGACGGACTCGGCGCTCCCGGCGACGTGGTCGAGGTCAAGGACGGCTACGGCCGCAACTACCTCATCCCGCGCGGCGACGCGGTCCGCTGGACCCGCGGTGGCGAGAAGACCATCGAGTCGATCAAGGCCGCTCGCAGCTCGCGTGCCCTGCGCGACCAGGACCACGCCACCGAGGTCAAGACCAAGCTCGAGGCCGCGCCCGTCCAGGTCGCCGTCCGTGCCGGTGAAGGTGGCCGTCTGTTCGGCGCCGTGACCGTTGCCGAGATCGCCGCTGCTCTGTCCGAGACCTCGGGCGAGCAGGTCGACAAGCGCACGATCGTTGCCGGCAACCCGATCAAGGCCCTCGGTGCCCACCAGGTCTCGGTCAAGCTCTACGACGGTGTCTCCGCCACCGTGGCGCTCAACGTCGTCTCCAGCTGATCAACACCTGGCTGACGCTCTGACGCACCAGTTCGGCCCGCTGCCCTCCGGGGTGGCGGGCCGTTCTGCATGCTCGGCGCACTGCGGCTCTCACCGCCAGGGTGTCTCCGCTCCGCAGACGTCCTGCGTCGGGGATGTGGGTGCCGCCAGTTCGCGGGGCGTCCCGGAAGGTCGGTCAGCGTGAGTCGCGGGCCGCGGCGTAGGGCGTGGCGTGTGCCGCGAAGAGGTTCCAGATCAGCCAGATCCACAACAGCACGAAGCTGACGTCGGCGTAGCCGAGCATGGTCGTCGAGTCGGCGGCGTCGGCGATCGGCGGAAGCGCGGCCACGATGCAGGCCAGCCAGCCGATCACCCCGAAGCGCCCGGCGAACTTGCGGTCGCCTGTCCCCGCGGCGGCGGACGAGAGGGAGCGGGAGAACAGGAAGATGAAGAGCAGGTCCGGCAGCGAGAGCGCCCACTTCAGGGCCAGCTCGGCGTCGTGCACCGGCTCGTTGACCTGCGGGAACCACACGGCCAGCGAGACGAGGCCGCACACGCTGGCGATGGCCAGCAGGGTGGACCGCTCGGGCAGACGCAGGGAGCCGAGACCCCACACGACCAGCCCCCATCCGATGACGTCGGGGAGCAGGTCGTAGCGGCCCAGGGTGTCGAGGGCGACGATGACCAGTCCCATCGCGACCTTCTGGAGCGGGGTCATCGGTGTGCGCTCCGGCCGCTCGCGGCGTTCCGCACTCGCGTCCGGCTGCTCTCTCACGCCGGGAACTGTAACGTGCGGCCACGCCGCTCACCGCCGCAGCACGCGCGGCCAGGATGCCCCCGTCCCGCTCGAACGCAGGGTTGTGGTCGCTCCACACGCGTCCTGCGACGTGCGAGGGGTCAGCGGCGCCGCACCAGTGTCGACGTACGGCGATCAGTCAGCGGGCGCCGAGCACCATCCATCTGTCCCCCCGGGCACGCAGGCCGAGGACCACGGCACGGCCGAGCATGAACCCGCCGGCGAACGCGACCCAGAGCCAGACCAGGTCATCGGTCAGCAGTGCGAGCGGGGTGTAGACCACCAGCACGGCGAGTCCGCCCCAGGCCAGGTAGGCGCCGTCGCCGGCCCCGATGAGGACGCCGTCCAGCACGAAGACGTAGCCCGCGATCGGTTGCGCGATCGCCGCGACCAGGAGCACGGGCGCGAGCTGGTCGATCACCGCCGCGTCGTTGGTGAACAGGTGGCCCAGCACCGGGCTGAGTGCGGCCAGGCCGAGGCCGGTGACGACCCCGGAGGCGAGGCCCCACTGCACCATCCGCCGGGTGATCGCGCGGGTGGCGTCGCGGTTGCCGGCGCCGAGGTAGCGGCCGGTGAGTGCCTGGGCGGCGATCGCGATCGCGTCGAGGACGAACGAGAGGAACGACCACACCGTCATCGCCAGCTGATGGGTTGCGATCGGGGTCTCGCCGCCTTCCTGCACGGCGGCGTACGTCGTGACCATCAGGGCCGCGCGCAAGGTCAGGGTGCGTACGACGAGCGCGATCGCAGCGTGGGCCGCGGCCCGGATGCCGGGCAGGTCCGGACGCAGGGAGGCACCTTCGCGCCGCGCGCCACGGACCACGACGACCAGCAGCAAGCCGGCCATGAACACCTGGGCGGCGACCGAGCCGAGGGCGGATCCGCGGAGCCCGAGTGCCGGCAACGGTCCGAGGCCGTAGACGAGGGCGAAGTTCAGTGCGATGTTGAGCAGGTTGCCGAGCACGGCGGCGATCAGCGGGGTGCGGGTGTCGAGCATGCCGCGGAGCACGCCGGTGGCAGCGAGCATCACCAGCAGCGGGGTGGTGCCGAGGAAGGCGATGCGCAGGTAGTCGCTCGCGTGGTCGGCGACCCTGCCGTCGGCGCCGAACAGGCCGACCAGCCAGTCGGTGGCAAGGATGCCGACCACGGTGGTGACCATGCCGATGATCACCGCGAGCCAGATGCCGTCGATGCCCTGACTGATCGCCGCGCGCAGGTTGCCGGCGCCGAGCTGGCGGGCCACCGAGGCGGTGGTGCCGTAGGCGAGGAAGACGCAGAGGCCGACCGCGGTCTGGAGCACGGCCCCGGCGATGCCGAGCCCGGCCAGTTCGGGCGTGCCGAGGTGTCCGATGATCGCGGCGTCCGCGAGCAGGAAGAGTGGCTCGGCGACCAGAGCCAGGAATGCCGGCACCGCCAGACGGAGGATCTCGCGATCGACGCTGCGGTCGGGGGCACGGGTGGTCACTCGGGGAGCCTACTGACCGTAAGAGTCATGGGATCCGGGATGGCCATGACAGGTGATCTGGACCAGCCTGTGGGTAACTGGTGAGTATCTGTGAACGGATGAAGCGTCGAGCCGCCATGTCGACAAAGAAACACCGAGCTGTCCACGGACTGGGCTTGTCGAAAGAAAGTTGCCAACAACTTCTCCTCCACAGGGCGGGACAAGCGTTTGCGCAGGTCAGGGGGCCTGTGTGACGCATGGTTTCACGTGAATCCACAGGCCTCTCCCCAAGCTGTGCACAACCAAGTGCGTGTCGTCCACGGCGAGTCGGTAGTTATCCCCAGCCCCCTGTGGACAGGGCGGTATCGGTCCGGCCCGCAGCCGACGTACTGTCACACGTCCGCGTCACTGCATTGCCTCGGTCGAACCGCTCCTGGCGTCGTTGTCGGTGGTTTTCTCTAGCGTTGCGACAGTGCCGGAAATGACGTACGTCGACTGACGTGAATGGGCCGGGATCCGGCGAGGAAGGGGAGCGACGATGAGCATGACCGACCACCCTCGCGATGATCTGCCGCCCGAGCCGGAGTGGGGTGATGGCCCGGCGACCTACGAGCCGGGCAACGCCCCGCGCGCCTCCAACGACCGCACGCCTCCCCAGGACAACGCGGCGGAGCAGAGCGTGATCGGTTCGATGCTGCTCTCCAAGGACGCGATCGCCGACGTGAGCGAGACGATCCGCGGCACCGACTTCTACCGGCCGGCCCACGAGACCATCCACGACGCGATCATCGACCTCTTCGGTCGCGGCGAGCCGGCCGACCCGGTCACGGTCTCGGCCGAGCTGCAGCGTCGCGGGGAGCTGCAGCGCATCGGTGGTGCGCCGTACCTCCACACGCTCTCGGCCAACGTGCCGATCGCGGCGAATGCCGGCTACTACGCCGAGATCGTGCGCGAGAAGGCGATCCTGCGCCGCATGGTCGACGCCGGCACCAAGATCGTGCAGATGGGGTACGCCGGTGAGGGCCAGGTCGACGCCATGGTCGACAACGCCCAGGCCGAGGTCTACAAGATCACCGACAAGCGGTCCGCCGAGGACTACGCGCCCCTGGTCGACATCATGGAGGGCGTCCTCGACGAGATCGAGGCGATCGGCAACCGTGACGGCGGCATCTACGGCGTGCCGACCGGCTTCGCCGACTTCGACGACCTGACCAACGGTCTGCACAAGGGCCAGATGATCATCATCGCGGCACGACCGGCCATGGGGAAGGCGCTCGCCCTCGACACTCCGCTGCCCACGCCGTCCGGCTGGACGACGATGGGCGACGTGCAGGTCGGAGACGAGCTGTACGACGCACAGGGCCGCCCCACCCGCGTCGTCGCCGCGACCGATGTGATGCTCGATCGTCCTTGCTACGACGTCGAGTTCTCCGACGGCTCACGCATCATCGCGGACGCGGAGCATCAATGGCTCACCGAGACGCGATTCCCCGGTGGTCGAGCAGCGAGCGCCAGCGAGCGCCCGTCGAGACCAATGATCCGCACCACGTTGAAGCTCGCGGAGTCGATTGACTCCCTCCACACGATCGCGATGCCTGACGGCACCTCGGTCAAGGTCGAAGCGGTTCGGCCGATTGAGTCCGTTCCCGTGCGGTGCGTCCAGGTCGACAACAACGAGCACCTGTACCTGGCTGGGGACTCGATGATCCCCACTCACAACTCAACGCTTGCCCTTGACCTGTGCCGGGCGGCGTCGATCCACAACGGCATGACCAGCGTCTTCTTCAGTCTCGAGATGAACCGGGCCGAGATCACGATGCGCCTGTTGTCGGCTGAGGCGAAGGTGCCGCTGAACCACATCCGCAACGGCAACATGACCGATGACGACTGGGCCAAGCTCGCGCGCAAGATGGGCGAGGTCTCGTCGGCGCCGATGTTCATCGACGACTCCCCGAACATGACGATGATGGAGATCCGGTCGAAGGCGCGACGGCTCAAGCAGAACCACGACCTGCGCCTCATCGTCATCGACTACATGCAGCTGATGAGCTCGGGCAAGAAGGTCGAGTCGCGACAACTCGAGGTCTCGGAGTTCTCTCGACAGATCAAGCTCCTGGCCAAGGAGCTCGAGGTCCCGATCATCGCGCTGTCGCAGCTGAACCGTGGTCCCGAGCAGCGATCCGACAAGCGACCGATGATGAGCGACCTGCGTGAGTCGGGGTGCGTCACGGCGGACACACGCATCATGCGGGCGGACACCAACGCCGAGGTCACCATCGGTGAGCTGATGGAGTCCGGCGCCAAGGACATCCCCGTCTGGGCACTTGATGATCGACTCAAGCTGGTGCCACGCACGATGACTCACGCGTTCCCTTCCGGAACCAAGGAGGTATTCGAGCTCACGCTCGCCTCAGGTCGCACGGTCAAGGCGACGGCGAACCACCCGTTCCTGACGTACGACGGGTGGATGCCCTTGGGGGAGCTCTTGCCAGGAACGCGTGTCGGTGTCATCCGACATGTCCCGCCGCCGTTGGAGATCACTCCTCGTGATGACCATGAGGTCGCTCTCTTGGCGCACCTCATCGGGGATGGTTCTTTCGTCAAGCGGCAGCCGATCCGCTACGCGAGCCAGGACGAGGCTTGTCTCGACACCGTTGCTTCGGCGGCGTGGCATCGATTCGGGATTACGGCGAAACGTGATGACTATCCGGCCGCTCGCTGTATCACGCTGCGTCTTCCTGCGCCGTACCACCTGACTCACGGAAAACGGAACCCGATTGCCGAATGGCTAGATGGGATGGGCCTGTTCGGGCTACGGAGCCACGAGAAGTTCGTTCCAGACTGGGTCTTCGGCCTGCCCAAGGAGCAGGTGGCGCTCTTCCTCAGAAATCTCTGGGCAACTGACGGTTCGGTCAGCCTCAGTGGAGGAAAGGGCAACATCTACTACGGCACAACCAGTCGCCGGCTTGCCGACGACGTCGCTCGTCTTCTCCTCCGATTCAACGTCTTCACGCGCCTTTATTCGTACACGAAGGGCGAATACCGGCCGGGGTATCAGGTTCATGTAACCGGTGCTGAGAACCAGATCCGGTTCCTTGACGATGTAGGTGTTTGGGGATCACGGGAGACGAAGGCGACAGCACTGTCCGAGTTCTTGGTCAACGCCAAGGGACGCAGCCAGTCAGACACGATCCCCGTCGATGTCTGGCACCGTGTCCGTGACGTGATCAATGCCAGGAACCTGGATGTCGACGACCTCACGGGGCCACTCCAAGTGAAGTCACTGCCCCGCCTCTTTGCCAAGGCGCCCACTCGCCAGACAATGCTTCGCGTCGCAACGATCTTGGGTGAAGAAGACCTTGAAGTGCTCGCCACGAACGACATCCTCTGGGATGAGGTCAAGTCGATCGAATCCGTTGGTTTGCAAGACGTGTACGACGCCACTGTGCTCGGAGTGCACAACTTCGTGGCTGAGGGCATTGCCCTTCACAACTCGCTCGAGCAGGACGCGGACATGGTGATCCTGCTGCACCGCGACGACGTCTACGAGCGCGAGTCGACCCGTCCCGGCGAGGCTGACCTGATCGTCGCCAAGCACCGTAACGGTCAGACGCGTGACATTACCGTCGCGTTCCAGGGCCACTACAGCCGCTTCGTCGACATGGCCCACTGACCGCCTGCGTCGTTGTCGAGATGCAGCGACGATTGTCGGGTCGTCGCCGTAGATGATCTTTTGACGTTATGTCGCGCTGATGGGCCTGTGAGGATGCGACACGGTCGCTACCGATCGGCTCCCGTCTGGGGTACCTGGGCTCGCCTCTTGATCAGCGCCGCCGAACCGCGCGCTCATGCCGAGATCCGGACGCCATGGAATGCGACGGCATCCATGTCCGTTCAGGCACCATGACAACTATCGGGCTCATCGGCAGTGGCAACATCGGCAGCACGGTGGCAAGGCTGGCGGTGGCCGCCGGTTACGACGTGGTGCTCAGCAACAGCCGGGGACCGGAAACGCTTTCTGACCTGGTCGACACGCTTGGCCCGCGCGCCCGCGCGGCGATGGCCTCCGAAGCGGCCGAGGCAGCAGATATCGCAGTCGTGACGGTGCCACTCAAGAACTACCGGCGGGTCCCGGTCGAGGCGTTACGTGGCAAGGTCGTGATCGACACCAACAACTACTACCCGGACCGGGACGGACACATCGCGGAACTCGATGACGAGTCCACGACCACGAGCGAACTGCTTCAGGCACATCTGCCCGAGTCCCATGTGGTCAAGGGGTTCAACAACATCTACGTCGACCACTTGGCCACACTCGACCGCCCGGCGGGAGATGCGGACCGGTCGACCCTCGCCATCGCTGGTGATGACGCAGCGGCTAAGCAGACCGTTTCCCAGTTCCTCGATGCAATCGGGTACGACACACACGACGTCGGGGCGCTGAACGAGGGATGGCGCTTCCAGCGCGACACCAGTGCCTATGTGACGCCGTACGCGATGCCAGGCACGACGTACCCCGACTGGTCAGCGCGACCCACGTCGGCAGACATCCTTCGGGACGCTCTTGGTTCGGCGCGGCGCTACCGCGACATGTGATCGCTGCGGGCCTTTACATACGGCCGCAGAGCGGGTCCGCCCTGCCTACGGCGGGCGATGCGTCGGGATCTGCCGCGGATGGTGCGCAGTCGTGCCGAGCTCCGTGCGGTCGCGCCGATGAGCGTTCGCCACGAGGGCGTAGCCCTACGAAATCGTTCGTCCGTAGCGTGCGAGACAGTGCCAAACCTGCTTGATCGATTGGGGTGGGTGCGCGCCACCGCGCGCGGCATCACCGACCACCTCCGGCGTCAACTCGTCGCCCAGCGAGCGGGCTAGGTCGACGATATGGGCTCCGCGGTAGTCGGGAGCGAAGGCGTCGGGATTCGCCCGGAAGCCCGCGTGGAACTCGATAGGGCAGCCAAGCCTGCCCGCGGTGTCACCGATATCCGTGTCCGCGAAGCAGGGATCGAGCACGACCGCCTCCACATGGCTGTCGAACCGGACGGCGCCGTGCACGTGTGCTTCGACGCACTCATCAAGGTCGTCGAAGTCGGAGCCGTCGGCAATGTGGCACAGCAGCGGGAGTAGGTCGGCGTCGCCGAAGTCGGTCGGTTCGAACACCGAGTCGGGGAAGCAGAACGTCGCACGGGTGACGGCTTCTGGGCGGAGCCGTACGTAGGAGGACCCGAACCGAATTGCGCCTCCATAGGGGTCGGCGCGCCTGTTCCAGGCTCCGTAGACAGGGCGATCTGACGCCTCGTCGTCGTAGCGTCCTTCGAAGAGGCGACTTTCCCAGCGCCACCGATCCCCACCTGGATGCGCGGTGAGCCCTCCGTTTGAGACGCCAGTAGAGAATTGTGATCGGTACAACCCGTCGGCAGCCATTGACTCGATGACCATGCGGTCTTGGTGCGGCCAGTTGGGGTGGAACTGCAACGTGATGGCCTCGACCGGGGCGGCACTCGCTCTCTGGCCGACGCCCGATCGTCGATCTTCGACTGGTGGCTCCATCACGGGACATTCTATGGATGGATCGCGTCAGATGCTGCGATCCGTCCTGTCATGCCGCACTGCGCGCGCTTTGCTCTCGGCGTGGCCGAGCCCTGACCTGCCCAAGTTGCCCGCCTGAGACCGGTCAATCCTCGTGCCAGATCCGGCGAACATTGAAAACTCGGCATCGGTGTCTTGACGGTGTCGCGCTGACGGGGCTGCGCGGACGCGAGAAGTTGGCCAACGATTGTCTCGGGTATTCGGGCGGCCGTGGCCGACGTCGTCGAACCGCGCGGTCACACCGATGCGCGAGCGGTGGACTGGAGGCCTTTCAAAGCCCCGCGAGTCGTTGGGCGAGGGAGTGGCACAGGTCTGCGGTCGCGTCGGCGTCGAGGTCGTGGGTGACGGCTCCTTCGATGGCGAAGGTGACGACCGCTGCCTCGGCGTTGCGTCGAGCTGCCGAGAGCTCGATGGTCAGCTGGTCCTCGAAGAGGGCTTCCATCTGCCTGTGGAAGCTGGAGTGCCACTCCGCGATCCGCGGCGACCGCGCCACGCGGGCGTGCACGGTGGCAACCAGGTGACGCACTGGCCGCAGGCTGTCGACGAGCCACACGAACTGTTCCGCCAGGGGTTGCTCGGCAACGGTTGTGTGCTGCTCGAGGAGCAGGTCCAGATACCTGTCGGCGACAGCAACGAACAGCTCGTCCTTGTCGCCGAAGTACCAATAGAGGGTGTTCGGTGTGAGTCCGGCTGCGGCGGCGATCTTGCCCATTGATGCGCCGTCATAGCCCTCGGAGACGAACAACGAACTGGCGGCAGTGACGATCTCGTCGCGCTTGGCTTCTTTGGTCTGGTCGTTGCGGTTGCGTGGCACACCTCATCTTGACAGCCATTCAAGAGCGCCGGCAATATCTCTTGTATGTCAATCAAGAGGAGGCTGCCATGAGTGACCGTCGAGAGCTGTTCTTCCCGTCCGGCGAAGATCGGTGCCACGCATGGCTGTACGTGCCCGAGGGTGCGACTGAGGCGACCCCGGCACCCGTCCTGGTGATGGGACACGGTCTGGGAGCCATCAAGGAGATGCGTCTCGCCGCGTTCGCCAAGCGCTTCCAGGCCGAGGGGTACGCGTGCCTGGTGTTCGACTACCGCCACTTCGGGCAGAGCGGGGGCGAACCGCGGGAGCTGTTGAGCATCCCTCGGCAGCGGGAGGACTGGCGGTCTGCGGTGGCGTTCGCGCGCACCCTGCCCGAGGTCGACCCCGACTCCGTGGTGGTCTGGGGGACCTCGTTCGGTGGTGGACACGCCATCGTCACCGCCGCCGACGACCCCTCCATCGCGGCGTCGATCGCCCAATGCCCCTTCACTGACGGGTTCGCGGCACTGGCGAAGATCCCGCCGAGAGTGGCTGCTCGCCTGACTGGCGCAGCGGTCCGCGATCTGTTCGCGACGGCGATCGGACGCGAACCCGTGCGGGTGTCGGTCGCCGCCCGCGCCGGCGAAGTCGGCTTGATGAGCGCAGACGACGTTTCCGAAGGAGTGCTCGAGCTGCTCGAAGCCTCCGGCCTCACCGAAGCCGAGTACAGGTCCCAGGTCCCGGCCCGCATCGGGCTCGCCGTGCCACTCGACAGACCCGGACGGCGAACCAAGGACCTCACCAAACCAGCACTCTTCTGCGTCTGCGACGGCGACACCGTCGCCCCGGCACCGGCCACCCTGCGGCACGCCGCCAAGGCACCCAGGGGAGAGGTGCGCCGTTACGACGCTGGACACTTCGACATCTACATCGGCGACGACTTCGACCGTGTCATCGCAGACCAGATCGCGTTCCTGCGGCAGCACGTGCCGGCGCCCCTCCGCGGCACCACCCCCCTGCGCGATGCCCAGGGCAGCCCGTACACCCCCAAACGCCGCGGCAACTAGGCATCTGTTCGTGCCTGGCGGGCCGCACGCCCGCTCGGCCCGGTCATTGCGCGGTCCGTTCACGACTGGATCGCCAGGGAATCCTGGCGGTGTGCGCCGTGATCAGGCGGTCGGCCCGGCCGGCTCGGGCCGCGAGGGTCAGCAGCCCTGGAAGGTCGTCGTTGGATCCGGACCCATTCCCTCGCCCACGGCTCCAGGTCGAGCGTCGACGAGAGGTCCGGGTCCTCGATCACGAACGCCGCGGATTCGACCGTAGGGGTCGGCGCGGTGATCGACGCTCAACAGTCACTTGGGGAGCTGGCCGATCTCAATCGGTCCGGGCCATCTGGTGGATCCGCGTCCGGAACTCCGCCAGGTCCAGCCCGTACGTCGGACCGCCGGCGGCGGCGTAGCGCTCGAGCCGGCCGTTGCCGCGCTCGAGCAGCC
>NZ_BCRJ01000105.1 GCF_001552535.1 Nocardioides jensenii JCM 1364 = NBRC 14755 | reverse complement strand
GGGAGCGGGTCTTCGGAGACCGGCTCGACACCCTCAGCGCCGTACGGCAGCGGTCGGCCGAGCTCGTCGCGCGGCCTGGCCTGGCGTGGCCGGCCCTCCTCGTTGCGATCCCTGGTCACCATGGGGCCACCCTGTCGCCCCGCACGAGCACAGGCAAGCCGGGAGGACGACAACGTGGGGGATCGTGCCTCGGCTCGAGGCGGCGCTCTGCGCAAAGTTGGGATCGGTAGCCGCCAAGGGGCGGTGGAGTTGCCTCATCACGACGCCACACGGGCGGCGTACGACGAAGGGACTCGACCCATGAAGATCAAGCAGATGCTGACGGTCGCAATCACGGTGCTGGCGATGGCGAGCGGACTCGCCGCGTGCTCGGACGACGACGGTGACAAGAAGTCATCCAACGACTCGAGCGTGAACGCGAACCAGGACGCTGACGACACCGCGCCCGCCGATGACGCGCCGGCTGACGAGGTCACCGACGAGGGTGGTGACGCCGACGTCAGCACCGGCGGCGACACCTCGGTCTCGGTCGAGGGCAAGGATCTCTCCGGACTCGACCTCTCCTCCGTCACCTGCGTCAAGCAGGGCGGCAAGATCAACGTGGCCAGCGGAGCGATCGACGGCCAGGCCGGTCTGGGGATCGTGATGACCGATGAGGAGCAGCCCAAGGTCGAGTCGCTGTCGGTGCTGGTCGATGGCGTGGCGCTCGCCGTCTCCTCGATGGCCGGGGCGCAGGTCGGCTCGGCTGAGGTTGCCGTCGATGGCAGCACCTACACGATCACCGGCGAGGCCACGGGTGCTGACACCAAGGACCCGGCTGCCGGAATGATCACCAAGGAGTTCGAGATCTCGGTCAGCTGCAGCTGATCAGTGTGCCCGGCAGTACCACCGATCCCGGCGTCACGGCCCAGTGCCGTGACGCCGGGATCACCCGTGGCTCCTACGATGAGCCCATGCTTGCTGATCTGGCTCGGGCCCGGCAGATGGCGTTCGCAAGCCACGAGGTGGAGGCACATGCCCTGCTGATGTCGCTGGTCCCGGCCATCGAGAAGGCCGACCGCGACGACTGGATGGCCGAGGTGTTCGCCCAGGTGGGCGAGATCTACCTGGTCCGCACCGCCTACGACCAGGCGGCCGAGTGCACGCGCGAGCTCGCCCACCAGCTCGACCAGATCGCGGCGGCGCTGGCGGGGGAGCCCGCGTCGCTCGACGATCTGACCTTGTCTGAGTCCGAGCTGCGGGCGATCCTCGACCAGTACGTCGCGTGGGCGCGCTTTCTGGAGTCGGGTCTGGCCGCCGCCCGCGGGGATCACGAGGCCGCCAGGGAGGCACTGGACGCGCTGATCGCGGAGCCTCTGCCGGGTCGGCGGTCGGAACGTCGCTATCTCGTGGCGACTGCCCATGCCCGCTGCGCCGCGGCACTGTGCGAGGACGATCGCTATGCGGCGGCCATTCCCTTCTGGGAGCGGGTGATGGAGGAGGTCGAGCGGATGGACGCCGACGACCTCTGGGATGACCGGCTGCTGGTGACCGCGGGACTGGGCTACGGCAGCTTCTGTGTCGAGACCGGCCGGCTGACCGAGGCCGAACCGTGGCTCCGACGCGCCGGTGCCCGAGCCGAGGCACGCGGCTGGAGCCTCGACATCTCCCGCGCCAAACTCGAACGGGGCATCGCCCGCTGGCGCGTCGGCGACCTGGTCAACGCCGAGCAGCTCCTGCATGACTCCTACCCCGCCATCGCCGAGCACGCGCGGGCGCACGACGTCTCCCGGGTCTGGTACCACCGGGGCCTGGTCCGGCTCGCGATCGGCGACCTGCCCGCGGTCGAGGAGTCCTGGGACCACGCCGAGCGACACTGGCGCGAGATCGACAAACCGCTGCACGTGCACCGACTCCTCGTGCAGCGCAGCTGGATCCCGATCTTCCGCAGCCAGTTCGCCGAAGCCGTCGAGTACGTCGCCCGCGCCCGCGACGTGCTCGAGGAGTGGCCACGCAGCACCTGGGTGCAGTACGCACGCCTCGACTTCCAACTTGGCATGGTCTGGCGTGCGGACGCCCTCGCCGACCTGGGCTTCGACACCCAGGGCGAGCTGGCCGTCTACTCGTCACGACCCGGCTCGCGCAAGCACCAGCGAGCGATGCGCAAGTTGGAGCAGGCCGCCGACCTGATCATCCCGGCGGCCCTGGCGGTCGACGCCGAGCGAAACGCCATCACCGACTCCGGCGCCCGGGCTCGCTGGGCCACCAGCATCTCCGCGCCGATGTACGCCGGCGCGTTCGCGATCGCGCACTCCTGGGAGAACACCGCGCTCATCGCGGAGCTGATCGAGCACCACAGCGTCCGGGGTGCGTTCGAGGCCTCGAACGCGGACGGTGGACCGGTCCCGGGCGCCACCGACCTGCCCGTCGCCGTCCTTCCCGAGGGCCCGGTGAGCACCCTGACCAGACAACGTCCGGCAGTCACCCTGACCCGGATCGGGCCGGCCCCCGAACTGCAGATGGACCCCGGGGGACAACCGATCCTGCGGCGCTACCGGGAGTTGGCCGTGACCCGCTACGGCCGCACGATCACCACCGATGAACCCGTCTGGCGGACCTGGCCGTGACCACCCTCGTGTTGCGGTACGCCGACGTGGGCGTGGCGACGTACGCCAGCCTGCGGGTGGTGGGCGCGCCCGAACGCACCGTCACGTGGACCGTCGAGGAGCCGCTGCTGCTCGCCGCGCTCGAGGAGCTGACCGACGCGCTGCCGGAGCCGCGCGGCGACGAGTCGGTGGCCGATGCGGTCGACCGGGCGCGCAACCGCGGCGGCTTCAGGGACCCGGACGCCGAGCTCACCCTCGCCTACCGGCTTGCCGTCGTGCTGGTCCCGATGGAGGCCTGGAAGCTGATCCTCGACTGCGTCTCCGACCCGCGGCCCGACCTGTTCGTGGCCCCCAGTGCTCGCCTCGGACGGGTGCCGTGGGGCCAGCTCGCCGTGCCGACGTCGGCACCGGACTTCATCTCCCTGTTGCGGGCCAGCAGTGAGGCGATCACGACCGAAGGCACCAGCGCCGCCCGGATCAGCTGGCCCGACGCGCGCCGCCACACCTTCCGCGAGCGGTTCCGGTTGATGGAGCTGGCCGACGTGGCGATGGCCGTGCCGGCCAACATCGCCGCCCACCACTCCTCGACCGGGCCGGTCGAGGAGGAGTGTCCCCTCCTCGTGCTGGACCCGCGAGTGCCCGGACAACGCGCCGACGGAGCCCTCGGCTCGGTGCTCGGCCGTCCGGGCACGGAGACCGTGCTCAGCCGTCATTACGCGCCGGCGGTGGCCGACAAGGCCACGCTGCCGATCGTGGCGGAGCCCGTGGAGCTCTTCCGGCGCACCGATGCGGATCGTCGGTGGCTGGCCGACCAGCTGGAGCAGCGGCCCAGCCGGCTGGTGTTCGTCGGGCATGTCAGCGCGGCTCCGGAGGCCGGTGGCGCGGAGGGCACGGCGCTGCACCTGGCCTGCCACTCCGACCTGGCGGGCCACGCCGATCCGGTCGGCGAACACCGGCCGCTCCAGGTTCGTGACCTGCTCGAGCTCGGCGTACCCATCCCGCCGCGGGTGGCGCTGCTGGCCTGCGCGTCCGGTGGCGACTACCGCTTCGATGAGGCCGCCGGGCTGGTCGCGGCCATGGTCCTCGGTGGCGCCGAGGTGGTCACCGCGACCCTGTGGTCACTTCCGACCGCGGCCGGCTTCGGGCATGCGTCCCCGGACCCGGCGGCGCACGGGACCGACGGTGAGGGCGACGGCAGGGGCGACCTGATGTCCGACCTGGTCGTCGCCATCGACGTGGCCCACCAGGACGCGGACCCCGGACGGTCGGTCAACAGCTGGCAGCGTGAGCAGATGCGTCGCTGGCGCGCGGGCGACTCCGCGGCCAACCCGATCTACTGGGCGGCCGTCGCGACGTACCGCCTGGGCGCAGGTGGCATCCATGAGCAGTGACCTCGAGACCGGGACGACCGCCGCGACCGCGACCACGGCGCTCCCGCGGCGTGCGGTGATCGACCGGGCCTGGCGAGAGCTCGGGTCCGAGGTTGCGTTGCTGAGCGGCAGGGACGGTGGTCCGCTGAGCCGGACGGTCAAGCGCATCCTCGACCCGCTCGTGTTCCGGCTGCGGGTGCATGCGGAGTACGGGCAGCCGGTGGTCACCGCCGAGATCGCCGGAGCCATGCGCACCGAACTTCTCGACCACGCCGCCATCCTGCGCGCCTGCGCGTCCTGGTTCGCCGTCCTCAAGGCACGACGGCGAACGTTGGGCATCACCGCCGGCAACGCGCAGGAGCTCTACTTCCCGGTCTGCTTCGAGCTGGCCGTGACCCGCGGTGCACCAGCCGTCGATCCGGTCCAGGTGACCGACGTCGCCGACGAGGTGCTGGGCGAGATCCACGAGGGGCATCACCACCGCGCCGTCGAAGCGCTCGACGAACACTTGGCAGACCCGAGTGTCGTGGCAGTCCTGGCTGCCCAGGTCGAGCAGAGCTGGGCAGACATCCGATCCGGGCCTGCCGACGTCACCGGGTTCCTCGAGCGGATGCGAACGGTCCACCAGGACGCGTCGAACCATCAGGAACGACGAACCCGGCAGCAGGCGTGGGCCGCGCTGGTGGTCGACGACGCGGCGTACGAGCTGGGGGTGCGGATCCGCCGCCCGGACGGCGATGTGCCGTGGTCGGTCGGCGACCTTGGTCTGTGCGCCGAACCGCCGCAACAGCGCCCGTTGGTCCTGGCGGAGTCGTCGGGTCGGCCGCTGGATCGAAGTGTCGTCGAACGGGTGCGGGCCACGCTGCGCCGCTCCCGCGATCGTGACGAGCTGCCCGTCGTGCCGGTGCTGTGCAGCGAGGAGGCGGACCGTGCCTGTGCGCCGTGGGGGCTCTTGGCCGAGGACCTCCAGGCGACTCTGGTGAACGGGATCGTGGTCGCTGTCCAGCTCAGACCGTTGGAGGGCTCCACTGTTCCGGACTCGGGGTTCGTGGCGAGCATCCAGGCACGTCTGCGCAAGGAGGCCTATGTGTTGCATGCTCGGCGCCTTCTCGCCGCTGACGGTGCGCTGCACCCCCGACAGCGCCAGGTTGTCGGCGAACTCGCTGCCTTTGCTCAGCCCTACGTGAGGCGACTCTGGGCGCGACTGCACGGTCGCGACGTCTGGCAGGAGTCGTGTGATGACATCGATGAGGTGCGCTCGTTGCTCAGCGGGGTGGCCCGATCGGTGAGCCTGGACCACCGGCAACAGATCAAGGCGATGCTCGAGCCGGAGGTGAGGGCATGAAGTTCACTGTGGAGAACGGGCTGTGGGCCTGCGGGGCGCCGGTGGATCCGCCGCCGTTGGTGGCCGTCCTCGAGGTGAGTGGCGCGATCTTGGAGTGGACGGTGGACGAGCCGGAGCCCGCACCGCGGATCACGCTGACCGACGTCGACGCCGCGGACTGGCTGTGGCGGGTGGTCGGCGAGGACGCCCACGTCCGGCTGGTCGAGGCCGTTGCCGGCGCGGCAGGTTCGGTCGACGTACCCATCGACGCTGGTGCGTTGTCGCCTTTGCGGCGCCTGGCGCTGGGGCACTGGATGCGTCGCTGGTGGCCGGCCAGTGCCCGCGACGGCATCTCTGCGCTGACGACCGCGGTCCTTGACGCCGAGCTGGCCCTGCTGAGCGTCGCCGTCGAGGAGTTCCTCGACCAGGAGGCCTTCGATGCAGAGCTCGAGGCGTTGGTGCGGGGCTTGGCCGACCTGCCGGCACCGCTGCGGGCGGACCCCAGGGTCGCCGATCTGGTGACAGCATGCAGCGAGCTGCCGGTAGCGGTGCCGGAGCCCGGGACCGGCGCACGGTGGCGCGCCGACTACGCGCTCGTCGCCGGATCCGAGAGCCGGGCTGCCCCGGGCGTGATTGCCGCCGGGACCGCATCGGTCAGCTGGGCCTCCGTCCCGCCAGGCGTGTTCGACGCCGGCGAGGACACCCTGACGTGGTCGGTGGTGACGAGCGCAGAGCCGAACGGCTCACCCGCGCGGGTCATCGGGCGGGTGCAGACTGTGCTCGCCGACCCCACCGCCCCCCACCCCCTTGCCGCTGGGATCGCCGTGCAGCTGCGCAGCGGTGCGTTGGCTGCTGTCGGGGAGCTCGACGCCGAGGGCGCCGCAGGGCTCTCCCTCGATCTGGCCGAGTCCGCGGCCTGGGACCACGACTGGGCGACGACCGAGGTGCAGGTCGGCGTGGGCAGCGGCGAGTCACGTGCCGTGCGGGAGCGGGTACGCCGCTTCGTGCGCTCGCGTCTCGCCGCGCCCCCGGAGGACGCCTTCCTTGCCGAGTTGCTCGCCGCGGAGGACGACTACTGAGGTAGATCAGTACGCCACTCACTCGTGCCCGAGGCCCCGCCGACGAGGCCTCCGCTACTGCGATTGGCCCGTCACGAAGGCGATGACGATGCGGCTTCCGCCGCAGCGAGGCGTTCGATCAGGAACGCTGATCCCGGGTCCGAGGACCCCCGGTGCTCGACGAGGTCCGAAATGCTGGAACGTGCTTCTTCCAGGCGACCCTGAGCGATGTCCAACAAGATCCGCGAAGCCCCCCGCCCCATGCCGACGAAGCAGTTGTCGACGGCGTGACGGAGACCGGCATCATCCAGGCTTCTCCGGACGGCAGGTAGGGCACGTTCGTCCAGGATGGTGACGATCCCTTCGCCGACAACCACGGGATCTGAACTGACGCTGATCGTGTAGTTGGCAGATCGGTCGCCCTCGGGTTCAACGCTGTCAAACCAGTCGTGATCGGACCAGACCGAGGGTTTCCTTGGCTTCTCCCCCAGGGCCTGGTTCACCTCCTTGAGGTACCGGGACTGGACACCACAATGAATACTGAAGTGGGTGGTCTCAGACGTGGAGCGCTTCGGGTTCCCGCTGAGGAGGACGCTTCCGGTGTGGCCCGAATCGCCGTCGAGGTAGTAGTTCCCGCTGCCACCACGGAACCCGCGATCACGCATGGCAGGCGTGATCGTGTCCTTGAGCATGGTCTTGTACACCTCACGCGCGTGCATCCGCCGAGCATAGGACGATCATCATTGTCAGTTGAGTGTCATGGGAGTGGAAGTGGCCCCGGATGAGCACTGTCCAGCCCGGCAGCTCGACCACCCGCCACGCGCTCACGTACCAACCCTGGGTTGCCAGAGAACGTTGAGAAGCTGCCAGCGCCCACCGAATCGTGCCACTTGGACGTGGTCCACGTAGTCGGTCGAAAGCACCTTGACGGTGGCCAGGTCGCCGTAGGCGTCGAGCACCGTGACGACGTAGTTGCCCTGTCTCGGACGAGCCGTCGTGGCGAGGACCATGTCCTGACGACTCATCTCGTCGATGCTGCCGTCGGGTTCGACCGCGCGTTTCACGAGCGCCTCGTGGAGGCAGCTGCCCATCCGAGCCGCGTCGTTGTCCAGCCACGCGGCGATGTAGTCGGTGGCCGCGGCGACGATTGCTTCGTGATCGGCCTCGGTGACCGAGCCTTCGGCCGGGTCTGCTGGCCATTCAGGCGCCGTCACGAGACGACCGCCGTGCATCCGATCGCTGCAGGTACGCCGGGACCCTCAACAACTCGGACGTCCATGCCAGTCTCCTCATCGAGTGGGGTGTACCCACCATGGAGCCACGACCGAACACCACGCAAGGACTGCGGATCGTCGACGGCCGCGCACAGCCCCGTCTTGACGTCCGGATGGCGCGTTCGGCGTGTTCGTGTCGATGTGCACGCGCCTGCCGGCGTTCCAGGCCTGCGATCATCGAGGCCATGGACTCCACTCCTCGCACTCATGCAGAATCGATCGTTGTCCGGGCGACCGGCGACGAGCTCTACGCACTGGTCTCCGACGTCACTCGAACCGGTGAGTGGTCGCCGGTCTGTCAGGAATGCTGGTGGGATGAGGGCGAGGGCGCCCGGGTCGGTGCCTGGTTCACCGGGAGGAACGCCGTGCCCGGCCGGACCTGGGAGACGCGTTCTCAGGTCGTCGCGGCCACACCTGGTCGCGAGTTCGCCTGGATGGTCGGTCGGGGCTACGTGCGATGGGGCTTTCTCCTCGAACCGGGCGACGAAGTCGGTACGACGACCCTGACCGAGTCCTGGGAGTTCACCGGTGCCGGGCAGGAGTTCTTCGTCGAGCGGTTCGGAGACGATGCACCGGACCAGGTCGCGGACCGCACCCATGCGGCTCACGTCGGCATTCCGGCAACCCTCGCAGCGATCAAGCGGATCGCCGAAGCCGACTGAGGCCCCGCAGCGACACGTCCGTCAGGGGTCCGGCCTCGACCGCGAGGTGCGGCAGTCCCGGCTCAGCTGTTGGCTCAGGAGCCCTGTGACGACTCCTGCCGCGACATTCTGTCCAGGTCGCGTGTGCAGAACCCGTGGTGAGCCCATTCCTCGTCGAGCACGGTGCCGAGGCATTGCCGCACGGACCGCTCCTTGGCGTACGGCGGCCATCTGTCGTCGTCGGGCACCGGTGCGGTCTGCGCGAGCTGATCAGGCGTGACCTCGGCGAGCCATGTCTCGATCTCCGAAGCCTGCCGGATTCGCACGGCGAGCACGTCGTCGAGCCCCGGACGAACGGACTGGTCCAGCCCGTTCTCCTCCTGGTCCATGACCGACGGTGGACCCAGCCCCATGGCCGTGAACGGTTCGGTGATCCCGAGCGCGCATCGTCGGAACCAGGAGTCGTGCACGAAGACAAGGTGACGCAGGGTCTCGACCATCGACCACTCGCCGTCGACGCCGTGATGTTCGCTGTTCTCGGGCATGGACCGGACCCGCTCGGTGGTCGTCGCCCAGTCGTTCCGCAGTTGTCGCCAGGCCTCGCGCAGGTCGGCCGGTTCATCGGAGCGGATCAGCAAGCGGACCGGGTGGCGGCGGTCGAGCTCCGCCTCGACGTACGGCATCACCTCGACCCCGTTGACCACGAGATTGGTGACCAGGCCGTCGATCTCAGCGTCCTGCATGACCACGCCGACCATCCGAGCCCTACTCAGGTCGCACTCGCGGAACTCCGCGCCGGTGAGGTCCTCGTCGTCGAAGCGTCGCATGCGGACAGGCTAGGCCCCACCGAAAGGCACCGCGCCGACCTGCCGCCTTCCGTTCGCCCCTGCTTGCGGTCAGGCCGGTCAGCGAAGTGAGACGCCGACCTCGTGAGCAACGGCCTCGACCATCGTGGTGAGTTTGGCCGTGCGATCAGGCATGGACTGTCGGTAGTTCTCGATGGTCAGGAGGCCGGGCCCGACGAACGCCCATGCCCGAGCTCTCAGCCAGGTCACCTCGTCGGTCTCGGACTCCGAGCGGAGAACCTCGCGTGCCGGCTCGTCGAACATGCTCCAGGCGTAGAGGAGGTCAACGGAGCGATCGCCGACGCCCAGACCGCCGAAGTCGATGACACCAGCGAGGTCGCCCTCTGGGGTGGCCAGCACGTTCTCGGCCGAGAGGTCGGTGTGAACCCAGCAAGGCTGGTTGGACGCGGGCGGGACGTCGCGGATGCGTCGCCAGGCCTCCTTGACCTGACGTGGGTCGAACAGGTCCCGTAGATGGTCGGCTGCGCTGTCGGCCCATCCATCAATCACGTCAGTCACCGGTTCTCCGGCTCGGTATCCCCACTGCTCGGCGCCGGGGCTGAGGCCGAAGGTGTCCACCCGGTGCAACTGACGCATGAACCGGCCCAGACCGGCTGCCATGCGGGTCTGCTCGGGCGGATCCAATTCCTTGGGTGTGTCGCCCGGGACCCATGTCACGACGGTCCAGGGCCGCGCGAACACGGCTGATGGCTCGGCCAGGAACCGCACCTCGGGCACCGGAACTGAGAGATGGGGTGCGAGGCGTGGAAGCCACCGTGCCTCAGACAGCAGGTCGGCAACGTAGGAGTTCGAGCGGGGAAGGCGGACGGCGCACGCATCACCGACGCGATAGACGAAGTTGCTGCTGCCTTCAGCGTTGCTGGGCCGAACGCTCTCACCCGCCAGCTGAGGGAACTGCTCGCGCAGGAGTTGCGCAACAAGAGAGGCATCCGGGATCACGTCACCACTGGCGTGCTTCACGTGGAACATGGTTGGCGACGTCGCCCGTTCACTCAACCGAATATCAACTCGCGCCAGTGCCGCGACTGGTGAGCCGGGTCGCCCACGATCACGAATCGTCGCCCAGCCGTCTCCGCACCACACGCCGACGCAGGGTGGGCGAGGAGACCACCTCATAACCGGCCTCGATGAAGATCTGCAGCAGCCCGACCGACGCCTCGTCCCAGATCACCGACTTGCCCGGCGGCGGTTCGATCGGATAGCCCTCCAGGACGCGGGCGCCGACCTGCTCGCCGTACCGGACGGTCGCAGCGGCGAGCTCGTAGGTCAGTCCGGACGTGCGCTGGCCCTTGCGTACGACGAAACAGGTGACTGACCAGACGCCCTCGAGCTCGGGGTCCATCCGCATCCAGGGCTGCTTCCGACTCCACAGTCTCGGGTAGTTCTCCCGCGGCTCGACGGCGACCCAGCCGGCCGCTTCGCCGTCGACGTACCCGATCAGCCCGGACGTCGGTCCGGCGGTGCCACAGGCGGTCTGCTCCAGCAGCGCGTCGTCGCGCTGCTGCTGGGTGGTGTCGCGCCAGATCCAGCCGGGCACCTTCAGTGCCTGGCAACGGCACTTGTGGGCGCCCCCCGTGGCGAACACGGCCTGGACGTCCTCGGTCGCTGCCTGGTTCGCCGGGAGCCAGGTGAATTCGGGCATGCGGCGACACTAGTGGAACCCCGCTGGGAGGCACATCTACCTTGACGGGTACGTATTTGAGTTGTGACGGCCGTGGTCGTGGAATCTGCTCTGTGCGCGCTGGCGGACGAGGGCCGGCCACTCTCATCGACCGTTCCCGCCATGGATAGCATCCCGGCATGAGTGAGTTCGCGGCAGCAAAGGTCATGCTGGCAACCGTGCTCGCGGCGAGTGGTGTCGTGCTCGTGTGGGTAGCGCGCGCCACGGCGACCGGTCGACTCGGTCGCAACCCGTGGGCAGGGATCCGTACTCGCGCCACGTCGGCCAGTGACGATGCCTGGTTGACCGCGCACCGCGCTGCACAGCGACCGTCGGAGGCGAGTGGCTGGTGCCTGGTTGCGGCCGGGGTGGTGGCCGTCTTGGCCCCATCGTCGCCCATCCTGATCGGCGCAGCGCTTGTCGGGGTGACGTCAACGCTCGCCCTGACGCTCTACGGAGCTCGCGTGGGCATGCGCGCGGTCCGCTGACCCGATCTGCGCTCTGCGAGGACCTCGCGTCCCGTCGCCTCCGCCGTGTCTGTGGCGGCCAGCCGTAGGTGTTCGGCGTGTGAGTGCGCTTGGTCGATCAGGCCGACGATGTGATCGTCGAAGAGTTGGTAGGCCACGTGGCGGCCGTGGCGTTCAGCGAGAACGAAGCCGAGGTCGCGCAGATGGCGGAGTTGGTGGGAGACCGCCGACTGCTCCAGGCCCAACGCCTCAGTGAGCTCTCCGACGGTCATGGGCCCTTCACGCAGCTCGTTCAGCAGCTGCACGCGACTCGGGTTGGCCAGGCCCTGGAGGATACGTGCGACCTCGTGGGCGCTTCCCGAGGCAAGGTCTGCAGTTGTGTGCGACCTGCTGCTGCGCTGGTGGGCCATGGGGGCATCCTACGGGCGAACATATGATGGATTCATCATATGTCGTAGTCTGGGGCCGAGTCCTTGCCCGTGGCCACGCCAGTTCAGCCACGCCTGATCGACCGCATGGGAGCGATCACATGACCAGACCCGACGAAACTCACGCACACGATCACGGCCGTCACAGCGGCGAGCGCGAGGAGGACCACGCCAGTGGACCGTGGGCCCGCCTCAGGCATGCCCTGGTGCCTCACTCGCACGACGCCAACGACGCGATCCAGACTGCCGAAGAGGCCAGTGACCACGGCATCCGGGCCGCTTGGATCGGGCTGGCCGGGATGATGGCCACAGCCATGGCACAGGTGCTCATCGTCGCGGTGTCAGGATCCGTGGCGCTGTTGGCCGACACGGTGCACAACCTCGGTCATGCGGCCACCACGATCCCCTTGATCCTCGCCTTCCGAATCGGACGGCGCCCGGGCAACAGCCGCTACAGCTACGGCTACCGGCGCGCCGAGGATCTCGCCGGCCTCTTCATCGGACTGATCATCGCCCTCTCGGCGGCATGGATCATCTGGGAGTCGATCGACGCGCTCCTGCACCCACGTGAGCTGACGAACCTGGGATGGGTCTTCGCAGCGGGGATCGTCGGCTTCCTCGGCAACGAGATCGTCGCGGTGTACCGGATCCGCGCCGGCCGTCGCATCGGGTCGGCGGCCCTGATCGCCGAAGGACGACACGCCCGCGCCGACGGCCTGACCTCGATCGCAGTCGTGGTGGGCGTGCTCGGCGTGTGGGCAGGCCTTGCCCGCGCCGACGCCGTGGTCGGCCTCCTGATCGGGGTGACGATCGTCGGCATCCTCATCTCCTCCCTGCGGACCGTGACCTGCCGCCTGATGGACGGCGTCGACGACGGGCTCATCGAACAGATGACTGATACCGCCGGTCACAGCACCGGAGTGCGAGGAGTCGACCGGGTTCGCGCCCGTTGGACCGGACACCGCATCGAAGGCGACCTGATCGTCCGCACCGACCCCGACCTGACGGTGATCCAGGCCCACCGCATCGCAGAAGAGGTCGAACACGCGCTCCTCCACGCGACCCCGAGCCTGGAGTCTGTCGTCGTGCACGTGCACCCCGTTGTCCCCCCTGCCCAGGAGGAACTGCTGCACGAACTCACCGGACACCACGGCAGCCCGGCAGCACGGAGGGCCTACTTGGCACGTCACGGACGAGCAGCTCGGGGGGCCGGCATCCTTGAGCAGGAAGCCACTGACGCTTGACGACCGTCCCCCGATTGACGCTAACATCGCTGCATGGCGATCAATGCGCAGGTTTCTCCGGTGCCCTCCGACTCGCTCGACGAGGCCGCAGCCGGCCGGGCAGCGGCATGTCTGTTCCGGGGGATGAGCGATCCGTCCCGGGTGGTGATCCTGCGTCATCTGCTGCTGGGTGAGCACAACGTGAATGAGCTGACCAAGCATCTCGGACTGGCCCAGTCGACGGTTTCCAAGCATCTCACCTGCCTGCGCGACTGCGGCCTCGTCGAGTCGCGACCCGTCGGTCGCGCGTCGGTGTTCTCGCTGACCCACCCGGGAGCCGTGCTCAAGGTGTTCGCCGCCGCGGAGGAGCTGCTGGCCGCCACAGGTGATGCCGTGGTGCTCTGCCCGAACTACGGAGACGGAGCCCCGCGGTGAGCGTGCACGTCCACGCAACGACATACGTCGCAGACCCGGCCCGCCGCCAACAGCTCGGTCGCAGGGCCCAGTTGCTCGCAGCCGCCTCGGTCTCCTACAACGTCGTCGAAGCGGTCATCGCCATCACCGCCGGCCTTGTGGCCGGCTCGATCGCGCTCGTCGGGTTCGGACTCGACTCGATCGTGGAGGTCAGCAGCGGCCTGATCATCCTCTGGCAGTTCCGCCACCCCATGCCAGAGTCCCGCGAACGGCGGGCGCTCAAACTGATGGCCGTTTCGTTCTTCGCCCTCGCCGGCTACGTGTCGTTCGAGTCCGTGCGCGCCCTGGTCGGTGGGCACGAGCCGGCCCCGTCCCCTGTGGGCATCGTTCTGGCCGCCGCGTCGCTCCTGATCATGCCGTTCCTCTCCTGGGCCCAACGACGCACCGGCCGGAGCCTCGGCTCGAACGCCGTTGTCGCCGACTCCACCCAGACCCTGCTCTGCACCTACCTGTCCGCGGTTCTCCTTTCCGGCCTGGTCCTCAACGCCGCCCTCGGCTGGTCGTGGGCCGACCCGATCGCCGGACTGGTCATCGCGGCCGTCGCCGTCCGAGAAGGTCTCGAGGCCTGGCGCGGCGGAGGCTGCGCCTGCGGTCCCACCCCGGCCGCGGTCAGCGGCCTTGGTGGTGCAGCGGCCGACGATCCCTGCGAGGACGACTGCTGCAGTCACGACCGGACACGGTGAGCGCCGGGATCCGTCTCGGCGGTGCGTGGTCTCGCCGGGCCCCGTGCCTGGGGCACGATGTCACCGTGGACACACTGAGGTCGATCGCCCTGTTCATTGCCGCTGCCATCGCTGAGATCGGTGGCGCGTGGCTGGTCTGGCAGGGCGTTCGGGAGCACCGTGGCTGGGTGTGGATCGGCGCCGGGGTGATCGCGCTGGGCGTGTACGGATTCGTCGCCACCCTCCAGGCCGATGCCAACTTCGGCCGCATCCTCGCCGCCTACGGGGGCGTCTTCGTGGCCGGTTCCTTGGCCTGGGGAATGACGTTCGACGGTTTTCGACCTGATCGGTACGACGTCGTCGGTGCGATGATCTGCCTGCTCGGCGTCGCCGTGATCATGTACTCCCCACGCGCCAGCTGACCGCCGACCACCGACCGCGCAGCGATCGCCATCTCGGCTGAGGTATCCAGGGGCGTACGCCGGCTCAGCCCTGCGCGAGGACGGAGGGCGGGAGCTGGATGTCGGGCACGAGCTCGGTGAGCAGATCCCGGACTCGGCCGTCGAGGTCGGCGATGATGCCGCGGACGGCCTCCTCGTCCTGCCCACCGGGGTCGGCGACGGGCCAGTCGACGTACGTCACGCCGGGGACGTAGGGGCACTCCTCACCGCACCCGAGGGTGATCGCCATGGTGCTGGCCGCGATGGTGTCGCGGGTGAGCAGCTTGGGCTCTTCGCGCGAGGTGTCGAGGCCGAGCTTCTCAAGGACCTCGGCGACCTCGGCGTGGATGTGCTCCCCGGGTTGGGTGCCCGCGGAGAGGGCGCGGACCCGTCCACCGGCATAGTGCTCGGTCAGGACCCGGCTGATCACCGAGCGGCCGCCGTTGCGGACGCATGCGAAGACGACCTGGGGAGTGGATTGCCGCACTGTCATCGGGTGGCGCCTGTGATGGCGCGGTCGGGGAAGAAGCGGCGAGCCCAGAGGCTGACGTAGACGAGCCCGACCAGGACGGGGACTTCGATGAGGGGGCCGACGACGCCGGCCAGTGCTTGCCCGGAGGTGACCCCGAAGACGCCGATCGCCACCGCGATGGCGAGCTCGAAGTTGTTGCCGGCCGCCGTGAACGAGACCGCCGTGGCGCGCTGGTAGTCGAACCCGAGCGCCTTGGTGAGCAGCATGGAGCCGCCCCACATGAGGGCGAAGTACGCCAGCAGGGGCAACGCGATGCGTGCGACGTCGAGGGGCTGGTTGGTGATGGTGTCGCCCTGGAGGGCGAAGAGCAGGACGATGGTGAACAGCAGGCCGTAGAGGGCGGACGGTCCGATGCGAGGCAGGAACGTCGTCTCGTACCACTCGCGCCCCTTGGCTCGTTCGCCGAGCGTGCGGGTGAGGTAGCCGGCCAGCAGCGGGATGCCGAGGAAGATCAGCACGGACTTGGCGATGTCCCACATGGAGACGTTGAGAGCCGCCTGCTCCAGGCCCAGCCAACCGGGCAGGACCTGGAGGTAGAAGTAGCCCAGCACGGCGAAGGCGAGGATCTGGAAGACCGCGTTGATCGCGACCAGGATCGCTGCGGCTTCACGGTCGCCGCAGGCCAGGTCGTTCCAGATGAGCACCATGGCGATGCAGCGGGCGAGCCCGACGATGATCAGGCCGGTGCGGTATTCGGGCAGGTCCGGGAGCATCAGCCAGGCCAGCGTGAACATCAGCGCGGGTCCGAGCACCCAGTTGAGCAGGATCGAGGTGCCCAGCATGCGCCGGTCGCCGGTGACGTGCCCGAGCTCGTCGTAGCGCACCTTGGCCAGCACGGGGTACATCATCACCAGCAGCCCGATCGCGATCGGCAGGGAGACCGAGCCGACCTCGACGGCGGCGAGCGCGTCGTCGAGACCGGTGACCCAACGGCCGAGGAGCAGGCCGGCGACCATGGCGACCCCGATCCAGACCGGCAGGAACCGATCGAGGGTCGAGAGACGCTGCAGGACGGGGTTGTCGGCGGCGGGCGGAGTCTCGTGGACGGTGCCGCTCATGCCGGAGCGCCCGTCATCGGGGCACACGCGTCGGCACCGGGTGCGGTGGTGTTGCCGGTGGTGTTGCCGGTGGTGAACAGGCTGGCGAGGGCGGCCATCGCCTCGGGTCGCGCGATGTAGTAGACCCAGGTGGCGCGCTTCTCGCGGTCGAGCAGCCCGGCGTCGTGGAGCACCTTGAGGTGATGACTGATCGTCGGCTGCGACAGGTCGAAGTGCGGCAGCAGGTCGCACACGCACGCCTCGCCGCCCTCGTGTGAGAGGACCAGTGAGAGCAGCCGCAGTCGGGTCGGGTCGGCGATCGCCTTGAGCATGGAGACCACGCCGGTGGCGCGTTCGGTGCTGATGGGTTCACGGGCCAACGGGACACAGCAGGCGAGGTCGTCGAGCACCGACGCCACTCGCTGCTCCCGAACAGAGTTAGACATGCGTCAATGTTGACACACTTCGATATTGTCTGCCACAGAGAGGCCCGCCCACAGAGATCGCGCCTCAGCTGACCTCTGGGGGAAGGTCGGGTCGCTCGGGCGTGGTGCCGAGCATGAGGAGGGCTGCCACCCCGGCCAGGGCCGCGAGGACCAGGAACGCGTCGGTGTAGGAACCCAGGGCATGGGCCAGTGCTGCCCCGACGAACGGTGCGAGGGCCGAGGCGGTCAGGGCGGGTGCGGTGAGGATGCCGTTGAGGGTTCCGTAGGCGGCCGGGCCCCACCGGTCGGTCACGGCGGTGGCCTGGACGAGGGTGTAGATGCCTCGCGCCAGCCCGAGCGCCATGCCGAGAAGGATGAGCAGTCCCGCAGAGCTCGGCGCCGCCGCCAGGGCGGCCGTGGCGACCGCGAGACCGGCGACCACGATGACACCACGGCCGGTCACGGAGGTTGCGGCCGCAAACCTGGCGTATCCGAGCCGGCCGGCGACCTGACCCACGCCGCCGAGACCCAGCGCCACGGCTGCGAGGTTTCGGCTCATGCTCTGCTCGATCAACATCGGCACCAGGTTGATCACGACCGCGAAGACCGCCAGGGCAGTGAGGGCGTTGGCCATCGTGAGCAGCAGGAACGGGGTGCTTCGTACGACGGCCGCGGTCCGCGGGGCGGAGGTTCCCTGAGGGCGAGCCCGTGAGTGCCGGTGGTGGTGGGCCTCCTGCCATGGGCGATTGAGGCCCCACCAGTGCAACGGAACGGTGACCAGAACAAGGCCGCCCAGGAGCACGAGGTACGTCTGCCGCCACCCCAAGGCATCGTCGAGCACGGATGCCAGTGGGGCGAAGACGGTGCTGGCCAGTCCGGCCACCAGGGTCAGCGTCGTCAGCGCACGCACCCGCCGTGCCCCGCCCCAGCGGGTCAGGGCGGCGAAGGCCGGCGGATAGAGGGTCCCGGCCATGGCAATCCCGGTCAGCACCCACCCGGCGTAGAACACCCCCAGATTCGGCGCCAGCGCAACCGTCGTCACCCCTGGAACCGCGACGAGGGACGACAGCGTCATCACTGCCCGAGGGCCGTAGGCGTCGATGTGCCGCCCGATCCACACGCCGACACCGCCGGCGACGAGCTGGGAGAGGGAGAAGGCGCCGGTGACCGCCACGCTCGACCAGTCCGTGTCGGCGGTGATGGAGGACTGCAGCGTGGCAAACGCGTAGTACAGAACGCCCCAGGAGATGATCTGGACGGTGCTGAGCACAGCGACCACGTCGCGCAGCCCGGCTGCGTCGAGGGAGCCTGGTTGCGAGGTGGACCGCCCTTCGGTGGCCGCGGCGGCCTCGGGCTCGGTCATCTCGTCATGGTCCACGAGCGCCCGGGGCCTTCGCGGGCGCCGCGAGGCTGCTGGCGCCTCACTCGCTGACGCGGCCGAGCGTGATCAGCTGCGGCTCTGCCGCAGCCGGGCCGCAGCACCCGCCTCCTGCGGAGGAGAGGGCAGCGGCGTCGGCCTCGTCGAAGGCGCCGGCTCCGTTGCACACCCCGGTCTCGGGGAGCACCAGCTCCACGCGGCCGGCTGCCTCGAGGTCGCCGTCCAGGGCCGCCATGACCGAGCGAACCTGCTCGTAGCCCGTCATCGCCAGGAATGACGGCGCCCGCCCGTAGGACTTCATCCCTACCAGGTAGAGGCCCTGCTCGGGCTGGGCCAGCTCCCGGTAGCCGTGGGGCGCGACGTCGCCACAGCTGTGGTGGTCCGGGTGAATCTGGTCGGCGAGGACCCGGGTCGCGCCCAGCGCCGGGTCGAGATCCAGGCGGACCTCGGAGAGGAACCCGAAGTCGGGGCGGAAGCCGGTCACGACGATGACCTCGTCGACATCGCTGATCTGCTGGCCGGTGCCGGAGGTGATGCTCAAGCGACCGTCATCCTGAGCCGTCACGGACTGTGTCCGGAACTGGGTCACGTTGGTGACCAGCCCGCTGGTGGCGGCCGCTCTGGCGTCCTGCCCGAGCTTGCCGCGTTGCTCGAGCTGGTCGTTGTCGCCACCACCGAAGGCGTCTCCCACACTGGGGCGGCGCAACAGCCACGAGACCCTGGTGGCGGCGTCCTCCCGGGCAAGCCTGGCCAGGCCCACGAGGACGCCCTGAGCCGAGGCGCCCTTGCCGGCGACCGCGACGTGCTTGCCGGCGTACCGAGCCGCGACGACCGGGTCCCGGAAGTCGGGGATGCCGTAGGTGATGCGCGCCGCGTTCTCGGTCTCCCCGAGCGCGGGGTAGCCGTCTGCGCCGAGCGGGTTCGGACGTGTCCACGTTCCCGAGGCGTCCACGACCGCGCTGCCCAGGAGTCGCTCGCGTCCCTGCGGGCCTTCCACGTGGACGGCGAACGGGTCGTTCTCCCGGCCGGAGTCGACCATCAGGTCGCGGCCGGCGCGACCGACCCCGACCACCCGCGAGTCGTAGCGGACCGACCCGCCTGCGGTGGCGTGCAGCAGGTCGGCGAGAGGCTGGAGGTAGGCGGTGCGCCACTCCCGGCCGGTGGGGTAGGCGTCGCTCTCCGGTGCCGGCCAGGTGCCGGCTGCCTCGAGGAGGCGGCGGGCTGCGGGGTCGATCAGCTCGAACCACGACGAGAACAGCCGCACGTGCGCCCACTCGCCAACCGTCGAACCGGCGTCCGGACCGGCTTCGAGAACCACGAAGTCCATCCCACGCTCGGCGGCGTTCGCGGCGGCCGCCAGCCCGATGGGGCCGGCGCCGATGATGATCACGGGGTGTTGCATGACTCGCTCCTCAGCTCCAGAGTGTATCGACAAGCATCGATGGAACGAGAGTATCGATCGACGTCGATGAATACAAGGTAGTATTTCTGCATGACGCCCTCACCCGTCCCCGCAGTCGACGCATCACCCTCACCGCAGAGTCGATCGACGCTCCCGGTGATCGACACGGTCACCCGCCGTGCGGCTCTCGGCAAGGCCGAGGCGGAGAACTACGCAGAGTGGTTCGCCGTCCTTGCCGACCCCACGAGGGTGCGCCTGCTGCACACGCTCTCCACCTCTGCGGCCGGGGCGCTGCGCATCGGCGACCTGGCTGCCGCGCTGGGTGTCAGCCAGTCCACCTGCTCCCACCACGTCGACCTGCTGAGGAAGGTCGGGTTCGTGGTGATCGACAAGGTGGGCACCTCGAGCATGGTCTCGGTCAACGCCGCCTGCTGCACCGGTCTGCCGCACGCCGCGGACGTCGTCATGGGCACCCTGTCCGCGCCGCCGTGCTGCCCCGCGGACCTGCCCGCCGACGTCACCACCCGCCCGGTGACGGAGAGCGACCTGCCGGCCGTGCTGGCGATCTACGACGAAGGACTCGCCACGCGCAACGCCACCTTCGAGACCAGGACCCCCACCGCCAAGCAACTCCGTGCCCGGTGGCTGCCCGACCTGGCGTGGGTCGCGGAGCTCGACGGCCAGGTCGTCGGTTGGACAGCGGTCACCCCGACGTCGGCCAGGGAGTGCTACGCCGGTGTCGGTGAGACCTCGGTGTACGTCACCGCGGCGGCTCGCGGACGCGGAGTCGGCAAGTCCCTGCTCTTCACCCAGGTCACCGAGGCCGACAGCGCCGGGCTGTGGACGCTGCAGACCTCGATCTTTCCGGAGAACCGGGCCAGCCTCGCCCTGCACCACTCCGCCGGCTACCGCACCCTGGCGGTGCGAACCCGCATCGGCCAGCTCGACGGAGTCTGGCGCGACACGGTCCTGCTCGAGAGGCGCAGCGAGGTCAACTGAGGCGACGCCCGGGTCCGCCGGCACCGGCGTCGTCGGGCGCTGCCTGCGACAAGGGATCGCCCGCCGGGCGCCTCTGCCACGCCTCGTAGCATGTGCGCCGTGGTGCATCAGCGAAACTGGACGGTTCCCGGCTCCGTGCTCCTTCCGCTCTCCGTGGTGGTCGGCTACGAGCTGGTGACAGGGCTGGGGTTCCTGTGGCCCGAACACCCCTGGGTGGCGATCGTCGGCTCGATCACGGTCAGCATCCTTCTCTGGCTGGTCGCGACGCTGTGGTTCCACCGTCGTACGAGATGGTGGCGCACGCTGTGCCTGCTCCCGTTTGCCGCAGTGTTCGTCTTCCCGATGGTCGGCGCGGCCAGCCTGGGCACCGACATGGCCCTGGAGAAGCACGCCGAGCTGGTGGGCGGCGAGGTCGCCGACATCGCGGTCGAGCAGACCAACCACCGTGAGGGCAGGGAGTCCTACCGGACCACCTACACGTTCGTCGCCAGCGAGGACGGTCGCGAGCTCGGCACGGTCGACTACCGCGGCAGCAGGGACGCCTACGACCTGGAGGTCGGCGACAGCACCGACCTCTTGGTGGACCCGTCGGGTGAGCTGCCGCTGAAGCTGGCCGATCGGGTCGACAGCGGCGACGACATCGCCATGGTCGCGATCGGAGGCGTCCTCTTCGTCATCGTGTACTCGATCGGGCTGTGCTGGCCGATGGTGCGGCGGCCCGACGCCATCGGGCGGCCAGCGACCTAGCCGGGCACCTGCCCCGTCGCCAGGAACATCGGGAAGTCCCGCTCCCCGCCGTCGACCTGCTTGGTCACCGCCCCGGCATCGGTCATCGCGATGTCGGTGAAGCCGGCCGTCTCCAGCCACCGCCGCATGTCATCACGGGTGAAGCCGTCGTGGCCGTGGAAGTCGTGCACCGTGGCGTGGAAGTCGCCGTGAGGGTCGCGATCAAGATCAACCAGGGCGATCCGGCCGCCCGGTCGCAGCAGCTCGGCACAGCGTCGTACGACGGTCGCGACGTCGCCCATGTGGTGCAGGGCGAGCTGACCCATCACCAGGTCGAACCTCTCGTCGGGCAGCGGGTCGTGCTCGATGTCGTAGAGCCGCGCCTCCCACCCGTCGTACGCCGGGTCGTCGAGCGTCGCGGTGGCCGCCTGGACCATGCCGGGTGCACCGTCGGTGACGACCACCGTGCCGAGGTCGTCGGCAAGCGCCCGGGCGAGCAGGCCGGTGCCTGCGCCGATCTCGAGGGCATGCATGTCGTCACGGAGCGGCAGGACTCCGCGCATCACCGCGGCGACCGAGCTCGCCCGGTTGACGTGGGTGGGGTCGTCGTCCCAGGTCGCCGCCTGGTCGCTGAATCTGTCGATGTCGGCCATGTCGTTGAGCCTAGTCCGAGGTGAGAAGGCCCGACGTGACCGGCGGTTAGGCTGCGGTGCATGGTCATCGGCTCTGCCATCGTCTCGATCTGTCTCGGCGCGGTCCTGATCCTCATCCGGTGGATCACCGGCGCCCTCTTCACGCAGCTGACTGAACCGCCCACGGTGCACGACCCGGACGAGGCGATCCGGAGACACACGGAGCTGTGGGGTCGGGACCCGGTGGACGTCGCGACCTGGCTCGGCACGCCCCGCCACAGGGACGTGGAGCCCGCGCACTTCGTCGCGGAGATCGAGCGGCGCACCGGCGGTGAGAACACGGACGAGGGCGGCGGCGTCAGGGGTGAGCTCTGGCTCCAGCGGCGCGGATCGCCGACTCGGGGCCGGGTGACGATCGACCTGGATCGACCCGACAACGCGCGCACCGGAACCTTCGTCCCCGTGCGCCAGGACGCGGACGGTGCTCTCGAGGTGGCCCAGAACCTCTCCGAGGACGAGACCCGTCGGCTGCTGCTCGAGCACCGCGTCAAGACCTGTCTGATGGACCTGCCGACCGCGGCCGCGCACACGCTTGCCGGCCGCGCGGCGGTCGTCGAACCGCACGTGGTGAGGCCGACCGGACGGGTCCACCTGGGTCACGTGGAGATCGTGGCCCGGTTCCGTGACGAGGGACAGATCGAGCACGAGGTGACTGGCTTCCTGCGTCCCACCGAGCTGGCGCTGGTACGTCGTACCCGTGGGCTGCCGGTGGCGGTCGATCCCGACGGGGTCTGGCGACTCGGGACGGGATGGTACTGAGATGGCGGAGGAGCTGATCGCGATCGAGGGTCGGGACGCACCGGACGCATTCATGCGCGAGGCGCATCGCACCGCCCTTCGCGTGGCGGTGCGCAGGCAGCAGTTCGCCACGCTCGTCAACGTCCTCGCCCTCGGCGCGGGCCTGGTGGTCGTGTTCCTCTGGCGCGACTCATGGACGATCACGCTGCCGGTGGCGCTGGCCGTGGCACTGGTGGGAGCCTGCTGCGGATTCCCCCCGAGCGTGAACGATGAGCGCCCCGTTCCGGAGACCGAGCTCGAGGTCGCGCGGTTGCTGGACTCCACCATTCGCACGTGGGGCGGCAGCAGGGACGGGGAGCACCGTGTCCGGCTGACCGGTGAGGACTCGTCGGGCCGACTCGTTCACGGCGAGGTGTGGCTGAGGGCCGACGGTGGCTGCGAGCCGCCCTTCGGCGCCCTCTTCGGCTTCCGCCGCCACCCCACCATGCGTCAGCTGGTGCACATCGAGCAGCAGACAGACCGGCTCGACCTCGACCGGCTCGAGGTGCGCGCACGAATCGCGCAGGGACTGCTGCCCGACGATGCGGCGGAAGCCCTGGACACCGGCATGGTCACCGAGGCCGAGGTCACTGACCTGGAGGTGGGCGACGACGTCCGGGGCCTGCGCTCCCACGTGCGGCTCGAGCTCCGCCTCAGTGACGGCAGCGCGACGTCCGCGACGGCCTACCTGCTCCCCGAGGAGCTCGGCGACGTGGCCCCGGGGAGCACGGTGCGGATCGCCCGAGGTCGCAGGGACGCGGTCCTGCTCGGTACGTCGGCCGGGCTGTGATGTCGTGACGCGGGAGATCTTCCGGCGCGTGG
>NZ_BCRJ01000104.1 GCF_001552535.1 Nocardioides jensenii JCM 1364 = NBRC 14755 | reverse complement strand
CCCGCGCCGGCACCGGCGCTGGCCTTGGCACCGCCACCGGAGCGTCGACGGTTGCGACCGCCACCGGACTTGCCCGACGACGATCCCGAGCCGGCGCCCACCGCGTTGCCGCCGGACTCGATCACCAGGCCACCCGGCGTCGAGCGCTGGCCGGGGGCGAGCTCCTCGAGGATCGGGTGCGCGGCACCAGCAAGACGGGTCGTGGTGGGCTTGATGCCAGCCGCGCGGGTCAGTGCGCGGACATCGCGCACCTGGTCGTCAGTCATCAGCGTGATGACCGTGCCCTCGGCGCCGGCCCGCGCCGTACGGCCCGAGCGGTGCAGGTAGGCCTTGTGCTCGGCCGGCGGGTCGGCGTGGACGACGAGCGCGACATCGTCGACGTGGATGCCGCGGGCGGCGACATCGGTCGCCACCAGCGTGGTGGCCTTGCCGGAGTGGAACGCATCCATGTTGCGGGTGCGCGCATTCTGGCTCAGGTTGCCGTGCAGGTCGACGGTCGGGATGCCGTTCTTGTTGAGCTGCCGGGCCAATGCCTTGGCGCCGTGCTTGGTGCGGGTGAAGATCACCGTGCGGCCGGGGGCGCTGGCGAGATCGGCCAGCACCGGAACGCGGTGCTCACGGTTCAGGTGCAGCACGTGGTGGCTCATCTGCGAGACCGGCGACTGGGCCGAGTCGGCCTCGTGGGTGACCGGGGTGTGCAGGAACTGCTTGACCAGCGTGTCGATCGCGTTGTCGAGCGTCGCGGAGAACAGCAGTCGCTGACCGGTCGACGGCGTCGCCTTCAGCAGGCGGCGTACGGCGGGCAGAAAGCCGAGGTCGGCCATGTGGTCGGCCTCGTCGAGGATGGTGATCTCGACGTCGCCGAGGGTGCAGTGACCCTGCTGGATGAGGTCCTCGAGACGACCCGGGCAGGCCAGCACGATGTCGACACCGTTGCGCAGACCCTGCACCTGCGGGTTCTGACCGACACCGCCGAACACGGTCTGGGTGGTGAGGCCGAAGGACTTGGCGAGCGGCTTGAGCGACTCGTTGATCTGGCCGACCAGCTCACGCGTGGGGGCCAGGATCAGTGCCCGCGGCGCCTTGCTGCGTGGCTTGCGACCGGACGCGGCCAGGCGGACCGCCAGCGGCAGCGCGAAGGCGAAGGTCTTGCCGGAGCCGGTGCGGCCACGGCCGAGCACGTCGCGACCGGCGAGCGAGTCGGGCAGGGTCGCTGCCTGGATGGGAGTGGGGGTGGTGATGCCGAGGTCAGAGAGCACGGCAACAAGGTTTGCGGGAACGCCGAGGTCGCCGAATGAGGGCGTGGCAGAAGCTGTAGACAAGAGAAAGTAATCGCTATCCGTTGGTGTGTCTCACCAAACAGTCACGAACCCCGAGGTTCGGAAGGCAGCGCATGGAAGGCGAATCCCACATGGGGGGCTCGCGCGCCGGCGACCCGAGGCAAGACAGAACGGGTTGCTTCGTACAACTGTAGGGCAACGCGTGTGGTTCTTGTGCATTCAGTGACAGGACACACACACCCGGCCGAACTCACGACGGGTCGATCCGAACTCACGACGGGTCAGCTGAATTCGAGGACGCCGTCGTCGAGCTTGCTGTTGCGGATCGCGCGGACGTCGTGAAACCAGCTCTGCTTGAGCTTCCACGGCTCGACGTCACCCTGCTTGGGCAGCTGGTCGATCGAGCGCAGCACGTAGCCGGCCTCGAAGTCCATGAACGGCTCCTCGCCGACACCGGGCTGGCGCACGGGCACCACGGTGCGCGCGCCGACCTCGGTCATGTGCTCGAGCACGCGGCAGACGAACTCGGCGACCAGGTCGGCCTTCAGCGTCCACGAGGCGTTGGTGTAGCCGACCGTGTAGGCGAAGTTGGGCAGGTCGCTGAGCATCAACCCGCGGTAGGCCATCGTCGAGGGAGCGTCCAGCTTCTGCCCGTCGAGACTGACGTCGACGCCACCGAAGAGCTGCAGGTTCAGCCCGGTCGCGGTGATGATGATGTCGGCCTCGAGCTCGGCGCCCGAGCTCAGCGCGATGCCGCGTTCGGTGAACGACTCGATGGTGTCGGTGACCACCTCGGCCTTCCCGGAGCGGATCGCCTTGAACAGGTCGCCGTTGGGCACCAGGCAGAGCCGCTGGTCCCACGGGCCGTACGTCGGCCTGAAGTGGACGTCGACGGGATAGCCCTCGGGCAGCTGCTTCTGGTTGAGCCTGCGCAGCACCTTGCGCACGATCTTCGGCTGACTCTGGCTGATGTTGTAGAGGGCGCTGGCCTGCGCGATGTTCTTGATGCGGGTGACGTTGTAGGCCGCCTGCCGCGGCAGCACCTTGCGCAGCCCCAGCGCCAACGGGTCCCGTGCCGGCAGCGAGAGGATGTAGGTCGGTGAGCGCTGCAACATCGTCACCTTCGCCGCCTGATCGGCCATCGCGGGCACGAGGGTGACGGCCGTTGCCCCGGAGCCGATCACGACGATCCGCTTGCCGGCGTACTCCAGGTGCTCGGGCCAGTGCTGCGGGTGCACGATCTCGCCGCGGAAGCGGTCGCGGCCCTCGAAGACCGGCGTGAAGCCCTCGTCGTAGTTGTAGTAGCCGGTGCACGCCCAGAGGAACGACGCCGTGTAGGTCGTCGACTCCTCACCGTGCGTGACCGCGACCCGCCAGGTGGCCGAGTCGGAGTCCCAGTCCGCGGAGGTGACGTGCCGGTCGTAGCGGATCCGCTCGTCGACGCCGTACTCGCGCGCGGTCTCACGCACGTAGTCGAGGATCGAGGCGCCGTCGGCGAGCGCCTTGCCACCCAGCCACGGCTTGAACCGGTAGCCCAGCGTGTACATGTCGGAGTCGGAACGCACCCCCGGGTAGCGGAAGAGGTCCCAGGTGCCGCCGCTGGCTGGCCGGCCCTCGAGCACGAGGTAGCTCTTCCCGGGCTGGCGGGTGGCCAGCGTGGCGGCGGCACCGATCCCTGACAGACCGGCACCGATGATGAGGACGTCGACGTGTTCGCTCACCCAGCCGAGACTACTGAACATGATTCAATTGCGAAAGGGTCGGTTCGCTGATCAGCAGCCGTGGTTGATCTGGGCGCAGGAGTCCTGGCCCCACTGCAGGTCGTACGACGCACGCCCGCCCCCGGCCCGCGTCACCACCACGTGGATCGGCTCGGTCTGCGCGGTCTCGAGGTCGACCAGTGGACCACTGGTCGGCACGTAGGCCATCAGCCACATGTCGTCGCCCATGACCGCCTGCTGGGTGTGACCGTCGGGGAACGTGTAGCTGATCGACTGCACGCCCGGAAGCGTCGGGCCGCCGGCGACGAACTGTGCCACCGAGTCGTTCGTCATCGAGTAGTTCTGGCTCAGCGCGTAGGTCTGCTCGGCCGCCGGGTCGTTGGTCGCCCGATTGCCGAGCAGTGTCGGCGCCCCGCCGTCGGCGGACGCAGCCCAGTCATCACAGAGCACCCACGACTGGCCCTTGGTGAACAGGACCGCCAGCCCCTCGTCGTACGTCGTCCGGGCGGCCTCGGCAGCACCGGGGAGGTAGGCGGGGACCTCGTCGGCGCACGTGGCCGGGGGATCCGTCAGCGGGGCGGCCTGCAGGGTCTGCTCGGTCATGCCTTTGGACGATCCGGGGTCTGGGACCGAGGGGCCCTGAGTCTGGTCGCCGGCCGTGCCGGAGCCGGCGGGGGCGAGCTCCTCGGTGCGGTCGGGGCCACCGTCGTCACCGTTGGTCATCAGCACGGTGCCGAGCGCGGCAACGCTGGCGACGGCCGCGGCGGCGGCCGCCGGCACCAGCCACGAACGAGCCCGGGGCGTGGTGGATCGAGCGGTCTCCTCGGTCAGCTCGGCGCGCATTCGCGCACGGGACTGATCGTCGAGACGGCGCTCGGGAGGCAGGTTGTGCTCAGTCATCGTGGAACTCCTGTTCGGAGACTGCTGCGGAAAGCCGCCGGCGTGCCCGCGAGAGTCGCGAACGCACGGTGCCGACCGGTATGCCGAGGGCGACCGCCGCCTGCTCATAGCTCAACCCCGACCACACGACCAGGGACAGCACGTCCTGGTCGCGTCGGGGAAGAGCGTCATGAGCAGCCAGCACGGCCGCCATCCGGCGCTCGTCGTCAAGGCGGTCGGCGACCGCCTCGGCATGGTCAGGTGTGTCGGACTCCCCGTGCAGGCGGGCCACCGCCGCGAGGTGGCGGCGCTGCTTGCGCGTGAGGTTGCGACACACGTTGGTGGCGATTCCGTAGAGCCACGGCAGGGCCGAGTCCTCGTGCAGGACGACGCGTTCACGACCACGCCATGCCTCGAGGAAGACCGTCGACGTGGCGTCCTGGGCGGTGTCCCACGACGCCGTACGACGGAAGCAGTGGTTGTAGATCCGGTCGGCGTACCTGTCGAAGAGGATGCCCAGGGACGAGCCCTCACCACGGCGCAGTTCGTCGACCAGCTCACCATCACTGAGTTCGGTCATGTCGATGCCCCCGAATGTCACCATGTCCTGTTTGTGTCCGCCGCAGGGCAAGGGTTCCCGTTTGCACACAGAAAAGTCCACGACCCGCGACCGTGCGGGTCGCGAGTCGTGGACTGGGTCGATCGAGGGGTCAGGCTGCGGCGGCGCGCTTCTGGTTCTCGGCACGACGCTGCGCGGCGTCGTACGCCCGACGCACCTTGGGTCCACCGGAGCTGAGCTTGTAGAGCAGGGCGACCTGCTTCGGCGCGTTCTTGACGTTGGTCTGCTCGAGCCAGCCGTTGGGCAGCGAGAGCCGGACGATCTTGTGCCACGCGCTGCCGACCTGACGGGGCAGGGACGCCGAGTGGTAGTTGAGCTCGTACTTGTCGAAGAGCGCCTTCACCCTCGGCGCCACCTCGGAGTACCGGTTGCTGGGCAGGTCCGGGAAGAGGTGGTGCTCGATCTGGAAGCTCAGGTTGCCGGTCATCAGGTGCATCGGCTTCGAGCCGGAGATGTTGGCCGAGCCGAGCATCTGGCGGACGTACCACTGACCACGGGTCTCGTCGGCGGGGATCGACTTCTTCTCGAACGTCTCGACGCCCTCGGGGAAGTGGCCGCACATGATCACCGAGTGGGTCCACAGGTTGCGGACCAGGTTGGCGGTGAAGTTCGCGGCCAGGGTCGGCAGGAACGAGCCGGTCGGGATCGACAGCGCCGGGTGGACGACGTAGTCCTTGGTGGCCTGGCGACGGATCTTCTTCAGCGTGTTCTTCGCGTTGCGCTTGAAGGCGTCGCTGCGCTTCTCCTTCGGCACCCGGAGGTTCTTGCCGAGCTCGAGGTCGTACGCCGCGATGCCGTACTCGAAGAAGCAGGCGTTGATGAAGTTCCACAGCGGCTGGCCGAGGAGGAACGGCGACCAGCGCTGGTCCTCGTCGACGCGCATGATGCCGTAGCCGAGGTCGTTGTCCTTGCCGACGATGTTCGTGTAGGTGTGGTGCACCTGGTTGTGCGAGTGCTTCCAGCCCTCGGCGGTCGAGGCGTTGTCCCACTCCCACGTGGTCGAGTGGATCTTCGGGTCACGCATCCAGTCCCACTGGCCGTGCATGACGTTGTGGCCGATCTCCATGTTCTCCAGGATCTTGGCGACGCTCAGGCCGACCGTGCCCGCGATCCAGGCCGGCGGGAAGATGCTGGCCAGCAGCACCGCACGCGAGCCGAGCTCGAGCTTGCGCTGCACGTCGACCACCTTGCGGATGTACGCCGCATCGCTGGCGCCGCGCGAGTCGATGACGTCCTGGCGGATCGCGTCGAGCTCGACGCCGATCTGCTCGATGTCGGCCTCGGTCAGGTGCGCCGTCGGGTTCGTGTCCTTGCGGGTGATCGTGGTCATGTCGGTCTCCTCGTGATTCGGTTGTCGAGGGTTTCGGTGGTCGAGTGCCGGCGAGGAACGAGCCGGTGTATCGAGACCTAGTGGTCGATGTGGCACGGCCCGGCGGCCGCGCTGATGCAGGTCTGGATCGGGACGCCGCCGGTGTTGGTCTCGCCGGGAGTCGCGGTGGTGATCTCGCCGTTGCGCAGGTCGCGCACGGCGCCCTCGCGCATCGGCAGCACGCAGCCCATGCAGATGCCCATCCGGCAGCCGCTGGGCATCAGGACGCCGGCGTTCTCGGCCGCGTCGAGGATCGTGGTGGCGCCGTCGAGCTCGAGGCTCACGCCGGACTTCTCCAGGGTGACGGTGCCGCCCTCACCCGAGCTGATCACGACCGGACGGAACTGCTCGGTGAACAGCTCGAGTCCGCGCTCCTCGTGGTGCGTGGCCAGCGCGTCGAGAAGACCGGCCGGGCCGCACGCGTACGTCGTACGCTCGGCCAGGTCAGGCACGAGCTCCTCGAGCCGGGCGACGTCGAGGAAGCCGTGCACGTCGTCGTAGCGGTCGACGAGGTTGATCGCGCCGGCCTCGTGCAGCTCGTGCAGGTTGTCGATGAAGATCGACTCCGGCCGACTCGGTGCCACGTGGACGACGGTGATGTCGAGCGGCTGCTCGTCGGTCGCGCGGCGGCGCGAGCCGAACATCAGCACGCCCTCGTCGGTGACCGGGAAGAGGTTGCGCAGCATCCCGACCACCGGCGTGACACCGGAGCCGGCGGTCACGAAGAGCAGCTTGGTCCGGGCAGTGAGCCGCTCCGGCAGCACGAAGTCACCGGTGGCCTGCTCGAGGTGGATCAGCGTGCCGGGGCGGCTGTCGTGCACCAGGTGGTTGCTGACCTTGCCGCCGGGCACTCCCTTGACGGTGATCGAGATGTTGCCGTCGGCGCGCGGACCATGGGTCAGCGAGTAGGCGCGCCATTCGCGGACGCCGTCGACGTCGATGCCGATCCGGAGGTACTGACCGGGCACGTGGCCGGCCCAGTCGGCTCCGGGCCGGATCACGATCGTCGCGGCATCCGCGGTCTCCGGGTGCACCGAGACGATGCGACCCCGGAGGTCCGCCCCACTGCGCAAGGGGGCGAACAGGTCCAGGTAGTCGGCCGGGAGGAGTGGCGTGGTCGCGGCCTCGACGACCCGGATCGCGCGGTCGCGCAGTCGGGTCGAGGGGCGCGGTGTGTCCAGAAGGGCCATGTGACTACTGTGACTGGTCGCAAGCGCGAAGTCCTGACCCGTTGCGCGTGAATCTGGCGTAGTCTTTTGTTCACCACGAGTGAAAGAGGCCCGATGACCGAGTCCCGGCAGGTGCGCCTGAGTGGCCTGCGTCTCCCCGACGACGTCATCGTCGCGATGCGCGGCGAGCTGGCCGGGTGCGCGGAGCGGGTGGTCGCGGCCGTGATCCACGAGGTGCCCAGCTATTCCGAGCCGTTCCGCGGCCGGATGGGGCGCAACATCGAGAGCGCGGTGACCATCGCCCTCAGCGGCTTCCTGGACATGACCGCGGAACCGGCCGGCGCCGGACTCAGCAACCGGGTGGAGTCGGTCTTCGAGGCGGCCTACGCCCTGGGCAGGGGCGAGGCCAGGAGCGGCCGGAGCATGGATGCCCTGGCCGCCGCCTACCGGGTGGGGGCTCGCACCGCCTGGCACGACCTGAGCACCAGTGCGGTCGAGGCCGGCTTGCCCGCGGCGGAGCTCGCCCGGTTCGCCGAGCTCGTCTTCGACTACATCGACCAGCTGTCCGCCGTGAGCGTCTCGGGGCACGCCGACGAGCTGGCCACCTCCGGACGGGTCCGCGAGCGGCACCTCGAGCGGCTGGCCGACGGCATCGTGGCCGGGCTCGACCCCGACGCGCTGCACCTCCTGGCCGAGCGCGCCGACTGGACACCGCCCACGACGCTGACCGCGGTGATCGCGCCCGAGTCGGCACTGGGCACCCTGCGGCCGCACCTCGATGCCCGCGCCCTGGTCGGCGGCACGGAGGTCGAGGGCCTCCCCGACCTGCCCGACATGACCGTCGTCCTCGTGGCCGACCTGAGCGCGGGCGCCCGCGGTCGGTTCGTGCAGCTGATCGGCGACCGGGTCGCGGCCGTCGGCCCGGCGCGCACCTGGCTGGACGGGCGGGCGTCGTACCTGCGGGCGGTGCGGACGCTGACGCTCGGCCTGGGCGGCGAGGACTCATCGGTCGACACCGACGACCACCTCGTCGCGTTGGTGCTGACGGCCGACGAGTCGTCGTACGCCGACCTGCGCGAGCGGGTGCTGGCACCGATGGCCGACCTGCGTCCCTCGACGGTCGACAAGCTCACCGAGACGCTGCGCGCCTGGCTGCTCCACCAAGGCCGTCGCGACGACATCGCAGCGGCGCTGTTCGTGCACCCGCAGACCGTGCGCTACCGCGTCGGCCGACTGCGCGAGCTGTACGGCGAGCGGCTGGCCGACCCGGAGTTCGTGCTCCAGGCGACGATCGCGCTGGGCTGAGCGGAATCGCACGTGCGCAGCGGGAGCAACCACGCTCGGCGAGCCCGCCGGTCACGTCGCCAGATGGCCCAGCTGCTGCGACCGGGTGTCGTCGGCCCCAAGGTGCACGATGCCGCGCAGCGGTGCCGTCCGTCTCGGGCACGGGGTCGAGGAGCTCCTGAGCGCCGATCGTGACGTCAGCTTCTTCCCGGCCTCCGGACCCGCAATCGGTTGGTCGGGCGAGTCGTCAGTCCGTGGCGCAGTCGGCCGGCGCACTGTCGTCGTCGCCGGCCAGGGGAAGGAACACTGACTGCTGGCGCTGACGAGGCGGTGCCACCGAGTCCGGCCCGAGCCAGCGTCGCCGCAACGGTGCCGTGAGGACGCCGAGCGGTGCGGTCAGGACGTAGCAGTAGGCCACCGTCAGTGCCGTGGTGGCGGGAGCGATCACGAGCCCGCCCGCGACGGCGAGCACGACACAACCCGTGGTGATGCGGGCCTCGCTCGTGCGTGGGGTGACCAGGTCACGGAAGGAACGGAAGCGGATCGTGCTCACCATCAGCCAGGCCGGGACCAGGCTGATCAGCGCCGGGATCAGGATCGCCGGGCCGACCCGGAAGTCGGGGCCGGCCACGTCGGGGTTGTTCAGCGCGAAGACGGTCGCCATCACGACCGCGGCCGCTGCCGGGGAGGGCAGCCCGATGAAGTAGCGCTTGTCGTCGGTCGGGTCGATGGTGAAGTTGAACCGGGCCAGCCGGAAGGCCGCGCAGGCCAGCCACAGGAAGGCAGCGATCCACGCCGGGACGGGCCACTCGGGCAGCACCCAGGTGTAGACGAGCACGGCCGGGGCGACGCCGAAGGAGATCAGGTCGGCCAGGGAGTCGAGCTGGATCCCGAACGGCGAGGTCGCTCCCACCAATCGGGCCACCGCACCGTCGGCGATGTCCATCACGATGGCCACGGCGATCAGGATCGCCGCGAACTGGAAGTGTCCCGAGGTGGCCAGGAGGGCGGAGGAGAATCCGCAGCCCAGGTTGGCGGTGGTGAACAGGCTCGGCGAGGTGACCCGCAGCTGCTCGCGGGCGCTGAGCTGGCGCAGGGACACCACATCGGCGCCGGAGTGAGACTCGATGCGCCACCGCTTGAAGAGCCTGCGCCGGGTGGGCGCCTCGATCATCGGCCGGCTCCCGGCCAGGTGGCCAGCACCGTCTCCCCGGCCACCGTGCGGTCGCCCTCCTTGACGTGCAGGTCGACGCCGGGCGGGAGGAAGACGTCCATGCGGGAGCCGAACTTCATCAGCCCGATGCGCTGCCCGGTGCCGATCTCGTCGCCGGCCTTGATGCGGGTGACCACGCGACGCGCCACCAGGCCGACGATCTGACGGAAGACGTAGGTGCGCTTCTCGCCTCGCACGACGCGGTTCATGACGATGTCGCTGCGCTCGTTCTCGAAGGCGCTCTCGAACTTGTAGGCCGCCAGCCACCTGCCCGGTCGATAGGTCACCGACTCCACGGTGCCGCCGTACGGCGCGCGGTTGATGTGCACGTCGAAGAGCGACAGGAAGATGCTGACCTGCTGCCAGTCGCCGGCCGGGGCCACGCCCTCCTGGCCCGGTCCGGCGTGCATGACCTTGCCGTCCGCCGGGGCGACGACCGTGTCCTCGTCGACCCGGGTGTGGTCGGCACTGCGTTCGGGGTCACGGAAGAAGGCGACCAGCCCGGCGGGCAGGGCGAGCAGCCCGGCGGCCAGTCGCGGCCGACCCGTCAGCAACGCGACGCCGCTGGGGATCGTGCCGATCACGGCCGGGAGGACGGCCTCGCGGTCGATGGCGGGGGCCTTGAAGTTCACGTTGCTCCGTCGGATTGCGGTCAGTGCTGCGGCACAACCTAACCCGAAACGGACAGATCACCCGCGCCGTCGCAGAGTGCAGACACGACTTCCAGCGGGCGATGGTGACTCATCCCACCAGGGCCTGCCAGGTCTTCGGGCCGCACGATCCGTCGACCACCAGGCCGATCGCCGATTGGAACGCCCGCAGGTTGGCATACGTCACGCTGCCGAAGCCGCCGTCGACGGCCTGGGAGTAGGAGTGCTTGCGCAGCGCGGTCTGCATCCCCTTGATCGCGTTGTTGGTGGCGTCGCGAGCGGGCGTGACCACCAGCTTGGCCCAGGTCTTCGCACCGACATCGCCGTCGATCACGAGACCGTACTTCTTCTGCAACGCCCTGACCGCGGCGCCCGACGTCGACCCGAAGTTGCCGTCGACCAGCAGGCCGTGGCCACGGTGGTTCAGCAGGTGTTGGATCACCTTGACCGTGTCGACGCCCGAGACACTCTGTCCGTCATTGAGGTAGGGCCAGCCGTAGCCCGGGCCACCCGTGCCGATGTCTCCGCCGAGGATCACCCCGCGGTTCTTCATCCAGGCTCGAGGTTCCACGACCGCGCCCAACCCACCGGAGTGGACCTCGAAGTGCAGGTGGTAGCCGCTCGTGCCGGTGTTCCCGACACGGCCGATGCGTTGTCCGGGGCGGACCTTGGCGCCGACGGCAATCGGGGAGTTCTCGTTCATGTGCCCGTAGAAGGTGTAGACGCCGCCGCCGTGGCTGACGATCACGCCGTATCCGTGGCGTCCGGTGAGCACGTTGCTGTAGCCCTTGCGATACACCGTGCCGCCCGCGGCAGCATGGATCGAGCGGTAGCGGGGCGCGGCCAGGTCGCGGCCCGCGTGGGGATACCCACCCCGAGGCGTGCCGAACTCTCCTCCGCTGACCGTGTAGCCACGCGTCGGATTGCACCAGCGGCCGTCCTTGAGGCTCGCGGCGACGGCAGGGTTCAGCAGCCCCGGGCCAAGGCCGGCGCCCAGCGCTCCGGCGAATGATGCGGCACCAACGATGAGGGTGCGTCGCGAGATTGCGGTCATGTCCACTCCCGAGAAATTGGTCGACGTGCCACCAACCTAGGAGACCGCGGGGCATCCCGCCAGACTCGTCTACGGGCGCAGCTCGGCCCGGGACGGGGCCGGCACGGGGTCGCCGACCGGCACGGGAGTCCGCACGCTCGTCTCGGCGACGGCCAGGACAACGAGAGCGGCGAGCGTGAGTCCGGCGCCGACCCACAGCGGCGAGACGTAGCCGAGGCCGGCGCTGATCGTGAGCCCGCCCAGCCAGGCGCCGATGGCGTTGCCGAGGTTGAAGGCGCCGATGTTGGCACCCGAGGCGAGGGTCGGCGCCCGGCCGGCGTGCTCCATCACGCGCATCTGCAGGCCCGGGACGGTGGCGAACCCGAAGGCACCCATCAGGAACAGCGCCACCACGGTGAGCGCCTTGCTCTCGGCGGCGAGCGCGAAGAAGACCATCACGACGGCCAGGGCGCCGAGGACGACGTACAACGTGCGGGCGACATCCTTGTTGGCGGCACGACCGCCGAAGAGGTTGCCGACGAAGAGCCCGACCCCGAAGAGCACCAGCAGCCAGGGGATCCAGGAGTCGGCGAACCCGCTGACCCCGGTGAGCGTGTAGGCGATGTAGGTGAATGCGCCGAACATGCCGCCGAAGCCGAGCACGGTGACGGTCAACGAGAGCCAGACCTGGCCGCTGCGGAACGCGCCGAGCTCGTGGCGCAGGCTCGGTGGCGCCTCGGCGCCGGCCACCCGACCGGGGACGAGGACGGCGATCGCGACGAATGAGACGATGCCGATCGCGGTGATCGCCCAGAACGTCGAGCGCCAGCCGGCGGCCTGGCCGAGCAGGGTTCCGGCCGGCACGCCGAGGACGTTGGCGCTGGTCAGACCGGCGAACATCAGCGCGATCGCGCCGGCCTTCTTGGCGGGCTCGACCAGCGAGGCGGCCACCACCGATCCGATGCCGAAGAACGCGCCGTGGCACAGGGCCGCGATCACCCGCCCGGCCAGCATGGCGTCGTACGACGTGGCCAGCGCCGAGACCAGGTTGCCGATGATGAAGAGCACCATCAGGCCGAGCAGCACCTGCTTGCGCGGGAGGCGTACGACGGCCGCGGTCAGCAGGATCGCCCCGACCGCGACGCTGAGCGCATAGCCCGAGATGAGCCAGCCGGCGGTGGCCTCGCTGACCTCGAAGTCGGCGGCGACCTCCGGCAGGAGGCCGGCGATGACGAACTCGGTGAGTCCGATGCCGAAGCCGCCCACGGCGAGGGCCAGCAGTCCGGGTTTCATGAATTCTCCTTGCGTGTGCAATATGCCGCGTGTGCAACGTTCTCGGAAGAGTAGTTGCGCGCGCGGGTTATTGCAAACGACCGCTATGATGGCCGCATGGGGATCAGTGATGAAGCAGTCCAGGTGCGCGCCCAGGGCTGGCGCCGACTGGCCGCCCTGCACCAGATGATCGAGGCGCGCCTCGAGAAGGAGCTCTCGAGCGGCCACGGCCTCTCGGTCGTCGAGTTCACCGTCATGGACGCCCTGTCCCGTCAGGACGGCTGGCACATGCGGATGTCCCAGCTGGCCCGCGCTGCGGCACTCTCCCCCAGCGCCACCACACGACTGGTCAACCGACTCGAGAGTCGCGGACTGCTGACCCGCATCCTCTGCGCCGACGACCGTCGCGGCATCTACACCGAGCTCACCGCGGCCGGACGCAAGGCACTGACCAAGGCACGGCCCGACCACGATCGCGTCCTCGAGGCCGCCCTGGCCGAGGCGAGCCGGACACCGGAGACCGCGTCACTGGCCGAGTTCCTGACCACCTGACAAACTTCGCCCATGGCATGTCGTATCAGTGAGCTCGTGCTCGGTTGCCGCGAACCCGAGGTCCTCGCCAGGTTCTGGTGCGAGGTCCTGGACTTCGTCGTCCTGGACCAGGAGGACGACGGCACCCTGGAGATCGGTCCGCGCGAGGGGTTCGGCGGGCCGCAGCCCACGATCATCCTCAGCCGACGCGACCAGCCCGAGCCGGGCAAGTCGCGACTGCACATCGACGTCAACCCGACCGACCGCGACCAGGCCGCCGAGCTCGAGCGGCTGCTCGCCCTCGGCGCCCGCCCGGCCGACATCGGTCAGACCGGCGACGAGCACTGGCACGTGCTGGCCGATCCCGAGGGCAATGAGTTCTGCCTGCTCAGGACACGCCTGGACTGACCAGGTGCCGATTGTTCTCCGGCAGCCCGGCTGAGACCTTGCCGCCACCGCCCTCCAGTTCGACGTCGGCGAAGGCCATCGGCACACCGCGGGCCACGCTGGCCCGGGCCCGGTCCATCAACTGGGCGTGCACGTGGGGCTCACTGGTGTTGCCACTGTTGCCGCAGGCACCGATCGGGTCGCCCACCGCGACCCGGTCGCCGACCCGAACCCCGGCCGACCCGCGGCGCAGGTGCGCGACCAGGGCGTAGACCCCGTCACCGCGATCGATGACGACATGGTTGCCGACCACGCCACTGGAGCCGCGCAGCTCACGGAAGACACCTTCGAGCATCATGAACGCCACCGCCCACCAGCGGGTGCGGGTCAGGTGGTCGCGTTGCCGGTCCCGCACCCGGACCACGGTGCCCCCGATCATCGCCCGCACCGGCTGGCCGAACGCCGGATACCCCCGAGGCGAGGACATGCCGGGGCCGGTGCCGAACTGCGGCCGGGCCGGGCCGTCGTGCGGCTCGTGGACCAGGTCGATCGCGAAGGCCTGCCCGTAGGAGCGAATGCCGTGGCTGGGCACCTTGGTGGCCGGCGAGTTCATCGCCATCCATCGGCCGCGGACCGGACTGGCCACCACGATCGGGTCACCGTCGAGGTCGCCACCGGGGAACAGGAACACCAGGGCCAGGGCGAGTACGACGACCGCGGTGGCACCCAGCCTCACGGGGCCGGTCCACGACGGCAGGTCGGTGACGTCGTCGGCAACCGCGAGGCCCACCGAGACCACGAGGCCGCCCAGCAAGAGGTGCGTGGCCTGTCGTTGGAGGAGATCGAGCATCAGGAGACTCCCGTCAGGATCGCGAGCAACGGCACCACCCGACCCGGCGGCACCTCGTAGGCTCCGCGGCCGCGCTGGGCCAGCCAGCCTGCGGAGACCAGCTGCCTCAGGTGGTGGTGGAGCTGGCCGGTGCTGCCGAGCTGGTCCCCCAGCGCGGATGTCGTCCGGGTGCCGCGCAGGATCTCGCGCAACAGCTCCAGGCGGACCGGGTGCCCGAGGGCGGCCAGGCGGGCGGAAGCAGCGGACCAGTCGGTGTCGAAGAGATCGGCCGTGGCGGCCCCCTGCTGCCACTCGACCGGCTCACCCGTGGGCAGGTTGAGCGAGCCGGTGAGCAGCACGAGGCCGTCGGCGGTCTCCGGGTGGTCGGCGCGACGAGTCCGAACACCCTCGAGCGCCCAGAACGTGTCGGGGTCGGGGCCCGAGACGGGATCGACCCGCGGGTGTGCGCTCACCTCGAGCCGCTCCACGCGGGCGCGCAGGTCGGCCAGCTCCGCGCCGACGTCGCGGGGCGGGTCGGAGTCGCTTCGCTCGGCCATGCCGTCGATACTACGTAATTACGGAATACCGAACAAGTGCCGCTCAGGCCTGGACCGCGGCACCGCTCTCGATCAGGGCCTCGACGTCGGCGATGCCCCAGGCGGCCAGCGCCTCACGGGTGTGCACCCCGGCACCGGGAGCGGGGGGCGACGACAGCGTGGCCGCCGTCCGGGAGAAGCGCGGCGCCGGCGCCGGCTGGGTGATGCCCTCGTGCTCGACGAACACCTCACGCGCCTTCATGTGCGGGTGCTCGATCGCCTCGCTGATCGGAATGATGCCGGCCACGCACGCGTCGGTGCCCTCGAAGACATCGACCCACTCAGCCTGGGTGCGGGTGGCGAAGCGCTCGGCGATCAGTGCCTTGAGAGCCGGGAACTGCGCGAGGTCGTAGCGGTCCGGAGCGGTCTCCCTGATCTCCAGCAGGTCGACGAACACCTCGTAGAACTGGGGCTCCAGCGGGCCGACCGACATGTGCTTGCCGTCCGCGGTCTCGTAGACGTCATAGAACGGCGCACCGCCGTCAAGCAGGTTGGCGGCGCGCTCCTCGCGGAAGTTGCCCCCGGCCAGGAAGGCCGCGGTCATCGCGTTCAGGTGGGCGGTGCCGTCGACGATCGCCGCGTCGACGACCTGTCCCTGTCCACTGGTGCGCGACTCCAGCAGCGCGGCCAGGATGCCCATCACGAGGTACGTCGACCCGCCGCCGAAGTCGCCGACGAGGTTGGCCGGGAAGCTCGGCCGCGCCTTGTCCTGGCCGAGGCCGTGCAGGGTGCCGGTGATCGCGATGTAGTTCATGTCGTGCCCGGCGACCTGGGCGAACGGGCCGGTCTGACCCCAACCCGTCATCCGGCCGTAGACCAGCTTCGGGTTGCGCGCCAGGCAGTCGTCGGGGCCCAGGCCCATCCGCTCGGTGACACCGGGACGCATGCCTTCGACCAGCACGTCGGCGGTCTCGACCAGGTCGAGCACCGTGGCCACGGCGGCCGGATCCTTGAGGTTGAGCGCCACGCTGGGGCGCCCGCGGTTGAGCAGGTCGTGCGAGCCTCCGGTGAGCATCTGGCCACCGGGGCGCTCGATGCGGATCACGTCGGCACCGAGATCCGCCAGGATCATGCAGGCATGCGGACTGGGCCCGATTCCCGCGATCTCGACGACCTTCACTCCACGCAGTGGACCAGTGCCCTGGCCAAGTTCGACAGTCATGCCGCCGATTGTGACAGATCCACTGTCACGATTGGCGGCCGGAATCACTCAGTGGGCGTGGTGGGCGTGCTCGTCGGCGCCACCGTGATGCATCTCGTGGACCACGGCGTGACCCTTGCCCCGGCTCATCAACCACTTGTTCACCGGCACCGTGAGCACGAAGGCGAGAGCCAGCGAGAACGCCAGCGACGCCCAGAACAGCCAGGCGCCGAGGCCGGCACCCATCGCGCCCGGCACCGTGACCATCACGGTGTTGTCGATGATCTCCATGACCAGGATCGAGACGGTGTCCGCGGCCAGCGCCGTACGCACCGCCGAGCGGACGTCGAGACCCGCACGGCGCACGCCCACGAAGGTGAGCAGGTAGCCGAAGAAGAAGGCCAGCGCGACCGCGAGGACGACGCTCGGCCCCGCGCTCCAGCCCCACCAGGTGGCCAGCACCATGCCCAGCACCTCACCGATCGCACAGCCGGTGAGGCAGTGGAGGGTGGCCGACATTGCCATGCGCCACGACGTGTTCATGATCAGGACGATATACCCCTGGGGGGTATTTCGCAAGGTGACCCCGGCCACGCAGGCTTGCAACTAGTTGCATAGGTGCCGCAGGATGGTCGACATGGCCCTCGAACACGCGCTCCTCGTCTCGCTGAGCGAGCGCGCCGCCTCAGGCAGCGAGCTGACCCGGCGCTTCGACAGGTCGATCGGCTACTTCTGGACCGCCAGCCACCAGCAGATCTACCGCGTGCTGGGCCGCATGGAGAAGGACGGCTGGGTCACCTCCACCGTCGTCGCCCAGCAGGGCCGGCCCGACAAGAAGGTCTACGACGTCACCGAGCCGGGACGTCTCGAGCTCGAGCGCTGGCTGGCCGAACCCACGTCCGGCGACCCGCTCCGCTCCGACCTGATGGTGAAGATGCGTGGGGCGTCGTACGGCGACCGCGCGGCGATCCTCGACCAGGCTCGGGAGAAGCTCGACGACCACCAGAAGAAGCTCTCGCTCTACCACCACCTCGAAGCCCGCGACTTCTCGGACCCGTCCGGACTCTCCGGTCATGACCTCGACGTCTTCCTCGTGCTCCGCGGCGGCATTCGCCTCGAGGAGTTCTGGATCGACTGGCTGACCGAATACATCGACGCCCACACGAAAGCCGAGCGATGAACAACTACCCCCACCTCCTCGCGCCGATCACGATCGGCACCACGACGCTGCGCAACCGCGTGGTGATGGGCTCGATGCACACCGGCCTCGAGGACGCGTTCTGGAACCTGCCCAAGCTCGCGGCGTACTTCGCCGAGCGGGCCAAGGGCGGCGCCGGCCTGATCGTCACCGGGGGCTACTCCCCCAACTTCCGCGGCCAGCTCAAGCCGCTCGGCTCCACGATGTCGAACGGACTGCACGCCGCGCGGCACCGCCAGGTCACCGACGCCGTGCACGAGCACGACGGCAAGATCGCCCTGCAGATCCTGCACGCGGGGCGCTACGGCTACACGCCGTACAGCGTCTCGGCGTCGACCAGGAAGTCACCGATCACCCCGTTCAGGCCCACCGCTCTGTCGACCCGCGGCGTCGACCGCACCGCGACCGACTTCGCCAAGGCTGCTCGGCTGGCGCAGAAGGCCGGCTACGACGGCATCGAGATCATGGGCTCCGAGGGCTACCTGATCAACCAGTTCCTGGCCTCGCGCACCAACGACCGCACCGACAAGTGGGGCGGCTCGGCGCAGAAGCGGATGCAGTTCCCGCTGGAGATCGTGCGCCGCACGCGTGAGCTGGTCGGCCCCGACTTCATGGTCGGCTACCGCATCTCGCTGCTGGACCTGGTCGAGGGCGGCCAGACCTGGGAGGAGACCGTCGAGCTCGCCACGGGGCTCGAGGCGGCCGGTGTCGACCTGCTCAACACCGGCATCGGGTGGCACGAGGCCCGGGTGCCGACCATCATCACCCAGGTGCCGCCGGGCGCCTGGCGCGACTACACCGCGCGCCTGCGGCCCGAGGTCGGCATCCCGGTCTGTGCCTCGAACCGAATCAACTCCCCCGAGATCGGCGAGTCGATCCTGGCTGAGGGGGGCGCCGACCTGGTGTCGATGGCCCGCCCGTTCCTGGCCGATCCCGAGCTCGTCAACAAGGCCGCCTCCGGTCGCACCGACGAGATCAACACCTGCATCGCCTGCAACCAGGCCTGCCTCGACCATGTCTTCGCCAACAAGCTCAGCTCGTGCCTGGTCAACCCGCGCGCCTGCCGGGAGACCACGCTCGTGCTCAGCCCCACCCGTACGGCACAGAAGGTGGCCGTCGTCGGCGCCGGACCGGCCGGTCTCTCCGCAGCGGTCTCCGCGGCCGAGCGCGGACTCGCGGTGACCCTCTTCGAGAGGTCGGCCACCCTCGGTGGCCAGTTCCGCCTGGCCATGCGGGTCCCCGGCAAGGAGGACTTCCGCGAGACGCTGCGCTTCTACACCCGCCGCCTCGAGGTGCTCGGAGTCGACGTACGACTCTCGACCGAGGCCACCGCGGAGCTTCTGGCGGAATTCGACGAGGTCATCGTCGCCACCGGCGTGACCCCGCGGGTGCCGTCGTTCCCGGGCGTCGACCACACCAAGGTCGTGCGCTACGACGAGGTGCTCGACGGCTCGGTGACGGTCGGCGCACGCGTCGCGGTGATCGGCGCCGGCGGCATCGGCGTCGACGTCAGCCACTTCCTGACCCACGACGCCGGCGACGACCTCGACGACTGGATGGCGCACTGGGGCGTCGGCGACCCGGCCATCCACCGTGGCGGACTGACCGAGAAGAAGCCGCGCACCTCGCCCCGCGAGGTCTGGCTGCTGCAGCGCAAGACGACCTCGATCGGTCGTGGCCTGGCCAAGACGTCCGGGTGGGCGCACCGCGCCGTGCTCAAGGACTCCGGCGTGCACATGGTGCCGGGCGTCTCCTACGACTCGGTCGACGACGCCGGACTGCACATCACGGTCACCTCGGCGTCCGGCGAGACCAGCCAGCAGGTGCTCGACGTCGACCACGTCGTCCTGTGCGCCGGGCAGGAGTCGGTGCGCGGCCTGTACGACGAGTTGAGTGCCCAGGTGGCTGCTGGAGCCACCACCTCAGCACTCGACCTCCCCGGTGTGCACCTGATCGGTGGGGCCGACGTGGCCGCCGAGCTCGACGCCAAGCGCGCGATCGAGCAGGGCACCCGCACCGCCGCAGCCCTGTGAACCAGGTCGAGTGCTGAGGTGGGCGCCCCGGCAACCACCTCAGCACTCAACCTTGCTGCTTGATGGTGTCGGCGGCCCCGCGAGCCGGGTGCTCGTAGGCTGGTCGCGTGCAGATACATCGGGCCGGCGAGCGCTTCGTCACGACCGGCGAAGGACGCGCGACGCGGCACTCCTTCTCGTTCGGGTCGCACTACGACCCGGCCAATCTGCGCTTCGGTCTGCTGGTGTGTCACAACGACGAGCTGGTGCAGCCGGGAGGCGGCTATCCCGACCATCCCCACAGCAATCTCGAGATCGTGACCTGGGTGCTGGACGGGGCGTTGCGCCACCAGGACTCGCGCGGCAACGGCGGTCTGATCGAGCCCGGACGCGTGCAGGCGATGAGTGCCGGGGCCGGCGTGGTTCACTCCGAGATCTCCGACCCGACCTCGGGCCCGACCCGGTTCCTCCAGGCGTGGCTGCTGCCCGACGAGCCCGGGGGCGAGCCGGCGTACAGCTCGGGAAGCGTGGCGCCGGGTGGCGCCTGGACACCGCTGGCCTCGGGCAGCGAGCCCGACGCCGCGGCCCGTATCGGGGCCGCGGGAGCGACGCTGTGGGCAGCCCACCTCGACGCGGGTCAGTCGGTTGAGGTGCCGGAGACCCCGCACGCGCATCTCTTCGTCGCACGCGGATCGGTGCTCGTGGCGGGTGCAGCGGCGACGAGGCTGGCCGAGTCCGACGCCGCGAGGCTCACCGACGAAGGCGCCCGGGTGACCAGCGAGACGCCGACCGAGCTGCTGCTGTGGACCTTTGCCACAATGACCCGGTGACCCACCCCACGCGCGGCCTGCCCACCGTCCTCAACCTGGCCGTGCTGCTGGTGAGCGGCGTGATGGTCGGCTGGGGCCTGGCCACCGTCCTGAGCTCCGAGCAGGTCAGCGCGAGCGCGGCCGACGTCGGCCTGCGGCTGGCAGCCCTCGGCTTCGTCGTGGGCGTCGCGGCGCTGACCGCCTGGTCCCGCATCGCCGATCCGCGCAGCGGACTGACGGTGTGGCACGCTGCCGCGACCCTGCTCGCCGGCGGAGCGCTGGGGGTGCTGCTCTGCGGCCTGGCCCTCGAGGTCGACCACAGTGGCTGGGTTGCCCTCGTCCTGCTCGCGGCCGCGGCACTGGTGTGGTTCCTGGCCTCCGTCTCGGGCAGGAAGCACCGCGCGAAGGCCAATCGCGAGCGAGACCTGATCACCTCCGGCACGCACACCATGGCCGTCGTCGTCGATCGCGGGTATGCCGCCATCGGTGAGCGCAACATGGTCAACACGTTCGTCTGGTTCGAGTTCACCGACACCGCCGGCACCACGCACCGGGTGCGCAAGCGGCTCCTGATCCGCGAGGGTGACCCGATCGAGAACGGCCAGGAGACCCAGCTCTGGTACGACGCGAGCGCTCCCGACGACGTCGACCGCATGGTCATCCAGCTGCACCGGGAGCACCGGCCCTTCTGATCCGCACCCGGTGAGATCCGGCTACGGTGACTGACACGTCAAGGATTTCGTCGCGTCGCATTCGAGGTGCAGCACCATGAGCCCCGCCGGCCCCGCTCCCCTGCCCCGAGGCAGTCGGGTGATCCACATCGGCCCGCCCAAGACCGGATCAACCGCCGTGCAGCACGCGCTCCACGCCTCACGCGAGAGGCTGCTCGAGCACGGGGTGCACTACGCCGGCGACGACGTCCGCCCACGCCAGGCCGGGTGGGCGCTGCTCGGCAGCGCGCCGCGCGGCCGTCCCACGCCCTCGCCGAGCGCCTGGACCGATCTGGTCGACGAGGTGCGAGCCGCCGGTGACACCACGGTGCTGATCAGCAACGAAGACCTGGCCCGCGCCGACGACGAGCAGGCCGGACGCGCCGTGCGTGACCTGGGCCAGGCCATGCCCCACGTGCTGATGGTGGCCCGGCGCTACGACCGGCTGCTCCCGTCGTACTGGCAGGAGCTGGTCAAGGCCGGCCTGCAGATGACCTACCAGGACTGGCTTCGTCTGGTGCTGGCACCGACCGGCGGCGCCCGGCACCGCCGCGTGTGGGTGCCGCAGAGCACACCGTCGGTGGTCGAGCGGTGGGCCGCACACGCGGGTCTGGAGAACGTGACGGTCATCGTCGCCGACGAGTCCCAGCGACGCGGGGTGCCCGACGCATTCGAGCGGCTGCTCGGGTTGCCCGACGGCCTGCTGGATCTCTCCAGCGACCATTCGAACCGCTCACTCACGATGCCCGAGGCCGAGCTGGTGCGGCGGATCAACCGGGTCTTCGACGAGCAGGACTGGCCCGACGACGTCTACCACCAGCTGGTGCAGAACGGCGTGGCCCTCCGGATGCGTCGGGGCGCCCCGGGGCCGGGTGACGCCCGGATTCCCGCCGTGCCCGACTGGGCGGCCGATCGCCTCCGCGAGCTGAACCGGCAACGCGTCGACGGGCTCCGGAGTCTGGGGGTGAGCGTGATCGGCGACGTCGACCTGCTCGACCGGGTCGACGTCGCCGAGAGCACCGACCCCGAGCCGACCCTCATCTCCCTCGATGCCGCCGCCCAGGCCGTCGAGGGCGCGATCAGGATGGCGCTCCGGCGCGAGCGGCAGACGGCCAGGCAGCATGCCAAGGTCGTACGCCGGGCCGCCCGGACCCGGCCGGAGAGGCGATCGCTCACCGGGCGGGTCCGGGAACGACTGGCGCGCCTGCGCGGCCACTGAGCCGGATCAGCGCAGGACGTTGACCGCGCCGGGGAGAACGTCGATGCGGACCGGTGCGCCGGCCAACTCGCCCAGCGGCTCACCGTCGCCACCCATGACCACACCCGGACGCGCCGTCAGGGTCACCGACCTGCCCCGGAAGACGTGCACCTGGTCGAGCTCGACGTGCCTGCCGTCGTACACCTTGGGGAAGGAGCGGATCATGTCGAACCGGCCGGCCGCCTCGATGACGACGACGTCGAGCTCACCGTCGTCGACCGACGCGGAGGGCGCAATGTGCATGCCCTTGCCGTAGTAGCCGGAGTTCGCGACCACCACGGTGGCGGCGTCGAACGTGTGATCGGCACCATCGACCGTCACCGTGTAGGTCGCGGCCTTGAAGGTGGCCAGCGCCCGCACCGTTGCCGCGGGGTACTGCAGCTTCTTCGGGAGCCACTGCATCTTGTTCACCAGGTCGGCGGTCTTCGCGTCGACTCCGGCGTAGACCGACCCGGCCACGTCATGGGTGGTGCCGTCGGGCAGGGACGCGCGGACCATGTCGGTCGGCGTCGGCTCGGACTCGAGCAGGATCTTCGCGATCGCGTCGGGCTCGGCCGGCAGCTCGAGCATGCGGGCGAAGTCGTTGCCACGACCGGCCGGGACGATGCCGAGAGTGCCACCCAGGCGCGACACCTCGCCGGCGATCGACGACAGCATGCCGTCGCCACCGACCGAGACCACGACCTCGCCCCGGCCGACGGCGCCGGCGACCAGGTCGTGGGTGGCCTTGGGGCCCGGCGAGTAGGTCACGTCGACCACGGCGCCCGCATCGCGCAGGGCGCGGGCGACGGGTACGACGGCACCCGGGGCGGCCCCGCCACCGGAGGCCGGGTTGACCAGGAACGAGAAGCTGCGGTTCACGGGATCATCACCCCGGGGTTCAGCACACCGGTCGGGTCGAGATCCGCCTTGACCGCACGCAGGATCCGAACGCCGACCTCGCCGATCTCCTGGGCGAACCAGGGCTTGTGGTCGGTGCCGACCGCGTGGTGGTGGGTGATCGTGGCGTCTGCGTCGATCATCGCCTGGCTCGCCCTGGCCTTCGCGGCGAGCCACTGCTCGAGCGCGTCGTCGGCCTGCGGGGCCGCGACCGTGAAGTAGAGCGAGCACCCGGTCTCGTAGACGTGCGAGATGTGGCACAGCACCAGGGTCTTCTCACCCAGCGCCTCGGTGAGCGCAGCGGTGACCGCCTTGTAGAGACGGTCACGGTTGGACCAGAAGGTCGCGGTCTCAAGGGTCTCGACGAGCACGCCGACGTCGAGCAGCGAGTCCCGGAGGTAGGGCGCGTGGAAGCGACCCTCCGCCCAGGCCGCGCCACGCTCTTCACCGAGTCGGGTGCCACCGAGCTCACCCAGGGCGGCACCGACGAGCGCCTGGCGGGCCGCGACGGAGACGCCCTCGTGCCCGACGATCATCAGGCAGCCACCCGCGGAGTCGCCGCCGACCTCGGACTGCGAGGCCAGGTTGAGGGCGGTCTCGTTCTCGTCGGAGAGCCGCAGCACAGTCGGCATGAGGCCGTTCTGCGACAGGTGACGCATGGCGTCGGCACCCGCGTCGAACGACGGGAACTGCCAGGCTTCGTAGACCTTCTCGGCCGGCAGCGCCTTCACGCGCACCCGCACGGCGGTGATGATGCCGAAGGCACCTTCGGAGCCGAGCGCGAGCTGGCGGAGATCGGGGCCGGCGGCGTTGGCCGGCGAGCTGCCGACCTCGAGCGTGCCCTGCGGCGTGGCCATGGTCAGCGCCACCACCATGGTGTCGAAGCGGCCGTAGCCGGCCGAGGACTGACCACTGGAGCGGGTGGCGGCGAACCCGCCGATGGTGGCGAACTCGAACGACTGCGGGAAGTGGCCCAGCATCAGGCCCTGCTCGGCGAGCAGTGCCTCGGCCTCCGGACCACGCAGGCCCGGCTCCAGGACGACGGTCATCGAGACCTTGTCGACCTCGCGGATCCCCTTCATGCGGATCAGGTCGACGGAGAGGACGCCGGCGTAGCCCTCGCGTCGGGCGACGAGGCCGCCGGTGACCGACGTACCTCCGCCGAACGGGACCAGCGCGATGTGGTGGCGCACGGCGAGCTCGATCAGCGCGACGACGTCGCCGTGGGTCGCCGGGCGTACGACAGCGTCGGGCGCGTCGGTCAGATCGCCGGCGCGAGCCTTGAGCAGGTCGGGGGTCGACTTGCCACGGGTGCGGACCCGGCGGTGCTCGTCGTCGGTGAGCACGAAGTCGTCGCCGAGGAGTTCACGCAGCTCGGAGAGGACGTCGTCGGCCAGGCCGACAGGCGGCAGGGAGACCTGCTCGACGGCGGGCGTCTCACGGACGCCGAGGGCCAGCTCGACCAGCCCTCGGGTGGACTCGGGCAGGGCGGCGGCCTCGGCCGGGTTGCCCCAGCGGGAAGGGTGCATCTCAGTGCTCATGTGTTACAGTGTGACACATGACGTCAACCCGTCACAACCTCTATCTCGACGCGGCCCGCGGCTGCATCCTCGACCTCGGCTGGAAGCGCACGACGCTGACCGAGGTGGCCCGCCGCGCGGGCGTCTCGCGGATGACCATCTACCGGGCCTGGCCCGACATGCAGACCTTGCTGGCCGACCTGATGACCCGCGAGTGGGGCAGCGTCGTGGCCGCAGTGCCTGAGGCTCCCGACGACTCACCGACCCCACGGCGCATCGCCGACGGGATCCTCGCGGCGATCGGCGCGCTGCGCGAGAACCCCCTGATGCGGCGCATCCTCGACGTCGACCCCGAGCTCCTGCTGCCCTACCTGCTGGTCCGCCGCGGTCGTTCCCAGCAGTTGATCCTCGACCTGATCGAGCCGCGCATCGCGGCCGGGCAGAAGGCCGGACACGTCCGGGCGGGCGACTCCCAGCTCCTGGCCCGCACCGTGCTGCTGGCCGCCCACGGCTTCACACTCTCGGCCCACACCATGGCCGACGACGCCATCTCCGAGGGTGACCTCAGCGCCGCCCTCGCCGACCTGATCACCGGAGGCCTGACACCATGACCGTCCCCGTCACCGACCCCAGGATCCGCACCGGTGTCGCCGACCTGCCCGACGAGACCGACGTCGTCGTGATCGGCCTGGGCATCACCGGCGCCGGCGTCGCCCTCGACGCGGCCTCCCGCGGACTGAGCGTCGTCGCGGTCGACGCGTTCGACCTTGCCTTCGGCACCTCGCGTTGGTCTTCCAAGCTGGTGCACGGCGGCCTGCGCTACCTCGCCAAGCTGCAGCTCGGTGTGGCCCACGAGAGCGCGGTCGAACGCGGCATCCTGATGGAGACCACGGCCCCACACCTCACGCATGCCATGCCGATGCTGCTGCCACTCATGTCGAGTGTCAGTCGCCCGCAGGCAGCCCTGGCCAGGGCCGGATTCTTCGCCGGCGACCTGCTGCGGCGCAAGGCCGGCACGGACGCCGACACCCTGCCCAAGCCGCGCCGCATCTCCCGCACCGAAACCCTCAGGCTGGCGCCGTCACTGCGCAGCGCCGGCCTGCGGGGCGGGCTGCTCTCCTGGGACGGCCAGCTCGAGGACGACGCCCGGCTGGTCACCGCGATCGCCCGAACGGCGGTCGCCCAGGGCGCCGACGTCCGCAACCACGCGCGAGTGCTCAGCGCGACCGGCACCAGCGTGGTCGTTCGCGACGAGACCAGCGGCGCCGAGCACACGATCCGGGCCAAGGCGGTCATCAACGCCACCGGCGTGTGGGCCGGCAGCATCGTCGACGTCAAGCTCAAGCCGAGCCGTGGCACCCACCTCGTGCTGCGCGCCGACACCCTCCCCGGCCTCACCACGGCGGTGACCGCACCCATCCCCCACACCTCCAACCGCTTCGTGCTGGTGCTGCCCCAGCCCGACGGCACGATCTACGTCGGCCTCACCGACGAAGAGATCGACGGCGAGATCCCCGACGTACCCGAGCCGTCCGAGGTCGAGATCGGCTTCCTGCTCGACGTGGTGGCCGCCGCCTTCGACCGGCCGTTGCACCGCTCAGACGTGATCGGGGCGTACGCCGGCCTGCGCCCGCTGCTGCAGTCCGGACCCGCCGACGGCGGTGCGCAGCAGGCGAGAGGTCGGTGGACCCGGACTCCGAGCGACGGCAGCACCTCCGACCTCTCCCGCGAGCACGCCGTGCTCACCTCCGAGACCGGGGTGATCACGATCGTCGGCGGCAAGCTCACGACGTACCGTCAGATGGCCGAGGACGCCGTCGACGCCACGCACCTGGCCGACGGCCACTGCCGCACCCGCAACCTGCCGCTGGTCGGGGCCGCTCCGCGCGCCGCGCTCGCGCAGCTCGAAGAGCCGGCCCGGCTGGTGCGGCGCTTCGGCGCCGAGGCCCGCCTGGTGCTCGACAACGCCCGCGAGGTCAGTGGTCTCTCCGACGACGAGCTGCTCGCACCGATCGCCGCCACCGTGCCGGCCACCCTGGCCGAGCTGATCTTCGGCGTGACCCACGAGGGTGCGATCGACGTCGACGACCTGCTCGACCGGCGGACCCGCATCGGCCTGGTGCCGGTCGACCGCGAGCTGGCCGTTCCCGCCGCCGAGCGGGCGCTTCAGCTCGTGGCCATCCACAGGGGCTCCCAGATGTGACCGTCGAGGTCACGGAAGCACCCGCCGTACATCGACCCCTGGCCGGTGCGCTCGGGATCGGCACTGCCGCCGTTGGCCGCCGCGGCGTCGCAGAGCCGGTCCACCTCCTCACGACTCTCGACACCGAGGCCCATCAGCACCTCCGTGCCGGTGTGGCCGGCCGTGTCGTGGAAGCCGTGGAAGAACCGCTCCGACAGCAGCATCACGCTGGCCTGCTCGTTGATGACCAGGCAGGCCGCCTCCGGGCTGCTGAACTCGTGGTTGAACTCGAAGCCGAGACGCGTCCAGAACTCGACGGTCCTCGGGACGTCCTTGACCGGCAGGTTCGGGAAGATCATGCGACCCATGGGTCCTCCTTGCTGGAGTGTGTGGCTGATGCAGAGGTGGACTGGTCAGTCGTCCAGAAGTCATCGCGCGGGACGAAGTCGCCGGGTTCGATGAATTTCTCGTTGTCCGCAGGTCGGTACGTGCGGCAGACTGATTCGCACCAGGAGGCGGGCGTGACCACCACACAAGACATCGAGACGGACTTCCAGGACGTCGCCAACGGCTACCGCCGTGAGTTGATCGCGCACTGCTACCGGATGACCGGTTCCGTGCACGAGGCCGAGGACCTCGTCCAGGAGACCTATCTACGGGCCTGGAAGGCCTACCACAACTTCGAGGGCCGGTCCTCGGTGCGCACCTGGCTCTATCGCATCGCCACCAACGTGTGCCTGACCAACCTCGAGGGTCGGGTCCGGCGCCCGCTGCCGACCGGGCTCGGCACCGCCGACGCGCAGGCCTCCGACGAGCTGATCTCCGACAACGAGGTGCCCTGGCTCGAGCCGGTGCCGGACGCCGCCGTCGTGGTCACCGACCGCGACTCGATCCGGCTCGCCTTCGTCGCCGCCCTCCAGCACCTTCCCGCCCGCCAGCGCGCCGTGCTGATCCTGCGCGACGTGCTGCGCTGGTCGGCCAAAGAGGTCGCCGAGGCCCTGGAGACCACTCCCGCCGCGGTGAACTCCGCGCTCCAGCGGGCGCATGCCCAGATGGAGGAGGCGCACCTCAGCGCCGACGACGCCAGCACCACCGTGGCGCCCGAGCAGCAGGCCGTGCTCGACGCCTACGTCGACGCGTTCTGGCGCAAGGACGTCGACGCCATCGTCTCCATGCTCAAGCGCGACGCGATCTGGGAGATGCCGCCGTTCACCGGTTGGTACGTCGGCAACGAGAACATCGGGGACCTGATCGCCAGCAAGTGCCCCGGCGAGTTCCACGACATGCCGATGCTGCCGACCACCGCCAACGGCCAGCCCGCCTTCGGCCTCTATCTGAAGCAGCCGGACGGCACCTACACGCCCTTCCACCTCCAGGTGCTCCAGCTCGACGGCACCCGGGTGGCCCACGTCGCCGCGTTCTTCGACACCGCGATGTTCGCCCGCTTCGGGCTGCCGACCGTGCTCACCGAGGCGGACCTCCCCGAGCACTTCACCGCTGGCTGAGGTCGCCATGTCCACCGACGCGGTGGAGCTGCTCGAGCGTGCCATCGGCTACACCCGAGGCACCCTCCTCGCGGCCTCCACGACCGACCTGACTCTTCCGACTCCCTGCTCCGAGTGGAACCTGGGCGAGCTCCTCGAGCACATGTCCGACGGACTCGATGCCTTCACCGAGGCCAGCACCGGTCTCATCGGCCCCTACCCGATCCCGGTCTCCGAGCCCACGCCGGTCGGCGTCCTCTTCGACAAGGCCTGTGCCCTGCTCGGCGCGTGGACGTCTCCGGCCGCGGTCGTCGTACGACTGGGTGACCGAGGGCTGGCCGGCGACACCGTGCTGCACACCGCGGCGCTCGAGATCGCGGTGCACGGCTGGGACGTCGCCCGCTCGACCCGCCGAACCACGCCGATTCCTGACGGCCTGGCCGCCGACCTGCTGCTCCCGGCGTACGCTCTGGTCGACGCGAGCGATCGTGGCTCCCGTTTCGCCCCCTGCGTGACGGTCGGTGACGGCTCCACCGCGGCCACTCGGCTGCTGGGGTTCCTGGGAAGGGACGACGCGATTACTGGGGTGTCCGGTGGCCCGATCCGACCAGGCCGCCGTACCCCGTTTGGGTGATCCCTTGACAGATGTCTAGTGAATGAACGCCCAAACGACCTAGCCTGATCGGCATGGGGGTGCCTTTCACCTCGGGCGCTTCGATCCACGGCGCTCGCGAGATGTTGCGCAGGGGCCGGATCAGTGACGCCCTGGCGGCCTTCGAGGAGCTGCTCGACCCGGTGCACCCTGACCCGGCCGTGCTGGCCGGCATCGTCGAGTGCCGACTCGCCCGCGGCGAGCACGAGCAGGTCGCCCCACTCACCCACCAGCTGGCCCACGCGGTGCGCCGCGTGCCCGACGCGCATCCGGCTGCGGGGCTGGCCCACTGGGCGCTGGCCGGGATCGCCGAGCTCCAGGGCGATCACGAGGTCGCCGCCCACCACTTCCGCGCAGCCGGCGAGGTCGGACCCGACGACCCCGACGTCCTCCCCTGGCGGGCCGGGCTCGCGCTGGCACTGGTGCGGTTGGGGCAGGCCCCGGAAGCGGTGGAGCTGGCCCACGACCACCTCTACCGCGCCCGCTCCACGGGCTCGGCGCACGCCCGCGCCCAGGCACTGCGCACCGTGGCTGCGGTCGACGTGTCCAGTGCCCGCCGCGTCTTGCTGACCGAGGCGCTCGCGGAGCTCGAGGGCGACGAGGCCCCCAGGTTGCGCGCCCAGATCCTGACCGACCTGTCCGGCGTTCTCGTCCTGCTCCACGAGGATCGCGGCCCCCGGGTGATCGCGCTGCTGCGCGAGGCCGAGGCGATCGCCGGCCGGGCCAGCCTGCGGCCCCTGCTGGATCGGGTACGTCGTCTCCTGGAGCGCCTGGACCAGCCTCCGGGGATCGTCGTGCCGCCAGGCACGGAGAGCCTGACGCCGAGTCAGCTGCGCGTCGTCGAGCTGGCCGGCCAGGGCCTGACCAACCGGGAGATCGCCGCGCAGCTCGTGGTCACCGTGAAGGCCGTCGAGTGGCACCTGTCCAACGTCTACCGCAAGCTCGGCATCAAGGGCCGCGCCGAGCTGCCCGGCTGACACTCAGTTGAGAGGATTCGCGAGCTCGTCCTGTGGGAGGCGAGCCCAGATGACCGCGACCACGGCGACCACCATCGGCACCACACCGGCCACGTAGAACGTCTCCCGGACGCCGATCACCTGCGAGACCGGGCCGGCCAGCGCCATCGAGACGGGCATCAGCGAGATCGAGACGAAGAAGTCGAGCGACGAGACCCGGCCGAGCATGTGCGGCGGCACCCGGCGCTGCAGCAGCGTGCCCCAGATGACCATCGGCGCGGAGAACATGCCGCCCAGGAGCAGCCCGAGACCGACCAGCATCCACACGTGGTCGACCACGCCGAAGAGCACCATCGGCAGGCAGCCGACGCCCCACAGCAGGTTCATCACCGTCAGGTAGCGCCGCGGCATGGGCAGGGAGCCCATCACGAACGACCCGACCGCCCCACCGATACCGAACGCGGCCAGCACCAGGGCGTGGTCGCCGGCGTCGCCACCGAGCGTGTCCTTGATCAGGAACGGGACCAGCACCTCGAACGGTCCGATGAAGACCAGGATCATCAGGCTGGCGAAGACCAGCGTGGCCAGCAGCCACGGCGTGCGAACCATGTAACCGAACCCCTCGCCCATGTCGGTCAGCGCCGAGCGCACCGGGTGCACTGGTGCGTCGTCGGAGCGGTCGCGGTGCACGGGCGTGAGCGGCACGGCGAGCAGGGTGAGGATGCCGAGCCCGGCCGCGACGGCGGCCACCATGATCGCCCAGCCGGGTGAGGCCGCGCCGACCATGAAGCCGGACAGCGCCGGGCCGATGGCCTGGCCGATCATCGGCCGGACCGCCCCCTCGAAGCCGTTGACCGCGAGCAGGTCCTTCTCGGGCACCAGGGCCGGCAGCCAGGCGGAGTACGCCGGGTAGTAGAACGCGGTGGCACAGCCGTAGACGAAGTTGATGCCGATCAGGAGTGGAATTCCCGACAGGTCGGTCAGCGAGAGGAAGCCGACCAGGGCGATGGCGGAGAACTGCACGGCCGCGACGCCGAGCAGGATCACCTTCTGCGGGATGCGGTCGGCGACCACGCCGGCGAAGAGCACCGGCACCAGCATGCCGACGGCGTTGGCCCCGGCGACGAACGAGAGGTCGCCGGCCGAGCCGCCGAGGCGGATCACCTCCCACACCAGGGCGATCACCCAGACACCCCAGGCGAACAGCGTGAACACCAGCGCGATGGCGAGCTTGCGGTAGGCCGGCGTACGGAACGGGATCAGGGCGCGCGGCATCGGCCGCGAGGGCGGCGGGGGTTCCTCCAACGGCTCCTGGGCCGGTGGGTGGAGGTCAGTCACGAGGTGCTCCGATCGGGCTGCGGCCATTCTCGTCGGGCAGACCGACAAATGCACTTCGATTCATCGGCCGCTTCACTGGCGAGGCAGCAGGACGACCTTGCCGAGCGCTCGTCGCTGCTCGAGATCGGCGTGCGCCCGGGCGGCCTCGGCCAGCGGGTACGTCGACACGAGTGGCTTCCAGTCACCGGCCGCCAGCCGGTTCAACGCGCGCCCGGCCAGGCCCGGGATGCCACCCGGGAGCGCGGCCATGCGCGGTCCGAGGCTCCAGGAGACCGACAGGGCACGTTGCACGAGGTCCGCCGAGTCGAACTCGGTGGCCGCACCGGATGACCAGCCGAACATCACCATGCGGCCGCCCGGGCGCAAGAGCTCGAGGGACTGCCGGCCCACCTCGCCGCCGACGCCGTCGTAGACCAGGCTGATCGGGCCGGGACCGTCCTCCACTCGTTTGCGCCAGCCCGGTTCGCGGTAGTCGACGACGAGGTCGGGTTCGACCTCGTCCATGCGTTCCACCTTCTCCGGCCCGCCGGCCAACGCCACGACCCGGGCGCCGCTGCGTCGTGCGGCCTGGGCCAGCAGCCAGCCGAGCCCGCCGGCCGCGGACGGCACGAGGACCACGTCACCGACCATCGGCGGCTCGATCTCGAGGATGCCCTGCGCGGTTCGGCCGGTGCCGACCATGGCCACTGCGTCGGCCAGGTCGACCCCGTCGCGGACCCGGAACAGATTCGGGTTGTCGACCGCGGTGACCGCCTGGTCGGCGTACCCTCCCGGAACCATGCCGAGGTGGGCCACGACCCGGGCGCCCAGCCAGCTCTCGCTGACACCTCTGCCGACCCGGTCGACCACCCCGGCCACCTCACGGCCCGGGACGGTCGGGAGGTCGGGTCGCGGCATCGGGCCCGGCTCGCCGGCGCGCAGGCTGGTGTCGAGCAGGTGGACCCCGGCGGCCTCGACGGCGATGCGGATCTCACCGTCACCGGGGGTCAGGTCGGGCAGCTTCTCGAGCCGCAGGTTGTCGGCGGGGCCGAAGTCATGAAGTCTGATCGCTCTCATGGCTCCATGGTGAAACTTCAAGTCAACTTGAAGTCAAGGCAACGGGGATCCACGGTCCGAACGTCAAGGATGCGTGTGGTGCCAGCGCAGGGTCGCGCCGTGACCGTGGGTGAGGGCGACCGAGTCTCCGTCGATGCCGAGCACGAAGCCGGGCTTCGTCGGCGCAGGTCCGGTGGCGGTCACCTCGGGCAGCACGTTCGGGGCCTCGTTGCTGACCCAGTGGCAGCGCCCCTCGGCCACGAGACCGGCCATCAGCTGGGCGAACCGCCGGCGGTCGGGCTCCTCGAGGTAGGCGATCACCGCGGAGTGGAAGACCACGGTCACCGCGTCGTCCGGTGCCGCGCCGAGGAGTCCCGGCAGCTCGTCGAAGAGGTCGCCACGGGTCAGCCTGGGCGGATCCTGCCTGGCCACCTCGATCGCCGTCGCGAGGCGGGTACGACGCTCGTCCTGCTCGGGCCAGACCAAGTTCTTCAGCCAGGCCATCTCGTCGGCGTCGGTCACGTCGAGCGGGTTCAGGTCGACGCCGGCCCGCGAGACGACCTCAGGCATCCGCTCCGGGAACGGGACCGGTCCGGAGACCCGGCAGGTCAGCACCGGCCCCTCACCCACGTGGTGCGTCACCGCCGGATCGTCGTACTGCACCCACTCGTGGCGGTAGGCGTCCGGGTGGAGGCACAGGCCCGCGGAGGCGCCGACCTCGATCAGGTGCAGCCGTTCGCCGAGCAAGGCGAACGCCGGCAGCAGGGTGGCCAGCCGACCGACCTCGTTGGTCTGCGTGGAACGGGCCAGGGCCGTGGCGCGCACCTCGTCCCACCGCTCGAGCAGCGTGGCCCGGAGACCGGCGTACGGCCCGGGCGCCGGGGCGCCGTGCCAGCGGGCGGCCGCGAAGACCAGGTTCGGCTGCTGCTTGACCGGAGGCAGCGTGCGGATCAGGTCCTGCGCCTCCGGGTCGTCGGCCACGCCACGAGACCACTCCACGAAGCACGGAGAGTCGGCCGCCTCCTCGGCGAACGTGGTGTACGACGCCACGACCTCGGCGTACGGCTCCATCAGCGCAGTGGCATCAGTTGTCGCGCCACTTGCGTTCGAAGGGCAGGCGCCAGGCGAACGGAGCGATCAGCTGGTGGATCTGGTTCGGACCCCACGAACCCTGGGGGTAGCTGCGGACCGGGGGCATGTGCTCGAGCAGCGGCTCGGAGATCTCCCACAGCCGCTCGACGCCCTCGGCCGTGGTGAACAAGGTGCGGTTGCCCTTGACCGCCTCGAGGATCAGCCGCTCGTAGGCCTCGAGGATCGAGCCGGCCCAGCCGGTGTCCTCCATGGCGAACTGCATCGACAGCTTGTTCAGGCCGAACCCGGGCCCGGGACGCTTGCCGTAGAACGACAGCGACATCTTCGCGGTGTCGGCCAGGTCGAAGGTGAGGTGGTCGGGGCCGTGGTCGCCGATGCCGGAGCCCTCGGGAAACATCGACTTGGGTGGCTCCTTGAACGCGATCGAGATGATCCGCGATCCCTCGGCGAGCTTCTTGCCGGTGCGGAGATAGAACGGCACGTCGGCCCAGCGCCAGTTGTCGACGAAGCACTTCAGCGCGATGAACGTCTCGGTGTCCGACTGCGGGTCGACACCCTCCTCGGCCCGGTAGCCGTCGTACTGCCCGCGGACCACGTCGTGCGGGTCCAACGGGAGCATCGAGCGGAAGACCTTGTGCTTCTCCTCGCTGATCGAGATCGGATCGAGCGCCGTGGGTGGCTCCATCGCGATGAAGGCCAGCACCTGGAAGAGGTGCGTCACGACCATGTCACGGTAGGCACCGGTGCCCTCGTAGAACCCGGCGCGACCCTCGACGCCGAGCGTCTCGGGGATGTCGATCTGGATGTGGTCGATGTGGTTGCGGTGCCAGATCGGCTCGAACAACCCGTTGGCGAACCGCATCGCCAAGATGTTGAGCGCCGGCTCCTTGCCCAGGAAGTGGTCGATGCGGAAGATCTGCTCTTCCTTGAACACCTTGTGGATCGAGTCGTTGAGCGACTTCGCCGAGGCCAGGTCGGTGCCGAACGGCTTCTCCATCACGATGCGGCTGTTCTTGACCAGCCCCGCCTCGTCGAGCGTGCCCACCACACTGAGCGCGGCCTTCGGTGGCACGGAGAGATAGTGCAGCCGGGCCTGCGGCTTGTCGCAGTCGGCCTCGGCCTCGGCGATGCCCGCCTTGAGATTGTCGACCCCGTCGTCGGCCCAGAAGAGACGCTTGGCGAACTCCTCGAACTCGTCCTTGTCCTGCTCGTCGTCACTGAACTCACCGATCGCCTCGCGGGCGAAGTCGACGAACGACTCACGAGTGTGCTCGTCGAGCGAGGTGCCGACCACCTGCATCTCGGGGAGCAGCCCGGAACGCCAGAGGTGCAGCATGCCCGGCAGCAGCTTGCGCCGGGCGAGGTCACCGGTGGCGCCGAAGAGGACGATCGTGGTGGGGGGACCCGGCGTTCCCTGAGGGTTGTCAGCCATGACCCCCAGCCTGCCACGCCGGGCCACGGCGCGTCAGCGAGGAGTCAGTGCGCGATGCCGACGTAGGTGGTGTCCAGATACTCCTCGATGCCTTCGAAGCCGCCCTCACGACCGAAGCCGCTGGCCTTCACGCCGCCGAACGGGGCCGCCGGGTTGGAGACCAGCCCGGTGTTGACCCCGACCATGCCGAAGGCCAGCGACTCCACGATGCGCAGGGTGCGGTCCAGGTCACGGGTGTAGACGTAGGACGAGAGCCCGTACTCGGTGTCGTTGGCCATCGCGACCGCGACCTCCTCGGTCTCGAAGACGGTGACCGGGGCGACCGGACCGAAGATCTCCTCGGTGTTCAGCCGGGCACCGGCCGGCACGTCGCCCAGCACGGTCGGCGGGTAGAAGTTGCCGTCGGGCTCGCCCCCGGTGAGCACGCGGGCGCCCTGCGCCACGGCGTCGTCGACCAGCTCCTTGACACCCGCCACCGCGTCGGCGTCGATCAGCGGGCCGACCTCGACGCCGTCGTCCTGGCCCCGACCGACCTTCAGGGCGGCCATCCGATCGGCCAGCTTCCGGGTGAACTCCTCGGCCACGCCCGACTGCACCAGGAACCGGTTGGCCGACGTACAGGCTTCACCCATGTTGCGCATCTTGGCCACCATCGCGCCGTCGACCGCGGCGTCGACGTCGGCGTCGTCGAAGACCAGGAACGGCGCATTGCCGCCGAGCTCCATGGACACCCGTTGGAGGTTCTCCGCCGACTGGGCGACCAGGCCCTTGCCGACCGCGGTGGATCCGGTGAACGAGACCTTGCGCAGGCGCTGGTCGCCCATCAGGGCTGCGGTGACCTCCTTGGACGACTTCGTGGTGAGCACCTGCAGGACGCCGTCGGGCAGGCCGGCCTCGGCGAACACCTCGGCCAGCTTGACCATGGTCAGCGGTGTCGCGGAGGCGGGCTTGACGATCATCGTGCAGCCGGCCGCGATCGCGGGACCGATCTTGCGGGTGCCCATCGCGAGCGGGAAGTTCCACGGCGTCACGAACAGGCACGGGCCGACCGGCTTCTTGACGGTCAGCAGACGGGAGCCACCGGCGGGCGCGGCCAGCCAGCTGCCGCGGATGCGGACCGCCTCCTCGCTGAACCAGCGCAGGAACTCGGCGCCGTAGGCGACCTCACCCTTGCCCTCGGCCAGTGGCTTGCCCATCTCGAGGCTGATCGTGCGGGCGAACTCGTCGGCCCGCTCGGTGAGCAGCTCGAACGCGCGCCGCAGGATCTCGCCGCGGTCGCGGGGCGGGGTCGCCGCCCAGTCCGGCTGCACGGCGACGGCCCGGTCGAGGGCGGCCCGGGCATCGTCGACGCTGGCGTCGGGCACCTGGTCGATCACGGATCCGTCGGCAGGGTCAAGGACATCGAAGACATCGCTCATGCGGTCCACAGTAGGCCGTGACGCTCAACCGGCGGTGTGACGACGGACGCCTCCGCGGTGCAAGACGCGGGTTCGGCCCCGAGGTCCGATCCCGGGTAACCTTCTGCGGTGCGCAAACCTCCCGAGCTCCTCGTGATGCTGGCGCCTGCCGCGCTGGTCACCGTGCTCGTGGTGACCTTCGGCTTCGTGCTCGGCGGCAAGGACGACTCCCAGCAGACCAGCGCGGAGCCGACGTCGACCACCTCGTCCTCGGCTCCGGCGACGCCTTCGACGTCGCCCTCGCCCACCGGCACGCAGGGGAAGCCCGAAGGCTCGGGCACCCGCAAGAAGCTGGTCGGGCCCACCGTCACGATCAAGCGGAAGCCCAAGCCGAAGTACGACGTACGCCCCTCGTTCAGCTTCACGATCGCGTCGTTCAACCTGCTCGGGGCCAGTCACACCGCCACGGGTGGCGACCGGAAGGGCATGGCCGGCAGCGCCATGCGCACCTCGCTCTCGGTGAACGCGCTGCGCAACAACGGGGTCGACCTGGTCGGCTTCCAGGAGTTCCAGGCACCGCAGATGGGTGCCTTCCTGGCCCAGGCCGGCGGCACCTACGACGTCTACCCGTCCGCCGGTTCCGGCGTACAGCTGCACGCGAACGCGGTGGCCTGGCGCAAGGACACGTTCCGTCTGGTCGAGGCACGGACGTTCGGCATCCCCTACTTCTTCGGACAGACCCGGCAGATGCCCGTGGTCCAGCTCGAGCACATCGCCACCGGTCAGAAGGTGTGGCTGATGAACGTGCACAACCCGGCCAACGCCCACGGCAACGCGGCCAAGTGGCGGGGCGCGGCCACCCAGATCGAGATCAACCTCGCCAACCAGCTCGCCGCCGACCACCCCGGCGAGGCGATCTTCTTCACCGGCGACCTCAACGACTGGGAGGGCGTCTTCTGCCGGGTCACCACCAGCACCGCGCTGAAGGCGGCCAACGGTGGCAGCACCGGCAGCTCGTGCGCCCCTCCGCCGCGTCCGCTCGCCGTGGACTGGGTCTTCGGCTCCGACGACGTGGCGTTCAGCAGCTACCGCGCGCTGCGCACTCCTGAGATCCAGCGTGCCACCGACCACCCCCTGGTCGCGGCCGAGGTGACGGTGCCCGAGCGCAAGGAGCGCATCGTCTACAAGAACGGCACACGCGTCTCCACCGACGACTGACCTCGTTCGCCCTCAGCCCGAATCCACCGATCGACGGCGTCGCGAGCGTCACCAGACGGGTGGGCCGGCAAGGCGGAGTGCCGAACGCGGGCCGGAGGCCCGTCGAGTGCGCGACAACGCCGCCGGGGCGCCGGATGGGGGCGCGCAGCAGCCGAGAGATCGGTGGATTCGGGCTCAGAGGCCGAGCAGGCGCAGCACGGCGGTCGTCCCCGCTGCGGCCACCACGATCACCACGAACGGCGACCGCCGCCAGGCCAGGAGTACGGCGACCGCCACTCCCGCCGCGCGAGCCCACCCGGCCGGAGAGGATCCGTCGAAGACCGCGGACGTGGCGGCCAGGGCGACCAGCAGCACCGTCGCCGACATCGACATCAGCGCCTGCATCGACGTGCTGACCACGACCCGGGTGTGCAGCATCGGACCGGCGGCACGGAAGGCGAACGTGCCGACGCCGAGCAGCACGGCAGACACGATCAGCACCGGAGCCGAGATCACGAGCGATCACCGGCTTCCTCGCCCGGAGTGGGGAAGTCGTCGCGGCGCAGCACGGGCAGCAGCACCAGAGCGGCCAGGGCAAGGAGCACCGCCGTCCCGGCCGGAAGGAACGGGGTGGCCGCCACCGCCACGGCGGCACCGACCAGCGCCACGGTGCGGGTCCGGGAGTCACGAAGGGCAGGCGTCACCAGGGCCACCAGCACGGCCGGGAAGGCCGCATCGAGACCGAAGACGTCGGTGTCGGTGACCGCATTGCCGAGCAGGCCCCCGAGCAGGGAGCCGATGTTCCAGAAGATCCACAGGCACGCACCGCACGTGAAGAACACGAGGCGCCGTCGCTCCGGATCCTTCTCGGCCAGGGCGAACGCGACGACCTCGTCGATCATCAGGTAGGACCCCAGGAGTGGCCGCTCCTTGACGGTGCCGGCGAGAGCGAAGCCGAACGGCAGGTGACGGGCGTTGACCAGGAGCCCGGCCAGGACTGCGGCGACCGCGCTGCCACCGGCGCCGATGATGCCCGTGAAGAGGAACTGGCTGGCACCACCGAGCACGACGATCGACATCAGGTTGGGCGCCCACAGTGGCAGGCCGTCACCCACGGTGATGGCGCCGTAGGAGACGCCGACGATGCCGACGGCGAGGTTCACCAACAAGATGTCGCGCAGCGTGCCCGGCCCGAGTCGCTCGGAGAGGTCACGCCACGCAGCACGCATGGGCAATGCTTACCGGAAAGCAAGAACCGGCCCGCCACTGGGTGGCGGGCCGGTTCTCGGTGTGGTCTTCGTCGTCAGGCCGCGTGCACGGTGGCGGCCGGCGAGTGCGTGGTGACGCTCCAGCGTGCCTCCAGGTGCGTGCGACCCGTCGCGTCCTTGACCTCGATCCACGTCATCGCGGGACGGTCGTTCTGGTTCTGGCTGCGCATGGGACACCTCCTGTTCACTTTCTGTTCACCTTGAGTATTGCACGCTTTTCTCCATGTGGCACGTTCTTCCACCGACGAGGACGGAACTCTTCCTCCACTGAGGGGGTGATCGAGGCGCTCTGGGGCGATTTTTGCCCCACATCGGCCGTGCGGGCGCAGACGAGCGCAGGATCGGGGCGCGTCTCAGCGGTGAGCGTGCCGTGCCACCCATCGATCGATGTCGATGCCGGCCCTGCGCGCCGCCGCACGCGCACGCGGACTGTCGAGGTCGGGCAGTCGGAACACCTCGGGCTCGATCGTGGAGTCGGCCGCGGCGTACGCACGTTGCCGTTCGGCCAGCTCGTCGGCGCTCCCGGCCGCAGCTGCCAGGGTGGCGGCGTCGACCTTCAGGGACGCGCCGGTGAGCAGCGGGCTCACGACGGGCGCGTAGCCGCTGGCGTGCCCTGCCTTGTTCGGGTGGTAGGACTCCGAGATCGGGTTCGACAGCCCGTTGAGGTATTCGGGGTCGTCGCAGACCGCGTGGCCGATGAACCTGCTCGTCGGGTTGGCGAAGCTGAAGCCCTTGGCACTGGCCTGCGTGGCGGTGCGACTGTTGAGCAGGTCGGCGGTGGCGTTGAGCCGGGTCTCCTCGGCCGGGCTGAACCAGGTCAGCGCGTTGCAGTCCTCGCCGTTGAAGATGCGCGGGTAGCCGACCACGACCACCTTGGCGGTGGGTGACTTCGCCCGGATCGAGGCATAGAGCGTGGACAGCTTCGCGGGCAGGGTGTTGTTGATGTAGGCCTGGGCGCCGTCGATGGCACCGTTGCAGTCGCTCATCCAGCCCGGCATGGCGCACTCGGTCAGCACGTCGGCGAAGCCGGCGTCGTTGCCACCAATGGAGATCGAGACGTATTTCGTGGTCGTGGTCAGCGCGCTCAGCTGGTTGTTGGTCACGTCGGGGATCTTCGCCCCCGAGCAGGCCCGGAGGTTCAGCGAGTAGCCGCGCGCTGCCGCGATCAACGAGGCATAGGCGTACGTCGAACGCTGGCACGAGGTGCCGTCGTCGACGTAGCTGCGGGTGCCGGTGCCCGAGGCGTAGGAGTCACCGAGGGCGACGTACGACGGACCGGCGGCGTGGGCCGCGGGAGCGGCGACCAACGTGGCGGTGAGGAACGTGACTGCCGCGGCAGTCGCGCCCGAGATCTTCCACTTCATGCAAACGACTCCTTTGTCGGTCCCCACATGTGGCCCCCGTCACATTAGGGCCAAGGGTGGCGCCGCGAATAGGGTTCACGCCATGAGTTCTTCCGGTGACCTCCCGGACGACGCGGTCGCCGACATCGCCTGGCACTCACGCACACGTGACGCTGATGCTGCGCTGACCGAGCACGTGGCCGGGCTCCTCGCAGTCGAGGCCGGCGGCATCCGGGTGGGTCGGCTGTGTCCGCGCTGCGGGTCCGACGCCCACGGGCGCCCGTGGGCCAGTGGCGCACGGGTGAGCCTCTCGCGGGCCGGCGACCACCTGGTCACCGCAGTCGCGACCGGCCCGGTCGGAGTCGACGTCGAGGTGGTCGCCGACGTCGAGTCGCGCTGGGAGCCGGCGCTGGTCCTGCATCCGGACGACCCCGTCGACGTCGAGCCCGCCTGGGCCTGGACCGCCAAGGAGGCGGTCCTGAAGGCACGTGGCACCGGCCTCGCCGTCCCGATGACGTCGGTGCGACTGGCCGATCACGACGTCCGCGAGATCCCGGCACCGATCGGCCTCGCGGCCGCGGTCGTCGTACTCGTGCCGGGGCTCAGAGCCGGGGCAGGTCCGGCAGCCCGACGTTGAACAGCCAGGCATCGAAGAGCTCGGTGAGATCTCGCCCGGCGACCGAGGCGGCGTGCTCGATGAACTGCTCGGTGGTCACGTTGCCGCCACGGTGGGCCTCGACCCAGCTGCGCAGGGTCTCGAAGAACGTCTCGTCGCCGACCTCGGCCCGCAGCGCGTGCAGCGTCAGCGCACCACGCTTGTAGACCCGGTCGTCGAACATCAGCTCCGCGCCGGGGTCGCCGAGCAGCAGGTCGGGCCCGTCGTCCTCAGCGACCTTGCGGTGGTGATGGGCAGCGCGATCGTCGGCCGACTTCTCGCCACTCTCCTCCGACCACAGCCACTCCGCGTAGCAGGCGAAGCCCTCGTGCAGCCAGATGTCCTTCCACTTCGTCAACGTCACCGCGTTGCCGAACCACTGGTGCGAGAGCTCGTGCGCGACCAGTCGCACGGCGTCCCAGTCCTCGCTGATGAAGTTGCGGCCGAACGTCGACAACCCCTGTGACTCCAAGGGAATCTCGAGATCGTCGTCGGTGATCACCGCGGTGTAGGACGCGAACGGGTAGTCGCCGAACAGCTTCACGAAGAAGGCCAGCATCTCCGGCTGCCGGCCGAACCCGGCGGCGAACGCGTCCTCGTCGCGGTCGGTCGGCCCGATCACCCGCAGGGGTACGTCGGCCTCGAGCTCGACCATCTCGTAGCGCCCGATCTGCACGGTGGCGAGGTAGGTCGGCATCGGCGACTGCTGCTCGTAGAGCCAGGTGGTCGCGCTGCCGCTGCGCTTGCTCGAGACCAGCTCGCCCGAGACCGCCACGTAGTAGTCCGACGGCGCCGAGACCGCGATCGAGTAGGTCGCCTTGTTGTCGGGTCGGTCGTTGCACGGGAACCAGGAGGGTGCACCGTGCGGCTGCGCTGCGACGATCGCGCCGTCGGCCAGCTCCTCCCACCCGGACGTGCCGAGCACTCTCGAGGGCACCGGCTTCGGGCTGCCGGCGTACTTCACCCGCAGGTCGAAGGTCTCGCCAGAGGGGATCGTGCCGCAGAGCTTCACATGGATCCGCTGGTTGCGGTGGGTGAAGGAGACCGTCCTGCCGTCCAGGAAGACCTTCGCCGGTCGCAGCGCGTGCAGGTCGAGCTCGAGGAACTCGAGGTTCGCCCGCGCCCGGCAGCGCAGGGTGGCGTCGCCGTCGATCCGGTTGCCGATCAGCTTGTAGCCGAGCGCCAGCCCGTAGTGCTCCACGTCGTACGACGCGTCACCGTGCCCGGGAACATAACTGTCGGTGCCGCCTCGCCTCACGCGTCCTCTTCCTCCCAGGGGCCGATCGGGTTCCCGATCCAGCGCGTCCGCGAGGGTACGCCCTCGCCGCGCATCACCAGCGACACGGGGCCGACGGTCGCGTGCCGACCGATCGACGCGGCCGGCAGGATCACGCTGTTCGGGCCGAGCGTGGCCCCGGCCTTGAGCACCACGGTGTCCATGCTGAGAACCCGGTCGTGGAAGAGGTGGGTCTGGACGACGCACCCGCGGTTGACCGTCGCCCCGGCCTCGAGGCGGACCAGGTCGGTCTCGGGCAGCCAGTAGGACTCGCACCAGGCGCCGGGCCCGATCTGGGTGCCGAGCGTGCGCAGCCACACGTTCAACGCGACGGTGCCGGAGGTCACCCGGGCGAACCACGGCGCGGCCAGCACCTCGGTGAAGGTGTCGGCCAGCTCGTTGCGCCACACGAACGAGGTCCACAGCGCGTGCTCGCCCCGCTTGTGACGTCCGACGATGACCCACTTGGCAGCGGTCGTCAGGGCTGCTGCGACCAGGCTGCCGGCGGCCATGACGAACCCGCCGAGCACCAGTGCGAGCAGGTAGCCGCCCGCATCGAGGATCCAGAACAGCGCGGCGCCGACGCCGAGCTGGAGCAGCACGCCGAGGAACATCGGCACCACGCGGCCGGTCTCGACCAGCCCCCGCAGCACGTGCAGGCGGGTGGGCGGGTCGTAGGTACGACTGCTGTCCCGCTCCCCCGTCGTACGACGCAGCTTGCGCGGCGGGCTGCCCATCCACGACGAGCCGGCCTTGGCCACACCGCGGCCCGGAGCCGCGGAGAGCACCGCGACCAGCGACTGCTTGGGCACCTTGCGACCAGGCGCGAGCATGCCGGAGTTGCCGACGAACGCCCGCTTGCCGACCTTGACCCGCTCGACCCGCATCCAGCCCCCGCCCAGCTCGTAGGAGCCGATCAGGGTGTCGTCGGCCAGGAAGGCGTGGTCGTTGACGTGCACCAGGCTGGGGATCAGCAGCACCGTCGAGGCCTCGACACCGCGGCCGATGCGGGCGCCGAGCAGGCGCAGCCAGATCGGGGTGATCGCGCTGGAGTAGACAGGGAACAGCCAGTCGCGGGCCTCGTCGAGCAGCCGCACGGTGCCCCAGATCGAGACCCCCGCCCACGAACGCACCGGGTGCGGGCCCGGGGTGACGGCCAGCGCGAAGAGCCGGGTCAGGCCCACCACGAGAACCATCAGGACGGCGTACGCCGTGAACGCGGCGAGCGGCAGCCAGGGCAGGGCAGCCACCACCGCCTCACCGAGGCTGTCGGTGCCGTCCAGCGCGGGCAGCAGCACCAGCAGCCCGGCGGCGATCGACAGGGCCGGCAGCACGGCGACCAGCCAGGCGACCGCACCGTAGACACCGACCCACCGGGACGAGCGTGGCGGTGCGGTGTCGGACCACGGG
>NZ_BCRJ01000103.1 GCF_001552535.1 Nocardioides jensenii JCM 1364 = NBRC 14755 | reverse complement strand
TGGTGCCGGAGAACCTCCTGGGACTCGAACTCAGGGTGCGACCGGCGCCTCATCCGAGCGGATGTCGATGCGCCAGCCGGTCAGGCGCGCGGCCAGGCGGGCGTTCTGCCCCTCCTTGCCGATCGCCAGCGACAGCTGGAAGTCGGGCACGATCACCTGGGCCGAACGCTCCTCGAGGGAGACGATCTTCACCGAGCTGACCTGGGCCGGCGACAGCGCGTGTGCGACCAGGTCGGCAGGGTCCTCCGACCACGAGACGATGTCGATCTTCTCGCCGTGCAGCTCGGACATGATGTTGCGCACCCGCTGACCCATCGGGCCGATGCAGGCGCCCTTGGCGTTCACGCCGGGCACGCGTGAGTGCACCGCAATCTTCGTGCGGTGCCCGGCCTCACGGGCGATCGCAGCGATCTCGACGGTGCCGTCGGCGATCTCGGGCACCTCGAGCGCGAACAGCTTGCGCACCAGGTTGGGGTGGGTGCGCGACAGCGTGATCTGCGGGCCACGCATGCCCTTGCGCACCGAGACGACCATGCACTTGATCCGCTCGCCGTGTTCGTACTTCTCCCCCGGGACCCGCTCGCCCAGCGGCAGGATCGCCTCGAGCTTGCCGAGGTCGACCATCACGTCGTCGGGGTTGCGTCCCTGCTGAATGACGCCGGAGATGATGTCGCCCTCCTTGCCGGAGAACTCGCCGAAGCGGATCTCGTCCTCGGCGTCACGCAGGCGCTGGAGCATGATCTGCTTCGCGGTCGTGGCGGCGATGCGTCCGAATCCGGCCGGGGTGTCGTCGTACTCGGCGACGAGGTTGCCCTCCTCGTCGAGCTCGGCGGCGAGCACGGAGACATGGCCGTTCTTCTGGTCCAGCACCACGCGTGCGCGCTCCTGGGCCCCGGGGCTCTTGTGGTACGCCGTGAGCAGGGCTTGCTCGATGGCCTCCACGAGCACGGAGAACTTGATCTCCTTCTCCTGCTCGAGCATGCGGAGGATGTTCAGGTCGATGTCCATCAGGCGTCCTTGTTCTTTCGGTTGAACTCGATCTGGACCTTGGCCTTGGCGATGTCGGCGTAGGCCACCTCGCGCTCGGACCCGGCGATGTCGAGGGTTGCTGCATGCTCGGTGGACGCGGTGATGCGGCCTTCGACCTCGCCGCCCTCGACGAGGGAGACCTTGACCAGGCGATCCTCGTTGCGCCGCCAGTGGCGGGGAAGGGTCAGCGGCCGGTCGACCCCGCGGGAGGTGACCTCGAGGGTGTAGGGGTGCTCCCCCATCACGTCGGAGGCGTCGAGAACTCGCTCGATCTCCTTGGTTGCCTCGGCGACGTCATCGAGGGTGACCCCGCCGTCCTTGTCCACGGCGACGCGAAGGACGCGCCGCTTGCCCGCGGGAGTGATCTCGACCGCTTCGACGTCGAGGCCGAGGGTCGACAGGGGGTCGATGAGTTCCGCTTCGATGCGATCCCTGGTTGCGTCAGACTTGGCGCTGCTCACGGGTGCGACCTCCTTGTGCTGTTGTGGGCACAACCATACTGGCAATCTCGTGGGATCAAGACCTCCGGTTAGAGTCTGCCGCGTGCCACTGTCCTCACGCTCCGTCTCGCGACGTACGACGCTCGCTGCCGCTCCGCTGCTCCTGCTGGCGAGCTGCCGCTGGGGACCGGCGGACGACTCCGGCTCCGAGCGCGAGGCCAAGCCCACCGGCAGCGCATCTGCGAAGCCGTCGGACGACGACCAGGTGACCGCGGCACGCGACGCGATCCGCCGGGTGGAGGTCTTCGTCTCCACCACCTCGAACACCCACGGCAGGTTGTCCACGCCGCTGGCAGCACTGACGGCTCTGCACGGCGCCCACCTGGAGCTCCTCGAGGACCACAGCGATCCCGACGAGCCCACCCCGCGCACGCAGGTGCCCGCCCGCACCGGAGCCGCGCTGGTCGCCGTACGCCGCGAGGAGCAGTCCCTGCAACGCACGCTGACCCAGCTGGCCGGCGAGGTGTCCAGCGGAACCCTGGCCCGCACCCTGGCCGCGATGGCTGCCGGCGTCGCCCAACAGATCGCCGTGCTTCCGACGAACCCGAAGGGCGACGGCGCATGAGCCCGGTCGAGTCACTGCAGACCACGCTGGCCGCCGAGCACGCGGCCGTCTGGCTCTACGGAGTACTGGGCGGGCAGACCTCCCAGACCTCCCAACCCCGGCTCTACGGGGTCTTCACCGCCGCCTATGCCGCCCACCGCGGTCGGCGCGACCAGCTGGTGCGCTGGATCCTGGACGCCGACGCGGAGCCGGTGGTGGCCGACGTCGCCTACGAGCTGCCGAACCCGGCACGCACCCCGGCCCAGCTCAGCGCGATCGCTCTCCAGGTCGAGCAACGCTGTGCCGCGACGTACGCCGACCTGGTCGCGCGCACCGTCGACGACGTGCGCGCCTGGGGCGTCACCGCGCTGATCGAGGCGGCGGTGCGACAGCTCGACGTCGACGGAGAGCCGACGGACCTGCCCGGCATCGACACCTGACGCACGGACCCGGCTGACCGGACGCACTCGAGCCGGTCACACCCGGCCCGAGGGGGCCAGGAGCGGCCCGAGAAGGTGGCCCGGCGTCGGGGAAGCCCCGAGATCTGCCCCGACGCCGGCTGGTTCATCCGAGTATGAACACCACCTGTGGATGATCCTTCCCCACATATCCGGTGGTGCCCAGAGGTTGGCGACTGCATGTTCTTGCTTTGCAAGAACATGCAGAAGTGATTCGCCGATCTGTGCAGTCCGGAAGGGAGCGGACCGAGCCGCAGGAGAGGGGGTCAGCCGGCGTGCCACCGGGTCACGACATCCAGGATCTCGCCCAGCTCCTGAACCACCGCGTCCGGCGTGCCTTCGGTGTGACCCACCTGGTTGGCAGGGATCGCACTGTGCGGGATGTGGATCGCCCGGAGCCCGGCGTTCTGGGCGCCCCAGACGTCGTCGAAGAGGCGGTCGCCGACATAGACGCACCGCGACGGGTCGTCGGTGCCGACCGCGTCCATCGCCGCCGCGAACGCCTGCGGTGACGGCTTCGTCCACGGGATCTCGCTGGTGTAGACGTCGCCGTCGACGAGGTGGTCGACACCGTCGCGGCGGAAGAACTGCTCGTGCCAGGCGCGCGGCCAGATCGTGTTGGACAGCACACCGACCTTGAGTCCGAGGGCACGCAGCCCCTCGAACAGCGGAGCCACCTGCGCGTCAGTGCCGGTGTGCGGCTCCCAGAACTCGCGATAGGCGGCCAGGAGCTCGGGGTCGTGATCGAGACCGGCCTCGGTGAACAGGTCGGCCACGGTCGAGCTCTGCTGGTGGTCTCGCGAGCGACCCCAGATCACGTCGCCGGCCGCGTGCAGGCGCTCGGCGTACGCGTGGTGGTCGTCGTCGGGGCTCGGTGTGGTGATGACCGCCTGGGCCAGGGCCAACGACTCGGCGTGGAAGTCGATGTCGTGCCACTGGGTCAGCGTGCCGCCCCAGTCGAAGATGACGGCGTCGAGGTGTCCACTCTGCATGTGCGCACGCTATCGACAGATCAAAGTCTCGCCCCGATCACCCCGCGACCGGTGTGCGCGGTCGGGGCGCCGCGAGCATGGATGCCCTGGACCTCACCGAGTCCCGCACCCGGGACGGGGTCGACGACACCGTCCCGGGACGGGAGTGAGAGCGGTCAGCCCTTGACCAGGTCGGTCAGGTGCTTGACGATCTCGCCGAGCGGGATGTTCTCGCGCTCGCCCGAGCGCCGGTCCTTGACCTCGATGGTGCCGTCGTCGGCCAACCCGCGACCGACCACCACGATGGTCGGGACGCCGATCAGCTCGGCGTCCTTGAACTTCACGCCCGGGCTGACCTTGGTGGGGCGGTCGTCGAAGATCACGTCGACGCCGGCCTTGGACAGGTCAGCCGCAATGCGCTCGGCCGCGGCGTAGATGTCGGGGTCCTTGCCGGTGGCGACCAGGTGCACGTCGGCCGGTGCGACCTCGCGCGGCCAGATCAGCCCGGCCTCGTCGTGGTTGCCCTCGGCAATGACCGGCACCGCACGCGAGACGCCGATGCCGTAGGAGCCCATGGTGACGGTGACCAGCTTGCCGTTCTCGTCGAGCACCTTGAGGTCGAGCGCCTCGGCGTACTTGCGACCGAGCTGGAAGATGTGGCCCATCTCGATGCCGCGCGCGGTCTCGAGGACGCCGCCGCGCCCCTCGGTGGCGCACTGCGGGCAGGCGTCGCCGTCACGGACCTCGGCCGCCTCGATCGTGCCGTCGGGGGTGAAGTCGCGGCCGGCCACGAGGTCGATGACGTGCTGGCCGTCGGTGTCGGCGCCGGTCACCCAACGGGTGCCCTCGGAGATCCGCGGGTCGACCACGTAGCGGATCTTGCTGTCGGACTCCTCCCCCAGCATGCCGGGGCCGATGTAGCCCTTCACGAGCGCCGGGTGCTTGCGGAACTCGGTCTCGTCCATGGGCTCGACCTCGATCGGCTCGAGCTGGCCCTCGAGGCGCTTCTGGTCGACCTCGCGGTCGCCGGGGACGCCGATGGCGAGGGGCTCACGGGTGCCGTCGGGGTGCTTGAGCATCACCAGGACGTTCTTGAGCGTGTCGCCGGCCGCCCAGGGGCGGTCCTGGCGGGGGAACCTCTCGTTGAGGTGGGCGACCAGGGTGTCGATGGTGGGCGTCGCCGGTGTCTGCTCGGCGTGGGCGGGAGGCGCGTCGTCGTACGGCACGGCGGCCGGCGCGGGCACGGCCACCGCTTCGACGTTGGCGGCGTAGTCACAGGTCGAGCACTGCACGAACGTGTCCTCGCCGACGTCGAGGCGGGCCAGGAACTCCTCGCTCTTCGACCCACCCATCGCGCCGCTGGTGGCCTTGACGATCACGTAGTCGAAGCCGAACCGGTCGAAGGTCTTGATGTACGCCGCACGGTGGGCGGCGTACGACGCGTCGAGGCCCTCGTCGCTGGTGTCAAAGGAGTAGGAGTCCTTCATGGTGAACTCGCGGCCGCGCATCAACCCGGCGCGGGGACGCGCCTCGTCGCGATACTTGGTCTGGATCTGGTAGAGCCAGACCGGCAGGTCCTTGTAGGAGGAGTAGAGGTCCTTGACCGTGAGGGTGAACATCTCCTCGTGGGTGGGACCGAGCAGGTAGTCGGCACCCTTGCGGTCCTTGAGCCGGAAGATGCCGTCGCCGTACTCGGTCCACCGACCGGTGGCCTCGTAGGGCTCGCGGGGCAGCAGCGCGGGGAACTGGAGCTCCTGGGCGCCCATCGCGTCCATCTCGTCGCGGATGATGTTCTCGACCTTGCGGAAGACCCGCAGACCCAGCGGCAGCCAGCTGTAGATGCCCGGCGCGGCGCGACGGATGTAGCCGGCCCGTACGAGCAGTCGGTGGCTGGGCACCTCGGCGTCGTTGGGGTCGTCGCGGAGCGTGCGGACGAACAGGTGGGACATGCGAAGGATCATGCGGGCAAGGCTATCCGCGGCACCCCGGCGGCTGCACACCGGTTTCGCCGTCGGTCAGACCGGCGCCGCGCTGCTCCGACCAGGGCCGTACGCTCCGGGCATGAGTGATGACGCCATCCAGGCATTCTGGGAGAACGCCAAGGTGCGGGCCAACCTCAATCGCCTCCGGGCCTACACGGGCCCCAACGCCCAGGAGTCCCTGTGCCCGCCGTCGTGGTCCTTCGGCGCGAACCCGGAGCAGGCCGACAGCCTGCTCGGTCTGGTGCTCGACGGCACCAAGACGGCCACCGCCTCGGCGCTGCGTGACTACGTCGACGAGGAGCTCCCCAGTGTGGGCGGCCTCTCCATCATCACCGACGGCGCCGAGAGGCCCCGGGTGCTGATCGTGACCACCCGGGTCCGCGAGGTCCCGTTCGGTGAGGTCGAGGCCGAGCATGCCCGCCGGGAGGGCGAGGGCGATCTGAGCCTGGACCACTGGCGCGAGGTGCACCGCGAGTTCTTCACCGAGACCGCGGCACTCACCGGAGCAGACCCTGAGGTCACCGACGACCTGCCGGTGATCCTCGAGGACTTCGAGGTGGTCTGGCAGCCCTGACGCTGCCTTCCGACCCGTCCGACCCGTCCGACGTCAGCCGCGGGCGGCCTTGAGCGCGCTGCGGATCATCGGGATCTGCAGCGGGAGGCGCGCGAGCGTGCCGACCTTGAGGCCGGTGCTGCTCCGCTTCTGGGCGTCGGCGGCCATGGTGAAGTTCGCCGGGTAGACCGCCAGCAGCAGGCCGGCGCTGGCCCAGCCGGCCAGGCTGCGCGTGCGCGGGTGAAGGAGACCTGCGGCGCAGGCGAGCTCGGCGACTCCCGATCCGAGCACGACCTCGCGCTTGGCGGGCACGACCTTCGGCACGATCGGCTCGTAGACCTCGGGCTTGACCAGGTGGATGACGCCGGAGACAGCGAAGATGCCGGCCAGGCCGAGGACGTCCTTGGGAATGTTCACGCCGCCAGCGTAGGCGGGTCGTGGGCACCCGCCCATCCACGTTCAGAACATGATCGTGGTGAACTTCGTGGTCTCCACGAAACCGGCCCGTTCGTAGGCCTTGCGCGCCCCGATGTTGTGGTCGTTGACGTAGAGCGAGGCGACCGGCGCGATGTCGGCACGGACCATCTCGGTCACGGCGGCCATGCAGCGGGTGGCCAACCCCTCACCCCGGCGATCCGGGACGACGTACACCCCCTGGATCTGGGCCGCTGAGGGTGAGGCGCAGGCGACCTCGGCCTTGAACACGACGCGGCCGTCCTCGACCAGGGCGAACTGCCAGCCCTTGGAGATCAGCTGCATCACGCGGGCCCGGTAGAGGTTGCCGCCACCGCCCCACTCCGGGGAGATGCCGACCTCCTCGGTGTACATCGCGACGCAGGCGGGGTAGGCCGCATCGATGTCGCCCGCGACGGTACGACGCACGCCGGGGTGAGGCTCGACCGACGGTGGGCCGGCGATCTCGAGGTGGGGCTGGTGGGGTCGTACTTCGCGGGGCCTCCCCCACTCGGCGGCCATCGCCTGCCACAGGCCTTCGACGGCGTCCGCGGGACCCACGATGGTGGAGACGCGGGCCCGCCCGCGCAGGGCGTAGCGACCGAGCTCCTCGTAGTCCTCGGGTCGCACCTCGACCGGCACCAGATTCGCACCCAGGTGCACCGCGGAGACCAGGGTGTCGCCCTCGAACCTGCCGGCCACCTCGCCACCCAGCCACCGCGGCTCGAGCTTGGTGGTGCGGGCGCGGTAGTCGGCGAACACGTTGACCACCGGACTCGCCGCGACGAGCGCGAGGAACTGCGGCACGTCGTCAGGCCCCAGCGGGCGCACGTGGGAGTTCATCGACACGTCCCGGAGCCTAGGGCATGTGCGGTCCGCGTCGAACTTTCGTCCGGACCGCCGATCAATGGGCGATTTCACGCACCTGCTGCGTGAAATCCTTCAGTGATGGCGGTCAGCTGACCGAGACCGCGGCGGTGGCGCCCTCGACCGGCTCCATGTCCTCGGCGAGTCGCATCGCCTCTTCGATGAGCGTCTCCACGATCTGCGACTCCGGCACGGTCTTGATGACCTCGCCCTTGACGAAGATCTGGCCCTTGCCGTTGCCGGAGGCCACTCCGAGGTCGGCCTCGCGGGCCTCACCCGGGCCGTTGACGACGCAGCCCATCACGGCCACGCGGAGCGGCACCTCGAGCCCGTCGAGGCCGGCGGTGACCTCCTCGGCGAGCTTGTAGACGTCGACCTGGGCGCGGCCGCAGGACGGGCACGACACGATCTCGAGCTTGCGCGGGCGCAGGTTGAGCGACTGCAGGATCTGGATGCCGACCTTGACCTCCTCGACCGGCGGGGCCGAGAGGCTGACCCTGATCGTGTCGCCGATGCCCTTGCTGAGCAGCGCCCCGAACGCGGTCGCGGACTTGATCGTGCCCTGGAATGCCGGACCGGCCTCGGTGACGCCGAGGTGCAACGGCCAGTCGCCCCGCTCGGCGAGCAGTTCGTAGGCACGCACCATCACGACCGGGTCGTTGTGCTTGACGGAGATCTTGAAGTCCTGAAAACCGTGCTCCTCGAACAGCCCGGCCTCCCAGACGGCGCTCTCCATCAGCGCCTCGGGCGTGGCCTTGCCGTACTTCTCGAGCAGTCGCTTGTCGAGGGACCCCGCGTTGACGCCGATGCGGATCGAGGTGCCGTGGTCCTTGGCGGCGGCCGCGATCTCCTTCACCTGGTCGTCGAACTGGCGGATGTTGCCCGGGTTGACACGTACGGCGGCACAGCCGGCCTCGATCGCGGCGAAGACGTATTTCGGCTGGAAGTGGATGTCGGCGATCACCGGGATCTGCGAGTGCTGGGCGATCTCGGCCAGCGCGTCGGCGTCGTCCTGGCTGGGGCAGGCGATGCGGACGATGTCGCAGCCGGCGGCGGTCAGCTCGGCGATCTGCTGGAGGGTGCTGTTGACGTCGGAGGTCAACGTGGTGGTCATCGACTGCACGGAGACCGGGTGGTCGCTGCCGACCCCGACCTTGCCGACCTGGATCTGGCGGGTCTTGCGTCGCGGCGCCAGCACCGGCGGCGGGGCTTCGGGCATGCCAAGGGAGATCGCGGTCATGGCGCCAGTCTACGTACGTCGGGTCGAGCCACCACTTCGCAGGACGTCCGGACCGAGGAGGTCAGGCGAGGTGGATCGGGACGACGACGTCGCCGACGATCAGCACCAGGCTCATGAGCAGGAAGGCACCGGCCACCACGTAGGCGATCGGCAGCAGCTTGGCGACGTCGACGTACCCGGGGTCGGGTCTGCGGAACACCTTGGCGAACCCGCGCCGCACCCCCTCGTAGAGGGCACCGGCAATGTGGCCGCCGTCCAACGGCAGGAGGGGCACGAAGTTGAACATGCCGATGAAGAAGTTGAACCCGGCGATGAGCATCAGCAGCATCACCAGCTTCTCCTTGACCGGGAACGCCTCGTGCGCCGCGGTCTCACCGGCGATCCGACCGCCGCCGACCAGGCTCATCGGGCCCTCGGGATCGCGCTTCTCCACCCCGACGATCGCCTTGCCGACTCCCCACACCTTGCTGGGCAGGTGGGCCAGCGCCTCGACGGTGTCGACGGTCATGGTGCCCATGGTGTCGACGGTGTAGACCAGTCCGCCGGTGGTCGGCGCGGCGTTGGGCACGAAGCCGAGGAAGCCGACGGCCGTCAACGTGTCGTCGGTCTGCGAGGTCGGCCGGGGGTCCACGACCGTGTTCGTGGTCAGCGTCTTCTGCTCGTCGCCGCGCTGCACCACGATGACGGCCCGGTTGTCGCCGTTGTCGCGGATCAGCGTGGACAGCTTCGACCAGTCGTCGCCGATCTCGGTGCCGTTGAAGCTGAGGATGCGGTCGCCCTTCAGGAGACCCGCGTCCGCGGCCGGTGACTCCGGGTCCTCGGGCGTGCACTCCCGGCCGGAGTCCTTGTAGGGCACGACGCAGGGTTGGACCGCGGTCACCTCGGGCGTGGTCCGCATGTCGCCGAGGTTGCCGTACGTCGCGAAGACGCCACCGAAGATCACGAACGCGATCGCGATGTTCACCGCGGGGCCGGCGGCCATCACGATGACCTTCTTCCACCATGACATCTTGTAGAAGAGGCGGTCGGAGTCCTCGGCCTTGACCAGCTCCCACTCGGCGGCGCGGGCGTCGCTGATCAGCTGGGTGAACATGCCGGTGTTGGACTGACGCAGTCGCTCGACCTCGTTGCCGTCCTCGTCGACGATCGTCTCGCGCACCGCGTCCTTCTCGGGCGGGAGCATGCCGACGATCTTCACGAAGCCGCCGAGCGGGATCGCCTTGATGCCGTACTCGGTCTCGCCGACCTTCTTCGACCAGATCGTGTTGCCGAACCCGACGAAATACTGGGTGACCTTGCCGCCGAACTTCTTCGCCCACACCATGTGGCCGAGCTCGTGGAGCGCGATCGAGACCAGGATGGCGACCACGAAGATCACCACGCCGAGCGTGTAGTAGAGCACGGTCATGCGATGGAAGGTCCCTTCGAGTCACCCGGGGCGTACCTCACCACGGTACTTCCTGCGCCCAGCCGGCGACGACTTTCGGCATTCCTCTGCGCGCGCGGGCCGCCCGGGCGCATCCTCGCACCATGCGGGGAGCGCGCTGGTGGGGTCTCGCGGTGTTGATGGCGATGGTCATCGGACCGGGTTCGTCGTACGCCGTCTCCACGCCGAACGCCGCCTCCCAGCTGGCCACGCCGACCCGGTGCAGTGCCGGGCTGGTGGCGCTGACCTTCGATGACGGACCGTCCTCGTCGGTGACCCCCGGCCTGCTGCGGATCCTGCGGGAGAACCGGGTGCGGGCGACCTTCTTCATGGTCGGCGAACGGGTCGCCTCCGCTCCCGGCACGGCCCGCGCGGTCAGCCGCGCCGGGCACGTGATCGCCAACCACACCTGGCACCACACGCTGATGACCAGTCAGTCCGACGCCCAGATCAGGGACGCCCTGCTCTCCACCGACCGTGCGCTGCGCTGGGCGGGTGCCACCCCCGGCCACCTCATGCGTCCGCCGTACGGCGGCGTCAACACCCGGGTGTACGCCGCGATCGCACGCGCGGGGTTCCTGCCGGTGCTGTGGGACGTCGACCCGGAGGACTGGGAAGGCCGTTCGACGCAGGCGATCGCGAACTCGGTGATCGCGCAGCTGCGACCGCACCGCAGCAACGTGGTGCTGCAGCACGACGGGGTGCGCAACTCCCCCGCGTCGGTGGCCGCAGTTCCGCAGATCATCCACCGGGCCCGCCGACTCGGCTACTGCTTCGCCGTGCTGGGTGCGGACGGACGCCCGGCTCCGCCCGTCCCCCGCGTCACGATGACCGGGACGCGCGTGCCCGAGGGCGCGGTCGCCCGGGTGCGGGTCAGGCTCGACCAGCCCACCTCGCGCAGGGTCAGCCTCGAGCTGAGCACCGCCACGTCGGGGGCTGGCGCGGCGGACCTAGTCGCGCGACGCACCAGGGTGGTCTTCCCGGTCGGTACGACGACTCGCACGGTGCTGGTCCGGACCCGGCAGGACACCCTCGACGAACGCAACGAGAGCTTCGTCGTGCGGTTGTCCTCACCACGGGGATCCACGATCGGCACCACGTCACGACGCGTCGTGATCGTGGACGACGACGCACCTCCAGGGGTCCGGGTGCGCAATCTGAAGGTCGTCGAACCCACCGCAGGTACGACGACCGCGGGCGTGGCCGTCGAGCTCGGGCGGCCCAGCGGGCGCAGGATCGTGGTGTCGGTGAGGACGCGGCCGGGCACCGCCCGGGCGACCGACTTCTCGCCCCGCGCGGCACGCGTGGTGATCCCAGCAGGTCGAGCGCGCGTCAGGTTCGACGTCCAGATCCTTGCCGACCTGCTCGTCGAGCCCGACGAGACGTTCACTGTGGAGATCGTGTCGGCGACCAACGCCACGGTGGTGGCGCGCCCGGCCACCGTGACCATCACACCGGCAGTCGAGAGCCCGTGAGGAACCGGTCGACCACGGTCAGACCAGTGAGGCCCGGGCCTGCTCGCGCGCCCACCGGTCTGCTGCCAGCACGTCGTCGACGGTGAGCTCGGCGAGCTCCGGCTGCTCGTAGGACGCGAGCACGGAGGCCACCGTGTCGACGATCGCCACGAACGGGAGATCCCCGGCCAGGAACGCCTCGACGCACACCTCGTTGGCCGCGTTGTAGACCGCGGGTGCCGTGCCGCCGCGACGTCCGGCCTCACTGGCCAGGCCGACGGCAGGGAACGCCTCATGGTCGAGCGGGAGGAACTCCCAGGTCTCCGGCCTGGTCCAGTCGACCGGTGGAGCCGCGTCGGGCACCCGGTCGGGCCAGTTCAGGCCGAGCGCGATCGGGATCATCATGGTGGGCGGGCTGGCCTGCACCAGCGTCGACCCGTCGTGGAACTCGACCATCGAGTGCACCACCGAGGTCGGGTGCACGACCACCTCGATGTGGTCGAAGTCGATGCCGAAGAGCAGGTGCGCCTCGATCACCTCGAGTCCCTTGTTGACCAGGGTGGCGGAGTTGACGGTGATCACCGGGCCCATCGACCAGGTCGGGTGGTTCAGTGCCTCCTCGCGGGTCACGCCGGCCAGCTCCTCGCGGGTGCGGCCGCGAAACGGTCCACCGCTGGCGGTGAGCACGAGTCGGCGTACCTCGTCGGGGGCTCCGCCGCGCAGGCACTGAGCGACCGCCGAGTGCTCGCTGTCGACCGGCACGATCTGGCCGGGCTTGGCTCGAGTGGTGACCAGGGGGCCGCCGATGATCAGCGACTCCTTGTTGGCCAGCGCGAGGGTGGTGCCGGCCTCGAGCGCGGCCAGTGTCGGGCGCAGGCCGACGGCGCCGGTGATCCCGTTGAGCACGACGTCTGCCTCGAGGCCGGCCGCCTCCACCGACGCGTCCTCCCCGAGCCCGGAGTACGCCGGCGCGAACTCACGCACCTGTGCGTCGAAGAGCTCCTCGTTGGAGCCCCCGGCGGTCAGCGCGACGACCCGGAACCGGTCGGGGTTGGCGCGCACCAGGTCGAGGGCCTGGGTGCCGATGGATCCGGTGGATCCGAGGACGACGATGTCGCGAGGTGAGGTCACCCGCCCAGTGTTTCAGGTGGTTCGGCCCAGGGTCGGACCTGGCTCAGGCGAGCCCGTTCGCGGCGGTCTTCGCCGGCCGGGCGGCGGTGAACAGCCACGCGTCGAAGAACGAGTCGAGGCTCTCACCGCTGGTCGACTCGGCGAGCGCGATGAAGTCGGCCGTCGATCCGTGCTCACGATCGCTGATCCACGCCTGCAGCACGGCCTTGAAGTCGTCGTCCCCGATGCGGTGCCGCAACGCCTGCAGGGTCATCGCGCCGCGCTCGTAGACCGCTCCGTCGAACAACCGGGCCACGCCCGGGTTGCCGATGCGCACCTTCCAGAAGTCGGACCCGGCCGCGTTGGCGTTCCAGGCGCTGAGCAGCCAGGCCTGCGGGGTCGCCTCACCCCAGTTCTTCGACCAGAGCATCTCGAAGTAGGTGGCCGGCCCTTCGTTGAGCCAGATGTCGCGCCAGTTCCGCACGCTGACCTTGTCACCGAACCACTGGTGGGCGATCTCGTGGACCACCAACCAGGTCGAGCCTGTGCCGCCTGCGTAGGGGTAGGTCGGCCGGGTCTGGTTCTCCAGCGCGAAGCCGACGTCGACGCCGGTGACCAGACCACCGGTGATCGAGAACGGGTAGGGACCCAGCCACGACTCCAGCCAGGCCACCACCTTCGGGGTCTGCCGGAGCAGGGCGAGCGACTGCCGCTGCTCGCCGGGGGGCAGGTCCCGCGAGACCGCGTTGAGCCAGGGCAGGCCCGTCGCCGACCGTCCCCGCTCGATGGCGAAGCGACCGGCCGCGAAGAACGCGAGGTAGGGCGCCATCGGCTCGACGGCGCGCCAGTGCCACACGGTCGTCGTACGACGCTTGGTGACGCTCTCGAGGGTGCCGTTGGCGATCGCGCGCTGCCCCTTGGCGACGGTGATGCGGATGTCGAAGGCGGCCTTGTCACGCGGGTGGTCGTTGCCGGCGAACCACCAGGCGGCGATCTGCGGCTCCCCCATCGCGACGATCTCGTTGCGGTTGGCCACCCACGGCTTCTCTCCGCCCCACCCGATGCTGGCGGGGCGGCCGTGATAGGCCACCCGGACGACGAACGAGCTGCCCTTCGCGATCGACCGCGGCGGGGTGATCTGAACCTCGTGCCGGTTGGGCCGGTGGAACCGGGCGCGCCGCCCGTCGACGGTGACCGAGTCGACCGGCAGCACCAGGTCGACGTTGAGCCTGCTCAGCGCCTGGGTTGCGGTCGCCCGGAACGCGGTGACGCCGGTGACGCGTCCCTGTGCGGTCGCCACCCGGTTGCGGATGTCGTAGCGGGCGACGTCGTAGCCGCCGTTGCCGTGCTGCGGAAAGTAGGTGTCGCCGATGCCGGCAGCGCCGGCGGTCGGCCGGTCGGTCGTCGCCGTCGCGGCCGAGATGCCTCCCGCGAGACAGACGACGGAGACGGCTGCGGCCAGCCAACGGGTCACGGTCATGCGGGATCTCCCAGCGTGAGGACGGTTCCGGAGACGAGGGCGCTCAGGGCGGTGCCGAAGCGGCTCGGGTCGGCCAGTGCGTCACCCACGGCCACCAGCCCGTCGACGACGTACGCCGTGGCGCGCGGCGAGACCGGCTCGCATCCCGCCGGGTCGGTGCGGCCGGCCTTGATGGCGATGTCCCAGGCCAGGTCGCGGGCCTCGTCGGCGGGCTCGAGGCCGTTGACGATCACGGCCTGCGGCACGTGGCCGGTGAAGTCGAGCTCGGTGTCGGTCACGACGAGGTGGGGCGCGAACTCCTCGAGCCGCCCGCCGGTGAGCACGACGCAGGTCGCGCCGACTCGGGCAGCAGCCAGGAGTACGAGCAGCTCACGAGCGGGATCGGCCAGCTGCACGCCGACGTGGTGGCCGGGCAGCACACCCAGACCGCGCATGGCGCCCGCGAGGGCACCGACCTGCTCGAGGAGACCCGCGTAGCTGAACTCGTGGGCCCCGGTGACGGCCGTGTCGGTGGAGCGCCCCTTGATGACGGGCAGGTCGACCGCGTTGTAGGTGAGGTTGGTCGTGCCCTCGTCACCGTCGCCGGGCCTCCGGAACCACGCCAGCTCCACGTCGTACTCCTTGCGACTAAATCGGTTGCACGCGGGTGCCGCGGTGCGGGAACGTTCTGGGCGAAGCGTACGGCGTCAGGTCGTGCCCGTTGAGAGGAGCCGTGACATGTCCACAACTGTCCTCGGTCTGCCCACAGACCGACCCTCTCACTCCTGGAGCACCTCTGATGATGCACGACTTCGCGGGCGCCGACTCTGACGCCGACCCCGCAACGCAGCACCGCACCACCGACGTCGACCGTCTCGACGGCATCGACGAATCCTTCGTCTTCGACTTCGAGGCCCTCGACGAACCCGACGACGAGGGCCAGCGCTGGTCGACATGGCTCTCGGTCGAGCCACTCTGCCGCGGCCCGGAGCCCCGTCCCGACTGGGTGGTGACCTCCCAGGCCGCCGTCGACACCGAGCTCGGCATCCTCAAGACCGGCAAGGAGGCCGAGGTCTTCCTGGTCGAGCGCGGTGTGCCCGGCGGCGAGTCCGTGGTGATGGCCGCGAAACGCTACAAGTCCCGCGAGCACACCTCGTTCCACCGCAGCGGCGCCTACACCGAGGGCTGGTCGACCAAGCGGTCTCGCGACGCCCGGGCGGTCAAGGCCAAGTCGTCGTTCGGGCGCGAGGTCGCGTCTGGGCAGTGGGCGAACTCGGAGTGGACCGCGTTGAAACGGTTCTGGGAGGCCGGGGTGCCGGTCCCCTACCCGGTGCAGATCGACGGCACCGAGATCCTGATGGAGTTCATCTCGGTCGACGGGGAGCCTGCGCCGCGGTTGGCCCAGACCCGGCCGGCCGCCGATCTGCTGGAGCACTGGTTCGAGCAGCTGCGATCGGCGATGGGGGCGCTGGCCCGCGACGGTGTCGCCCATGGCGACCTCTCGCCGTACAACATCCTCGCCGCGGGCGAGCGGCTGGTGATCATCGACCTGCCGCAGGCCGTGGACCTGGCCGGCAACGTCCAGGGCACGGACTTCCTGATGCGCGACTGCACCAACGTGTGCACCTGGTTCCGCAGGAAGGGCCTCGCCGTCGACGAGCACGAGCTGTTCGGGGAGTTGCTCGCCCAGGCGTTCTGACCCGGTACGGTTCGCGCCGTGGACCTCTATGACGTGATCAACCGCCGCCGCGACACTCGGGCCGAGTTCACCGGCCAGCCGGTGGCACAGGACGTGCTGACCCGGGTGCTCAGTGCTGCCCACACCGCGCCGAGTGTCGGGATGAGCCAGCCCTGGGACTTCGTGCTGGTGCGCGACCCCGAGAAGCTGGACGCGTTCCACGAGCACGTCGCGACCGAGCGTGAGGTCTTCGCTACCTCTCTGGAGGGCGAACGGTCCGAGACATTCAGCCGCATCAAGATCGAGGGGATTCGCGAGTCAGGGTTGGGGATCGTGGTCGGCTACGACCCCACCCGCGGCGGCCAGCACGTGCTGGGGAGGCACGCCATCGCCGACGCCGGGCTCTACTCGGTGTGCCTGGCCATCCAGAACCTGTGGCTGGCCGCGACCGCTGAGGGGCTGGGGGTGGGATGGGTGAGCTTCTACCGCGAGGAGTTCCTCTCCGACCTGGTCGGCTTCCCCGGACAGATCCGGCCGATCGCCTGGTTGTGCGTCGGCGCGGTGGCCGACCTTCCGGACGTGCCGGATCTCGAACGCTTCGGCTGGCGGCACCGCTCCCCGCTCGAGTCGGTGTTGCATCTCGACTCATGGACACCCGCTGATGGGCTCCCGCATGGTGAGGCACGGCAGGCGCGGTGACCTTGGATTCCGGTTGAATGAATGGTTGTTCAACGGCCCGTTTGAACAACCATTCATTCAACCGGGGTGTCTGAGGCCGGGCACTGCGACCGGGCAGAACGTCGGGCAGAGGGTCAGGCAGAGGATCAGGCGGAGGGTCAGGCGGAGGGTCAGGCGGAGTGCCGGGCATCGGGCGACCAACTAGCCTCGCTTCATGCACAAGCGACGGGGACGCGTGGTCGAGGTCGAGACCTTGGCGGAGTTCGACCGGCGGATCAGTCAGGGAACCACGTCGATGACCGGCTGGCATCTCCAGTCGGTCGACCTGTCCGGCCGGGGCGAGCAGCTGCACCGGCTGCGGGTCGCGGGAGCGCTGTTCCTGGGCTGCACGTTCGCCGTCGGCGACGAGGACGACGTGCGCGCCCGCGGCGGCATCGTCTTCCCGGTGGTGCCCGACGTGCCGGTCGACACCTACCGAGGTGTGCTCTACACCCCGGCCGAGCTGTTCGACACCACGCCGTACGACGCCTGCCTGGACGCCCGGGTCTACGCCTGGTCGAAGCAGCCACCCGACCTCGACGCGACCCTCGCCCAGGCCCTGCACGACCACGCCGTCGACAACGCTCTCGGCGGCTGGCGGACCGGTCGACATCTCGTCGGTGTGATGGGTGGCCATGCGCTGCAGCGGGGCGAGCCGGCGTACGCCGATGCCGCGCAGCTGGGCCGGCTGCTGGCCTCCGGCGACGCACTCACCGTGGCCACCGGTGGCGGCCCCGGAGCGATGGAGGCAGCCAACCTGGGCGCCTGGATGTCCGCCCACGCAACCGACGATCTCCAGTCAGCGTTGACGAAACTCGCCGAGGCCCCGTCGTTCCGACCGGACGTGGGGGTGTGGGCGAAGGCGGCGTTCGAGGTGCTCGCCGACTTCCCGGAAGGTACGTCGTCCCTCGGCATCCCGACCTGGCACTACGGCCATGAACCACCCAACGCCTTCGCCAGCGCGATCGCGAAGTACTTCCGCAACGCCACCCGTGAGGCGATCCTGCTCGAGGTCTGCGATGCCGGCATCGTGTTCCTTCCCGGCGCTGGCGGCACGGTGCAGGAGATCTTCCAGGATGCCTGCGAGAACTACTACGCCGACGAGTCCTCCGTGGCACCGATGGTGTTGGTCGGGGTCGAGCACTGGACCCGCACGGTTCCTGCCTGGCCGCTCCTGCGGGCACTGGCCGCAGGCCGGCCGATGGAGCCGCACGTGCATCTCGTCGACACGATCGAGGAGGCCGTGGAGCTGGTGCGCGGGTGAGGAGTCACCATTCGTAGCCGGGCTCGGAGTCGCCGTACTGGTAGTCCTCGAGGTCCCGGGTCTTCTGCCGCTGGGCGCGGCCCTTCTCGTTGCGCTTGTCGAGCTTCTGCTTCTGCTGCTTCTGCTTTTCCTTCTTCTGCTGTTCCTGCTTCTCCTGCTTCTTCTTCTCCTGAGGGTCCTGTTCCTGCTTCTGCTTCTGCTGCTCGATCTTCTGGCGCAACCGCTCGTCGACCGCCGCGGCGTCCTTGGTCTGGTCGTCGCCCCGGCCGGAGTCGGTCGGGCAGTCACCGGCGGCGAGCACGTCGCGCCCGGCCTGCCACTGCTTGATCGGGTCCTCGGCGGGCTCGTCCTCAGCGCCCTCGTCGGAGCCCGAGTCGGAGCCTTCGTCCGGAGCGGCACCGGAGCTGAACGCGACCCCGTCGGCGGTCCCGTCAGCCGAGGCCTCCCCCGATCCGCCCGCCTCCAGGGCGGCGTCACCGAGCGCTTCGTGGGCCAGCGCCATGTTGATCCGAACCGTGCACTCCTCGTCGTCGGGCACGTCCTCCAACGCCGCGTCGTACGACGACAGGGCGCCCTGGTAGTCCTCGTCCTGGTGCCTGGCCGCGCCCTCGTTGAACGACGCGATCCAGGGCTCCATGACGTTCAGGGACCCGTTGCCGGCGAACTCGCGTGCGGCCTTCGCGAAGTCGTCCTTGCCGAAGGCGTCGTCGCCGGCGGCCTGCGCCGAGAGCATCAGGCCGACCTTGCCGGCGAAGAGCACCGCGAGGACCAGTGGCAGCAGCCCGATCAGGAGCAGTCGGTTGCGCCAGGTGCGGCGGGCGGGATTCGTGCTCACAGCTGCTTCAACTCCCGTCGTGACGCGTGGAACCCGCGCCAGGCGATGGCCAGCTCGAGCAGCGCCAGCACGAAGAGCCCCAGGGCGAACATCCAGTAGACCTCGTGCTTGGTCGTGATCGAGTCGTCCTCGTCGGCGAAGGACTGCTCGATGTCGTCCGCCCAGTCCCCGAGCCCACCGGGCTCCTGCCGGTGGCGATAGTCCCCGCCCAGGTCGGAGGCGACGTCGGTGAGGTTCTCCTCGTCGATCTTCGACAGCGCGTCCTCGTGGGTCGAGTCGTCGTAGATGAAGGAGGTGGGGTCGTCCTCGTCGATCGGCATCTTGCCGCCCGACTCGGTGCCGTAACCGAGCACCAGGCCGCCGTCGACGTGGTCGTCGAGCCCGGCGAACGTGTGCTGCTCGCTGCCCTCCCTGGTGTTCTCCCCGTCACTGGCGAAGACCACCAGCCGTTTGCGCTGCGGGTGACGCTCGTCGGCAAGCTCGAGCGACTCGGTCATCTCGTCGAGCGGCTCGTCGATCATCGACCCGGCACCGTCCAGGGCTCCCTCGACCTTCAGCACGTCCACCGCCGACAGGAACGCCTCGGTGTCACTGGAGTAGGGCAGCTCGGTGCGCACGAAGCCACCGAAGGTGATCAGGGAGAACCGGGCCCCGGGGAAGGCGTCGATCAGCTCGTGCAGGTCATCGCGTACGCCGTCCATCCGCGGCTGGTCGCCGTCCCAGTCCAGGGCAGACATGCTGGTGGTGCGGTCGATGACGACGAGGATCTCGAGATCGGAGGTCTTGGCCTCCGCCGGGACGGCACCGTAGCCGGGGCGGACCAGGATGCCGACCAGGGCCAGCACCATCAGGATGCGGATCGTCCACGCGCCACGCTCCAACGGCCGTCGTACGACGAACGCGAGGCACACGATCACCATCAGGGCGGCTCCGACGCCGATCAACCAGCCCGGCGCCAACGGCCGGAAGACGACCTCGAACGCGTTCATGCTCGCCTCCTGACGCCTGCGATGACGACCAGAAGCACGCCCGCCGAGGTCAGGCCCGCGCCCAGGGCGGGCCGGTCGATCACGGTGACCCGCGGGGGCTCCTTGCTGCGTGCGGTCTCGAGGTCGTTGATGCCCTCGACGATCGAGCCGGTCGAGCCGTCGCTGCCCATCAGCTGGAACGTGCCGCCGGTGTTCTCCGCCGCGGCCTCGAACTCCTGGACGGCGCTCTCACGGTAGGACATCTCGCGGGTGCCCAGGCCGTAGACGACGACGTCGTTCTCGGCGGCGTAGTCGGAGGACTCGGGCAGCGTGAAAACCGGCTTGCCCTGCGGGTCGTTGTCGGAGGCGAGCACCACGGCGCGTCCCCGCTCCTGGTCGGGACGGTCGAACCGGTCGACACAGGAGACCAGGCCATCGCTGATCAGGGACCCCTTGTCGTCACCGATGTAGGTGCCGGCCGAGTAGTTGTAGTCATAGCTGGCGAACTTCTCGGCGGCGAGGTCCAGCTGCTCGACGACGAAGTCGTAGTCGTCGGTCAACGGGAAGACGGTCACCGCGACCCCGCTCCAGATCGTCAACCCGATGCGCTCACCGTTGAGACCCTCGACGATCTTGCTGAACTCGCGGGCCAGCTCCTCGTCGTAGTCCACCATCGACCCGGAGACGTCGAGGCAGAGCATGATGTCGCGGTTGCGGACCTCCTCCTGGTGGGTCTTCACCGAGGTGAGGCGACCGGCGAGCAGGATGCTGCCCCCGATCAGGAACAGCACCGCGAACACGCGCGCCAGCATCTCGAGCTCACGGCGACGGGCGAGCACCCGGAACCGCGGGATCCCCCGCAGTCGTTGGGCATGCGCGACCAGCACCGCGTTGCGCGGTGAGCGACGGAACGGGGTCGGGAAGAACCACACCACCAGCCACACCACGACGATCACCGCGAGGGCGATGACCAACCAGGTCCACTTCAGCTCCATGAGCCCACCAACCAGCGAGCGCGGTCGAGCGTCGCGCCGAACGGCTCGATGGCGCCGCCGTCCGGGGCGAACTCCGGCGGGTAGATCAGCGCGATGGTCTCGGCCAGGTGGGGAACGCCGGCTGCCCGGAGGTCGGCCAGCGCCATGCTGCGCGTGGGCAGACCGGAGACCTCCGCCACGAAGTCACGGATCACGGTGCTCAGCTGCTGGTAGCCCGTGCGTTCGGGCAGCTGCCCGCCGTGCACCTGGTGCCCGATGCGGTCGATCTCGCCCATCGCCCGGGTGCGGGCGGTGGGCACGTTGCCGGGGCGCGGTGCCTTGGGTTGACCACCGTGCGACCAGACCAGCACGACGAGGTAGAACAGCGCGACCAGGACGACCGCTCCGATCGCCAACCAGAGCCACAGCGACGAGTAGTCGACCGGGCCCGAGAACTCATCGGCGTCCGGCATGGCGGTGCCTCTCGAGAAGACGCAGCACGGCGCGGATCGCACTTCCGTCGTCGTGCACGGTCTCGTGCACGATGCCCAGCGAGTCGAGCTCACGGCGCATGCTCGTGGCCTGCCCGGTCAACAGAGCGGCGTACTCGCGGCGCAAGGTCTCGTCGTAGCGTGCCCACTCGGGCACCACGTTCCCCGAGTCGATGTCGACCACGTTGCCGGTCGACGGGATCGAGGTCGGGTCGAGGTCGCCGATCGAGACGAAGAGCACCTCGTGCTGCACGGCGAGGCGACGCAACACCGCAGCGAGGCCGGTGTCGATCGTGTACTCGTCGGAGATGACCACCATGATCGTGCGGCGGCGCACGGTGCGGGCGACGTACTGCAGCAAGCCGGTCAGGTCGGAGGCGGGCGAGGTCGGTGCCGTGTTGTCATGGATGGCGGAGAGGCGGCGCTCCAGGTTGAGCTCACCGCTCGCCGGCGGCATCTGGTGGGTCTGTGTCGCGTCGCCGTACGCCAGGGCGACCCGGTCGCCGTGACGCACCGCGAGATAGCCGATCACGCCCGAGACCATCACCGCGAGGTCGCGCTTGGGCACGTCGAGGTCGTTCATCGCGGCCATGCTGCGCCCGGTCGAGGCGACCAGGAGGATGGTGTGCTTGCGGGCCGCGGCATAGCGCTTGACCAGCAGCGCGCGACTGCGCGCCGAGGCCTTCCAGTCGATGTCCTTCACGTCGTCGCCGCGCACGTATTCGCGCAGGTCGGTGAAGTCCATGCTGCGGCCGGTGTGCATCGAGGCGTACTCGCCCTCGAGAAGGCCACGCACCTTTCTGTGCGCGTGGATCGACATGCGGGCCTTGACCCGGGTCAGGTGGGCTGTCATTGCGCGACCGATCAGGGCGACGGGACGGCGGCGAACACGGCGTCGATGACCATCTCCGGCTTGACCCGCTCGGCCAGTGCCTCGAAGTTGAGGTGGATGCGGTGACGCAGGATCGCGTGGCGCAGGTGGCGCACGTCCTCGGGGATCACGTGGTTGCGGCCGTTGATCACCGCCAGTGCTCGAGCCACCTGGTAGAACGCGATCGTGCCGCGGGGGCTGGCACCGATCTCCACGTAGCGGCCCTGCTCCGGCCCCAGCACTCGTTCGGTCGCACGGGTGGCATGCACCAGGGCAACGATGTAGCGCTTGATCACCGGGTCGACGTACACCCGCTCGACGAGACGCTGGAGATAGCCGACCTGCTCGGGGGTGACCACGGAGGCGACGGTGCTGCCGGTGCCCAGGGCGCCCGTGTCGTAGCGGTCGAGGACCTCGAGCTCCTCGGTGTCGTTGGGGTACTCCACGACCTCCTTGAGCAGGAAGCGGTCCATCTGGGCCTGCGGGAGGACGTAGGTGCCCTCCTCCTCGATCGGGTTCTGGGTGGCCAGCACCATGAACGGTGTGGGCAGTGGGTGGATCACTCCGGCGATCGAGGTCTGCCGCTCCTGCATGGCCTCGAGCATCGCAGACTGTGTCTTGGCGCTGGCCCGGTTGATCTCGTCGAGCAGCACGAAGTTGGCGTGCACCGGCCCGAGCTGGGTCTCGAACTCGTGGTTGCGTGGGTCATAGACCTGGGTGCCGATGATGTCGGAGGGCAGCAGGTCGGGGGTGCACTGGATCCGCGCGAAGTCGGCGCGCACGGCCTTGGCCAGGGTCGAGGCGGCCAGCGTCTTGGCCAGGCCGGGGACGCTCTCGAGGAGGATGTGCCCCTCGGCCATCAGCGCCACCAGCAGGGAGGTGCGCAGCTGCTCCTGGCCCACGATCTTCTTCGAGAAGGCGCCGGAGATCTCGTCGAGGATCCCGGTGGCCTTGGTCAGCTCGACCTGCTCGATCGTTCGGGGGCGTGCCGACATGCGTTGATCCTCTTCCCTGCGGTGAGTGGGTGCGTTCGCCAGCATGCCACCGCAGGGTCGCGGCCAAACTCACGCCAGGTCGGCAAGTTCCTTCGCCTGCGGCCGACCGACGGACGCGCCCTGAGCCACCAGCGTGCCGAGGGTCCGCACGTCCCACCCGGCGGCCAGCCACGGCTGCGGGTCGAGGGAGTTGCGCGCGTCGATGAGCACGCTCCCCCGGGCCGCCCGACGCAACGCGGCCGGGTCGAGCTCACGGAACTCGGCCCAGTCGGTCAGGTGGAGCACGACGTCGGCCTTGCGGCAGGCGGCAACCGCGTTGGCGGCGTACCGCAGCTCGGGCGCCACGGACCGCGCCGGCACCGAGGCCTGCGGGTCGTAGACGGTCACCCATGCGCCGGCCGCACGGAGCCGGCGAGCCACGTCGAGCGCCGGCGAGTCACGGACGTCGTCCGAGAGCGGCTT
>NZ_BCRJ01000102.1 GCF_001552535.1 Nocardioides jensenii JCM 1364 = NBRC 14755 | reverse complement strand
GTCCGAGAGCGGCTTGAACGACGCGCCGAGCACCGCCACCCGTCCGAAGGCACGGCCGTCGACGTGGCGCAGCACCGAGAGCGCCTCGTCCACGACGCGGTCCCGACGCCGGTCGTTGATCGCCTCGACACCGTGCAGGAACTCCACGGATCGCCCCGATCCCAGCTCCTCGGCCCGGGCGACCAGGGCGCGCACGTCCTTGGGCAGGCAGCCGCCGCCGTAACCCAGGCCCGCGCCGAGGAACTTGCGACCGATGCGGTCGTCGTGGCCGAGCGCATCGGCCAGGGAGGTGACGTCCGCACCGGTCAGCTCGCACAGCTCCGCCATCGCGTTGATGAAGGAGATCTTCGTGGCCAGGAAGGCATTCGCCGAGACCTTCACCAGCTCCGCCGTCGGCAGGTTGCTCACCACGACGGGCGCCCCTTCGGCGATCGCGGCCGCGTAGACGTTGCGCAGCGCCCACTCGGCGGCGGGCGAGGTGACGCCGAAGACCAGCCGGTTGGGGTGCAGGGTGTCGTGGACGGCGTGTCCCTCCCGCAGGAACTCGGGGTTCCAGGCCAGCTCGACGTCGACGCCACGCGGCGTCAGGGCGGCGACACGGGGCAGCAGGCTCTCGGCCGTGCCCACCGGCACCGTCGACTTGCCGACGATCAGGGCCGGCCGGCGCAGCGCGGGCACCAGCTTGTCGATCACCGCGTGCAGGAAGCTCACGTCGGCGGCACCGTTGACTCCCTGCGGCGTGCCCACGCACACGAAGTGGACGTCGGCGGTCCCGGCGGCCTCCTCGAGAGACGTCGTGAAGCGCAGGCGCCCCGAGGCCACGTGCTTGGTGATCAGCTCCGGCAGCCCGGGCTCGTAGAACGGCACCTGTCCGGCGGCCAGGGCCTGGATCCTCGCGGCGTCGGTGTCGACGCCGATCACCTCGTAGCCGAGCTCGGCCATGCCTGCCGCGTGGGTGGCGCCGAGGTAGCCGGTGCCGATGACGGAGATGCGTGTGGTCACGGTGTCCTCCTGGTCTCGTGGTCTCAGCTGGCCACGCCGAGCCGGCGTGTGCCGTGGTTTCGTCCGACGACGTCGCGGTAGTGCCCGACGAGCGTCTCGTTGACCGCCCACCAGGAGCGGCCCTCGACGCTGCGGCGGGCGGCCAGTGACATCCGGTGCCTCAGCAGCGGGTCGGCGACCAGACGCATCACGTCGGCGCGCAGGTCGACCCCGTTGCCCGGGTCGTAGAGGAAGCCGGCGCCCGGGCTGACCACGTCGATCGGGCCACCCGAGCGGGGTGCCACCACGGGGACGCCGGACGCGAGCGCCTCCTGGGCCGCCTGGCAGTAGGTCTCGTGCCGGCCGGTGTGCACGAAGACGTCGAGCGACGCGTAGGCCGCGCCCAGGTCCGCGCCGTGCAGGAGGCCGAGGAAGGCCGCGTTCGGCAGCAGCCGGCGGAGGTTCTGCTCCTCCGGTCCTCCACCGACGATGACCAGACGGATGCCGTCGATGTCATCGAGGTGGGTGAGCAGGTCGAGCTCCTTCTCGGCGGCCAGTCGGCCGATGTAGCCGACCAGCAGCTCCCCGTCGGGAGCCAGCTCGGCCCGCAGCTGCGCCGACCGGTGCGCCGGGGCGAACTGGTCGAGGTCGACCCCGCGGGGCCACAGGGCCAGGCCGGGCAGCCGCATCTCTTCGAGCTGGCGCAGGCTGGCCGTGCTGGGCGCCAGGGTCCGGGTCACGCCGACGTGGATCTTGCGGGTCAACGCGGCCATCGCAGCCGCCCCACCCGGTACGTCGTACTGCGCGGCGAACCCGACCAGGTCGGTCTGGTAGATCGCGACCGTGGGGATGCCGAGGTCGTGGGCCGCCTTCGCCGCCTGGTAGCCGAGCGTGGCCGGCGAGGCGATGTGTACGACGTCCGGCCGGAACCGTTGCATCGTGTGACGCAGGCGGCGACGGGACTCGAGGCCGATGCGGAACTCCTTGTAGAACGGCAGTCGCGCCCCACGCACCCGGGTCACCGGGAAGCCAGCGTACTCGACCGGGCCGGTCGGAGCGACCAGCTCGGCGTCGTGTCCCTGTGCGGCCAGGTGCTCGAGCACCCGGCGTACGGAGTTGGTGACGCCGTTGATCTGGGGCAGGAACGACTCCGCCACGACGAGCACCCGGAGGCGGCTGGTCGTGGCGGGGAGCTCGTGAAGGTTGGTCACTGCCGGCGTGGTGAGAGTCCTGCGACGGTGGCGCATCATGTCCCCTTCGAATCGGGTGCAACCTCTGATTCGAAGTTAGGGATCACGCCGGAACGGACACGGAGATCGGGGTGGACGACACGTGAACCGCTCGCCAACCTCCGTCGGCGCTCGATCAGGCCGGGTTCCCGGCGTGTGCACCGGATCGCAGTCGCATGCTGCAACCAGGACGGTGCACTGTGACCTCGGTCGGCAGCGCTGGGTCACTCCACGGCGGCGAGTTGCCCGCAGGCTCCGTCGATGTCGCTGCCGCGGGTGTCGCGGACCGTGGTGGGGATGCCCTTGGCCTCGAGCCGGCGGACGAACTCGCGCTCGTCCTCGGGGTCGGAGGCGGTCCACTTGGAGCCGGGGGTGGGGTTGAGCGGGATCAGGTTGACGTGCACCCAGCCCCAGTCGCCGTACGAGTTGAGCACGTCGCCGAGCAGGTCGGCACGCCAGGCCTGGTCGTTGATGTCGCGCATCATGGCGTACTCGATGGAGACACGACGCTTGGTCACCGACGCGTAGTTCCATGCGGCCGCGACGGTCTCGGCCACGGAGAAGCGCGTGTTGATCGGCACCAGCTCGTTGCGGAGCTCGTCGTCGGGCGCGTGCAGGGAGAGCGCCAGCGTGACCGGGATGCCCTCCTCGGCCAGCTGGAGCATTCGCGGCACGAGGCCGACGGTGGAGACGGTGATGTGACGCGCGGACATGCCGAGGCCGGCCGGCGCCGGCTCGACGAAGCGGCGTACGGCGGCGATCATCGCCTTGTAGTTGGCCATCGGCTCACCCATGCCCATGAAGACCACGTTGGAGACCCGGCCCGGGCCGCCGGCGATCTCGCCGCGCTGGAGGGCACGGGCCCCGGCGACGACCTGCTCGACGATCTCGGCGGTCGACATGTTGCGCTGCAGGCCACCCTGGCCTGTGGCGCAGAACGGGCAGGCCATGCCGCAGCCGGCCTGGGAGGAGACGCACATCGTGACCCGGCCGGGGTAGCGCATGAGCACCGACTCGACCAGGGATCCGTCGAAGAGCTTCCAGAGCGTCTTGACGGTCTTGCCCTTGTCGGCCTCGAGCGTGCGCAGCGGGGTCATCAGGTTCGGCAGGAGCGTGGAGACCAGCTCGTCGCGCTGACCGGCCGGCAGGTCGGTCATCTCGGCCGGGTCGTCGACCAGTCGCGCGAAGTAGTGGTTCGAGAGCTGCTTGGCACGGAAGCCCGGCAACCCGGCCTCGGTGAGCAGCTCCTTGCGTCCGGCCTCGTCGAGGTCGGCAAGGTGCCGCGGCGGCTTCTTGCGTCCGCGCGGCTCGTCGAACACCAACGGCAGCGTCTTGATCGGCTCCACCGGTGTGGGTTCGGTCGACTTGGTTTCGGGCGAGTTCGGCTCAGTCATGACCGCACCAGTGTCCCACCCGAGGCCACTTCGCGGAGAATCCCAGCCCGAGTCGCCCCTGGTGAGGGTCAACCGGTCGGCGCCGGGGCACGCCCATCGACCCGTCGTGAATTCGATCGCCCGTTGTGACGGTCACCGGTTTGCCCGACCCGTCACCGGGCAACGATGGGACGAGTCGGGCGCGCCGACGGTTCCATCGAGCTGGAGGCAGCACATGAGGTTCCATCTACGCCGTGGACTGGCGGCCGCGGTCGTCGTACTCCTGCCGCTGGCGGCGTGCACCGACGAGTCCGGCTCCGGCACGTCCTCTGCTGACCCGGCCAGCCCGTCGACGTCCGAGACCGGGGACACGACGGAGTCGCCCGCACCGACCGACCCGACATCGGCGCCGACCGACGACCTGAGCACACTGCCGCTGACCACGGACGCGCCACCTCCGACGACGTCGCCGATGTGGGCGTTCCCGGCACTGGTGAAGGGCTGGACCTTCGAGACCCGCGATCAGAAGGGCGTCAACCAGCTGACCCACGAGGGCAGCGACGCCCTGTTCACGTCCTACCAGCTCAAGGAGCAGGGCCCGAACGGCACGGATGCGGCCGATTCCAAGGCCTGGTTGGAGAAGTTCCGCCGGGACCTGTCCGCCAACTCGCAGCTGCAGAAGATCTCGACGCCCACCTACGGCACCGCGATCATCCAGTCCGACCACGGCACGATCGAGTTCGTCCAGCAGGACCTGACCTATCGCACGACCGCCGGGGTCACCTACCGCTCACGGTTCGTGGCCCGCTCGCTCGACACCTACCTGATCGCCGTGCAGTACGGCGCCCCGGAGGGCGAGTGGAGCGAGGCGGAGTGGCAGCGGTTGATCAGCTCAGGGCTGAAGGTCTTCCTCGGCTGGTAGCCGCACCGGCGCGCCGGGCAGCCGGGGCTCGGCCGAGACCAGGCTCAGGCCGGGTCCGAGAGCATGCCGGCGACCAGGGAGATGCCTCCGAAGACCACCACGACCATGATTGCGAGGCCCAGCGCCGCGCCGACCATGAAGCGCAGAGCACTCCCCCGCTGTGTGCGCACGAACAGGAACGGCACGGCGACCAGGACGGGCAGCCCCAGGAGGGCCAGCAGCATGGCGTCGTCCCAGACGAGACCGGCCTCCAGACCGATGAGATAGCCCAGGATGACCAGCACCGGCCCACCGAACAACCCGCCCTCGAGCGACAGGGTGCGACTGGCCAGGTCACTCACGGGTCAGAACACCAGGTAGTGCAACAACAACCAGATCGGGGCGATGGTCGCCAGCAGTGAGTCGAGGCGGTCCATCAGACCACCGTGCCCGGGGATGATCTGCGACATGTCCTTGATGCCGAGGTCGCGCTTCATCACCGACTCGCACAGGTCGCCGAGCGTGGCCATGACCACGGCAATGGCACCGAGGATGACGCCGACCCACCAGTCACCCTCGAGCAGGTAGACCACCAGCGAGACCCCCGCGGCCACACAGGCGATGAACGAGCCGGCGAAGCCCTCCCACGACTTCTTCGGGGAGATCACCGGCGCCATCGGGTGCTTGCCGAACAGCACGCCGGCGACGTAGCCGCCGATGTCGGAGGCAACGGTCATCAGGATGAAGGTGATGATGCCCTTGACGCCGTCGTCCCACCGGTCGAAGCCGGTGGCGCCACCCTCGGCGAGCATCAGTGCCACGAACGAGCCGAGGAACGGCACGTAGATCAGCGTGAACACCGAGGCCGTGGCGTTCTTGACGTAGCCGTCGACGCCGCGGCGCAGCAACCACAACATGATGATCAACGCGGTCACCGCAGTGGCGGTGACCAGTGCCGGCGCACCCCAGAAGTAGGCGACCACGACCATCACGATGCCGCCGGCCATCAACGGCTGCTCGGGCAGGTCGATGTCGTGGGCGGTGAGACCACGCCGCAGCTCCCACACCGCGACCACGACCGCGACCGCGACGATGACCATGAAGGCGGTCTTCCAGAACGCGAGCGACAGGGCGATGGCCCCGAGCAGCACGACCGCGGAGGCGATCGAGGCAGGGAGGTTTCGTCCGGCGCGGCCGTAGTCCTTCTTGGGCGCGGCGGGAGGCGTGGCAGCAGTCATAGGTGGTTGCTCAGACCTCGAGCAGCTCGGCTTCCTTGTTCTTGAGCATCTCGTCGATCGCGTCGGTGTGCTTCTTGGTGGAGGCGTCGAGCTTCTTCTCGGCTCCGGTGACGTCGTCCTTGCCGACGTCGCCGTCCTTCTCGAGCTTCTCCAGCGACTGCTTGGCGGTACGGCGCACGTTGCGCACCGAGACCCGGCCGTCCTCGGCCTTCGCCTTGGCGATCTTGATGTACTCCTTGCGACGCTCCTCGGTCAGCTCGGGGAAGACGCAGCGGAGCGTCTTGCCGTCGTTGGCCGGGTTGACGCCGAGGTCGGAGTCGCGGATCGAGCGCTCGATGGCTCCGATGGAACTCATGTCGAAGGGAGCGATCAGGATCGTGCGGGCGTCCTGCGAGGTGAAGGTCGCCAGCTGCTGCAGCGGCGTCTGGGAGCCGTAGTACTCCGCGGTCAGCTTGCTGAACATGGTGGGGTTCGCACGGCCGGCCCGGATCGCCGCGAACTCCTCGCGGGTCGCCTCGACCGACTTGCTCATCTTCGAGTCGGCTTCTGACAAGACCTGGTTGATCACGGGTTTCTCCTATGTCGCTACGGATGTCGCTGCTGGTCGTCGTACGGCGCGCTGAGTCAGGCGCTCGCGCTCACGAGCGTGCCAATCTTCTCACCCTTCACCGCGCGGGCGATGGTGCCCGGGGTGGAGAGGTTGAAGAACACCATGTCCATGTTGTTGTCGCGCGCCATGCTGATCGCCGTCGAGTCGGCCACCTTCAGGTCGCGGGTGAGGTACTCGTCGTAGGAGAGCTCGTCGAACTTCACCGCGTCGGGGTTGGTCTTGGGGTCGGAGTCGTAGACCCCGTCGACACCCTGCTTGCCCATCAGGATGATCTCGCAGCGCGTCTCCAGCGCGCGCTGGGCGGCCACGGTGTCGGTGGAGAAGAACGGCATGCCGGCACCGGCGCCGAAGATCACGACACGACCCTTCTCCATGTGCCGGATGGCCTTGCGCGGGATGTAGGGCTCGGCGACCTGGCCCATCGCGATCGCGGTCTGCACGCGGGTCTCGACGCCGGCCTGCTCGATCATGTCCTGCAGAGCCAGGCAGTTCATCACCGTGCCGAGCATGCCCATGTAGTCGGCGCGGGCGCGTTCCATGCCGCGCTGCTGCAGCTCGGCGCCGCGGAAGAAGTTGCCGCCACCGACCACGATCGCCACCTGGGCGCCACTGCGGGCGACGTCGGCGATCTCCTTGGCGATGGCGCTGATCACGTCGAGATCGAGTCCGACCTTGCCGCCGCCGAAGACCTCACCGGAGAGCTTGAGCAGGACTCGCTTGTACGCCGACACTGGGCATCCCTTCGTGGAGGTGGATCGTCGGGTGAAACCTATCGCACGGACCTGTCCCGAAGCCCGGCGTACCAGTGCAGGTAGGCAGACCAGGCAGGCCCGTGACTGGCATCGATCGCCATCACGCCCTCGGAGCGCTCGAAGGACTCGGCCGCCCAGTTGTCGCTGCCGGTCAGGATCGTACGTCGGCGCTTGCCCGCCTGGTCGACCCACTGCACCAGCATCAGCTTGTTGTGCACGTCCTCGCCGTTCGCGAACCTGCCCGGGTGCACCGGGACGCCGGCGTTCTCGAGAATTGCGCGAACGCTGTCTCCCACCGTGGCGCCGATGACCTCCACGCGCGCACCGGCGCGGAACTTGTCCACCGCTGTCCGGGCGATCCGGTCACCGCGCGGGCCGTACCAGGCGTGGGCGACGATGCGCAGCGTCATCTGGTCGGCGGGCAGCGGAGCCAGCACCTGGAGCACGGGGTCGGTGGTTCCCTCGGCCTTGGGATAGAGCCACAGTTCATCGTGGCCGAACCGGGCGTTCAGTCCGTGCGTGCTGCCGGGGGCCAACCCTGCCCGGTCGCGGAAGTTGCGCTGGGCCACCCGCCACAGACGATCACGCCCCACGAAGACGTACATGTCGCTGTACTGCTGCAGGGAGAGATAGCTGAGGTTCGCCGACCCGAAGAGGACAACCCGTCGGGACTCGCCGGTGCGGGTGAAGGTCCAGATCTTCTGGTGGGAGCGCGGCGCCGAGCGCGGTGAGAGGTGCACGAAGGAGTCGGCGCTCCGGTCGGTGCCGAACGCCTCGGTCATGCGGGCGACGGCCTTGAAGTCTCGCGAGGCGGCTCCGTTGATCGCGATCTGCACGCGCACGCCGCGTTCATGGGCCGCGATCATGGCGCTCGCGACGGGCTGGAGGGAGAACGAGCGGCCGACGATGCGGATCCGCTCCCCCGCGGGCGTGTTCTCGATCAACTCGAGGATCCTGGCCACGACCGCGTGCGAGGCCGGGTCCTCCCGATCGGCGGGTACGCCGAGCACGGGACCGGGATGGACCACGTGTCCCGCGTCTGGCCGGGCCGTCTCTTGGTCGGGCGTGGCCGGTGAATCGCTGAAGCAACCAGTCGTCACGACCAGGAGCAGCGCCGGGAGGGCGAGTCGCAACCTGCCCAGAATGACGCCGACCTCCCTCAGCGCGCGGCTGAGGGAGGTCATCGTGGTGAGGGGTGCCTGGATCAGGCGCCGACCTCGAAGCGGGCGAACCGCTTCACGGTGGTGTTGGAGGCGTCGAGGACGGCCTTGACCGTCTTCTTGCTCTCGACGACCGACTCCTGCTCGAGCAGGACGATCTCCTTGAAGAAGCCGCCGATGCGGCCCTCGACGATCTTGGCGACGGCAGCCTCGGGCTTGCCCTCCTCGAGCGTCTTCTTCTCCAGGACGTCGCGCTCGGCGGCGACGATGTCGGCCGGCACCTCGTCACGGGTGAGGTACTGCGCCTTGAGCGCGGCGACCTGCATCGCGGCGGCCTTGGCGGCAGCCTCGTCGCCGTCGTACTCGACCAGGACGCCAACGGCCGGCGGGAGGTCGGCGGCACGCTTGTGCAGGTAGACCGTGGTCGGACCGTCGAAGTACGCGACGTTGCCGAGCTCGATCTTCTCACCGATCGTGATGGCCAGGTTCTCGACGACCTCGCCGACGGTCTTGCCGTCGAGCTCGACCGCCTTGAGGGCCTCGGTGTCGGCGGCCTTGGCGGCGTCGGCGGCGTCGGCGATGCGCTGGGCGGTGAGGATGAACTCTTCGTTCTTGGCGACGAAGTCGGTCTCGCTCTTCAGCTCGACCAGGGCGCCACCGGAGCTGGCGACCAGCCCGGCGGAGGCCTCGCGCTCGGCGCCGCGGGCGGCGGCCTTGGCGGCACCCTTGACGCGGAGCAGCTCGACGGCCTTGTCGAAGTTGCCGTCGGCCTCGTCGAGCGCCTTCTTGCAGTCCATCATGCCGGCGCTGGTGAGCTCGCGGAGCTTCTTGACGTCGGCTGCGGAGAAGTTAGCCATGATCCTTCTTCTTCCTCGAAGTTCAGATGTGTTCGGTGAACAGGTGATCTATGTGAACGGCGGCCGCGCCC
>NZ_BCRJ01000101.1 GCF_001552535.1 Nocardioides jensenii JCM 1364 = NBRC 14755 | reverse complement strand
CCGCCGGTGAAGCGAGATGCGAACGGCTCGGGCCTCGCGGCCCGGGTCGTGTCAGGCCTTGTCGTCAGCCTTGTCCTCGGCCTTGTCCTCGGCCTTGTGCTCGGCGTTGACGAAGCCCGCGGCCTCGGCGGCCTCGGCGCTCTTGAACCAGACCTCGGCGATGGTGCGGCCGTACCAAGGGCTCGACGGGGCGTGGAACTTCATCGAGTCCTTGTTGCCCTTGATCTCGAAGCCCTCGGGAGCCGAGTTGTCCTCGTTGGCCGGAGCCGAGTCGGGACCGAACTCGCCCTCGGTGGCAGCGGAGGTGTCGGCCAGCGGCTTGATCTCGGTCTCGGCGGGCGCCTCGACAGCAGTCTCGGCGACGGCAGCGGCCTCGGGGGCCTCAGCAGCGGCACCGGTGCCCTCGGCGGCCGGCGTCTCGGTCGCGGCGTCGCCGCCGGTCGCGTCGACAGCGGTCTTCGCGGCGTCACCCTCGAGGAGCTCGCGCTCCCACTCGGCCAGCGGCTCCGCCGTACCGCCGGAAGCGCCACCGTCGGTCTTCGCGCCGGAGCGGGCGATCAGGCCCTCGGCGACGGCGTCGGCGACCACGCGGGTCAGCAGGCCGACGGCGCGGATGGCGTCGTCGTTGCCCGGGATCGGGAAGTCGACCAGGTCGGGGTCGCAGTTGGAGTCGAGGATGCCGATGATCGGGATCCGCAGCTTGCGGGCCTCCTCGACAGCCAGGTGCTCCTTGTTCGTGTCGACGATCCACACGGCGGACGGCGTACGCGTCATCTCGCGGATGCCACCGAGGGTCTTGTCGAGCTTGGTGCGCTCCCGCTTCATCTGGAGCAGTTCCTTCTTCGTGCGGTTGGAGCCCGCGACATCGTCGAAGTCGATCTCGTCGAGCTCCTTGAGGCGGTTGATCCGCTGGTGCACGGTCTGGAAGTTGGTGAGCATGCCGCCGAGCCAACGCTGGTTGACGTAGGGCATGCCGACGCGGGTCGCCTGCTCGGCGATCGCTTCCTGGGCCTGCTTCTTGGTGCCGACGAACATCACGACACCGCCCTTGGCGACGGTCTCCTTGATGAAGGCGTAGGAGCGGTCGATGTAGGCCAGCGACTGCTGCAGGTCGATGATGTAGATGCCGTTGCGCTCGGTCATGATGAAGCGCTTCATCTTCGGGTTCCAGCGACGGGTCTGGTGTCCGAAGTGGACGCCGCTCTCGAGGAGCTGGCGCATGGTCACGACTGCCATGGTTCTTCTTCCTGTTGCGTGGCCCGCTCACCGCTGGTGCCCGCCTTCGGCTCCACTGTCTGCTGCTCAGGTCGCGGAGAGGCGGGGCCGGATTGCCGACCACTGTTGTTTTCAGTTCGTGCAGCCGACGGGTGCCGACTACCCTGACGCCGCGCGGCGCACCGATCCGGCCGGAGCCGGAACTGAGGTACGCCGCCCACGGGCACCCGGGGGTGCGTCGCGGTGTGCGAGCGTGCGAAGTCAATCCACGGATGGATTGCGTGGACCAGACTAGTTGATGGAGGGCCCGCCCGACCAATCGTGATGGGCACCGGGTATCGGGTCCACTGGCAAGCCACTTTTCGTCCACATGCGAGTCGGTGTCGAAGTTTTCCACAGTTGGCCCTTCTGCGGCTCCGGACCTCCCCGGATCCGCACAGGCTGAGGGCATGCGCATCAGGTTCCTCATCGCCCTCGTCACCGTGATCGTCCCCCTGGTGGCGGGCGGTGTCGTGACCAGATCCGCAGCCGCGAGCGACCGCCCCGACGGGGTCTGGCCGCTGGCTCCGCGCCCCGCCGTCGTGTCCGGCTTCGATCCCCCGGACACGCGGTGGGGTGCCGGTCACCGTGGCGTCGACCTGGCCGGATCGCCCGGTCAGCTCGTGCGCTCCGCCCTGTCCGGCACGGTCTCGTTCGCCGGGGTGATCGCCGGCCGCTCGGTCGTCGTGGTCTCCCACGGCGCCACCCGCACGACCTACGAGCCGGTGGTCGCGACGATCGCGGTCGGCACGCCCGTGGAGGCCGGCACGGCGATCGGGCGTCTCCAGCTCGGCGGCTCCCACTGCCTGCCGGCCTCGTGCCTGCACTGGGGGCTGATCCGCAACGCCGACGACGTCTATCTCGACCCGCTCGACCTGGTCGGCGCCGACCGGGTGCGCCTGCTGCCGTTCCACGGGCTGGGTCGGGAACGGGGCGACGCCCCAGGCACCTCCGGTCCGCCGGGTGGGGCCGACAGCGGACTGTTCCCCAGCGCTCGGCCACCGGGGTCGGGCATCACCGGAGTGCTACGATTGCTACGGCTGCCAGAGACCAGGCCGTGACAGTCATGAGGAGGGTCGACGTGGAGCGAATCCCCCACCGCCAACTGCGCAATCAGAGCGCCGAGGTGCTGCGGCGCGTCGCTGGCGGCGAGTCCTTCGAGATCACCAACCACGGCGAGGTGGTGGCCGTCCTGCGTCCGCCCACGTCTGACGACTTGTGGGAGTCCGAGATCATCAAGCCGGCCACGGCGGTCGAGCCGTGGACCCAGATCGAGCGCCACCAGATCTCGCGGCCATCTCAGGAGATCCTCGACGAGTTGCGAGAGGATCGGCTGTGAAGGTCTACCTCGACACCTCGGCCTTCATGAAACTCGTCTTCGACGAACCGGAGTCGGCTGCCCTCGTCGAGGAGTTGCACTCGAGAAGCTCGGGACGACGCATGTCCTCCATCCTCCTTGAGACCGAGTCGCGACGGGCAGCACTCCGCGCGGGCGTGCCGCAAGCCGACGTGACGACTGCCTTGAGCGGAGTCAACCTCGCCGACGCTCCGCGCTCCCTCTTCAGCGAGGCGGGACTGCTCCCGGGCGCCACGCTGCGGAGTCTCGATGCGCTCCACCTGGCCACAGCCCTCCACCACGGTGCCGACGTGCTGATCTCCTACGACGAGCGCCTCCTGAGCGCGGCGATCGATCACGGCCTGGTCACGTCGTCCCCGGCTTGATCCTGGATCGGGACCAATGGTCCCGGGCCTGCTACTCAGCCGGGGTGCCTGCGCAGCTCACCGATTCAACAGTCGATTCGCGACCCGTCCCACGGGCGTCCGGGCTGCCTTCCAATCGGGGTCGTGCACGGTCTTGATTCCGACACGCTCGTGTGTGGGCCGAACCACGGAGCCGCGTTCGAAGGCGATGATGCTGTCGTAGAAGTGCATCGACTTCGTCGTCCGGGTGAACTCGTCGACCTGGAACTTCCTCGGCTGTCGCGAGTGCCAGGCATTCAGCTGGTCAGAGAGGTTCTTGGCGTATTCGATGAACGTGCCGGGCTTGCGCACACCCCCGCCGAAGTTCTTCGGCCAATAGCTGGTGTGCAGGTCCTCGATCAGGAAGACGCCGTCCTCCGCCATGGTCGGGTAGATCTCCTCGAAGGTGTGGATCTGCTGATCGAACTGGTGCCCGCCGTCTTCGATGACGACGTCGACCGGGCCGATCTCGTCGACGATCGAACGCAGGAACTCACGGTCGGCCTGGTCACCGATGAAGATCTTGGAGCGTCGCCGTTCGAGTTCCTTGCACTTGGGGTTGATGTCGACCCCGTGGATCTTGGCGCCGCGACCGAAGTAGTCGCGCCACATCTCCAGGGAACCGCCCTGCGAGACCCCGAACTCCAGGACCACGGGCTTGCGACCGCGGAATCGTTCGAAGTGACGGTGATAGATCTCGAAGTAGTGGAGCCACTTGTGGATCAACCTCCCGTCTGAGTTGTTGCGGAAGTAGGTCTCGAGCGGGTTCTTGGAGTTGTCCACCGGCCCAACCTAACTGCCGAGCACGGCCCGCTCTCAGGCGCGTGGGTGTGCTTGCTTGTACGCCGAACGCAGTCGCTCACTGGTCACGTGCGTGTAGATCTGGGTGGTCGCCATCGATGAGTGTCCGAGCAACTCCTGCACAGTGCGTAGGTCGGCGCCGCCTTCAAGCAGATGGGTGGCGGCGGTGTGGCGCAGTCCGTGCGGGCCGATGTCGGGGGCTCCGGGCACGTCACGGATCCGCTTGTGGACCAGCGTGCGGACCGCGCGCTGGTCGATCCGCTTGCCACGTGCGCCCAGGAACAACGCCGGCCCTGCGCCTTCGACACGCACCTGCGCCCGGCCTTGCTCGAGCCAACGACGCAGGGCGAGGCGGGCAGGTTCACCGAATGGCACGACTCGTTCCTTGCGCCCCTTGCCCAGCACCCGGGCCACGTTGCGGTCGAAGTCGAGGTCGTCGACGTCGAGACCGCACAGCTCCCCCACCCGGATGCCGGTGGCGTAGAGCGTCTCGAGCATGGCGACATCGCGAATACCGATCGGGCTGCCGTCGTCGGCGAGCTCGGCGGCTTGTTCGACCAGCGCCCTGGCCTCGTCGGGGCGGAGCACGTCGGGCAACGGTCGGTGGGCCTTCGGTGAGACAAGCAGGCTCCCGGCGTCGGTCGCGGCCCGGTCCGTCCGGGCCAACCAGGCGGTGAAGACCCTCGCGGCAGTGGCTCGGCGTGCGATCGTCGTACGGGACTTGCCGACGGTCTGCTGCTTGGCCAGCCAACTGCGCAGGGTGCGCAGGTCGAGACTGGTCACGTCGTCGTGGCCGAGCCTGTGCGCGTGGTCGAGCATGGAGGCCAGGTCACCCAGGTAGGCGCGAACGGTGTGTGGCGTCAGGTCCCGTTCGGAGGCGAGGTGGCGCTCGTAGTCAGCGAGCACGCGCATCATCGCTTCGGGCAGGGCGTCGTCCATCTCAGTGAGTCTAGGTCTGACGAAGCGTCGGCTCCGGGAGGCGAGCCGCCAGGAGCCGGCCTGCTGAGAATCACTCAGTTCAGCCGATCGCCCGCGACCTCACCGAGCCTCGATGAGGGTGGGGCGACCTTCGACGACCTGGAGGGTGGTCTCCGGTCCGGACTTGGTCAGGCTGCCGGCGACCGGCAGCCACGCCCCGTTGCCGACGCGGTATGTCGCTCTCCACGTGATGTCGACTCGCGGGTGCAGGGCTTCGGCCCTCTTCGCGTAGTTGTGCACGTTGTAGGCCGTCATCGGCAGACGTTCCTCGTACTTGACCCCCGGCTTCGTGGTGGTGAACTGATCGCCGTCACCGGTCACCCAGGTGTACGAGATCGGACGGATCCGCAACTGGATGCGCTCCCCCAGCAGGTTCATCGTGCGCGTGAACGCGGCCGCCTCGGTGCGAAAGAGCGTCTCGAAGTTGACCAGCGTCTTGCCGCCCGGCGGTTGGATGATCGTCCTCGTCGTCGGGATTGCCGTATCCCGGAACGCCATCAGAGCGATGGCTCCCCAATCCGGGGCGGCTCCCGCGCCGCCTCCGCCACCACCGCCGGCTGCGCCGCACACCATGTTCGGGAGATGCTGTTTGTTACGCAGCGCCGTGCGGAGAATCTTGTCCTTCTCGGCGCAGGCAGGAGTCGACACCGTGGCCGATGGTTCCGCAGTAGTTCCCGCGGGGGGCGGTGGATCGGGAATCTCGTGACAGCGCTTGACCGTCATGTATCTGACGCTGCCATTGAAATACTCCGCAACCCTTACCTTCTCGCAGACCCAGCTGGCTGAAGAACGCTCCGGCACCGCCGTGGGAACTGCGACCAGGAGCACGAGCATCACAGTTACCAACCACTTGATCCTCATCCCATGAGCCCCAGGTCATTGATCTTCCATCGTCCCCGGACAAGCCTCAGAACAAAGAACCACTCGTTGGTCTGTGCCGGATACTTCGAAGGGGCACCGCTTGACGACTCCTTCCGCGTCCCTCCGGAAGATCGAACGAGCATGCGTATCTCGACATGATTGGCCGACTTGGGGTCGGCCAGGGTAAGCGTCTTGGGGACGTAGGCAGCCCCTCGGGGTCTCACGACGATGCCTTCACGGAAGTCGGACTCGATGTACCCGGCGAATTCGGCACACTGCTCGCACTTGGGAGTAGTCATGGCCCGAAGGCGACTGGTGTCACCCGTAACAGTTGCGCTGCTGAGGGCCTTGATCCAGAGCCTCGCCACCTTCTCGGCGCTGATCTCGGTCGCGGGCTTGTCCTCGGGCCAGCCACCCTTGGGCGGCTTGGCTGCGGACGGCGGCGTGTAGGTCGACGCGGACTCACTGGGTGACGATGTGAGGCTCGGCGTCTCCGACGGGTCGGCCGAAGGATCGTCGTCATCCGAACACCCCGCGAAGGTGAGCAGCGACGCGCACGTCAATCCGATGATCAGCCTGCGGAGCAATCGCATGTACCCGTCCTTCACCCGAGACGGCACCGGAACGGTGGTGCCATCCAGCACCGTATGACGAAGTGGACTCCCCAGAAAAGAGGGCGGCCGGCGCCTGTGGACAACGTCATGACCGGGCGCTCTCGCTCAACCGCCAGCCCGTCGGCTCGCGGGCGACGAATCCGTCGGACTCCAACTTGCTCAGCGCACGCGACACGTCGACCAGACTGATGCCCGCCGCACGCGAGATGGATTCGACGCCGGCCGGTGTGAGCACCGGCACCGCCTCGAGCACCTGAGCCTCACGGGAGCGGAGCTTGTCGCGGCGGCGTTCGGGTCCGCGGGGTTCCTCGAAGAGGTACTCACCCGAGGGCTTGATCAGCTCGAGCACCTCGGTGCCCTGGGAGACCAGCTCCGCGGCTCCGGAGCGGATCAGCTGGTGGCACCCCTCCGACTGGGGACTGGTCACCGGGCCGGGCACTGCCATGAGTGGACGGTTGAGCCGCGTCGCCCAGTTCGCCGTGTTCAGCGCACCCGACCGAGCAGCGGCCTCGACCACGACGGTGCCCCGCGACAGGCCCGCGATCAGTCTGTTGCGGGCCAGGAACCGGGTGCGCAGGGGCGACCCTCCGGGAGGCACCTCCGACACGATGGCACCGTGGTCGGCGAGATAGGCCAGCAGGCTCGCGTGCGCCGCCGGATAGGCCCGGTCGACGCCGCAGGCGAGCACCGCGACCGTGGCGCCCTGCGCCGCCAGGGCGCCACGGTGAGCGGCCTGGTCGATGCCGAAGGCTGCCCCTGAGACGACACACGTGCCCGAGTCTGCGGCGTACGCCGCGATGCCTCCGGCGACCTCCGTGCCGTACGTCGTGGCCGACCGGGAGCCGACCACGCCGACGGCGTCGCTGAGCACGTTGAGCCTCAGCGGACCCCTGATCCAGAGCCCCAAGGGCGCTCCACCACGCTCTTGGACCGGCTCACAGTCGTTCAATGCGTCCAGTTGCTCGGGCCACTCCTCGTCGCCCGGGATGACGTACCGGATCCCGGACCGGGTGGCGCGCTCGAGCTCGCGGGCAGGGTCGAGCCCACGCAGGCGTTCGGCCAGGTCACTGAGCACACCACCCTGGTCGCGGTCGTGGAGGAAGTGGTCATGCAGCGCGATGGCGCCGATCTCGTCCACCAGGCTGCGGATCCGCACGTTGCCGGGCTCTGCCAAGATGCACAGGGCCACGCGGGCCAAGCGTTCGTCGTGGGATGCGGTCATCCGGCCGCCCGCCTCGTCAGCGCCTTGGCGGGCAACGGCTGACTCGTGCGCAGGCCCAGCGCCGTCTCCAGCTCGACAGGACCTGGTCGGTCGACACCTGCCAGGTCGGCGACTGTCCACGCCAGGCGGTGCACGCGGGTGCCGCCGCGTCGGGTGATGGTTCCGGCGTAGATGGCCTCATCGAGCGCCGCGGCCGCCTCATCATCGAGCGGCCACTGGTTGCGCAGCAGGGGGCCCGGTGCCTGCCCGTTGACCCGCCACGACCGACCGGCGTACCGCTCGGACTGGACGCGGCGGGCCGCGGTCACTCGTTCGCGGATCTCAGCCGACGTCTCTGGCCGGTGCAACGGGTCACGGCCGATGTGCTTCGGGACGGGCGTGATCTGGCGGGTGATGTCGATGCGGTCCATGACCGGGCCTTCGAGCTTGAGACGGTATTCGCGCCGGGCGACCTCTTTGCAGGTGCAGCTGTTCTTGACCGGGTTCGGCGAGTAGTTGCCGCAGCGGCAGGGGTTGCAGGCCAGCACGAACATGCCGCGGGCGGGGTAGGTCGCAGTCTCCTCACCGCGCGCGATCGTGACCTCGCCCGACTCCAGCGGTTGGCGCAGTGCCTCGATGATGTCGTTGTTGAAGAGGGGGAACTCGTCCAAGAAGAGAACGCCGTGGTGAGCGCGGCTGATCTCGCCCGGACGGACCCGGCCGGTGCCGCCGCCGAGCAGGCTGACCCGCGAGGCGGAGTGGTGTGGCGCGAAGAACGGGCGCTTGGTCACCAGGCCTTGGTCGCCCTCGAGCACTCCGGAGAGCGACAGAACCGCGGTCAGCTCCAATGCCTCATCGAGCGCGAGGTCGGGCAGGATGCCGGGCATCCGCTCGGCGAGTGAGGTCTTCCCGGCGCCTTTCGGGCCGGTCAACATGATGTGATGCCCGCCGGCCGCGGCGACCTCCATCGCGTAGCGAGCGTCGTCCATGCCGATGATGTCGCCCATGTCGACCTCGTCGAGGCGACTGTCGCCCTGCCAGCTGAGCAGGTTGCCGGAGGTGTTGCAGTCCACCCGCGGCGCATCGGGAACCACCTGCCCCTGAAGCTCAGCGATCACCTGCGCCAGCGACCGGAAGCCGAAGACCGACATGCCGGGCACCAACGCCGCTTCAGCTGCCTGCGGCTCGGGCACGAAGACACGGTGGAAGCCGCGGGCCGAGGCCGCCATCGTCATCGCGAGTACGCCGGGGACCGTGCGCAGCCGGCCGTCCAGCGTGAGCTCTCCGATCAGGACGGTTCCCTCGAGCGCGTCGCGCAACGTGCTTCGTTTGTCGGCCGCGGCCAGCACGCCGACGGCGATCGCCAGGTCGAAGTGGGTACCCCGTTTGGGCAGGTCGGCCGGCGAGAGCAGGATCGTGACCCGCCGGGTCGAGGGCCATTCGAACTGGCTGTTGCTGATCGCGGTGCGGCAGCGATCGCGGGCCTCGTTGATGGAGGCGTCCGGACGGCCGACGAGGCTGGTGACCACGACACCCTGGGAGACGTCGACCTGCACATCGATCAGGTGACCGACAGCTCCCTCGAGCGCGACGCAGTGGGCGGTTGCGACCGGCATCAGCAGACCCCGGCCACGTGGTCGACGGTTGGTGACCCGGTCTGCGGAGCCACGATGCCGACGACGTCGAACCGGATGTCGCTGGCGTGCACGTCGTTGGTTGACATCCACGCGCCAGCCAATCGCCGCATCCGGGCGAACTTGCTCTGGGTGACCGCTTCCATCGGCGTGCCGTGGGAGACCGATCGCCGGGTCTTCACCTCGCAGAAGACGAGCGACGTGCCGTCGCGCAGGATCAGATCGATCTCGCCGTCAGGACACCGCCAGTTGTGGTCGATGAGGACCATCCCCCGATCGACCAGGTGCTTGGCCGCGATCGCTTCGCCGTAGGCGCCCAGCGCCTGTTGTCGTGCTGCCCGTGAACCCATGTCCTTGACCTCCTGGGCCAAGACTCCCGGGAGCTACAGACGGTCAGGGGCCGTACGACGGCACGCTGTGCAGATCTCGAACACGAATCTGCGTGTGGACGGAAAGGGGGCTCAGCCCACCAGCCGGGGACTGCCACAAGTTGGCCGAGGACGCTCCATTGAGACATCAGCGCCGGCAACCTTCAGGCCCAAGAGTTTGGCGAGAGGCCCCACGAGCGCCGTCGTCACTTGATCCACCACGTTATTGACCACCGGAGCAACCACTAGGTTGAGAGCCGAGGTGAGGCCCGAAGTGAGTGCCGAGATCAAAGGACCTTGAATAGGTACGATGAACTCCGGAAGGATCGAGACCTTCACCTTCGCCTGTCCCGTCAACCCGAGCGCTGTCGCACCCACGTGGTTGAGCACAACACCACTCCCATAGCTTTTGATGCCTCCGTAACTGTCATTAGGGATACGGAAGGAAACTGGGAATGCCGGTACCGGCGATTGTGCCGTCTTAGCCTCGAGCACGGTGCCGACGTTGTCCAACGTGACGACCGCACGTATCAACGCACCAAGAACCCCGAGCGGGAGATCCAGACCCGCCTGTCCACTAATGGACACGCTGGCCTTCACACTGATGGTGGACGCCAGCTCTGTTCGAAGTCTGAGGTCGATGCCTTCTGGGTCGGAAGCAGTGGCGCCCCCACAGACAATGTCAGCCAGTACTGCCTTCGCCTGCGCAAGGTCAACCTGAACAGAAATACCTGTGGCTGCACGGACGGTGCCGAGCGGTCCGAGATCTAAATCCATGTCGAGGAGCTTGCCCGTGATGTCCAGCTCGGTCTGAGCGCTACGGGCCTCGGCTCCCTGGATGCCGCACTGCTTCTTGGCCGCTTCGATGACCTTCAGCTTGGCGTCGAACCCGGTGTTGATGCCAGGTACCACCACGTGCAGTCCAGGGATTGAAACCAGGTTGCTGCCGTTCGCCAGCATCGCTCCGCCGGTCACCAGGTCGAGCAGGTTCAAGCCGACCTGGCCAGCCGATGCACCGCCTGCTTCAACCCCGACCAGATCGCCGAGCTTGATCTTGTCTACAGCATCCACGGCGAGAGCAAGTTGGTTGAGAGTCACCGCGACGTCATTGCGGTTGTCCCGTTGAGCAACCACAGCAGCTGCCTTCAACAAGTCCCGCAGACTCAGATTCGCGGCGAGTAGTTCGTCGACGGTTCCGACGTTGAGCGACGAGACATTCACCAAGTCGAGCAGGGAGACCTGCGCAGCGGCCAGTCCCTGATATCCCACCAAGCCGAGATTCACACTGGAGCCGAACAAACCAGAAAGAAGGGGATTGAGCAGCGCCGAATCCTTCGTGTTCAACCC
>NZ_BCRJ01000100.1 GCF_001552535.1 Nocardioides jensenii JCM 1364 = NBRC 14755 | reverse complement strand
CGGGAAGTACGGCGGGAAGTCGCGCTTCGCTGTCCGAAAAACGCTCGGCAGATGGGTACCCCGATCCCTACGCTTGGCGAGTGACGAACTCCCCCGCCCTGACCCGCACCTGGCTCCCGACCGCGGCAGCGGGTTTCACGTTGGTCTGCTGGGCGTCCGCGTTCGTCGCGATCCGCCACCTGGGCCACGAGGTCACCCCGGGAGCCCTGACCATCGGGCGGCTCGGCATCGCCTCGATCGTGCTCGGCGTGATGGTCTTCCGGCGTCCGCGGACCTGGCCGCGCGGACGGGAGTGGGCACTACTGATCGCCTGCGGCGTGATGTGGTTCGGCATCTACAACCTGGCCCTCAACGAGGCCGAGCGCCGCATCGACGCCGGCACCGCGGCCATGCTGATCCAGGTCGGACCGCTCCTGGTGGCGTTGCTGGCCGCCCTGTTCCTCGACGAACGCCTCACCCGCTGGCTGGTGATCGGCATCGCGATCGGCTTCTCCGGGGTCGCGATCATCGGGTTCGCCAGCAACGGCTCGGGCGACCATGACCTGTGGGGCGTGGTGCTGACCGTTCTCGCGGCGATCACCTACGGCATCGGCGTGGTCTGCCAGAAGCCGCTCACCCGGCGACTGCACCCGTTCGAGATCACCTTCCTGGCCTGTGTGATCGGCCTGCTCACCGCCTCCCCGTTCACCGGCGAGTTCGTCGACCTGGTGCAGCACGGCAGCACGTCGTCATGGCTGTGGATCCTCTACCTGGGGGTGTTCCCGACCGCCCTCGCGTTCTCGACATGGGCGTTCGCGTTGACCCACATGGACGCCGGGCGACTCTCGATCACCACGTTCCTGGTGCCGGTGATCGCCATCGCACTGGCCGCGCTGCTGCTCGGCGAGACTCCTCCGGCGCTGGCGTACGTCGGTGGCGCGCTGTGCGTGGTCGGTGTGCTCGTCTCGCGCCGGCGTACCCGCGTCAAGCAGCCCGAGCCACTGGCCGGCGTACCGGCCGACCAGCCCGTCACGACCTGAGCCGGGGACTACCAGCGGGCGGAGTCGCCGGGCAGCGGCTTCGACGCCGGATGGATCACGTAGGCGACACCACCCGAGCCTCCGAGCCACGCCCCCTCGAACTGGTCGCGGCGGTAGACCCGGCGCACGGTCGAGTTGCGCGGCGCCGCGGGGTCGTTGACGATCACCCGGCCGTCGGCGGCGAAGCCGGTGATCACCACGAGGTGGCCCGGCGTCGAGGTGAGCGGCGAGCCGTCGAGACCGCCGCGGGAGAACGCGATCGAGACCACGACCGGGATGCCAGCACGGATGAACCGCTCCGCGTCACGCAGGTTGAGCAGCCGGGTGACGAACGCGTCAGTGCCGTACATCCCGGCGTACGCGGTGTTGAAGGGCCAGTTGCCCGCACCCTGGTAGGTGTGGTCGTAGGTGTAGCGCGCGGCGTGGTCGACCTGCCCGTCGGTCTCGTGGGTCCAGGCGTAGTGAGCCGGCTTGGGGCCCCGGTTGAAGTGGCGCAGCACCATCGCGGTCGAGGTCGGCGAGCACCACGCCTCGCCGCCGGCGTCCCACTGCGGGTAGTGACCGGTGTGGATCATCTGGGAGAACCCCGGCACCGCCATCTCGGACGTCGAACGCATCGAGGTGGGCGAGGTCCGGGCGGTGCGCTTGCTGAAGTTCGCCGCCACCGCGCCGAGCGAGTCGACGCGCGGGGTGAGTGTGGTGCCGGTACGCCGGTACATGGTCACCCGCACCTGCCAGGTGCGCATGGTGCCGCGTTGACTGACGAGCGTGTCGGTCAGCAGCTTGTTGAGGTCATCGGCCTGCGCGTCGCCCGAGTGACGGTGGGTGCTCTCCACGGTGAAGCCCCACACGGCGACCTTGTCCCAGGAGCTGGTCGCGCTCGCGGACCGGGTGCGGGCATCGATGCGCAGGTAGGTGCCGGCCGGGGTACGCGCGTTCCAGGAGGCGATCAGGTTCGTGGCGTCGAAGCCGGTGGCCGCCCACGGCGAGACCCAGGTCCCGTAGTCGAACCGTGCCGCCGGGCGGGTGCCGAACGGGTCCTTCAGGCTGGCCGAGCCCGCCGGCACCGGCGCCATCACCAGGGAGCCACCACTGACCGCGACGCCCTTGCGCTGTCCGCGAGCGAGCTCGGCAGCGCTGCTCCAGCGGGTGGTCAGGACCTTCGGCGTCACCGCTCGCGCCACGGGTCGTACGCCGCTCGCGGCGGCTGCGGGTCGTACGACGCCCGCGGCGGCGGTCGAAGCCCCGGCGGCGGTCGAAGCCGTGGCAGCGAGGGGTGCGGCGACCAGCGGAACGCCGAACAGTGGAGCCGCGAGCAGGAGCGCCACGCCCGCGCGCAGAGGTGAGGGAAGGACACCGGGGAAGGCCATGCTCGGCATGGTATGTGACGAAAGTGACGCCTGGGACTCGAATGCCTCGACCCGTCGCCAGTTCGACGTCATCGGCCCGAACTCACGACAGGTCAGCCCGAACTCACGACAGGTCGATCAGGTGAGGGCGGGGAGGAGCAGCACCAGGCCCACGAGCGCGGGCAGCGCCTGGACGACCAGGATCTTGCGACTGACGGTGGCCGCGCCGTACACCCCGGCCACCACCACACAGGCCAGGAAGAAGGCGATCGTCGGATCATCGCCCCGGACCATCCCGAAGACCAGCCCGGCGACCAGGAACCCGTTGTAGAGACCCTGGTTGGCGGCCAGCGCCTTGGTCTCCTGCGCGAACTCAGGGGTCAGCCCGAACGCCTTGCGGCCGGCCGGCGCCGTCCAGAGGAACATCTCGAGCACCAGGAAGTAGAGGTGCAGCGCGGCGACGAGCCCCGCGAGCACGTAGGCAACCGTTGTCATGGGCGGAACCTACTCCTGCTCGAGCCAGCCCCGGAACGCTTCGAGGTTCTTCGTGGACTCACCGCGCAGCTGACGCCACTCCCACTCCTTGCGGATCGAGGAGGCGAACCCGAGCTCGAGGATCGTGTTGAACGACTCGTCGGCGGTGGCCAGCACGGTGCCGAGCACCCGGTCGAGGTCGTCGGCGTTCAACGACGAGAGCGGCAGTCGCGCGTCGAGATAGATGTCGCCGTGCCGGTCGATGGCGAACGCGACGGCGTACAGCCGCAGGTTCTTCTCCAGCAGCCAGCGGTAGACGCCCTCGTGGTTCTCGTCGGGGTTGCGGCACACGAACGCGTGCACGCCGAGCGCGTGGGTGCCGATGTCGAGGCGCACCGGGGTCTCCAGCTTGCGTTCCCCGGGCAGCGAGAACGAGAAGACGTCGTCCTTCTGCTCGAACGCGATCTCGTTGTCGTCGAGCCAGCCACGCACGGTCTCGACGGATCCGGTCTCGACGGATTCGTCCTCAGCCTGCGGAGACAATCGCCTCGTCCTCCCTCATCAGTCCGGCAGCCTTGCGGTAGACCTCGAGGGTACGGTCCGCGGTGCGCTCCCACGAGAACTGACGGGCCTGCTCGACCGCACCGGCGGCCAGCTTCGCGTGCAGGCCGGGCTCGCGCAGCACGCGGCCGAGCGCGTGTGCCCAGTCCCGGGGGTCGTGGGAGCCGACCAGCAGGCCGGACTCGCCGTCGCGGACCACCGTCGGCAACCCGCCCACCGCGGCCGCGACGACCGGCGCACCGGCCGCCTGCGCCTCGACCGCGACCAGCCCGAACGACTCGTTGTAGGAGGGCACCGCGACCAGGGTGGCCGCCGAGCACCAGTCGGCCAGCACGTCCTGGGTGACCGGCGGGACGAAGCGCACCACGTCGTCGAGACCGAGGTCGTGGGCCAGGTCGGCCAGCGCCTCAGGGTGCTCGAGGCCGGAGCCGGACGGCCCCCCGACGACGGGGACGACGAGCCGCGACCGCAGCGACGGGTCGTCGGCGAGCAGCTCGTGCACGGCCTTGAGGAGTACGTCGGGAGCCTTCAACGGCTGGAGTCTGCCGGCGAACAGCAGCACCTGCGCATCGCCGGGCAGACCGAGGCGCTCACGCGCGTCGATGCGCGGACGGAAGACGGAGAGGTCGACCCCCGGGTGCACCACGTCGACCCGGGACGGCTCAGCGGCGTACAGGTCGATCAGCTGCCTGGCCTCGAGGTCGGTGTTGGCGATCAGCATGTCGGCGGCCTCGACGACCTGCTCCTCACCGAGCACGCGCGCAATCGGCTCGGGGGTGTCGCCGTCGGCGAGGGCCTCGTTCTTGACCTTCGCCATCGTGTGCATCGAGTGCACCAGCGGCACACCCCAGCGGTCGCGCGCGAGTGCGCCGACCTGCCCGGAGAGCCAGTAGTGGGAGTGCACCGCGTCGTAGTGGCCGGGCAGGTTGGCCGCCTCGGCCCGCAGCACCTCACGCGCGAAGACGCAGAGCTGCCCGGGGAGCTCGGCCTTGGTCAGCCCCTCGAAGGGGCCGGCGTGCACGTGGCGCACGAGGACGTGGTCGGAGAACTCCACGATCGGGTCGAGGCTCGAGGAGGTCGCGCGGGTGAAGATGTCGACCGCGATGCCACGGCGGGCGAGCTGCTTGGACAGCTCGATGACATAGACGTTCATGCCGCCGGCGTCACCCGTGCCGGGTTGGTCCAGCGGCGACGTGTGCAGGCTGATCATCGCGATGCGGCTCATCTAGGCGTCCTACCTCCCGGACTCATCCCCGCAACAACCACGGCCCGCCGCAGCCTATTCCCGGCCGGCCTCAGGTGCCCGGCAGGTGACTGTCGCGTGACTGGCAGGCGAGACGACCTCATGCTGCAGACTCGGGCCCGGGGACGGCTCAGCGACTGTGCGACCCGTGGGCGCGTGGTTGCCGGGCACGGCGCCACCGCACGGCCAGGACCGCGAAGAGCAGCACCGCGACGATGCCGATGACCAGGTCGACCGAGTCCGCGTCCAACTCGCTGTGCAGGGTGACCAGCACGGAGCCAGCCAGGCCCACGACGCCGAGACCGACGATCGCCTGCAGCCACACCGGGGCCTTCGGCACCAGCATGAGGCCGATCGACAGGGCGGCGACGCCCAGGAGCCCGAAGCCCAGCCACTGCAGGACATCGTTGTCGAGGAAGTGCCGGACAACGAGGCACACTCCGCCCAAGAACCCGGTCACGGCTGCCAACGGACGCACGAAAATGCTTCCCTTCCACGCACACAGCAGGCACGCCGGACGGCGTACCCAACGTCCCAGTGTGCCGGTGATGGACAGGCCCTGCCACCCCAGTCCGGGGATCCGGCACAATCGCGCCCATGAGCACTCGTCGCGTCGCCGTCGTCACCGGAGCCTCCAGCGGGATCGGCGCAGCCACTGCCCGGGCCCTCGCCGCACAAGGGTTCCGGGTGGTCTGCGCGGCACGCCGTACCGACCGGATCGAGCAGTTGGCCGCCGAGATCGACGGTCTCGCGGTGGCCTGCGACGTCACCGATGCCGAGTCGGTCGCCGGCCTGGCCGGGGCCGTCGGAGACATCCTCCACGTGCTGGTCAACAACGCCGGTGGAGCGTTCGGGTCGGCGCCGGTCGAGTCGGCCGACGCCGAGCAGTGGCAGGCGATGTACGACGTGAACGTGGTCGGTCTGATGCGGGTGACCCAGGCCCTGTTGCCGGCGCTGCGGGCCAGCGGCGACGCCGTGCTCATCAACGTCGGCTCGACCGCCGGCCGCAACGCCTACGAGACCGGGGCCGGCTACACGGCCGCCAAGCACGGCACCAAGGTGGTCACCCAGACGCTGCGCCTCGAGCTGGTCGGCGAGCCGATCCGGGTCAGCGAGGTGGCCCCCGGGATGGTGCACACCGAGGAGTTCTCGCTGGTGCGCTTCGGTGGCGACCAGGCCAAGGCCGACGCCGTGTACGCCGGCGTGCCCGACCCGTTGATGGCCGAGGACGTCGCCGACGCGATCACGTGGGTGGCCACCCGGCCCGCCCACGTCAACATCGACGAGCTCGTGATCAAGCCCCGCGCCCAGGCCGCGCAGCACAAGGTGCACCGGGTCTGACGCGACACTCCTGCAACAGGTTTCCCCGGCGCACCGGGGAAACCTACGGCACGCTCACGCGCTGCCGGGCCGGACGATGCCGTGGTCGAACGCGTAGACCACCGCGGCGGCCCGGTCGCGCAGGTCGAGCTTGGTGAAGACCCGCCCGATGTGGCTCTTCACGGTGAGCTCCGAGATGTGCAGGGCAGTCGCGATCTCGCTGTTGGCCAGGCCGCGCCCGATCGCCTCGAGCACTTCGTACTCGCGGGCGGTCAGCTCCGCGGGCCGTTCGGCCGTGGTCGGTCCGCTGCGCACGTAGCTGGTCAGCACCCGCCCGGTGACGCCCGGGTCGAGCCACGAGTCACCGGCGGCGACCGCCCGCACGGCGCGGATCAGGTCCTCGGCCGGGGAGTCCTTGAGCACGAAGCCGGCGGCGCCGGCGCGCAGCACCCCGGAGAGCAGCTCGTCGTCGTCGAACGTGGTCAGCGCCAGCACCGGCGGACCGTCCGGGCCGGCCCGCAGCAGCCGGGTCGCCTCGATGCCGCCGACCCTCTTCATCCGCAGGTCCATCACCACAACGTCGACGGCCCGACCCCCGGCCGGCTCAGCATCGGAGGCGTCGGAGGCGTCGGAGGCCGCGGCGAGCTCGGCCATCGCGGCCGGCACCTCCGAGCCGTCGGAGCACTCACCCACGATCTCGAACCCGTCGCGCCGTCGCAGGATGCGTCGCAGGCCCGATCGCACCAGCTCCTGGTCGTCGACCAACAGCACCCGCACCGTCGTCACCGCACCCACCTCCTCACCGTGCCCACTTGCGCATCACACAGGCCTCGTCAACCACGTCATCACCACCGACTGCCCCATCGTTCTGCGCGCCTCGCGGCAGCGCCAGATCGACCAGCCAGAAGCACTGATCATCAGGATCGCGACCGACGTACAGCCGACCGCCGAACTGCTCGACCCGGGCCGCCATCCCGGCCAGCCCCGAGCCTCCCGGACCGCCGCCCGACGCCGACTTGCGGACGTCGGCCGGGACCGCGTTGCGCACGGTCAGCGTGGCACCGCCGTCCGCGGTGTGAGCGACCCGCACCGTCGCCGACGTGGAGGGCGCGTGCCGGGCCACGTTGCTGAGGGACTCCTGCACGGCCCGGAACAGGCACAGGCCCGCCGACTCCGAGAGCCCGGACGGGTCGCCGGTCTGCGCGAAGTCGACCTCGAGCCCGGCCGCGCGGACGTCGTCGACCAGCGCCGGGATGTCGGCCGCCCCCGGCAGTGCGGCCTGGACGTCGGTGCGCGGGGCACTGTTCAGCACGCCGACGGTGCGGCGGATGTCGGCCATCGCCTGGCGGCCGATGCGCTCGGCGTCCTCGAGGGCCTGCACCGCGTCGTCGACGTCGCGATCCTCGGTCAGCGCGCGCCGGGCTCCGGTCACGTGGAGCAGCGTGACGCTCAGCGAATGGGCGACCAGGTCGTGGATCTCACGGGCGATGCGCTGCCGCTCCTCCAGCGCGGCCCGGTCCCGGGCGCTGTCCAGCCCGTTGCGCTCGGCGACGATGGCCCGCATCTGCCAGCGCAGCGTGTAGCCGATCAGGAACGCGGCCAGCATCGACGGCACCCCCAGCTCGAGGACGTCCGCGCCCGCGGTGAGGCCCATCACCGCCACCGACAGTCCACCCACGAACAGGCCGACGCACGCACCTTCGGTGGTGGTCATCTCGCCGACCAGCAGCGTGACGGCGAGGACAGTGGCGTCGGCGCTGGTGTCCACGGTCATCGGCGAGGTCAGCATCCAGCCCGCCGCACCCAGTCCGACCACGGTGCCGATCGACCAGTGCAGCCACGGCCGCACGGCGAAGTGCCAGACGTGGGGAATCGCGACCAGCAGCACGGCCAGGGCCACGGGCTGTGGCGTCCACAGCACGTCGCGCTGCATCGCGGCGACGACCATGCTGCCGACCTGCCCCACCGAGGCGATCACCGCGATCCACCACGGATAGACGAGGCCGCGCTGGGCGCCCTTGTCCTCGATGCGGGCGCGTGCGCCGTGCAGGAACGCACCCAGGTCCACAGACATGTCTCCCAGACTAGAGAAGCGCCGCGGTCCTGCCATCCCTCTGTGGACGGTCCGCGGCTCCTACCAGGGTCGGAGCCCGACTGGGTACCGCAGCGCGATGTCCGGACGCGCCGCGATGTCTAGCGTCGTGGGTGACCAGATCGATCACCTGACGTGGTGACCCGACTGGTGAACCGTGACGAACCGGCTGAAGGTGAGACGACCATGACCTGGCAAGAGACCCATCGCCGCTGGCAGGCCCTGCGCGAGATCGAGGAGACCACGCGCCTCGACCCGACCGGCGAGGTGCCGTGGAACGACGACTACGCGCTGATCTTCGGGGACCGTGAGCACCTGGTCTCCGCGCTGCGCTACCGCTGGACGATCGCCGTCGAGGCGCAGCTGGACAGCGACCTCGACCCCGACGAGCGCGCCGGGCTCTTCCGCGACCTGCGCCAGCGCAACGCCGGCGTGCTGCGGATCCTGTCCCGCTACCCTGCTCGTGTGGCCAACCACACGAGCCAGGGAGGCCCCCTTGTCCACGCGTCCTGACACGTCGTCGGCCTGTCCTGTCGACCACGCCGGCGCCACAGACGCTCCGGCGCCGACCGCACCGGCCGCGTCGGCGGCCTCCCGGGGGCAGCTCGGGCGAGACCGGCGGCGCAGGCCCAGCGCTCCGGGGCGCCTGTCGTGGCTGCCCGGCAGCCGCCGGATGGCCTGGCTGCTCGACCACGGCACCTCGCGCTTCGGCATCCGGTACGGCGCCCGCAAGGGTGACCTGGTCGCGCGGATGAACATCGAGCCGGCACTGCTGGCCGACCCCTATCCGTCGCTGACGCAACTGCGCGAGCGCGCTCCGGTGGTGCCCGGTCCGCTGGTCTGGGCGACCAGTCGTCACGCCGTGGTCAACGAGATGCTGCGCAGCGACACGTTCGGCGTGGGCGGTGGCCACGGCGAGCTGCCGATGCCGGTCCGACGGCTGCACCGGGCGTTCGCCGACCCGATGCACTTCGGCCCGGTCGACCCGCCGTCGTTGCTCGCGGTCGACCCGCCCGAGCACACCCGCTACCGCAAGCTGGTCTCACGGGTCTTCACGCCGCGCGCGGTGGCTGCCCTCGAGCCCCGGATCTGTGAGATCGCCGACACCCTGCTCGACGAGCTCGCCGCACGCGGTCGCACCGACTTCGACCTCATCGAGGAGTACGCCGCCCTGCTCCCGCTCGCGGTGATCGCCGACGTGCTCGGCGTTCCCGACGAGATGCACGAGAGCCTGCTGCACTGGGGCAACGGCGCGGCCCGGCTGCTCGACCCCGGCCTGTCGTGGCGCGACTACCGCCGGGCCACCGACGCCGTGGCCCGCATGCATGCCTGGTTCGACCAGCACGTGGCCCGCCTGCGCCGCACCCCCGGCGACGACCTGCTCAGCAAGCTGGCCGTCCTCGACGGTGAGGACCGGCTCACCGACGTCGAGCTCGCGGCCACCGGCCTGCTCGTGCTCGGGGCCGGCTTCGAGACCACGGTCAACCTGATCGGCAGTGCCGTCGTACTCCTCGACGAGCACCGCGACCAGCTCGACGACGTCCTGGCCGACCCCTCCCTGTGGACCAACACGGTCGAGGAGTGCCTGCGCGTCGAGTCACCGGTGCAGCTGACCATGCGGCAGGCGTACGCCGACACCACGGTCGCCGGCGCCGACGTACCCGCCGGAACTGCGGTGCTGTTGATGCTCTCGGGCGCCAACCGAGACCCCGTCGTGTTCGCCGACCCGGACCGCTTCGACGTACGCCGCCACAACGCCGCCGACCACCTCTCGTTCTCCGCGGGCGTGCACTTCTGTCTCGGGCCGAGCTTGGCCCGCATGGAGACCAAGGTGGCCCTCGAGACGCTGTTCACCCGGTTCCCCGACCTGCGGGTCGCGGGGCAACCGGTGCGTCGTCCGAACCGTGTCCTGCGCGGCTATGACCGACTCCCGGTCGACACCGGAGTCAACTGACGAGACCCGGGGTGGCCGAATCCCGCGCGGCACGGGAGACTTCCCGTGTGGAGACCATCGGACTCATCGGCGGCATGAGCTGGGAAAGCAGCGCTGCCTACTACAAAGACCTCAACCTCGGCGTCGAGAGGCGTCTGGGCGGCTACTCATCTGCGAGGACGGTGATGGCCTCCGTCGACTTCGCGGAGGTGACCGCGCTCGGCCAGGCCGAGGACTGGGACGGCGTTGCCGCCATCTTGGCCGAGGCAGCACGGGGCGTGGAGAAGGCCGGCGCAGACTTCCTGATGCTGTGCACCACGACCTTCCACCGGGTGGCCGAGCAGGTCGAGGCGGCCGTCGACATCCCTCTGCTGCACCTGGCCGACGTGGTCGCCGACGCCGCCAAGGCCCGTCGCTGTGACACCGTGGCCCTGGTCGGTACGACGTTCGCGATGTCACGCACCTTCTTCACCGACCGGATCGCCTCGCACGGGCTCCAGGTGCAGGTCCCGGCAGCCGAGCAGCACGAGATGGTCAACGCGATCATCTACAACGAGCTCGTGCACGGCAAGGTGCTCGACTCCTCGCGTCGCAAGATCATCGAGTTGCTCGACCAGCTGTGGGACGGCGGCGCCCAGGGCGTGATCCTGGGGTGCACCGAGCTCGAGCTGCTCATCGAGCAGGCCGACGTCGAGGTGCCACTGTTCCCCTGCACCACGCTGCACGTCGAAGCGGCGCTCGACCGCGCCCTCTGAGCCCCCCTCGTCCGGGTTTCGCGCGAGGGGTGGCCGGTTAGGCTCGATGCCGTGGGTGAGGAACCGGGGAACGCGAGGATGCGCCAGTCCGCGATCGGGCGGACGGCTCGTCTGGCGAGCCTGCCCATGGGCTACGCCGGCCGAACCACGATCGGCCTCGGCAAGCGCCTGGTCGGTCGGCCCGCGAGCGCCGTGCTGACCGAGGTGCAGCTGCGCACCGCCGACCAGATCTTCAAGGTCCTCGGCGAGCTCAAGGGCGGGGCGATGAAGTTCGGCCAGGCGATGAGCATCTTCGAGTCGGCGCTGCCCGACGAGCTGGTCGGGCCCTACCGTGACGCCCTGACCAAGCTGCAGGACTCCGCTCCCCCGATGTCGGCACGCATGCTGACCTCGGTGCTGGCCGAGGACCTCGGCCACGAGTGGCGCACGCGGTTCACCGAGTTCGACACCACACCGGTCGCCTCCGCCTCGATCGGGCAGGTGCACCGGGCCACCTGGGCCGACGGCACCGAGGTCGCGGTCAAGGTGCAGTACCCCGGCGCGGCCAGGGCATTGCGCTCCGATCTCCGCCAGCTCGGCCGGATGGCCCGCCTCTTCACCGTCCTCGCGCCCGGACTCGACATCAAGCCGTTGCTTGCCGAGGTCGAAGCCCGGGTCGCCGAGGAGCTCGACTACTCCCTCGAGGCCGCCGCCCAGTCGATCTTCGCCGACGAGTTCGCCGACGACCCCGACTTCGTCGTACCGGCGGTGGTGGCCCACACCCCGCGCGTGCTCGTCACGACGTGGATGGAGAGCACCTCGTCGTTGGCGCAGGTGATCAAGGCCGGTACGCCGGAGGAGCGCGACCGGGTGGGCGGGCTCTATGCGCGGTTCCTGGTCTGCGGCCCGACCCGCACCGGGCTGATGCATGCCGACCCGCACCCCGGCAACTTCCGGGTGCTCGACGACGGGCGGCTCGGCGTCGTCGACTTCGGCGCGGTCGCCCGCCTGCCCGAGGGCTTTCCGCGGCCGCTGGGCGAGCTGCTGTCCCGCGGGGTCCGCGACGACTGGGACGCGGTGGTCGACGGGCTGCGCGACGAGGGATTCCTGCTGCCGCGCACGGTCTTCTCCCCCGACGACCTGGCCGACTACCTCGGTCCGTTCCTGGACGCCGGGCGCGCCGAGTCCTTCCAGTTCTCACGCGCTTGGTTGCGGTCGCAGACGGTGCGGGTGGCCACCCCGACCCAGGAGAACCTCTCGCGTGCGTTCAAGCTGAACCTGCCGCCGGACTACATGCTGATCCACCGGGTCTGGCTCGGCGGGTTCGGCGTGCTGTGCCAGCTCGAGGCGACCGTGGAGTTCCGGGCCCTGCTCGAGCAGTACGTGCCGGGCTTCGAACCCGTCTGAGCGTCGACCCGCGCCGGCTGACCTCGCCCGACCAGCTCGGTCGCCCGACCAGCCCGCTCGCCCGACCAGCCCGCTCGCCCGACCAGCCCGCTCGCCCGACCAGCTCGGTCGCCCGACCAGCCCGCCGCGACGCGGTGTTGAGTGCACGATCCGTGTCGATTTCTCCGGAGAAACCGACACGGATCGTGCACTCAACGCCTCAGGACTCCTGGTCGGGGGTCTGCTCGAGCACGAGCGAGGTCAGCCGGCGCAGGTCGTCGCTCAGCTGGGTCTCGGCCAGGGTGACCTCGTCGTCGTCGACCCGGATCACGTAGGAGTACATGTCGGGGTAGGTACGCGCCGGCTTCTCGGGCCGCAGGTCGACCCGGGACAGCAGTGCGCGCACCTCGTCGAGATGGGCGCCCTGACCGGACAGGTCGCAGCGGCCGGTCGTCGTACGGCCCGCGAAGCCGCCGGTACGCCGGACCTCGACGACGGCGGGGGCTGCCCCAGCGCGATCACCGCCAGCGTCGCCACCGGGCTGAGCCGGCTCGACGCCGACCTGCGCCCAGGCGTCGCGGACGACGTCGGCGTGCTCTCCGGCCGCCTCGACCGTGGCGGCGGCGAACCCGGCGAAGTCGACGTCGGAGGCCACCTGGGCGAGTGCTGCCCACCAAATGCGACCCGCACCCTCGGCGGAGGTGCCGCCGACCGCGAGCGCGGCCAGCACGAACGCGCGATTGGGGATGCCGGAGTTGAGGTGCACACCCCCGTTGTCGTCGGTGGTCTCGACGTACGCCGACATGTCCGCACCCTGCGGGTCCTTGCCCAGCACCGGGTCGTCGTACGCCGTGCCGGGGTTGTGCATGTCGCGCAGGCCACGGCCGTTGACGCCCGGGAGGAAGAGACCCTCGCCGACCACCCAGTCGGCATCGGCGGCGCCCTGGCCGAGGACGCGCTGCTTGAGACAGGCGCCGAACACGTCGGAGACCGACTCGTTCAGCGCACCGGACTGCCCCTCGTAGACCAGGCCGGCGACCGACTCGGTGACCGCGTGGGTGAGCTCGTGGGCCAGCACGTCGACGGGCTTGGTGAACCGGTCGAACACCTCACCGTCTCCGTCGCCGAAGACCAGCTGGGTGCCGTCCCAGAAGGCGTTGTCGTACTTGCGCTCGTAGTGCACGGTGGCCAGCACGTGGGCGCCGGCGCCGTCCCACGAGTTGCGGTCGTAGACCTCGGCGAACATCTGGAGGGAGGCCTCGAGGCCGGCGTACGCCTCGTCGACGGCGACGTCCCCGGACTCGGGCTCACCGCTGGCACGCACCGCGCGGCCCGGCAGCTCGGTGCCGTTGTCGGCGGTGTGCACGGTGAACCCGCCGTCGGCCGCGGCAACGGCGGCCGTGGCAGGACGCCCGG
>NZ_BCRJ01000099.1 GCF_001552535.1 Nocardioides jensenii JCM 1364 = NBRC 14755 | reverse complement strand
TGGCAGGACGCCCGGAAGCGGCGGGGCGCCCGGCCCGGAAGCGCTCATCGATCTCAAGGGTGCGATGGCAGTGGTCGGTGGCCCGGGCGTCAGGCTCGGACGCGATCTGTTGGAGGAGATAGGGCGGCACGATGGAACAGCTCATGTCTCAGTCCTATCGCGCGGCACCGACATGCGAAAGACCCCGACGTGCGGCAGTTCGAGCAGTGCCGCACGTCGGGACCGGTGTGGATCAGTAGGTCACGAAGCTGATCGTGTTGTTGACCAGCGTGCCGTCCATGTTGCGCTGCTCGAGGGTGAAGATGCTGCCGGACTTGGTCACCCCGATGCTGTTGTAGCCGCTGACCGGTGTCGCGACGCCCAGCGTGGCCGGGTCGCCGACGAACGCCACCTGGTAGGTGCCCGGCCCGGTGTGACGCACCAGGTTGGCACCGCCCGAGCAGTTGAACCCGCCGTTGGGACGCCACACGCTGTCCTGCGGCACGCCGGCCAGGTTGGTGAAGCTGTGCACGAGCCCGACCTGGCAGCCGGCGGAGCTCATGTCGAGGCTGTGCTCACGCACCTGGTCGCCGGTGACCGAGTTGTTCTTGAGGTCGATGCCCAGCAGTGACTGGTTGAGCACCTTGCCGGATCGGACCGCGCCCGCGCCGATGTCGGCGGCCTTCACCTCACCGTTCTTGATGTCTCCCGAGTCGACCGTGTTGGTGCCGGGGATGGCCGCACTGGCGCCCCCTGCTGTGGCGAGGACGATGAGCAGTCCGTAGCCGACGACGTGCCTGAGATTGCTGAGCTTCATGGCGACTCTCCTGTCGGGGCGGAGCACACGGTGTGTTCCGACGCTGACAACACAGGACGGTCAAAACGGACATTTGATACATGGGGGGCGGGTTTTCCGGAGCCAAGCGATTCGGAGCGAGCCCCGTCCCGGCCGTAGACTTGTCCGGCTGTCCCATGTCCAGGGCAGGAATCCCGTCGCAGAGAGTGAACGAACTGCCCCATGTCTGGAAACACGCAACGCACTGACCTCCGCAACGTGGCGATCGTCGCCCACGTTGACCACGGCAAGACCACCCTCGTCGACGCGATGCTCCACCAGGCAGGTGCCTTCACCGAGCACCAGGCCGAGGGTGTCGCCGAACGGGCCATGGACTCCGGCGAGCTCGAGCGCGAGAAGGGCATCACGATCCTCGCGAAGAACACCGCTGTCCACTACGCCGGCCCGGCCGCTGACGGCAAGCCGATGACGATCAACATCATCGACACTCCCGGCCACGCCGACTTCGGTGGCGAGGTCGAGCGCGGCCTGTCCATGGTCGACGGCATCGTGCTCCTCGTCGACGCGTCCGAGGGCCCGCTCCCCCAGACCCGCTTCGTGCTCCGCAAGGCGCTCAACGCCGACATGCCGGTGATCCTGGTCGTCAACAAGACCGACCGTGGCGACGCCCGCATCGACGAGGTCGTCGACGAGACCTACGAGCTGTTCATGGACCTGCTCGACGAGTCCCACAGCCAGGACGCCCTCGACTTCCCGGTGGTCTTCGCCTCCGGCAAGGCCGGCATCGCCTCGCTCTCCAAGCCCGAGAACGGCACCCTGCCCGAGGGCAGCGACCTCGAGCCGCTGTTCAAGACGATCCTCGACACCATCCCCGCGCCGACGTACGACGAGGGCGCCCCGCTGCAGGCCCACGTCACCAACCTCGACGCCTCCCCCTTCCTGGGTCGCCTCGCGCTGCTGCGCATCAAGCAGGGCAACCTGAAGAAGGGCCAGACCGTCGCCTGGATGAAGCGCGACGGCTCGGTCAAGAACGTCAAGGTCACCGAGCTCCTCGTCACCGAGGGCCTCGAGCGCAAGCCCGGCGAGTCGGCCGGTCCCGGTGACATCGTCGCCGTCGCGGGCATCCCCGACATCACCATCGGCGAGACCCTGGCCGACCCGGAGAACCCGGTCGCCCTGCCCCTGATCCACGTCGACGACCCGGCCATCTCGATGACCATCGGCACCAACACCTCGCCGCTGGTCGGCCGGGTCAAGGGCCACAAGGTCACCGCCCGCCTGGTCAAGGACCGCCTCGACTCCGAGCTGATCGGCAACGTGTCGCTCCGCGTTCTCCCCACCGAGCGTCCCGACGCCTGGGAGGTGCAGGGCCGCGGCGAGCTGGCGCTGGCGATCCTGGTCGAGCAGATGCGTCGCGAGGGCTACGAGCTCACCGTCGGCAAGCCGCAGGTGGTCACCAAGGAGATCGACGGCAAGATCCACGAGCCGATGGAACGCCTGACCATCGACGCCCCCGAGGAGTACCTCGGCTCGATCACCGAGCTGCTGGCCGCCCGCAAGGGTCGCATGGAGCAGATGACCAACCACGGCACCGGCTGGGTGCGCATGGAGTTCGTCGTCCCCGCGCGTGGCCTGATCGGCTTCCGCACCGACTTCCTCACCGAGACCCGCGGCACCGGCATCGCCCACCACATCTCCGAGGGCTACGAGCGCTGGGCCGGCGAGATCCGTTCGCGCAACAACGGCTCGCTGGTCGCCGACCGCTCGGGTGCGGCCACGGCGTACGCCATGACGAACCTGCAGGAGCGCGGGATCATGTTCGTCGAGCCCACCACTGAGGTCTACGAGGGCATGATCGTCGGCGAGAACTCGCGCGCCGACGACATGGACGTCAACATCACCAAGGAGAAGCAGCAGACCAACATCCGGTCGGCCACCTCCGACAACTTCGAGAAGCTGATCCCGCCGAAGCGGCTCTCCCTCGAGCAGTGCCTGGAGTTCTGCCGCGAGGACGAGTGTGTCGAGGTCACCCCCGAGACGGTCCGCATCCGCAAGCTCGTCCTCGACGCCCACGCCCGCGCCAAGACCGCGTCGGTCGCGCGCAAGGCCAACAAGTAGCGTTTTCGGCTTGGTCAAAATCACAGGCTCGCCTGTGATTCTGCCCGATTGACATGAAGTTTCGTGTCGATCGGGCAGTTTCACAGGCGGGCCTGTGATTTTGACCGCCCCAGAGGGGGCTCGGGGCGTCGCTGTTCTCGGCGCTCAGGCGCTCTGCAGGAACGCGGTCAGTGCCACGGCGACCAGTCCGGTCAGCACGATCCTGCGGAAGGCCGCTTCGCTGAGGCGGTGGAAGATGCGGTCGCCGATGGACCAGCCCAGCGGGATCCCGAGGCATCCGGCGGCGATCAACAGCACCGCGTCGCGGCTCAGGACGCCGGCCACCACGAAGAGTACGACGGCCACCAGGTCCTGAGCGGCGAAGACGGCCTGGAGCGTTCCGCGGGCCCGGCGGGCGGGGAGCTCGGCTCCGGTCACCGCGATCACCAGTGGCGGCCCGTTCATGCCGGTCGAGGTGAGCAGTGCACCACTCAACACTCCCCCGATCCACTGGGCGGGGGCCGAGGCCGGCAGCCGCACCCGCAACGCGGTCAACGCGACGGTGATCAGGACGAGGACGCCGATGGTGACCGTGAGAAGCCGCTCGTCGACCACCAGCAGCGCGAGCAGTCCCAGAGGCATGCCGAGCAACCCGGCCACCACCAGTCGCCGTACCAGCGGCACCTCGACGTGCTCGCGCTCCTGACGCCAGGCGCGTGCCGACATGAGCAGGCTGACGCCGGTTGCGGCGGCGATCGCGGTCGGCGCATCCACCAGGAGGAGCAGCAGCGGGATCGCCAGCATCGCCCCGCCGAACCCGCTGACGGCCTGCGCGATCGCACCCAGCGCGAAGATCGCCGCGGCAGCCAGGGCGATGAGGATGAGGTCCGGCACCGGCTCACGGTAGGGGTCGGCGTACGACGCTCGAGGGGTCGATGCCGCACAGTGGAAGGGTCTGCCGGCCCCCGCGGCGGAGCGAGCCTCTCGCGGCCCGGCGACGTGCCGGAGCCGTGGCCCGGAGGGCGACAAACGGACATTCTTCCCGCTGAGTGGGATGCGCCCGGAGCCGTGGCACCCCCGCAGAACACCCTGTGACCACAGACACATCGTGGTGACCTCGGACCACCCCGTCACACAGTGGAGGAACAGTGAAGACACGCATCTCGCGTCGAATGCGGTGGACGGGACTGCTCGCAGCGAGCGCCCTCATCGTCACCGGTTGTGCCGACACCTCGGCCGACTCCGGCAAGGACGACGCCCCCGGTTCCGTGGACTACTCGACGCGGCTGATCAATGCCGGCGATTCCGCGGGCGACCCGGTCAAGGGCGGCACGCTGCGCGTCTCGGAGTACTCCGAGGCTCGCACGCTGGACCCGACGTCGACGTACCCGACGGGCTCCACGGGCGGCAACATCATGGCCGCCGTGTATGACACCCTGGCCCGCTACGACCACGAGACCGGCACGTTCGTGCCGCAGCTCGCGGAGGCCATCGAGAGTGACGACAGCATCACCTGGACGATCAAGCTCCGCAAGGACGTGAAGTTCCACGACGGTACGCCGTTCGACGCGGACGCCGTGATCGGCAGCATCAACCGCTACATCAACGCCTACGGCCTGCACGCGATGCTGACCAAGTCGCAGATCAAGTCGATGAAGGCGGTCGACCCGCTCACGGTCTCGATCGAGATGAACGCCGCCTGGCCGCGCTTCCCCAACGTCCTGACCAACGGCGTCGGCATGATCCTGGCACCTGCGGCCTACAAGGACCCGAAGAACTTCAAGCCCATCGGGGCCGGGCCGTTCAAGTTCAAGAGCTACAAGCCGGCCGAGTCGACCACGGTCGTGGCCAACGACGACTACTGGGGCGGTCGGCCCAACCTGGACGCCATCGAGTTCGACATCCTGGGCACCGACAAGACCGGTGTCGAGACCCTCGAGAGCGGCGGCGTCGACCTCACGTTCGTGCGCAGCACCGAGCTCGTCGACGACGTCATCAAGGGCGACCTGCCCGGCATGGACAACTACGCAAGCCTGGCCAACAACTTGTGGTTCAACAGCCGTGAGGGTTCACCGACCGCTGACAAGCGGGTCCGTCAGGCCCTGGCCCTGGCCTTCGACCCGAAGATCTTCCTCCAGCGCACCGCGAACGGAGCCGGAGACCCGAGCAAGCTCCTGATCGGCGCCGACTCCACCTGGGCCCCGGGCGTCGACCCGATGCCGACGGACACTGCGGAGGCCAAGAAGCTGGTCGAGGAGGCCAAGGCCGACGGGTTCGACGGAAAGATCCGCGTTCTCGCCCGCACCGACCAGGCCTCCCAGGCCGGCGCGGTCGCCATGCAGGGCATGTTCGAGGCGGCCGGCTTCGAGGTGAAGCTCGACCTCGTCGCGAACGTCGCCGACCAGGTCCAGAAGATCTATGTCGACCACGACTTCGACGTCGCCACGGCGGCGACGTCGATGCACGACGAGGACGTCTTCGGCCGCCTCTCCTCGGCCCTGGGCAGCACCTCGGCAGTCAACGTCGGCGGCTACGCCAACCCGGAGATGGACAAGCTCATCGCCCAGCTCCAGGGGATCGAGAACCCGGCCGACGCCAAGGAGGTCCTCACCAAGATCGAGGCACTCTGGGCCGAGGACGCTCCCGGTGTCGCGGTCAACTCCGGCGCGATGGTCAACCTGTGGAACAAGAACGTCCACGGCATCAAGACCAGCGGTGAGACCCTGGTGCTCTTCGACAAGGCGTGGCTGGACAAGTGATTCTCGCCGGGTGACCGCCCGCTGATCCACCTGTGGCAAGGCCCCGCTCTCCTTCGGGAGAGTGGGGCCTTCTGCATTCCCGCTGCGAAGAGCGACCACTCCTCTCACTCGGTGCAACGGGCTGTCTGCGCGTTGAGTGCACGATCCGTGTCGAGATCCGGCCGGTACACGACACGGATCGTGCACTCAAACCCGGCCGGCCGCAGGCAGGGCCGCAAGCAGGGCCGCAGCGAGCGCGCCCGAGAGCGCGCCCGGGAGCGCAACCGGGTGCGGTCGGGATCACGTCGCGGGCGCAGCCGTGACCAGGTCTGGCCGCCAACGACCGAGGAACGGTGATGAAGCCGCGCCGAAGACGCCGG
>NZ_BCRJ01000098.1 GCF_001552535.1 Nocardioides jensenii JCM 1364 = NBRC 14755 | reverse complement strand
GGGGAACGAGGTCGGGGGGACGAGGTCGGGGGGACGAGGTCGGGCGGACGAGGTCGGTCGAGCGGACGAGGCCGGGCAGAACGGGGTCGAGCAGAGCTCAGAGGTGGCGCTGCCAGGGGGCAGCGGCCTCGAGCTGCCCGGCGAGGGAGAGCAGGAGTGCCTCGTGGCCCATCAGAGCCGCGAACTGGACGCCGATCGGGAGGCCGTCGGAGTCCGTGCCCAGGGGCACGGACATGGCCGGCATCCCGGTCGTGTTGAAGGCGCTGGTCCAGGCCGCGAAGTCGCCGGCGTGGGCATACATCGCCTGCGGGTCGGAGGTGTCGAGCAGGCCCAGCGGGGGAACCCGCGGCGCCAGCGTGGGCATCAGCAGGACGTCGACGTCAGCGAACAGGCTGCCGATCTGCCAGCCCAGGCGCTGCACGTCCTGCAGGGCGCGGACCAGGTCGGTGGCCGGCAGGTTCGCGTAGTGCTGCATCAGCATGTGCGAGAACGGCTCGAGGTCGTCGGCAGCCAGCTCGCGGCCGAGCTGCTCGAGCCGGGCCTGCACGGCCACGGCCACACCGACACCCATCAGCGGGGCGTTGGCCGCCGCGGCCAGGGTGCGGTCGAAGGGAGCCGGCAACGGTACGACGGTGTGCCCCAGAGAGGCGCACAGCGCGGCCGTGGCCTCGAGAGTCGCCTGGACGTCGGGGTCGGTCGCCAGGTCGTCGAACGCGGCAGGCAGCCCGATCCGCAGGGGACGGGGCGGCGTACCGACGGCAGCGGCGAACGACCCGTCCGGAGCGGAGATGTCGATCACCGTGCCCGGGAAGACCGGCGAGGCGATGTCGAGCAGCACGGCGCTGTCGCGCACCGACATGGTGACCGCGTGGTGCACGGAGGCGGGCGCGGCCAGGGTCGAGGGGTTCGGGGCGGGCGTGACCCGGCCGCGACTGGGCTTGAGGCCGAAGAGTCCGTTCATCGACGCGGGGATGCGGATGGAGCCGCCGCCGTCGCTGGCGTGGGCCACCGGCACCAGGCCGGCGGCGACCGCCGCGGCCGATCCTCCACTGGACCCGCCCGGGGAACGGGACAGGTCGCGTGGGTTGCGGGTCGGTCCGTGGAGCAGTGGCTCGGTGCTGGCGTTGAAGCCGAACTCGGGGCTGTTCGTGGTGCCGAGCACCACCATCCCGGCCCGCTTGTAGCGCGCCACCAGCTCGCCGTCCACGGTCGCGACGTTGTCGGCGAAGAGCCGGCTGCCGTGGGTGGCAGGCAGGCCGGCGACCTCCATGTTGAGGTCCTTGATCAGGATCGGTACGCCGTGCAGGGGTCCCTCGGGGAGCCCGGCCTCGACCTCGGCAAGGGCCGCGTCGAAGCGGGTGCTGATCACCGCGTTCAGCGCCGGATTCAGGGCCTTGATCCGGGCGATCGACGTCTCGACCAGTTCCCGTGCGGAGATCTCGCCGCTGCGGACCAGCTCGGCCATGCCGACCGCGTCGGTCTCGGGCAGGGCGGGTGCGCCGTCGGTGACCAGTCGCTCACCCATCAGGAGACCGCCACGTGGTGACAGGCCACGAAGTGACCGGCCCCGACCTCGCGCAACTGTGGTTCCTCCGCGGCGCACAGCTCGGTGGCCAGCGGGCACCGGGTGCGGAACCGGCAGCCGGAGGGCGGGTTCAGCGGCGAGGGCAGCTCGGTGGCAGTGGCCACCAGCGGCGTGTCCACGACCACCGGTCCGGTCACCGGGTCGTCGACGGACGCCAGTTCCTCGCCGCCGGGGATGGAGGCGATCAGGGTGCGGGTGTAGGGGTGCACCGAGCGCGTGTGCATGTCGCTCGACGGGAGCACCTCGCAGGTCTTGCCGAGGTAGAGCACCATCACCCGGTCGCTGATGTTCTTCACCACGGAGACGTCGTGGGCGATGAAGATCATCGACAGGTCGTAGGTCTCCTTGGTGCGCTCGAGCAGGTTGAGGATCTGGGCCTGCACCGACACGTCGAGCGCGGAGACCGGCTCGTCGCAGATCAGCACGTCGGGGTTCATCATCAGCGCTCGGGCGATGCACACGCGCTGGCACTGGCCACCCGACAGCTCGTGCGGTCGGCGGTCCCAGACCGAGTCGGGGTCGAGCCCGACCGCGGTCAGGGTCTCGCGGATCGCAGCGTCCATGTCGTCGCCGTCGAAGCCCCAGATGCGGAGCCCCTCGGCGACCAGGTCGCGCACCTTGCGGCGCGGGTTCAACGACGAGACCGGGTCCTGCATGATCATCTGCATCTTCGACCGCTTGCGACGCAGGTCGCGGGACTTCAGCCCGGTCAGCTGCTCGCCCGCGAACAGCACGGAACCGGCCGTGGGGGCGGGCTCCTGCATGATCGCCCGACCGGCGCTGGACTTGCCGCAGCCGGACTCGCCCAGGATGCCGAGCGTCTCGCCCGGGAGCAGGTCGATGTTCAGCCCAGAGACGGCGTGCACCACCTGGTGCCGCCCGACCGGGAACTCGACGACCATGTCGTCGACGGCGAGCACCGGGCCCGCCTCTGCCCGCATGTGTGCGGTGCCGCTGCCGGCCATGTCAGCTCACTTCCTGGCGGGCCGGCAGGAGCGGGAAGTGGCAGGCACCCAGGTGGGTGTCCGCGGTCCCGTCGGCCAGCTCCCTCAACTCGGGTGACTCCTGGTGACACCGGTCCACCGCGAAGCGGCAGCGCGGCGCGAACCGGCACCCCTCGGGTGGGTTCAGCATGTTCGGCGGCGAGCCGTCGATCGCACGCAGCACGGTGTGCGGGGCGTCGTCGATCCGCGGGATCGAGGCCAGCAACGCCTCGGCGTACGGGTGCACGGGGGCGTTGAAGACCCGCGAGGTCTGCGAGGTCTCGACCGTGCGGCCGGCGTACATCACCGCGACCCGGTCGGTGCGTCCCTCGACGGCGCCGAGGTCGTGGCTGATCAGGATCGTGGCCATGTTGCGGTCCGCGGCCAGCGTCGCGAGCAGGTCGAGGATCTGCTTCTGCACGGTGACGTCGAGGGCCGTGGTCGGCTCGTCGGCGATCAGCAGCTTCGGGTCGCAGGCCAGGGCCATCGCGATGACCACGCGCTGGCGCATGCCGCCGGAGAGCTCGTGCGGGTACTGCTTCATCCGACGCACCGGCTCGGGGATGAAGACCTGGCGGAGCAGGTCGACGGCCCGTTCGTCGGCTTCCTTGCGGCTCACACCCAGGTGCAGGCGCAGGGCCTCGGTGAGGTGGGTGCCGACCCGCTTGACCGGGTTCAGCGAGGTCATCGGGTCCTGGAAGACCATCGCCACCTCGGGGCCCCACAGCTTGCGGCGGTCCTTCGGTTTCAGGGCGTGTACGTCGAGTCCGGCGATGCGGCACTCGCCGGTGATGGTGGTCGTCGGCGAGTTGGAGACCAGGCCCATCACGGTGCGCCCGAGCACGGACTTGCCCGACCCGGACTCACCGACGATGCCGAGGGTCTCTCCCGCCCGCAGTGACATGGAGACGCCGTCGACGGCGCGGACCGGGCCGCGCGGGGTCAGGAAGGTGGTGCGCACGTCGCGCACGTCGAGGACGAGATCGTCGCGTTCGTTCACAGCTTCGCACTCCTCGTGTCCCAACGCTGCTGGGCCTTCTCGCCGAGCAGGTTGAAGGCAAAGACGGTCAGGAACAGGAAGGCACCGGGCACCAGGACGATGTGCGGGAAGTCCTCCATCGCACCGCCCTCGCCCTCGGCGACCATGTTGCCCCAGGTCGGATCGGGTTGCTGGATGCCGAGTCCGAGGAAGCTCAGCGAGGCCTCGGCCACGATCAGCGCCGAGATCATCACCACGGCCATCGAGAAGACCGGGAGGATCACGTTGGGCACCAGCTCACGGGCCATCACCCGCAGTCGGGTGGCGCCCATCAGCCGGGCCGCCATCACGAACTCGCGCTGGGCGAAGGCGATCGTGTTGGCCCGGGCCAGGCGCACCATGCTCGGGATGGTCAGCAGCGAGAGCGCCAGCGCCATGTTGCGCAGGCTCGGCTCCAGGAACGTGCTCAGCGCGATCAGCAGGATCAGCGGCGGCACGGCCAGCAGCGCGTTGGTGAAGATGCCGACCACACTGTCGACGCCCTTGCGGTAGTAGCCGGCGATCACGCCGATGCAGCCGCCGACGACGGTGCCGATGGTCACCGCCAACAGCGAGATCGCCAACGACGTACGCGCCCCGTGGATGGAGCGGGAGAGCATGTCGAGGCCCTGGTTGTTGGTGCCCAGGGGGTGGTCGGTGAGCAGCTGGGGCGACATGTTGGTCGGCTCCAGCAGCGTCTTGGCGACGTCGTTGTGCTCGCCCAGGGGCAGCACCGGCGCGAGTACGGCGACCGTGATCAGCCCGATCAGCCAGATCACGGCGAGCGTGAAGAGCAGGTCGATCCGCTTGCCGCGGATGCCGATGACCAACCGGGAGACGCCCTGGAAGACCAGGGTCAGGCCGACCAGGAACAGCACGGCCTTGCCGGCCAGCACCAGGCTGGGCGTGCTCCACCCGAAGCCGGCCAGGACGGCACCGGCGACCAGCATGACGGCCCCGAGGGTCAGGGTGCGGGTTCGCTTCGCCCGGTCGGCGCGGAACTTGTCACTAGGCATGAACACGGCGGGTCCTCGGGTCGAGATAGCCATAGGAGAGGTCGATACCGGCGTTCACCACGACGTAGACCAGGGCCACGATCAGGACCGCACCCTGGACCAGGGGATAGTCACCCTGGTTGGCGGAGGTGACGATCATCGACCCCATGCCGGGCAGGGCGAAGAGGTACTCCACGATCACCGTGCTGCCGATCAGCCGGCCGAGGCTGATCCCCATCAGGGTGACCAGCGAGAAGGACGACGGTCGCAGGGCGTCGGTGACCATGATCCGCCAGGGCGGCATGCCCTTGGCGCGGGCGGCGAGGATGTAGTCCTCGTTGAGGGTGACGATCAGGTCGTTGCGCAGGATTCGGGTGAACAGCGCCAGCTCCATCATCGCGATCACGATCGCGGGCAGCAGCGCGTGGTGCAGGTTGCCCGGTATGTCCTCCGAGATGCGCACCCACTGGGCCCGCGGGAACCAGCCGAGGCCGTTGGCGAAGATCATGATCAGCAGCAGACCGGCCAGGAACGACGGGACGGAGAGCGTGGCGAACATCGTCGCGCTGATCATCCGGTCGATGGCGCCGCCGGCGTGGGCGGCCGACCACATGGCCAGCGGGATGGCCAGCACGAGGGCGATCACGAGGCCCAGCACGGCCAGCTCGACGCTGACCGGCAGCGCGCCGAGGATCCGCTCGGTGACATCGGTCTGGGGCGGGACGAGGGAGGTGCCCAGGTCGCCGGTGACGGCTCCGCTGAGCCAGTCCCAGTAGCGGTGCAGGAGGCCGTCGTTGAGACCGAGCTCCTGACGGAGGTTCTCGTAGTCCTGCGGCGGGTGGCCCTCGCCCAGGATGGCGACCGCGGGGTCGCCGGGCATCAGGGTCACCATCGCGAAGACCCCGAAGCTGACCACGAAGAGGACGGCGATCAGCTCGCCGATGCGCAGTGAGATCCGGCGCATCAGCCGCGGCTTCCGCAGCGGAGGTGGTGGACGACCAGGTGCATCTCGGAAGTCCTTTCATCGGTCGGGCACGGCGGGGGCCGGCAACGTTCTCGAAGGCTAGGTCGCGTGACCCCGGGCACATCCGGTGCGATCCCACTGACCGGAACCTCCCGGCGCCAGGGGTCTCCCGGGCCCGGCTCAGGAGAAGGTGAGGACGCCCCCACGAAGTGCCGGACGGCCGGAGACGCCGGCCTCGAACCTGACGGAGCCGGCGGGGCCGACAGGGCCCGCGGGGCCGGTCGTCGGCGCATCGGTGGCCCAGAGCTCCACGTCGAGCGACTCCCCCGGGAAGACCGGGGCCGCGAAGCGCACCTCGAGATGACTCAGGTCGGCCGGGTGCGCACCGAGCTCGGCGGCGACGGCCAGGGAGACCGCGCCGACCGTGCACAGGCCGTGCATGAACGGGCGCGGCTGTCCGGCCGCACGCGCTGCCTCCGGGTCGACGTGCATGGCGTGGCGATCACCCAGCAGCCGGTAGAGCACCGGTTGGTCGGGTCGCGTGGGCACGGTCAGGGCACGTGACGGCTCGGTGTCGGGTCGCCCCGGGGACGACGGTCCGCGGTCGCCGCCGAAACCGCCGCAGCCGGGGGCGAAGATCGACCAGGTGGCCACGAAGTGGGCCGAGACGACCTCGACGTCGAAGACCGCTGCCGAGCCCTTGTCGTGCACGGCCGCCACCCGGGCCGCCATGCGCAGCTCCCCCGAGCGTGGCAGCGGAGAGAGCACCTCGAGGCGTTGGGCCCCGTGCACCGCGGTGGTGGTGTCGAACGCGCCCGCCGAACCCAGTGCGTCCGGCGCCCACTGGGCCAGGGTCAGCGCGAAGCCGGGGAGCACCCGCAGCCTCGGCTCGTGCACCAGGTCGAGGGCGTCGGGTGCGGCACCGATCGCCAGCGCGTAGAGGATCGGGTCGCGGTCGTCGTACGACACCGTGCGCTCGCCGAGTGACCGGCCGACCCAGTCGGCCCCCGACCCTGCGGGCGTGCCCACGGTCAGACTCCGAGCACGAGGGCGCTGGTCGGGACGCCGGTGCCGGCGGTGACCAGCGCATGCTCGACGTCGCCGGGCTGGTTGACCGAGGTCCCCCGGACCAGGCGAACGCCCTCGGCGATGCCGTTCATGCCGTGCAGGTAGGCCTCACCGAGCTGCCCGCCGTGGGTGTTGGTGGGCAGGCTTCCGTCCAGGGCGAGGTGGCCGTCGGCGATGAAGTGACGGGCCTCGCCGGTCTTGCAGAAGCCGAGCTCTTCCAGCTGGGGCAGGACGAACGGGGTGAAGTGGTCATAGAGCACGGCCGAGTCGATGTCGTCGGGTGAGAGCCCCGACTGCGCCCACAGCTGCCGAGCGACCACGCCCATCTCGGGCAGCCCGGTGATGTCGGGCCGGTAGTAGGAGGTCATCATGTGCTGGTCGCGCGCCTGCCCCTGGGCCGCGGCACGGATCACCGCAGGCTTGTGCGGCAGGTCCTTGGCCCGCTCGGCGGAGACGACGACCAGGGCCTGGCCGCCGTCGGTCTCCTGGCAGCAGTCGAGCAGGTGCAGCGGCTCGGCGATCCAGCGGCTGGCCTGGTGCTCCTCGAGGGTGATCGGCCGCTCGAAGAACCACGCGTTCGGGTTCGTCGCGGCGTGCGCCCTCGCGGTCACCGCCACCCGGCCGAAGTCCTCGGAGGTGGCGCCGAACTCGTGCATGTAGCGACGCGCGAACATCGCCACCCACTGGGCCGGCGTACTCAACCCGAAGGGCGTCATCCAGGAGTACGCCGCCCGGTCGGCGTTGGTGTCCATCGGCCGGCCTGCCTGACCGAGGCCGTAGCGCTCACCGGACCGTTCGTTGAAGGAGCGCCAGCAGACCACGACCTCGGCCAGCCCGGAGTGGATCGCGGCAGCGGCCTGGGCGACGGTGGCCGCGGCGGCGCCGCCGCCGTGGTGGATCCGGGAGAAGAAGGTGAGGTCGCCGATGCCGAGGTTGCGGGCGACGTGGTTCTCCGAGCTCGACTCGGCGGTGAAGGTGATCATGCCGTCGACGTCGGAGGGCTGCAGGCCGGCGTCGCGGACGGCGGCGAGCACCGCCTCGCAGGCCAGCTGCAGCTCACTGCGGCCGGAGGCCTTGGAGAACTCGGTGGCGCCGATCCCGACGATGGCGGCGGAGCCGGACAGCCCGCTCACTGGGTCTCCTCGTGGGCTCGCAGGACAACCTCCACGGTGCCGGACAGGTGCATGCCGATCCGGTTGTCGCCGCGGACGGCGACCTCGATCACCGTGGTCCCGGTCTCGGGGCGCACCCCGGTCACCTGGCCGGTCATGGTCATCGTGTCTCCCGGATGGTTGGGGGCGCCGAGCCGGATCTTCACCCGCTTCACCCGAGCGGCCGGGCCGGCCCAGTTGGTGACGAACCGCTCGGCCAGGCCGTTGCTGGTCAGGATGTTCATGAAGATGTCCGGGGAGCCACGGTCCTGGGCCAGAGCCGGGTCGTGGTGCACGTCCTGGTAGTCCCGGCTGGCGATCGCGGTGGCCACGATCATGGTGCGGGTGATCGGGAGGACGAGCTCGGGCAGCTGCGTGCCGACGGCCGGGACGGAGACGTCAGGGTGGACCGGGCTCGGGGGCACGGGGTGGGTCATGCGACACCAGCGATCCGGCGGCCGAGGTCGGCCAGGGCCGCCGAGGGCCCGCCGAGGGTGTGCGCGAGCTGGCGCCCCCACAGGAAGTGCCGGTGCACGGGGTAGTCGACGTCGACGCCGATGCCGCCGTGCACGTGCTGCACCCGGTGCACCACGTCGAGGCCGCCCTTGGCGGCCCACCACTGGGCGGTGAGCACGGCCTGCGCGGCAGCGTCGTCGAGGTCGGCGGTGGTGGAGGCCGAGCTCGAGCCGGCGGCCTCGTCGAGCGAGGCCAGGGCCTGCCAGACCGTCACCCGCATCGCGTCGACGTCGATCCAGCAGTCGGCGAGCTGGTGCGCGACCGCCTGGAAGGTGCCGAGCGGGCGACCGAACTGCTCCCGCCCCGAGACGTACGACGCGGCGAGGCGCAGGGCACCCTCGGCGACACCGACCTGGGTTGCGGCGAGGGCCACGGTGGCCTGCTGGAGAACGTGGTCCAGAGCAACCGGGACCAGCCCGGCGGGGGTGCGGTCGAGGGTCAGGTGACCGGCCAGGTCGTGGGTCGTGGTGGCGGCGCACTCCCACGAGACGCCCGCGGCGTCGGCGGCGACCAGGAAGACTGCGGGGCCGTCGGGGCCGGTGGCCGAGACCAGCACGTGGCCGGCTCCGGCGGGTGTGGGCACGGCGGCCTTGGTGCCGGTGAGCGCCCAGCCGTCCCTCGACGGTTCGGCCCGGGTCTGTGGTGCGGCGGGGGTGACGGCGCCGAACTCCTCGAGCGCGACGGTGGCGCGCACCGAGCCGTCGGCGAGTGCCGGCAGCAGGGTGCGCTGCGCCTCGGTGCCGTGGTTCGCCACGGTCAGGGCGGCGATGCCGTGGGACCACAGCGGCACCGGTGCGACGGTGCGGCCCTGCTCCTCGAGCACGACGCACAGCGCGTCGAGTCCGAGCCCGGCGCCGCCGTCGTCCTCGGGGACCACGAGGCCCAGGAGGCCCGCGGAGCCGAGAGACTCCCAGAGCTTGTCGTCGATGCGGGACTCACCCGACTCGATCTCACGGACGCGTTGGGTGTCGGCGAGGTCGGCAAAGATGGTGCGGGCCAGGTCGGCCAGGGAGACGAGGTCCTCGTCGAGGGAGAAGTCCATCAGCGCTGCCCTTCCGGGTCGGGCCGGAAGACCGGCAGGGTGAGCTCGTCGTCGGCCTCGAGCCAGTCGAGGACGACCGGCATGCCGATCTCCACGTCCTCGGGGCGGACGTCGACGAGGTTGGTGGTCAGTCGGGTCCCGGGGCTGCCCCCGGGTCCGGGCAGGTCGACCAGCGCGATCAGCAGCGGGTAGTCGAAGGCCGGGTGCCGGGGGTGGTGGGCGACCACGTAGGAGTGGACGGTGCCCTTCTCCCCCGCCGGGACGGTGTCCCAGTCGAAGGACCCGCACGCCGGGCAGGCCGGGCCGGGCGGGTGACGCAGGGTCGAGCAGGTGGTGCAGCGCTGCACCACGAGACGCTTCTCCGTCGCCGCCTCGAACCAGAATGCGTTGTCGAGGTTGATCGCCGGACGCGGCCGCAGCGCGGGCGGCTCGGGGGTCTCGACCGGTGCCGGCTCGGCGCCATCAGCAGTGGATCCGGGCTTGGGCCGGAACCGCAGGGTCCGCCAGCGTTGGGTGCCGACCACCTCGTCGGCGGCGTCACGGTAGGTGCGCAGCGTGGTCACGAAGCGTCCGACGCCGAGGCCGGTCCGCTTCTCCGGCGAGATCGCCTCGACCACCTCCTCGACGCTGATCAGGTCACCGGGCACCACCTCGCGCGCGAACTCGAAGTCGGAGTCGGTGGCCACCACCGAGGTGTAGCCGCCCTCGTCGAGCAGCGCGACCAGCTCGGCGAATCCCTCAGCACCGGGGGTCGCCTCGCCTCGGGCCAGTGCCTGCGTGGCGGCGTACCCCCGCATCGTCCAGGCCTGCAGCATCGTCGCCGGGGCGACCACACCGTCGCGGCCGGTGGCGCGGGCCGCCGCGTCGTCGACCAGCACCGGGTTGGTGTCCTCCATGGCCTCGGCCCAGGTGCGGATCGCGGCGGTGGAGACGGCGTCCTTGGCGACCGTACGCCGGACCAGCTCGCGGCCGACGAACTCGGCCAGGCGGTCGTCGTAGGCAGCGTCGGTCGTGGTCATCGGCGTCCCCTCGGCAGGCCGAGGCCACCGGTGGCGACCATGTCGCGGAGCACCTCGTTGACCCCGCCGCCGAACGTGTTGACGATGCCCTGACGGGAGATCTGCTCGACCTGCCCGGAGAGCACGGCACCGGCACTGCCGGGCCGCAGCCGGCCGGCGGCGCCGAGCACCTGGGTCAGGGTGCGTTGCACGTCGATGTGGGTTTCGGTGCCGTAGGTCTTCGCGGCACCGGCGGTCTCACCGGTCAGCGTGCCGGCGGCGATCTGGCTGGTCAGCTTCCAGTTCATCAGCCGCATCGCCTCGAGCTTGGCGTGCGTGCGGGCGAACTCCTGCTGCACCCACGGCTGCTCGATGGCCCCGGTCTCGCGGGCCCAGGCCAGCACGTCCTCCCAGAGCTGGATCATCCGGCCACCCAGGGCTGCCAGCGCCACACGTTCGTGGTTGAGCTGCGAGGTGATCAGCTTCCAACCACCGTGCAGCTCGCCGACGACGTTGCCCAGCGGCACCCGGATGTCGGAGTAGTAGGTCGCGGTGATCATCATCCCGCCGACCGCGTGGATCGGGCTCCACGAGAAGCCAGGGTCGTCGCAGGGCACGATCACGATCGAGATGCCCTTGTGCTTGGGGGCGTCCGGGTCGGTGCGCACGGCCAGCCACACGTGGTCGGCGGTGTTGCCGCCGGTGGTGAAGATCTTGGCCCCGTTGATCACCAGCTCGTCGCCGTCGACGACGCCGCGGGTGGTCAGCGAGGCGAGGTCAGTGCCAGCCTCCGGCTCGGTGTAGCCGATCGCGAACACCTCGTCGCCTGCGAGCATGCCCGGCAGGTAGGCGCGCTTCTGCTCCTCGGTGCCGAACGTCATCAGCGTCGGTCCGACGGTGTTGACGGTGACGAGCGGGAACGGCACGCCGGCACGCTGCACCTCGTCGTAGAAGATGAACTGCTCCTCCTCGGAGAGTCCTCGACCGCCGTACTCCTGCGGCCAGCCGACGCCGAGCCAGCCGTCGCGGCCGAGCATCCGCACCACGTCACGGAAGCGGGGTCCGCCGGCACCGGCCTCGCCGACCTCGCGGCGCTCGTCGGCGGGCAGCAGGTCGGCGAAATAGGCACGCAGTTCGGCGCGCAGTGCCTGCTGCGCGGGGGTCTCGCGCAGGTCCATGGGGTCTCCCGGAGGTGCAGAGGGGCACGCCGCGGACGGCGTACGTCGGTCAGGGCAGGAAGCGACGGCGTCCGTTCGCCTCGAACTCGGCGATCAGTGCCGCCTTGTCGTCCTCGGTCATCGGCTCGTACGACGGGGTGCCGCGGCCGACCCACCAGAAGACCGGGTCGGTGGTGCGCCAGCCGTCGAGCTGGATCTCCTTCTTGCGGAGCTTGTTCGACCCGGTGCTGGGCAGGGCATGGGAGACGCGCACGAAGCGGGGCGCGCCCTTCGTGCCGAGATCCCTCTGCTGGGTGAGGAACGCGCCGAGTTCGAGGTCCTCGAAGGTGGTGCCCTCGGCGATCTCGATCGCGGCCATCACCTGGTCGCCGGCACGCGGGTCGGGGACCGCGAACGCGGCCGCGATCGGGATGCCCTCGTGGCGGCGCAGCACGCGTTCGGTGAGCAGTGCGGAGATGTTCTCGGAGTCCACCCGGATCCAGTCGCCGGAGCGGCCCGCGAAGTAGACCAGGCCGGAGCCGTCGACGAAGCCGAGGTCCCCGGTCCAGAACCAGCCGTGCCGCACCCTCTCGGCGTCGGCCTCCGGGTTCTTCCAGTAGCCCTCGAACGCGGCCGCACCGGTGGTGTTGACCAGCTCGCCGACGGCGGCCTCGGCGTTGAGCACCCGGCCGTGCTCGTCGAGCTCGGCGCTCGCGCAGGTCGCGCGGGTCTCCGGGTCGACGATGCGTACGCCGTCGTGTGCGGCGCGGCCGAGTGCGCCCAACGGCGCCGCAGGGTCGAGCGCGATCATGCCGGCACCTTCACTGGACCCGTAGGACTCCAGCAGGGTGGCGCCGAACCGCTCCTTGAACCGCACCCGGTCCTCCGGGGATGCCTCGGTGCCGAACCCGTGGGTGAGGCTGACCTCGGCGTCGTCGTCTCGCTTCGGGGTGCCGAGGACGTAGCCGATCGCCTTGCCCACATAGGTGAAGTACGTCGCCCCGTAGCCGCGGCACTCGTCGATGAAGCGCGAGGCGGAGAACTTGCGGGACAGCGCGACCGTGCCGCCGGCGACCAGGGTCGGCGCCCACAGGCCCATCACGGCGTTGCCGTGGAAGAGCGGCATCGAGCAGTAGGAGACGTCGGCGCGGGTGATGTCGTACTTCGCGGTGTTCTGGTAGCCGAGGCCGAGCAGGCGGCCCTGGCTGACGCGGGCTGCCTTGGACGCGCCGGTCGTGCCACTGGTGAACAGCAGGAGCAGCTGGGTCGTTGCGTCGATCTCGGGGAGTCGCTGTGGCTCGACGGCGTGCGCGGCCACACGCTCGGCGTAGGCCGGGTCGTCGATGCGCACGAAGCGGTCGGGCGCCACGCCGATGTCGAGTCCGTCGAGGAGCGCCTGGCCGGCGGCGTCGGTGATCACCAGCTGCAGCTCGGTGTGGCGGACCTCCTGCTCGAGGTAGTCGCCGCTGCGGGTGTGGTTGATGCCCACGATCGTCGCGCCGGCGAGGGCACCGGCGCCGAGCCAGAGGATGAACTCCGGGTGGTTCTCGAGCAGCACCCCGATGTGGAAGGGGCGCTCCGGGTCGCGCAGCTCCTGCGCCCAGGCCGCACGGGCGGCGCTCTCGCGGACCACCTCGTCCCAGGTCCAGGTCGTGTCACCGTCGAGCAGGCCGGGGTGGTCGTCACCCAGCCGGGCCAGGAGGGCGTCGGCGATCGTCCCGAGCCGTTCCTCCATCGGAACCGGCGGGTGACTGATCGGCTCCTTCTTGGCGGTGGTCGGTGTCGCGGTCGTCATGCTCCGCACGCTAGGTCGGTCGTGGGCGGTCGTCGTACGGACCTCCCACTCACCGGAACCGCCGGACGCACGGGGCGGTTCGGCCTCGGCCCGGTTCCGGGCTCCGGTGTGGCGCTCGCCGTCAGCCGAAGAAGGCCTGGCCACCGTCGAGCGGGATGGTCGCCCCGGAGAGATAGGACAGCTCCGGGCTGACCAGCGAGGCCACGGCACGCCCGATGTCGGCCAGCGGGTCGCCGATCCGGCGCAGCGGGATCGAGGCGACGAACTCGTCGGCCTCCTCCGGGTTGCGCTCGGCCCAGCCCTCGAGTGCCGGGGTCATCGCGTGCGGAGCGATCGAGTTGACCCTGATGTTGTCCGGCCCCCACTCCACGGCCGCCGTCCGCGACAGGGAACGCAGCGCCTGCTTCGCGGCGGCGTACGCCCCGTAGGTGGTCGGGTCCCAGCGCACCATGGCGGAGGTGACCAGGTTGACGATCGAGCCGCCGCCCTGGGCGACCAGGTGCGGGTGGGCGGCCTTCATGAAGTTGAACGCGGCGAACGGGGCGCTGCGGAACCCGCGCTGGAACTGGCTGGGGCTCATCTCGAGCAGGGGTCCGTAGGCACCGAAGTAGGCGTTGTTGACCAGGATGTCGAGGCGCCCGAAGTCGGCCGCGACCTGGTCGACCAGGGCAGGGACACCGTCCTCGTCGGTCACGTCGAACTCGTAGGGGCGCGCGGTCACGCCGAGCTCGGCCAGCTCGGCGCAGGTGCGCTCGACCTTGCTCGCCGTCCGGCCGATCGCCGCGATCTGGACGCCGAGCTCGGCGAGGGCACGGGCGATGCCGTGGCCGACTCCCTGCCCGGCACCGGTGACGAGGGCTGCATGTCCTGACAGTCTGCTCATGGCGGCATGCTCCGCCGCGTCCGGCGACACGACGCGCCCCCATCCCGTTCACCGGGAGACCGGGCGGGGACGACGTGGCGCAATCCGCAGACTGGGGAGCGCCCGATGCTCGAGGATGAGCACCAGAGACACGAGGAGTCGGACCGATGACCACCACGCAGGACCCGATGGCCGCCTACGCACGCCTCGTCGGCCCCGGGGGCCCCTTCGAACTGGTCGAGGAGGACGTGCTGGGCACCCGCCTGCCCGTGTATCGCAACCGGGCTCGCGCCCTCCACGAGATCCTCGCCGACTCGGTGCAGCACGGCGACCGCACCTACATCGCGACCGCCGGGGAACGGGTCACGTTCACCGAGCACGCGGCCCGGGTCTCGTCCCTGGCACAGGCGCTCGTCGAGGACCACGGCGTGACGAAGGGTGACCGCGTCGTCATCTCCGCCGCGAACACGATCGAGTGGGTCGAGTCGTTCTGGGCCGTGGTCTCGATCGGAGCCGTGGCCGTCGCATTCAACGCCTGGTGGTCCGAGCGCGAGGTCGAGCACGGCATCACCCTGACCACGCCGGTGCTGGCGATCGCCGACGCCAAGCGGGCCGGCGCGGTCGGGCAGCACGGCGTACCCGTGCTCAGCATCGAGACCGACGTGCCCGCGCTGTGCCTGGCACACCCCGACGCGCCCCTCCCCTCGGCCGACGTCGCCGAGGACGACCCGGCGGTGCTGATCTTCACCTCCGGCACCTCGGGCCGACCCAAGGCCGCGACGCACTCGCATCGCAACCTGCTCGCGGTCGTGGAGTACCACCGGATGAACGACGAGCTGATGCAGGCGTTCGGCAACCCCATGGACCCGCGAGACCGCGGCTACCTGCTGGTCTCGCCGCTGTTCCACATCGCCAGCCTGCACAACCTGGTCGTGCCGCGACTGGCCACCGGTTCCAAGGTCGCACTGCACCTGGGCTCGTTCGACGTGGAGCGCATCTATGCACTGATCGAGGCCGAGCGGGTCACCAACTGGGGCGCCGTGCCGACCATGGCCTCGCGCATGCTCGACAGCGACACCGCCGCCGACTTCGACCTCAGCTCGCTGACCGCTTTCTCCCTGGCCTCCGCCCCGAGCTCGCTGGCCCTGAAGCAGCGGCTGCGTGAGAACCTGCCGTTCGCCACGGCACTGGTCGACAGCTACGGCCTGACCGAGACCAGCACCGGCGTCTCCGCGGCCACACCGGCGGACATGGCCGAGGCGCCCGGGACCGTCGGGCGGCCGACGTACGGCGTCCAGCTGGAGATCCGGGACCCGCTCGGACGGACACTCGGCCCCGGCCAGGAGGGCGAGGTCTGTGTCCGCAGCAGTTACAACATGCTCGGCTACTGGCGCAACGAGGAGGCCACGGCGGCCACCATCCGTGAGGACCGGTGGCTGCACACCGGCGACCTCGGGGAAGTCGACGAGCAGGGCCGGCTGCGGCTCAGCTCGCGGCGCTCCGACCTGATCATCAGGGGTGGCGAGAACGTCTACCCCGTGGAGATCGAGAACGTGCTCAGCGAGCACCCGGGCGTCATCGAGTGCATGGTCTACGGCGTCGCCCACGAGGATCTCGGCCAGGAGGTCGCGGCCGTCGTCGTGCACGGGCCCGAGGCTCCCGCGGTCGACGACCTGGCCGCGTTCCTGAAGCGGGAGCTGGCCTACTACAAGGTGCCGGCGCACTGGCGGCTGACCGCCGAGCCGCTGGCCCGCAACGCCACCGGCAAGGTCGCGCGCGCCGTTGTCCTGGCCTCCGTCTCGGGATAGACCCTGCCGTTTCCGTGGCAGACAACGGACGGTCCCTGACGTTCCCGTGGCCCGGACCACGGAAACGTCAGGGACCATCGCAATTCAGCGGGGGCGGGCGACCTGGGCGTTGATGAACAGGCCCTCGGCCGAGACACAGAGCTCGCCGTCGACGGTGATCTCGCCGGTGGTCCAGATCTTGCGGCCCTCGACCTTCGTCTGGCGGCCGGTGATGGCCAGCTCGCGGAACAACGGTGTCGGCCGGTGGTAGGTCAGGGTCAGCACCTTGGTCATCCCCGAGTCACCGGCCCACGCGTTGGCGACGCCGAGCACGTGGTCGAGCAGCATCGAGGAGACTCCGCCGTGCACGTGGCCGGGCGGGCCCTGGTAGGGCAGCCCCAAGGTGACCACTCCCCCGATCGAGCCGTCGTCGCGGCCGGCCAGGGCCAGGGGCGGGGCGATCGCGTTCTCCGGGCCCGCGATCGGGTCGTGCCGACTGACCCCCTCACCGGCCCACATGTCCACGAGACGCTCGTGAATCGGACCGACGTGCTCGTCCAGATGGTCGGCGACCGCGTTGAGCTGGGACGCGATGGCACCCATCTCGGCCGAGGTGCGGTCGCCCGCGTGCAGCAGCGTCTCGATGACGCGCCGGGCGGCGACGACCGCCTTGTCGACACCGTCGTTGTTGGGCGTGGCGGTCAGCACCTCGAGTCGCCGGCTCTCGCCCCTCACCAGCTGGGGTCGCTGGGCGGTCTCTTCGGTCATGAGGTCGTCTCTCCTTCGATGAGGGTCAGCGCGGCAGGCGCAGGATCCGCTCGCCCACGATGTTGAGCTGTACGTCGGTCGTGCCGCCGGCGATGGTGAGTGCCCGGCTGTTCAGGAACCACCAGGTGGCACTGCGTTCTTCCGGGTCGGCCACGAGTGCGGCGTCTCCCTGGAACTCCATCAGTGTCTGCCAGGTGTCCTGGATGTTCTCGGCGGCCACCAGCTTGGCCAGGCTCGACTCGGGCCCGGGCTGCAGCCCGGAGACCGACCTGATCGTCTGACGCAGGCCGAGCAACCCACCGGACTGCGCGTCGGCCAGCAGCCGGCCCAGGGCCGCCAGCTGCACCGGGTCGTCGCGGTCGACGTGCTCGAAGAGCAGCTCGGCGGTGCCGGTGGCCGAGTTCGACGTCATGTGGACGCGCTCGTTGGCCAGCGTGGTGATCGCCAGCTTCCAGCCGTCGCCCGGTTCCCCGACCAGCATCTCGTCGGGGATCAGGACCTCGTCGAGGAACACCTCGTTGAAGTGGGATCCACCGGTCAGCTCACGCAACGGGCGGATGTCGATGCCCGGCGTGGTCATGTCGAGCACGAAGTAGGACAGCCCCTTGTGCTTGGGCACGTCCTTGTCGGTGCGAGCCAGCAGGATCGCGAAGTCCGAGCTCCGTGCCCCCGAGGTCCACACCTTCTGGCCGTTGACCCTCCAGCCGCCGTCGACCTTCTCGGCCCGGGTCGACAGCGCCGCGAGGTCGGAGCCGGCACCGGGCTCGGAGAACATCTGGCACCACTCGATCTCGCCACGCAGCGACGGCGGGACGAGCCGCTCCTGGATCGCGGCGTCACCGTGCGCGAGCAGGGTCGGCACTGCCCAGTTGCCGATGATCATGTCGTGGGGCTCGAAGTCGCGGGCGGCCAGCTCCTCCGCGATCACGACCTGTGCGACCGGGTCGGCCCCCTTGCCCCACGGCGCCGGGAAATGAGGGGCCGTGTAGCCGAGTTCTGCCAACCTGGCTTGAGGATTCTCGTCCGTGACGCTGTCGAGCTCGGCCGCGATCTCGACGCGGATCGCCTCTGCCTCCGGCGGGAGGTCGATTCCGAGCGGTCGTCGTACGCCGGAGAGAGCGAGGTGCGCGACCCGTTGCTCCCAGGCGGCGGTCGATCCGAGCAGGATCGTGGTCGACCGGGCACGCCGGAGTGCGAAGCCGGCCAGGTGCTCCCAGGTGTAGCCGATGCCGCCGAGGGTGTTGATCAGGTCCTTGACCACCGCGAACGTGCCGGAGACCGTCGTGGCCGCGGCGACGGCCGCCGCCAGGGACGTCTCGTCGGCCGGAGTGTCGTCGCCGAACGCGCGGGCTGCGTCCCAGGCACAGGCCCGGCCCTGCTCCGTGCGCACCAGCATCCGCGCCACGCGATGCTTGACCGCCTGGAACCCGCCGATCGGTTGGCCGAACTGCTCTCTGGTGGTGGCGTAGTCGGTCGCCGTCACGGTCGCCCAGTCGGCGATGCCGGCCGACTCCGCGGCGAGGAGCACGGCGGCGAGGTCACGGGGCAGCTGCGCGTCGAGAGTGAGTACGTCGTCCTGCCCCACCAGCTGCTCGTCGAGGGTGAGCGTCGCGAATCGTCGCAGCAGGTCGTGGCTGGGCTGCTCGGTGACCTGCACCGCTGATCGTTCGAGGACGATCCATCGGGTCTCTCCGACGCCATCGGTCTGGTCGGAGATGCGCACGGGCAGCACGAAGATGTCGGCGAGCTGACCCCCCATGACCACACCGCTGGTGCCCGAGACCCGCAGGCCGTCAGGGGTCTGGGCCCCTCGAAGGCCGTCGCGTGAGAGATCGACGGCGCCGGTCGTCGTACCGTCGGCCAGCCCGGGAAGATGCGCGTCGTGACCCGCCGCGTGCAACACGGCGGAGGCGAGCACGGTCGGCAGGAACGGGCCGGGGGCCAGCGCGCGCCCGAACTCCTCGGCGACGACCGCGAGCTCGGAGAGGCCGAACCCGGCGCCGCCCACGTCCTCGGGAAGGTGCAGCCCGAGCAGTCCCTGGGCGGCGACCTGGGGCCACCAGGCCGGGAGATGCTCGTCCTTCGCCTCGACCGCGGCGCGGACCGTTTCCTCGGTGACGTGGCGACCCAGCAGCCCGCGCGCCGAGTCGGCGAGGGCGCTGAGGTCGTCGTCGAGTCCGATGCTGCCCATGGCTCAGATCCGTTCGATGATCGTGGCGGTGGCGTGCGCACCGCCGGCGCACATGGTGACCAGCGAGGTGGACGTGTCGGAGCGCTCCATCTCGGCGACTGCCTGGGTGATGAGTCGCGCGCCGGTGGAGCCGACCGCGTGGCCCAGGGCGATGGCGCCGCCGTTCACGTTGACCTTGCTCATGTCGACCTTGTGCTCCTTGGCCCACGAGAGGACGACGGAGGCGAACGCCTCGTTGATCTCGACCAGGTCGATGTCGCCGAGCTTCATCCCGGCCTTCTCGAGCACGTGGCTGGTGGCCGCGATCGGCCCGTCGAGGTGGAAGTAGGGGTCGGAGCCGACCATCCCGGAGGCGACGATCCGCGCCCGCGGTCGCAGACCCTCGGCCTCGGCCCGCTCCCGGCTCATCAGCAGTACGGCGGCCGCGCCGTCACTGATCTGCGAGGAGTTGCCGGCGGTGTGGATGCCGCCGGGAACGACGGGTTGGAGCGTGGCCAGCTTCTCGAGCGTGGTCTCGCGCAGGCCCTGGTCACGGGTGACCTCGTGGGTCTCCCCGGTGGCGCGCAGGGTGCCGTCCTCCTGCTTCTCCATCACCGGCGCGGTCAACGGCAGGAGCACGTCGTCGAAGCGTCCCTGGGCCCAGGCAACGGCCGCACGCTGTTGCGAGACGTTGCCCAGCTCGTCGGCCGCCTCGCGGGTGATGCCGTACTTCTGGGCGATCCGCTCGGCGGCGGTGAACTGGTCGGGCAGGTCCATCTCGAACCCGTCCGGGATCGGCATCCCGGCCCCCGGGGCCAGGGCGGCACCGAGGAAGACCCGGCTCATCGACTCGACACCACAGCCGATGCCGGCGTCGATCTGCCCGGAGGCGATCAGGCCGGCGATCATGTGCACGGCCTGCTGCGAGGAGCCGCAGGCACAGTCGATGCTGGTGCAGGCCGTGGTGTACGGGAGCCCGGCCACGAACCAGGCGTTGCGGGTGACGTTGTTGGCCTGGGCACCCGCCTGGGTGACGCACCCGCCGACGACCTGGGCGACCGAGGCCGGGTCGATGCCGGCCCGCTCGATCACGCCGCGTTGCGCGGCGCCGAGGATCTCGGCCGGGTGCAGCCCGGAGAGCCATCCGTTGCGACGCCCGACCGGCGTGCGGACGGCTTCGACGATCACTGCTTCGGGCATGGGCGGTCCTCCTGTGTTCGGCCTCCGGTGTCGGCCTGTCCCAGCAGCGTCACCCGGCGCCGTGGTTCGCCGCTCCGGCATGTCCCACTGACCGGGTGTGATCCGCATCGCGATTCGGTCGGCTCCACTGACCGGGACTGACGGGCACGACGATGCCGGCGTCCGTCGTACGTTCCCGAGGATGCCGCCCGTGAACCGGGCCGAACCCCATGACGAGGAGAGCAACAAGATGAGCGAGACCAGCCTGGCCGGACGCACCGCGATCGTGACCGGAGCCGGTGGCGGACTCGGCCGCGCCGAGGCACTGTCGCTGGCCGCGGCCGGCGCCCGTGTCGTGGTCAACGACTACAGCGAGGCCGGCGACGCCGTCGTCGCGGAGATCAAGGAGTCCGGCGGCGAGGCACTCGCCGTGCGCGGGGACGTCGGTGACTGGGCCCTGGGCGACCGTCTGGTCGAGGCAGCCGTCGACACGTTCGGCTCGCTCGACATCGTGGTCAACAACGCCGGCGTGCTGCGCGACTCGATGATCTTCAACCTCACCGAGCAGGCCTGGGACGACGTGATCCGGGTGCACCTCAAGGGCCACGCCTCGCTCTCGCGGGCGGCGGCCGTGCACTGGCGCTCCGCGTCGAAGGCGGCCGGCGGTCCGATCTACGGCCGCCTGGTGAACACCACCTCCGAGGCCTTCCTGTTCGGCTCCGCAGGGCAGCCGAACTACTCCGCGGCCAAGGCCGGCATCGTCGCGCTCACACTCTCGGCCAGCCAAGGCCTGTCCCGCTACGGCGTCACCTCCAACGCCATCGCGCCCCGGGCGCGCACCGACATGACGGCTCACGTCTTCGCGGGTGACCCGGACGCCGACCGCACCCTCGACATCCTCGCCCCGGAGCGGGTCGGCACGTTCGTGTCCTACCTCGCCTCCCCCGCCGCCGCGGGCATCAACGGCCAGGTCTTCGTCGTGTACGGCGACATGGTGGCGCTGATGGACTCCCCCAAGGTCGAGCAGAAGTTCACCGCGGCCTCCGGTGTCTTCTCGGTCGAGGAGCTGGCCGCGCAGGTCGGCCCGCACTTCGAGGGGCGTTCGCCGTACCAGACCTACGCCGCCTACAGCGTGGCCGAGCTCGACACCACCGGCGTGGAGAACATCGCCAACTGAGATAGTCCCTGACGTTCGGACCCTCGCGATCGAGATCGAGACGGTCCGAACGTCAGGGAGTATCAGAAGAAATCAGAAGACGGTGGAGCCCCGGTGCACGGTCTCGGCGCCGCCGTCGCAGAAGATCACCTGACCGGTGATGTGCGAGTTCTCCTCCGACACCAGGAACGCCAGCGTGGACGCGATCACCTCAGGCCCCTGGTGACCGTTGAGCACCATCGGCACGGCACCGTCCATCGCCGCCACCATCCTCGGGTCGTCGAAGAGCCCGGCCGACATGGGGGTCAGCACGACCCCAGGGCCGACGGCGTTCAACGCGACGCCGGCCCCGGCCCAGGCGTCGGTGATGCTCTCCCGGCGCACCCAGCGCGCCAGGGCACCCTTGGATCCGGGGTAGATGGCGCGGCCGTGTCCCTCGGCCTCGAGCTCGACGGCACGCTTCTGCGCGGCCTCCTCGTCGCCGGCCAGGCAGGCCTCGCCGAGGGCGGCGTCGGAGGCGTGGATCGCCACGCTCGAGGCGACGACCGCGACCCGCGGCGCCGACGATCCGGCGAGCGCGGGCAGCATCCCGGTCACGAACTCGGTGACGCCGAAGAAGTTGATCGCGACCACCCCAGGCGAGTTGCCCGAGATGCCCGCACAGGCAACGACCGCGTCGACCGTCGGTGCGAGAGAGAGGACACCGGCAACCGCGTCCGAGCGGCCCGCCGGCGTGGAGAGGTCGGCGCACACGTCGGTCTCGCGCAGGTCGACGCCGATCACGCGATCCCCGCGAGAGGTCAGCAGTGCGGCGGTGGCCCGGCCGATGCCGGAGGCGGCACCGGTGACGACGACGGTTCGGGACATGAGGGTCTCCTCGGATCGGGGGTCAGGTGTGGGAGCCGCCGTCGACCCGCAGCTCCGCACCGGTGTAGTACGACGCGTCGGACGAAGCGGCGAACGCGATCGCGGCTGCGATCTGCTCGGGTCGGGCGGTGCCCAGCAGGGAACGGACCCGACCGAAGTAGCTGAAGTCGAGATCGCCGGGGGTCACCGCGGCCGTCAGGGGTGTCGCGGTGTTGCCGGGAGAGACCGGGACGACGCGGATGCCGCGACCGACCAGTTCGGCGGCCAACGTCTTGCTCAACGCCAGGACGGCGCCCTTCGACGCGGCGTAGGCGCTCATGTAGGGGTTGCCGTGGTCGGCCGCACTCGAGGCCACGTTGACGATCACGCCGACGCCGTCCGGCAGGTGGCGCAGGGCCTCGCGGCAGAACAGCGCGGTGCCGATGGTGTTCACCTCGAACAGCTCGCGCATGTCCTTCACGCTCAGCGTCTCGATCGGCGTGGTGCGCTGGATGCCGGCCACGTTGACCAGCACCTCGATGCCGCCGAGCCGTTCGGCGGCGGTGGCAACGGTCGCGATGACCTGCTCCTCGTCGGTGACGTCGACGACAGCGGTCTCGACACGCCCCGGCTGGCCGACGACGCACTCGGCCGTCTCGGCGAGGCCGGCCTCGTCGCGGTCGACGGCGAAGACCGCGGCGCCCTCGGACACGAGTCGGCGTACGGTCGCCCGACCGATCCCCGAACCGCCACCGGTGACCAGCACGTTGATCCCACTGAACCTGTTCATGCCCGCGACGCTAGGGCGAACGGGGCCCGGGCCACCGCTTGTTCCCGTTGAGTGGTACGCCGCCAGGGCGAGAGCCGGATCAGGAGCGCGACCACGCGGCCAGCAGCAGCTCGCAGGAGACCCTGATGTCGTCCTCGACCTGCTCGATCGGGTTTCGTTGGTTGAGCGCGGCGGTGATCACGCCATACCAGGACTGCTCGATCAGACGACCGAGCTGCTCGTCGCGCGGGCTCGGGTCCGAGAGACCCGCGGCGCGCAGCAACAGCGCCGAGAACGACGCGTGGGTGAGGTTCGCGTCGGCGTGCGTGGCGTGCAGGGCCGCGTTGTTGGAGACCATCATCGCGTGCGTCAGCAAGGGCGTCTTGAGCATCTGCCGGGTCGCGTTGAGCAACAGTTCGGTGACCGTCGCCACCGGATCGGCGGTCGGGTCCACGTCGGCGACCGCACTCTCCATGCGCTGGATCTGGCTCTGCATCACCGCGGTGAACAGGTGCATCTTGGAGGGGAAGTAGCGGTAGAGCGTCGCGATCGCGACGCCGGACTCCTTGGCCACCTCGTGCATCTGCACGCGCTCCAGCCCGTTCGCGGCTCCCTGGCGGGCGGCGGCACGCAGGATGCGCTGCACGCGCTCCTGCTGTTGTGGTGAGTTCGGCTGCGCTGGCGGCCTCACTTCGCCGATTCTCGGCACGTCGTTCCCCTCGTCGATGTCGGTGCCATCGTCTCGCGAGGCTCGCACCGCGCGCCCGGAACTCTACCGCTGAGCGGGATTCGGGTCGTTCCGGAACGCGCCGTTGCGGTGCACTGCAGGCTCAAGAGACGTCCGTCCGGACGGCACTCGAGGTCACGACGAGGAGAAGCCATGAGCTGGGACGCGGAGTACGACGTGGTGGTGGTCGGCTCGGGGGCCGGCGCGATGACGGGGGCCCTGCTCGCCGCGAAGGCCGGGCTGCGGGTGGCGGTCGTCGAGAAGACCGACCTCCTCGGTGGTACGTCGGCCTACTCCGGCGCCGCGATCTGGATGCCGGGAACCCAGGTGCAGCAGCGAGCCGGCAACGGTGACTCGACCGAGTCGGCACGGACCTATCTCAACGCGCTGCTGGACGACCCCGACCAGGCCAAGCTGGAGGCGTTCCTGGAGCAGGCGCCGACCCTGGCCGCGGAGCTCGAGGACGACCCGTGGCTGGAGTTCGCCTGGCAGGCGTTCCCTGACTACTTCGACCGACCCGGCCGGGTGTCGCAGGGCCGCTCGTTCACCCCGGTTCCGCTCCCGCTCGACGAGATCGGCGAGCGCGTCTCGCTGGTCCGGCCGCCGGTGGACCGGGAGCGCTTCGGCAAGTCCCACCACCAGGGGCAGCCGCTGGCCGCCGGGCGTGCACTCATCGGCCGGCTGCTGCTGGCGCTCGACGCGACCGGCAACGGCACGGTCCACACCGGGCTGGCGATGGACGAGCTGGTGGTGGAGACCGGACGGGTCGTCGGCGTCGTCGCCGCACGCCACGACGGGTCACGGGTCCGCCTGGCCGGGCGCCGCGGCGTGCTGCTGGCGGCCGGCGGGTTCGAGCGCAACAATCCCGAGCGGGCCCGGCACGGCGTCCCCGGCAG
>NZ_BCRJ01000097.1 GCF_001552535.1 Nocardioides jensenii JCM 1364 = NBRC 14755 | reverse complement strand
GACCGAACGCGCGCGCCGCTGGGTGCTCGGTGGCGCCCTGCTCGCCGTCGTCGCGGCCGGTCTGGTGCTGGCGCCCTACGTGCTGAGTGTGTCGATCGCGGCAGTGACAGTCGTGCTGCGCAGCCTGTCGCTCTCGGCCAGCGCAGCCACCGGGCGTCGGGGCCGGCGCGGCGCCAAGTGGTACGACGGCGTCCTCAACGTGATCGCCGCCCCGTGGCACTTCCTGGTCTCGTTGCCGGCCACGGTCATGCTGCTGGCCTGGACCGCCCTGATCGTGGCCTGCATCGGTCTGGTGCTGGTCGCGCTCAAGGTCGACGACGTCGTGACGCTCGGTGTCTCCGGAGTGGTGCTCGCCGTGACGATCTGGACCGGGCCGGGCAGCTCGCGGTTGCGTTCGCCCGTGCGACGGATGGGGTTGCCGCTTGCGACGTCGCCCGTGCCGTGGCTCCTGGTCGTGCTGGTCATGGTCGCCCTGGCCTCGGGCATGGTGTCGTGGGCGATGCAGGCTGATCCGTTCTGGGCACCGTTCGACGGCTCGCCCTGGGCATCGGACACCTGGCTGGGCCGCCACCTCTGAGCCCTGACTCCCGCTGTCAGGATCCCCGGTGTGTCGTGGCGCTCGGCACCTGCCTGTTTCCGCTCCGAATGAACGTTTGTGCCAGGCAGTCGTCGAACAGCCGTTCACTCAGAGCGGCTGGTCATTCACAGCGGAACGGCAGCAGGCTCGAGGCGCTGGTCAGCCCACGGCGTCTCGTCGCGACGGGGTCAGCGCACCGGGACCGGCCGCCGCGGCTTGGGCAGCGCGCCCCTCGTGCTCGTGACCGTCGTCCGGGTCTCGGCCGCGAGACGGTGCAGCGCGATCAGCACCTGGTCGAGCAGCACGGAGGATGCCGCGACGGTGGGCAGCTGATCGGCCGGCGCCGCATCCAAGGCCTCGCGGTCGCGGTGTGCCAGGCGCGCCGCCGCGTCGGCGTACGCCTGCAGGTGATCGTCATCGATGGTGAAGCCGACCGAGTCGGCGGCCCGCAACGCGCGGGCCAGGGCCGACAGGTTGGGGGACTCCGTGGCGACCTGCCAGCCGAACCCGGTCACCAGGGCCTGGGCCTGCGCGACGTCCGTGGGCTCGTGGGCTCCGGCCGCCGACGTGGCGATCGCCTGCTGCACGCGCGCCACCCGGGTCTCGGTGTCGGTGCCCGGCAGGTGGGCCGCGTCGAGGATCTCGTGGATTTCCGCGAGCGAGAGTCTGCCGACCTCGAGCAGTGCGCGAATCAGGCGAAGCCGGTCGAGGTGCGTCTCGTCGTACAGGGCCTGGGTGGCGCTGGTCGCGCGCCCGGAGTGCAGCAGGCCGGAACGGAGGTAGAACTTGACGGTGCCGACGGGCAGTCCTGCGCGCTCGCTGAGCTTGCTGATCCGCATGGGCTGGGGTGTTCCTTCACGATGGAGCGACTGTTCTTTCGGCTCAGCCTAGGTTGGGGACCGGGTGCTCCGCAGAAGAATCGGAAGGTCGGATCGCGAGACGCCCCCCGCGCAACCGCGTCCGCCGTGGCAAACTGAGCGCGTGCAGCGATTCGTGAGCATTATCGACTAGCGCATCAGCAACCCTGATGCGCCAACCTCTCGTGCCCCGGGAGGTTTTTTTGTTGCCACAGCCTTGTTGCCACACACCAGTACCCAGCCGATCGAAGCGAGATGACACCGATGGACCTCCAAGGGGCCTTCCACGTCTACGACACCACCATGCGCGACGGCGCCCAGCAGGAAGGCCTGAACCTGTCGGTCGCCGACAAGCTCAACATCGCCCGGCTGCTCGACGAGCTGGGGGTCGGCTTCATCGAGGGCGGGTGGCCGGGCGCCAACCCGAAGGACACCGAGTTCTTCCGTCGGGCCGCCGAGGAGCTGCAGCTGCGCCACGCCACGCTGGCCGCCTTCGGAGCGACCCGCAAGGCAGGCGTCGCCGCGGCCGACGACCCGCAGGTCGCCGCGTTGCGTGACAGCCGCGCCCCCTACGTCACGCTGGTCGCCAAGTCACACACGCGTCACGTCGAGCTCGCCCTGCGCACCACGCTCGAGGAGAACCTGGCGATGGTGCGTGACTCGGTCGCCCACCTGCATGCCGAGGGGCAGCGGGTCTTCCTCGACGCCGAGCACTTCTTCGACGGCTTCCGTCTCGACCGCTCCTATGCACTCGAGGTGCTGAGCACGGCGTACGACGCGGGCGCCGAGGTGATCGCGTTGTGCGACACCAACGGCGGCATGCTGCCGCACTGGGTCGGCGAGATCGTGGCCGACGTGATCGAGTCGACCGGGGGCCGGGTCGGCATCCACGCCCACAACGACACCGGGTGTGCGGTGGCCAACTCGATCGCGGCCGTGCAGGCCGGCGCCACCCACGTGCAGGGCTGCATGAACGGGTACGGCGAACGCACCGGCAACGCTGACCTGGTCACCGTGGTGGCCAACCTGGAGCTCAAGCTGGAGCAGCAGGTGCTGCCCGAGGGCGCGCTCGCCGAGTCCACTCGCATCGCGCACGCCGTCGCCGACATCACCAACTTCCCGCCGGCCTCCCGTCAGCCCTATGTCGGCACCTCGGCGTTCGCGCACAAGGCCGGCCTGCACGCCTCGGCGATCAAGGTCGACCCCAACCTCTACCAGCACCTCGACCCGGTGCAGGTCGGCAACGACATGCGACTGCTGGTCTCCGACATGGCCGGGCGGGCATCGATCGAGCTCAAGGGCAAGCAGCTCGGCTATGACCTCTCCGGCGACAAGGACCTCGTCACGCGACTGACCAACCGGGTCAAGCAGATGGAGTCCCGCGGCTACACGTTCGAGGCCGCGGACGCGTCCTTCGAGCTGTTGCTGGTCGAGGAGGCGGAGGGCACGCGGCCGTCGTACTTCTCGGTGGAGTCGTGGCGGGTGATCACCGAGACCCTGGCCCACCCGGAGCCGGGCGAGGAGGCGGTCTCCGAGGCAACGGTGAAGCTGCGCGCCGGCGGCGAGCGCTTCGTGGTGACCGGCGAGGGCAACGGCCCGGTCAATGCGCTGGACCACGCACTGCGCCAGGCGATCGGCCAGGCCTATCCGGAGGTCGCCAAGTTCGAGCTGATCGACTACAAGGTGCGCATCTTCGACCAGGGCCACGGCACCGACGCCACCACCCGGGTGCTGATCGAGACCTCGGACGGCGAGTCGTCGTGGGTCACCGTCGGCGTCGGGCACAACGTGATCGAGGCGTCGTGGGGCGCGCTCGTCGACGGCCTCACCTTCGGCCTGCGGCGGCACCACGTCTGAGCCTGCTTCCCGCTGAGCCTCGAGCCTGACGCGCGTTCCGGCCCTGCGTCCCGGCCCCCGGCCCTGCGTCCCGGTCAGCCGGCCAGGATGCGCCGGACCAGGTCGTCCCAGCCGGCCACGATGCGCTCCTCGGCAACACCCTCGGAGCGGTGCTGGCGCAGGATCTCGGGCTCGAGGGGAGCCAGGACTGCGGTGGTCAAGAGGTAGAGGTCGCCGGTGACGCCGAGCTCGGTGAGCAGGTGGCGCACGTGCATGGCCGCGAACGAGTAGGCGGCGTACGACCTGCCGTAGGAGGAGATCGCTGCCTCGATGAGGTCGGCGTGGCGCAGGTTCAGCTCGAGGCGGGAACGGCCGAAGGCCTGGAGTCGCTCGAGCGGGGGAGCGCCGGGCCCGAGCGGCGGCGGACCGGAGATGACGGCGTTCTGCCAGGCCGACTCCGAGTGGTCGAGCACCGCGCCCATCAGGCCGGCCCGGCTCTCGAAGCGCCTGAACACGGTGCCCTTGCCGACCCCGGCGGCCTCGGCGACCTTCTCCATCGTGACCGCGCAGGCGCCGTCGGCCTTGACCAGTCGCAGCGCGGCGTTGAGCACGGCGTCGCGATTGCGCGCGGCGTCGCGGCGTTCGGGCGCCGGCTGGCCGAGCAGCGGCAGCTCCGTGGGCGGGGTCACAACCGTCATCCTAGGCGCTCGGAATAAACCGGACCGCGGTCCGCTTACCTTTCCCGGAAGCCCTCACCCCCACCTACAGGAGATTCCATGTCTGACACCCGCGTAGTCGTCCTCGTCGGCAGCCTCCGCGCCGACTCGCTGAACCGCCGCATCGCCGAGACGCTGAAGGCCCAGGCCCCGGCCGGCGTCACGATCGACATCGCCGAGGGCCTCGGCGAGATCCCGTTCTACAACGAGGACATCGACGGCGAGAGCGCCCCCGAGTCCGCCACCCAGCTGCGCAAGACCGTGGCCGAGGCCGACCGCGTGCTGGTCGTGACCCCGGAGTACAACGGCACCATGCCGGCCGTGCTGAACAACGCGATCGACTGGCTTTCCCGCCCGTACGGCACCGGTGCCGTGGTCGGCAAGCCGTTCGCGGTCGTCGGTGCCACGCCCACGCCATACGGCGGCAAGTGGGCCCACGAGCACGCCCGCCACTCGGCCACCATCGCCGGTGCCAAGGTGATCGAGGACGTCGTCGTCTCGCAGTCCGCGATGGAGGGCGACATCCTGGCCGACGACGAGGTGGTCGCGAAGCTGCTCGGCGCCGTGCAGACCCTGGCCGACGCCAGCTGACGTTTCCGTCGGTCGTGGCGATGCTCCCTGACGATCCCGTTCTGTTGAGGACCGGAACGTCAGGGAGTGTCCCGACCGGGGTCAGCGCCAGAGCAGCGCGGCGGTGAAGTCAGCGTTGACGTAGTGCAGGTAGTTCTTGACCTGCTTCTGGGTGATTCCCGACGTGCCCGTGCAGACGGTGAACACGACGTACTTCCCGGCGCTGCGGGCCCGCCACTGGCCCTTGTCGAAACCGGGGGCGACGTCCTTCTTCTGGTAGTTGAAGTCGTTGTCGGTCAGCGTCTTGTCGTTGGAGAACGCGGTGGCCTTCGCCTCGCTCGACATCTCCATGACCATGTTCGTGATCACGACCTTGCCGCGCTTGGCCTGGTAGGTGACCTTGACGCCGTACCTGCATCCGCGCGACGTCAGAGAGCCCGACACCTCGAGCTTCTTGCAGGTGGCGTAGTCGGTGCCCCGCACGTGCTTCGCGTCGAGCTCGGTGTCACCGAGCTTGAAGTGCCAGTCGTCCTCGTACTCCGCGGCGGTGATGCGTGCGCCGGCGGGAGTCGTGGTCTCGGGCTCGGACGGTGTCGTGGTCTCCGGCTGCGTCGGGGAGGTGCTGTCGCTCGGGGGATCGAGCGGTTCGGGAGGATCCGGGAGCTCGGTGCTGGAGGGATCCGAGGGCTCGCCGGTGGGCGACCCCGTCGACCGGGCCGCAGGATCGCCCGCCACGGCCCGCGACTGGTCGTCCGCATCGCAGCCGGACAACACGCCGCCAGTCAGCAGCACCAGCACGCCGACGGTCGTTGCCGTCTGGCGACGCAGGGTGGCCCGGACGGATGAACGCATGGTGCTCCTCGGATTCGGCGGGTGTGCGCGGAGGTTCCTACCCTTCCCGCGCGCGCCCCAATCCTGACACCGGCCAACGCCGGTGCCGCCCGACGGGCCGGTCGATGCGACCGGACGGGCCGGCTCAGGGAGCGTCGGTGAACCAGTCGGGAGCGGCGGCACAGAACGCCTCACGTCCCAGGGCGCCGGCGCCCTGCGGGAGTACGCCGAGCACGGGGACGCCGGTCACCCGAGGCAGGTCCTCGCGATTCGTGCGCTCGGCCAACCCGGGCGCGTCGGGCCAGGCCCCGATGACCAGGCCGGTCGGCTCCAGACCACGCGCGCGAAGGGCGTCGACGGTGAGCTCGGTGTGGTTGAGGGTGCCGAGCCCGGCGCGACTGACGACGTACACCTCGGCATCCAGCTGCTCGGCCAGGTCGAGCACCGTGCCGCCCTCGGCGTCGAGACGCACGAGCACTCCGCCGGCGCCCTCGACGATCACGGTGCGGTGGCGGCGAGCGAGCTCCCGGATCCGCGCGGCATGCTCGGCCACGACGGGCAGCCGGGTGCCCTGGATGCGGGCGGCGGTGTCGGGGGCGAGCGGAGCCGCAAGGCAGGTGAACTCGTGAACTCGGCAACCGGTCAGCCGGTGCACCTCGGTGGCGTCCGCAGGATCGCAGGGGGCCTGAGGGTCGATCCCGGTCTGCACAGGCTTCACCACGGTCACCTGGTCGTGATCGTGGCCGTCGTGTCGGATTCGTACGGCGAGGGCGGCGGTGGCGATCGTCTTTCCCACGCCGGTGTCGGTGCCGGTGACCACGACGATCCGGCCGCTCATCCGGACACGACCTTCACGATGGTGTCGGTGGCCCGCTGCCAGTCGCTGGCCGAGACCCCCGCGTTGCAGGTGATCCGCAGGCGCGAGACGCCGTCGGGCACGGACGGAGGCCGGAAGCAGCCGACCCTGATGCCCTCCTCGAGGCAGGTGGCCTGTGCGGCCAAGGCCGTCTGCGGTGAGGGCATCGGGATCGAGAGCACCGCCCCGGCCGGGAGACCGACCCCGAGGGCGCGGCCGAGTACGCCGACCCGGCGGTGGATCACGTCGGGCAGCTCGGGCTCGTCGACCAGGATGCGTAGCGCGGCCAGGGCGCCCGCCGTCGGGGACGGTGCCAGGGCGGTGTCGAAGATGAAGGGGCGGGCCCGGTTGACCAGGTGGTGGAGGAGGGCACGCGGACCCAGCACTGCACCGCCCTGGGCGCCAAGGGCCTTGGACAGGGTTGCCGCAACCACGACGTGGGGGTGCCCGGCCAGGCCCAGCTCGCGGACCAGCCCGTGACCGCCGACCCCGACCACGCCCAGCCCGTGGGCCTCGTCGACGACCAGCAGTGCATCGTGGTCGACACAGGCGTTCGCCAGCGCGCGCAACGGGGCGGCGTCGCCGAGCACGGAGTAGACCGACTCGGCGAGCACCAGGGTGCGGCGGTCGCCGGCGGCGCCGAGGGCACGGCGTACCGCCTCGACGTCGTTGTGCGGCGTCACCACGATCTCGGCCCGCGACAGTCGGGCGGCGTCGATGAGAGAGGCGTGGATGTGGGCGTCGGAGACGATCAGGGCGTCCCGGTCGGCCAGCGCGGTGACCACTGAGAGGTTGGCGTGGTAGCCGGTGGAGAACACGAGCGCATCGGGCCACCCCAGGAAGGCGGCCAGCTCCCGCTCCAGCTCCTGGTGGAGCTCCAGCGTGCCGGTGACCAAGCGTGAGGCGCCCGAGCCGGCGCCCCAGGCGATGGCCGCGGCAGCGGCTGCGCCAGACACGGCCGGGTGGCGGGACAACCCGAGATAGTCGTTGCCGGCGAGGTCGATGACGTCGTCGTCCGTCCTGCGTGGGTTGAGGATTCGGGTCAGATTCTTGCTCTCGCGGTCCGCCGCCTGCGTCGACAGCCACTCCGTCCAGCGCGTCATCCGGCCCTCACCGCCGCTCCGATCGCTGCGCAGATCTCGGCGACGTCCACGTCGGTCGAGATGTAGGGAGGCATCGTGTAGATCAGGTCCCGGAAGGGGCGCACCCACACTCCGCTCGCCAGGGCGGCCTCGGTTGCCGCGGCCACGTCGACCGGGTGGTCGAGCTGGACGACGCCCACGGCGCCGAGTGTGCGGACGTCGGAGACGCCGGGCTGCTGGCGCAGGGGAGACAGCCCCCGGTTGAGGCCGGTGTTGATCCGGGTCACGTCCTGCTCCCACCCGCGATCGAGCAGCAGGTCGATGGAGGCGGCAGCCACCGCACAGGCCAGCGGATTGCCCATGAAGGTCGGCCCGTGCATGAGCACGCCCGACTCGCTGGCCGAGATGCCGGCGGCGATCGCCGGTGTGCACAGGGTGGCGGCCAGGGTCAGGTAGCCGCCGGTCAGTGCCTTGCCCAGGCAGAGGATGTCGGGGGTCACGCCATGGTCGCCGCTGCCGGAGACGACGAGGTGCCCGGTGCGACCGAAGCCGGTGGCGATCTCGTCGAAGATCAGGACGAGGCCGTGTCGGTCGGCCACGTCGCGCATCACCCGCAGGCACTCGGGGTCGTAGGGGTGCATGCCACCGGCGCCCTGCAGCAGCGGCTCGACCACGATCCCGGCGAGCTCGGGTGCGTGCTCGTCTGCCAGCGCGTCGAATCCCGCTGCCCAGGTGTCGACGTCACCGCCGGGCGGTGGTGGTCTCTGGCCGAAGACGTGCCGGGGGAGCAGCCCGGTGAACATGGAGTGCATGCCGCCGACCGGGTCACAGACGCCCATGCAGCCGCAGGTGTCGCCGTGATAGCCGCCGAGGACGGTCAGGAAGCGGGTGCGCTCCGGCCGGCCGATGCCGCGCTGGTGCTGGAGCGCCATCTTCAGCGCGACCTCGACGCTGACGGACCCGGAGTCGGCCAGGAAGACGTGCTGCAAGGGGTCGGGGGTGAGGTCGACGAGTCGGCGGGCCAACTCGACGGCCGGTTCGTGAGTCAGGCCGCCAAACATGACATGGGTGAATTCCCTTGCCTGGTTGGCGATTGCCGCGTCGAGGACGGGGTGACGGTAGCCGTGGATCGCTGACCACCACGAGCTCATGGCGTCGATCACGTCCGCGCCGTCGAGCGTGAGTCGTACGCCGTCCGCACCGCTGACCAGGCGCGTCGGCGCCGGGTCGGTCATCGACGTGTAGGGATGCCAGAGGTGCTCGCGGTCATAGGCGAGCAGGGCGGTGGCGGGCGAGGTGGTCATGCGTTGGCGGGGGCCTCGGTGCCGGCGCCGCGGTGCCGGATGACGGGATCCTGCGCGGTGCCGGCGTCGTCGGCCTCCTCGGAGCCGAGCACCACGAATCCGTTGTCGCGCAGCATCTCCAAGTCGGCCTTGGCGTCCTGGCCCTCGGAGGTGAGGTAGTCGCCGAGGAAGATCGAGTTGGCCACGTGGAGAGCCACGGCCTGGAGCGAGCGGAGGTGCATCTCGCGGCCGGCGGCGATGCGGATCTCCTTGTCGGGGCACACGAAACGAGCCATGGTCAGGATGCGCAGGCATCGCAGGGGGGAGAGCTCCCACGTGTTCTCGTAGGGCGTGCCGTCGAACGGCATCAGGAAGTTGATCGGGATCGAGTCGGCCTCGAGGGCCCGGAGTGCGAAGAGTGCCTCGACCAGCTGCTCGTCGCTCTCGCCGAGTCCGGCGATCAGTCCCGAGCACGGTGAGAGACCGGCGGACTTCGCCTTGTCGATGGTGTCCGTGCGGTCGTCGTACGTGTGGGTCTGGACGATGTTGTCGTGGTTGCTCTCGGCGGTGTTGATGTTGTGGTTGTAGGCGTCGACGCCCGCTGCCTTGAGGCGATCGGCCTGCCCGTCCTTCAGCAACCCGAGGCAGGCGCAGACCTCGACGCCTTCGTGCTGGTCCTTGAGGGCCTCGGTCATCTCCACGACCTTGTCGATGTCGCGATCGGAGGGTCCGCGACCGGACGAGACCATGCACACGCGGGTCGCCCCGCCACGCAGGCCGGCGCCGGCCTGCTCGAGGGTCTCGTCCTTCGTGAGCCAGGAGTACTTCAGGATCGGTGCCTGCGACCCCAGGGCCTGGGAGCAGTAGTTGCAGTTCTCCGGGCACAGACCGGACTTGAGGTTGACCAGGTAGTTGACCTTGACCGTGTTGGCGAAGTGCTCACGGCGCAGTCGGGCCGCGGCAGCCACGGCCGACAGGACAGCCGTGTCGGGCGCTCGCAGCACGGCCAGGGCGTCGGTCTCGGAGGCGGCGGCGCCCCCGGCGAGGATCCGGTCGGCGAGCTCATCGAAGGTCGTCGTCATGCGGGGCTTCTCCTGGACTCGATCGGAACCTGAACGGTGTTCAGGAAAACTGAATGGTGTTCAGGTTAAGGGTCGTCGCCGGCCAGCGCCAACCCACCCCGGGTGGAAGCGCGTCCTGCGTCGGAGGTGCCGTGTGCCCCGCGTCGCGCGGAAGGTCGATGGCCTAGGGTCGAGTCATTCCGACGACCGTCAGGAGAGGTGGAACGTGGCCTATCGCAGGGCGGACATCGTGGCCAAGGCGCTCGACGTGCTCGATGCCTATGGTCTTGCGGACCTCTCCATGCGCCGGCTGGGCAGCGAGCTCGGTGTGCAACCGAGCGCGCTCTACCACCACTTCGCCAACAAGCAGACGCTGTTGGCCGCACTGGCCGACGAGATCCTGCACCGCGGTGCCAGGCCACGGGTCGAGGGCGCCTGGGACGAGCAGGTCACCGCGATCAGCCGCGAGCTGCGCGACGCCATGCTGGCCTACCGCGACGGTGCCGAGCTGGTTGCCACGGCGCACGCGTTCGGCCTGGGGGCCGTCACTCCCGACACCGAGCTCGCGTCGGCGTACGACGCGGCAGGGTTGCCCGACGACCTGCTCCCGGTGGCGGTCAGCACCGTTCTCCACTTCGTGTTCGGCCACGCCATCCAGGAGCAGACCCACCTGCAGGCCAGCAGCGCCGGCGCGATCGACGACCAGCCCCGCGAGGCGTCGGACTTCGAGCTGGGTCTCGCCCTGATCCTCGACGGCATCCGCTCCCGGTCCGCGGAAAGGCTGAGCGATGGCCGAGCACACTGACGTCCGACTGATCCGCGCGCCCGGCCTGGCCGCTGCGCCGTATGCCTACGCAGCCACAGCCCCGGCCGGGGCGCGCATGATCTTCCTCGCCGGCAGCTGTCCGATCGGCGACGACGGTTCGACGGTTGCTGTCGGCGATGTGGCGGGCCAGGCTGCGCGGTGCATCGAGAACCTGCAGCAGGCTCTGGCGGTCGCCGACGCCAGACTCACCGACGTGATCAGCACCCGCGTCCTGGTGGCTTCCACAGAACGCAGCGACCTGGTCGCAGCCTGGGAGGTGGTGGCCGCTGCGTTCGGCCCGCACGACGTACCAAGCACCCTGCTCGGCGTCTCCGTGCTCGGCTATCCCGACCAGCTCGTCGAGGTCGAAGCGGTCGCTGCCGTCGTCGATTGAACAGCTACGGTGGCGCGATGACCGAGACGATCGAGAACGCCGGCGTCCACTACAGCAACGAGGACTGGTACGCCGAGGATCTCGGCTCCGCCCGGTTCGTCCGCTGCTCGTTCAGTGACATGGACTTCAGCGAGGTCGCCACGTCGGGGGCCACGTTCGACCAGTGCACGTTCGCCAACAGTCGGTTCAATGCCAGCACTCACCGGCACACGGCGTTCGTGGCTTGTGACTTCGCGCGCACCAGCTTCTTCGACGCCACCTTCGAGGGCTGCAAGATGATCGGCTCGGTCTTCGTCGACTGCACCGTGCGCCCGATCAAGGTGGTCGGCGGCCAGTGGCGTGGCGTCACGATGCGTGGGCTCAACCTCAGCAAGCTGGACCTCTCGGGCCTCGACCTGCGTGAGGCCGACCTGTCCTTGAGCGACCTCACCGGCGCAGTGCTGCGCGGCACCCAGCTCGACGGCGCCAACCTGCGTGAGGCGAAGCTGTCGAGTGCCGACCTGCGCGGAGCCTCGCTCGAGCGGGTCGACCTCGCCGCGGCCCACCTGCGGCGGACGAAGCTCGACCTGGCCGGGGCGGTCATGCTCGCCGAGCTGCACGGCGCCGACGTGGACGCCACCACGCTCTGACCCTGGGCTCAGATGTCGACGGTTCCGCCGGATCGCCAGTAGATGCCACCGTCGCGGGTGAGGAACTGGTCGTCGACCAGGTAGCGACGCAACGCAGCCACATCCGGGTGGAAGCCTCGCAGGATCCGGTTCACCTCGGTCTCGGGGTAGGTCTGGCCGAGCTCGAACGACTGGGCCAGGTGGTCGAGGACCACGAGCAGCTTGGCCCGTTTGGACGGGATGGTGTGCAACCGCCCGTCGACGGTGAGGAAGCTCCCGAGAACCTTGGCGTCCGTGCTGTCCACACCCTCGAACCTAGTGCGTGGCAGGGGCACGTTCCAGTGGTTTCAGGTCGGGGCGAATCGATGGATCCAAGCTTGAGTGCACGATCCGTGTCGGACTCTCCCGCAGAACTCGACACGGATCGTGCACTCACGCCGATCAAGCCCCGCGTCGGGGGCATGGACGCGCCGAGCGCAGTCCGAGCAGTCTGACGCCCGGGGTCGGGGCGCGCCTGGCTCAGCGTCAGACCGGCTCGACGTCGTACGCCGGCGCGGGTGCGGCCGCTGCGGCCGCGCGCTCGAGCACCGGCCGCCCACCCCAGGACACGACCAGCGCGACGAAGCCGGCCGCGACCGTGACCGCGAACGCCGGGGTCTGACCGCCCCAGTCGGCGAGTTGGCCGGCGATGGCAGCGCCGATCGCGTAGCCCAGCCCGGTGGCGGCAGCCAGCAGCGTCATCGCAGCGCCGATCCGTGAGGGATGGGTGATCCGCTCCCCGAGCATGAACGTCGTGATCATGTAGGGAGCGATGCTCACGCCGAGAACCAACAGCACCGGCGCCAGCGCGAGCAGCGAGTCGGCCAGCAGCAGCGGCACGGCCAGCACGAACAGGGCGACGGCGAACCACCGCAGCCGTGCCGGCAGTCCGAACCGGGCGGGCAGGGCGGCCATGGACAGGCCGGCGATGACGCTGCCGACCCCGAGCAGGGCATGGAAGTAGCCGGTCAGGCCCGGGTGGCCGGCGTCGGTGGCCAGCACCGACGTGCCGGTCTGCACGGAGCCGAACACCGAGCCGATCAGCATCTGCGATGCACAGAGCACCAGGAGCGCGGGGGTGAGCAGCCGGACCATGCCGGCGCCGGTGGTCGCGTGGGCGACGTGGGCCTGACGCGCGGTCGGGTGCAACGCGAAGCACGCCCCGAACACCGCCAGTACGACGGCCGCGGACGCCAACGCGAACGTCGGGCTGGCCAGGGAGACCCCGAGGCCGATGAGTGCGGGGCCGATGACGAAGGAGGCCTCGTCGGCGGCGCCCTCGTAGGAGAAGGCGACGTCGACCAGCTTGGCCTGGTGCTCGTGACCCGTGGTGATCGGCCGCCAGCGCACCCGCGCCATCGGGCCGACCTGGGGAAGCAGCAGCCCGGTCACCGCGCTGGCTGCCGCTGCCCAGACCCAGGGCAGGTCGCTGTGCGCGACGACCAGGAGCCCGGCCAACCCAGTGGCGCCGGCCAGTGACTGCACCAGGACGACGGGGCGCTGGCCGATCCGGTCGGCCAGGGTTCCCCAGCCGGGAGCACCGATTGCATTGGCGACGGCGAGCGCACCGGCACAGGCACCGCCGGCGCCGTAACTGTCGGTGGTGCCGGCGATCAGCAGCAGGACGCCGAGCTGGCTCATCGCCAGGGGGATGCGGGCCAGGAAGCCGACCAGGACATAGGTCGGGCCGGTGAGGCCGAAGAGTTGTCGATAACCGGTGAGGGCTGACACGAGATGCTCCAGGGTTCGCGAAACGGGTGCGTACCTTCCCGCCCATCAGGTACGCCAGAGCCCTGTGCGCTGCTCATTCTACCGACTCCGGTGTGCCTGGGCCCATTCCTCGACGTGCCGTTCGCGGTACGTTCGACGGCATGCATCGCAGCCGCATCGGTGTCGTCCTGATCGACCACCCCCGTGACCGGTTCGAGAGCTCGGCCGCCTTCTGGGCACTGGCCCGCGGATCCACTCGACGAGCCGACGGCGACGAACCGGTCTACGACAGCCTCGACCCGATCGGCGGCGGCATCATGCTCGAGCTGCAGCGCACCGGCGAGGGCACGCCGGCCCGCGTGCACCTCGACATCGAGACCGACGACGTCGACGCCGAGATCGCGCGGCTCGTCGCTGCGGGCGCGACCGTTGTCGAACGCCAGGCGGCGTACGCCGTCCTGCGCGACCCCGGCGGGTTGGTCTTCTGCGTGGTGCCCGTGCAGACCGGGCGCGACTTCGACGCGCACGCCACGACGTGGAACTGAGAGCCGGTCAAGCTCTGAAAAAAACTGTCGCTCCCATGTCGAGAAACACTCGACGGCTCCGTCCCGGGGGTGAAGGTGCCCACGGGGGCACCTCGAAATCCAAGGAGATCATCATGGCGAAGTACCTGTTGCTCAAGCACTACCGCGGCGGCCCGGAGCGGATGCCGATCGGCGATGTCCCGATGGACCAGTGGGCACCCCAGGAGGTCACCGACCACATCCAGTTCATGCGGGACCTGGCCGACGAGCTCGAGAAGAACGGCGAGCTCGTCGACGCCCAGGCGCTCTCGCCCGAGGGCACGTTCGTCCGGTACGACGGCGAGGGCAAGCCGCCGGTGACCGACGGGCCGTTCGCGGAGACCAAGGACCTCATCGCCGGCTGGATGGCGATCGACGTGGACTCACAGGAGCGTGCCTACGAGGTGGCCGCGATCCTGTCCTCGGCTCCCGGCCCCGGCGGGCAGCCGCTCCACGAGTGGCTCGAGGTGCGCCCGTTCATGGACGAGCCGCCGACAGTCACCGAGTGACCGTGCCCGACCTCGACGAGCGGCTCAAGCTGCTCGGCCCTCAGGTGCTCGGTGTCCTCGTCCGCCGCGGAGCAGACTTCGCGGCGGCCGAGGACACCGTGCAGGAGGCGCTCCTCTCGGCCTTCGAACGCTGGCCCGTCGACGCCCCGGCCGAGCCCAAGGGGTGGTTGATCACCGTTGCCTGGCGCAAGTACGTCGACATGGTGCGCTCGGCCGACGCCCGGCGGCGGCGCGGGGAGAGGTTCCACGACGAGCCCGAGCCGGGTGAGACCGAGAACGCCGACGACACGCTGCAGCTGCTGTTCCTCTGCTGCCACCCCGATCTCTCGCCGACCGCGGCGATCGCGTTGACCCTGCGCGCCGTCGGTGGCCTGACCACCCGCCAGATCGCGGTCGCCCACCTGGTGCCCGAGGCGACGATGGCCCAACGGATCAGCCGGGCCAAGCGCACTGTCTCCGACCGCCGCCTCACCCGGCTCGGCGACCTGGGCCGGGTGCTCAAGGTGCTCTACCTGATCTTCAACGAGGGGTACGGCGGAGAGGTCGACCTGGCCGCCGAGGCGATCAGGCTGACCCGACAGCTGGCCCGGGCCTCCGACGATCCCGAGGTGGCCGGACTGCTGAGCCTGATGCTGCTCCACGATGCCCGGCGTACGTCGCGCCGTGCGGCCGACGGGTCGTTGGTGCCGTTGGCCGAGCAGGACCGTTCGCTGTGGGACACGACCCTGATCGCCGAGGGTGTCGAGATCCTCCAGACCGCGCTGGCGAAGGATCAGCTGGGGGAGTACCAGGCGCAGGCCGCGATCGCCGCCCTGCACGCGGATGCCCCCCGCGCCGACGAGACAGACTGGCCGCAGATCCTCGAGTGGTACGACGAGCTCCTGCACCTGACCGACAGTCCCGTGGTGGCACTCAACCGTGTGGTCGCCGTGGGTGAGGTCGACGGGCCGCTGATCGCCCTGCGTGCCCTCGACGAGCTGCCCGCCGACCTGCCCCGGCTGGTCGCGGTGCGCGCCCACCTGACCGAGCGGGCCGGGTCGCTCGGCGATGCCGCGGAGCTCTACGCACAGGCCGCTCGCCTGGCCACGAGCGCCGCCGAACGCGACCACCTCACCCGCCAGGCAGCGCGGCTGCACCACTCGCGCTGAGGGACCGACGGCGACTCGTTCGACGATGCAGGATTTCACGCACCAGATGCGTGAAATCCTGCATCGTCGACGTCCACCTCGGCCGACGCAGCCAACAACCGCTCGCATTCCTGGATCAGCCGCTGCCGGACGGGAGCACCGCGCTCGGCGAATGCACGCTGCGCCGCGGCGTACTCCTGCTTTCCCTCGGGGGTCTCGATGCACACCGGGGTCCAGGGCTGGCCGGTCGGGTCGAGCACCTCGCCGGTCATGTCGTACGGCGCGGCACGCATGTCGAGGACACGGATCTCCCAGGCCAGCTCGAACGCGTCGGCCACCAGGTCGGAGCAGATCATCGGGCTCAGGCGGAATGCGTGCTTGTAGAGATCCATGCCGCCGTGCAGGCAGCCGGGCTGTTCGTACGCCGGCCGGTCGTCGCTGGCGGGCTGCAGCAGGTTGAGCCCGCGGGCCGGAGGAGTGAAGAACCTGAAGGCGTCGAAGTGGGAGCAGGTGATGCGGTGGGACTCCACGACGTCATCGGTTCCTGCGGTGCCCAGGCGCAGGGTCCAGTCCTTGTGCCGGGTCTCGTCCTCGGTGAGTCGGTAGACCATCGCCCATTCATGGAGGCCGAAGCAGCCCAGCGTCGGAGACCGCGAGGCGGTGGCGGTCAGCAGTGTGTGAAGCGACTGGATCAACGGCCGCTGCGAGGCGACGTACTCGCCCGAGACGGTGGCACCCAGATAGCCCTTGAGGCCGGCGTACTCCGAGACGTCGCCGGACAGGGCGGTGCCGAAGCCGGGGTGCCAACGCATGAGCTGGGCCGGTCGCTGGGAGTAGTAGGTGAAGAGGAAGTCGTGCACCGGGTGTTTGATCCGCGCCTCGCGGCGGGCCAGATGGGGCTCGACGTACGGCGCCAGGCGCGTCGCATGAGCGGCCGCCCGGGCCCGCCACGTCGTCTCCTCCAGCACGTCGGTCACGGCTCAAATCCTAGGTGTGGCCGGGCCCGGAACCCGAAACGCGGACCCCGACCAAAGTCGTACTCGAAACAATCCCGTGGGTGGATGCAACCAAATCGGTTCCGGGGGAGTCTGTATGTGTAGAGATAGCGACGAACGGAGTAGGGCATGGCCACCGCACGACGCATCAGCCCCGAGGAAGCAGCACGGCGCCTGACCGTGCAGCTCGAGGCCGCCCGACGCCGCCGCCGCGCCGAGACCAGCGGTGAGTTCCAGGCCAGGCGCGGTCGCCTGATCCGTTCCTGACGCGTCCGAGTCCGCACGAGTCGACGCAGTGGGTGCGGGGGCTTCCACTGCGTCGGCTCGTGCCGACTCGGCCGGGTGACGGACGGCAGATAGGCTCGGCCCTGTGCGTATCTGCAGATTCACCACCGGCGAAGACCCCCTGTACGGCGTCCTGACGGGCGAGCTCGACGAGTTCGGCACGCCCGAGGAGGGCGCGGTCATCGTGGCGCTGGCCGGTGACCCGCTCTATGTGGGCGTCAAGCTGCTCCAGCAGGAGCACAAGCTCGACGACGTCCGCCTCCTGGCGCCGGTGCTTCCGCGCTCCAAGGTGGTCGCGATCGGCAAGAACTACGCGGCCCATGCCGCCGAGATGGACAGTCAGGTCCCCGACGAGCCGCTGATGTTCCTCAAGCCGAACACCAGCGTGTGCGGCCCTGGCGACCCGATCTTCTACCCGCGCCAGAGCGAGAACGTCCACTACGAGGGCGAGCTCGCGGTCGTGATCGGCCGGATCTGTCGCGACGTGCCGGTCGAGAAGGCCACCGACGTGATTCACGGCTACACGATCGCCAACGACGTCACCGCCCGCGACCTGCAGAAGAAGGACGTGCAGTTCACCCGGGCCAAGGGCTTCGACTCGTTCTGCCCGATCGGCCCGTGGATCGAGACCGACCTCGACCCCCAGACGTTCAACGACGGGGTCAGCATCCAGACCCACCTCAACGGTGACCTGGTGCAGAACGGCTCGACCAAGGACATGATCTTCGACATCCCCGCGCTGATCGCGCACATCTCCAGCGTCATGACGTTGCTGCCCGGCGACGTCATCCTCACCGGCACCCCCGAGGGTGTCGGTCCCATGAACGTCGGTGACGAGGTCGAGGTCTCGATCGCCGGCATCGGCACTCTCACGAACAAGGTGGCACAGCGCTAAATGGTCTCGACAAGCTCGACCAACAACGACGGCTCGACCGACCGCGTCCTCGGTGATCTCAAGCCCGAGCAGGTCCGCGTCCGCATGGCCCCGTCGCCGACCGGCAGCCCCCACGTCGGCCTGGCCCGCACGGCGCTCTACAACTGGGCGTTCGCCCGCCACTTCGGCGGCACGTTCGTGTTCCGCATCGAAGACACCGACAAGGCGCGCAACACCGTCGAGTCCTACGACTCGCTGATCGACCTGATGCAGTGGCTCGGTCTCGACTGGGACGAGGGCCCGCTCAAGGGCGGCGACTACGGCCCCTACCGCCAGTCCGAGCGCAGCGACATCTACACCGACGTGCTCGCCAGGCTGCGTGAGCACGGGTCGACGTACGACTGCTTCTGCACCAACGACGAGGTCGAGGCGCGCCGCAAGGCCAGCGGCTCCAAGGTGATGGGGTACGACGGCTTCTGCCGCGAGCTGACCACCGAGCAGGTGGCGGCGTTCAGCGCCGAGGACCGCACGTCCGTGGTGCGGTTCCGCATGCCCGAGGGCGAGATCACCTTCGACGACCTGGTCCGCGGTGACATCACGTTCGACACCCAGTTCGTGCCCGACTTCGCGCTGGCCCGCGCCAACGGCGACCCGCTCTACACGCTGGTCGCGCCCGTCGACGACGCGCTGATGAAGATCACCCACGTGCTGCGCGGCGAGGACCTGCTCTCCAGCACCCCGCGCCAGGTCGCGCTCTACGAGGCGCTCAAGGAGATCGGCGTCGCCGACCGTACGCCCCGTTTCGGCCACCTGCCCTACGTCATGGGCGAGGGCAACAAGAAGCTCTCCAAGCGCGACCCCGAGGCGCACATGGAGCTCTACCGCGACCAGGGCTTCCTGCCCGAGGGGTTGCTAAACTACGTGGCCCTGCTCGGCTGGTCGATCGCGGCCGACCGCGACATCTTCAGCCTCGAGGAGATGGTGAAGGCGTTCGAGATCGGCGACGTGAACCCGAACCCGGCGCGCTTCGACCTGAAGAAGTGCGAGGCGATCAACGGCTCCCACATGCGGTTGCTCACGGTCGAGGACATCACGCACCGCTCGATCCCGTTCCTCCAGAAGGAGGGTGTGGTCAGCGACCCGGTCAACGACGCCGACGCGAAGCTGCTCGAGCTGGCCATGCCGCTGGTCGCCGAGCGGATCAACAAGCTCGCCGAGGTGCCCGACATGCTCGGCTTCCTCTTCGTCGACGAGGCCGACTTCACCCGGGACGAAGCCGACGTCGCCAAACTGCTCAACGACGACGGCAAGGCCGTCGTGCAGGCCTCGTACGACGCACTCGAGGGTTTGACGACGTGGAGCACGGCCAGCATCGAGGAGACGCTGCGCGCCAAGCTGATCGACGAGCTCGGCCTCAAGCCGCGCAACGCGTTCGGACCGGTGCGGGTCGCGATCACCGGCAAGCGGATCAGCCCGCCCCTGTTCGAGTCGCTCGAGCTGCTCGGCCGCGAGCGCGGTCTCGGGCGGCTGCAGAGCGCGTTGGCCTGAGCGGCTGATCGACGATGGGGGAGACGTCACCCGCGCCCGTTGAACGGGCGCCGGCGCTCGAGTACCACCAGCTGCAGCGCGCGGGCGCGCACAGTTGGTGGCGATCCGTGCTGGGCATCGTGCTGTTGGTGGTCATCGGGCTGATCGTGGTGCCGGGCGTCCTGCAGGTGTTCGTGCTGATCGGCGTGGCGATCTCGGGTTCCGCCGACATCGGCAGCGACGCCATGGACCTGCTCGACCTCGACGACCCGACGCCGGTCGGCCTGGCCTACCTCAACCTGACCCTCGCGGCGCTGATCCCCGCGACGTTCCTGATCTCCTGGTGGCTGCACCGGCTCAGGCCGGGATGGCTGACGTCGGTGTTCGGACGCATGCGCTGGAAGCTCTTCCTGATCTGCCTGGGCCTCTCGTTCGTGGCGCTCCTGGCCACCCTCGTGGTGAGCTCCTTCATGCCCGACTCGTCCGGCCAGGAGATCTCGGGCGAGATGAACGCCTTCGACACCCAGGCCAAGCAGTTCGCCCTCGTCGTACTCCTGCTCACGCCGCTGCAGGCCGCGGGGGAGGAGTATGCCTTCCGGGGATATCTGACCCAGCTCTTCGGCGCGCACTTCCCGACGATCGTTGCGGTGCTCGGCCCGGCCGTGCTCTTCGCGTTGGCGCACGGGGCCCAGGACCCACCTATCTTCGTCGACCGGCTCGCGTTCGGGATCGTGGCGGGCATCCTCGTGGTGCGCACCGGTGGCCTCGAGGCGGGCATCGCGATGCACGTGCTGAACAACTGGCTGGCGTTCTCGATGGCGCTGATGTTCTCCGACTTCGGCTCCGCGCTGAACCCCACCGGCGGCACGTGGTGGAGCCTTCCGGTGACGCTGACACAGTCGCTGGTCTACCTCGGACTCGTGCTCTGGGTGACGCGCACGATGGGCGTCTCGCGGGTCGCGGAGCGTCCCGTTTTGGCGGCTCCGCAGGGTCGCGTGTAGTGTTTCTCCTCGGTTCCCCGTGAGCCGAAAACCATTGGGATATGGTGTAATTGGCAACACGACTGGTTCTGGTCCAGTTATTCTAGGTTCGAGTCCTAGTATCCCAGCGAAGCCCGCACAGGAGGCAGATTTGGTGCCGGGCCTGGCGAAACGCTAAGGTTTCGCTCGCTGCAGTCGCAGCACGTTTGCCCCCGTTGTGTAGTGGCCTAGCACGCCGCCCTCTCACGGCGGTAGCGCCGGTTCGAATCCGGTCGGGGGTACAAACACGAATTGGGGCCCTGCCCAGCGGAAACGCTGGGCAGGGCCCCTTCGTCATTTTCTTCCGAGTCGGGCCGGGCAACACTGGGGCAACAGCAGGATCAGCCTGGTCAACGACGTGAAGCCGGACCCGGCTCTCGCGTGCGGCCTCGCGGGCCCGGCCCACGGCCTCGCCCACCTCGTCCCGCGGAAGTGCGCCGGAGTGTCCCGTTCAGTCGGTGAGGAAGGCGGCCACGACGGGCGCGAACTTGTCGTGGAACTGGAAGATCCCGCCGTGTCCGGACTGGGGGTAGATGATCAGCTCAGAACCTTTGATCCTGCGGTGGAGGTCCTCGGAGAGGGGCGAGGGCACCATGCGGTCGTGGTCGCCGTTGGCGATCAGCGTCGGCTGGGTGAAGGTCGACAGGTCCGAGGGAGCCGAGCGCCCGTACTTCTGGATGGCCTTGAGCTGCGTACGGAGGGCTCTGAGGCTGATCGGCTCGTCGCGGCCGATGGTGCGCTCCTCGAGCCGCTCGATGAACGCCTTGGCGGCGCGCTTGCCGGTCGCGTCGCGGTTGAAGAACAGGAACTCCTTCGGGTCCGAACGTGTCACGGTCGCGCGGAGGATGTCCCAGTACGTGGTGGCGACGACCTTGTCGATGTCCTTGCCGCCGCGGGGTCCGGTGCCGGTCAGCACGAGTTTGCGGACCAGGTCGGGGTGCTTGACCATCAGGTCCTGAGCGATGAAACCGCCCATCGAGAACGAGAAGATGTCGATCTGGTCGAACCCGAGTGCGCTGATGAGTTCGTGGGCGTGGTCGGCGGCCTCCTCGAGGGTGGCGGGCACCTTCCCGTCGGACCCGCCCACGCCACGTTGATCGAAGGTGATGACGTGCCGGTTCGCAGCGATCGGGTCGACGATGCGGGGGTCCCAGTTGTCCAGGGTGGCCGCGAGGTGGACGAAGAAGATGACGGGGATGCCGCCCTTGGGGCCGAGCTCCCGGTAGGCGTAGGTCACCCCGCCTGCGCTGATCGTGCGGGTTGGGGCCAGGGCGTACGACGTGATGACGGGCTCGTTGCTGCTGTCGTGCATGGGTCCTCCTCAGGACGCGCTGGCCTCGGGCCTAGCGCAGAAAATCGAGCAGTTCAGGGACGAACCGGTCGTGGTGTTGGAAGACCCCGCCGTGCCCCGCGTCCGGGTAGATCATGAGGCGGGCGTTCGGAAGTCGATGCGCCAGCTCGAAGGAGGCCTGTGGTCACCGGGTGACCACGATCTTGCCGTTGGCCTTGCCCTGCTCGACATGGGCCATGGCGTCCACGGTCTGTGCGAAGGGGAAGGAGCGGTCCAGGACTGGCCGCAGGGTGCCGTTGTCGTACAGCGCGGCGAGGGTCTTCAGCTGGGCTCCACTCGCCTTCATGAAGAGGAACGAGTAGCGCACGTCGAGCTTCTTGGCCTGCTTGCGGATCTTGCGGCTCAGCACCTTCATCACGGGTGCGAGCAGCGGTTGGCCGAGTTGCTTGGCGAACGCCGGGTCAGGCGGGCCGACGACGCTGATCGCCAGGCCGCCCGGCTTGAGCACGGTCAGGGACTTCTCGAGGTTGACGCCGCCGAGGGAGTCCAGCACGACGTCGTAGTCACTCAGCAGGTCGGCGAAGTCCTGCGACGTGTAGTCGATGACCTGGTCGGCTCCCAGTGAGCGGGCCTTCTCGACGTCCTTGGTGCTGGCCGTCGTGGCGACGTGGGCGCCGAGGTGCTTGGCCACCTGGATGACGGTGGAGCCGAGGCCACCGGCGCCGGCATGCACGAGCACCTTCTGGCCGGTCTTCACTGCAGCCACGTCAACCAGGGCCTGCCAGGCCGCGAGTGCGACCAGCGGCACGGCGCCGGCTTCGTCGAACGACAACGAGGCCGGCTTCAGGGCCACGTCGTCGGCGTCGATGGCGATGGCCTCGGCGAAGGTGCCGATGAGCAGGTCGCGTGGCCGGGAGTAGACCTCGTCGCCGACCTTGAACTCGCGAACCTGCGGGCCGACCTCGGTGATGACGCCGGCGACGTCGTGCCCGAGCACGAAGGGTGGCTTGTACTTGAGGAGCTGCTTGAACTCCCCGTCGCGCACCATCTTGTCGAGCGGGTTGATGCTTGCTGCCCTGATGTCGACGAGCACGTCGCGCGGCCCAACGGTTGGGGTGGGTACGTCGGCCGGCTGGAGGCCGTCGGGGCCGTAGTGGTGGACGACGAAGGCTTTCACTTGGTCTCCTGGTGGGGTGTCGGGGTGGTCGTGGGGCCGCCGACGACGCGCATCGCGTTGCGATAGGCCGAGGCAAGGATCTGGTCGGACAGTGCGGGGTCGCTCACCGCGCGGGCGAGTTGATCGACGCCGACGAGCGCGCAATCGGGCTCTACACCCTCCTGGTCTCCATGCCCATGTAGGTGGGGTCGAGGAAGAGCGTCCCGGCGGACATGGTCTGCGTCCTTGGGTGTCACGACGCCTGCGGTGACGCCGGGCGGGCCAGTTGCGGGTAGAGCGCCTCGATCGGCGCGGCCAGGCCGGCCTTCACCTGCACAGAGAGGTCGTCGGCGAGCACTTCGAACTCACCGGCGGCGATTCCGTCGTACGCCTTGCGCACGATGACGGCGGGGTCGTTCTTGGGAACGTCGAGCCCTGCCGTCATGGGGGTGTCGGTGTAACCGAGATGGAGCGAGGTCACCAGGGTGCCTTGGTCGGCGAGGGCGACCCGCTGGGTGTTGGTGGCCGACCACAGCGCGGCCTTGGTGGCGCTGTAGCCGTCGCCGATTCCTATCCAGGACAGCACGGACAGCACGTTGAGCAGCGCCCCGCCGCCGTTTGCGCCGAGGACCGGAGCGAAGGCACCGGCCACGGCGAGCGGTCCGAAGAAGTTGACCTCGAAGAGGTCGCGCAGGTCGGAGTTGTCGTTGAGGACGGTCGACCCGTTCGAGCCCCCGGCGTTGTTGACCACCAGCGTCACGTCGGCGGCGGCTGCGGCCGCTGCGGTCACGGACGTCGGGTCCGTGACGTCCAGTGCCAGGGGGACCACGCGCGGGTCGTCCCACTCGCGGGGCTTGCGGGCGGTGGCGTAGACGGTCTTGGCGCCACGCTCGAGGGCCTGCTCGACGAAGTGCGTGCCCAGCCCTCCGTTGGCTCCGGTGACGAGGACGACGTCGAACGGTGTGGCGATGGCGGAATCGGTCATGAGATGAGGGCTCCTTGGGGACGAGTGAAAGATGATGGTCAGGACGGAATCGGCATGATCAGGCAGGTGGCAATGGCGTGCCCGATCACCCGACCGGTCTTGTCAGTGATCTCTGCCTCGGCCGTGGCCGTGCGCCGCCCGATCGACACCACGCGTCCTTCGCAGGTCAGGCGCCCGCTGTCGAGGGTGGCGGCCCGGGTGAACTTGATGGTCAGATCGAGTGAGGTGTACGCCGTCCCTGCGGAGAGCTTGGTGTGCACCGCACATCCCAGCGCCGAGTCGGCGAGGGTCGCCAGGATGCCACCGTGCACCGAGCCGATCGGGTTGTAGTGCCACTCGGCCGGCTCCAGCTCGAACACGGCGCGCCCGTCGCTGACCTCGACCAGTGCGATGCCCGTGGTTGCGTTGATCGGCGGCGGTGGGAAGTCCCCGTTGCCCAACTGGGCAAAGAAGTCGAGCCCGTCCATTCGCTGGGCGGCAGCGGCCAGCACCGCGGGGTCCGCCCATGTGTAGGCGCGTTCGCGGGTCGTGGCGGATGACGCGGAGGCGTGTGCGGCAGTCATGTGGATCCTTCGAGTGGGACGGTGCAGCGACCATATGCCCAGTGAGTTGGATTCTCCAACTCATTTGGTTGTGAAGTCCAACTCACCTATGCTGGGCGACATGACAACCCAGCCTCGGCCCTGTTCGGTCGCACGCACGCTCGAGGTCGTGGGTGCGAAGTGGACGCTGCTCGCCGTACGCGAAATGCTGCTGGGCAAGCACCGTTTCGACGAGATCGTCCGCCACACGGGCGCGCCGCGAGACATCCTCACCACGCGACTGCGCAGCCTGGAGGCCGAAGGACTGGTCACTCGCGTGCAGTACGAAGAGCGGCCCCCGCGATTCGAGTACCACCTCACCGACCTCGGGCTCTCACTCGGGCCGATCGTCGCCACGATGCGTGAGTTCGGTGACCGCCACCTGGCGGGTGAGTCAGGCCCCCCGATGAGGTTCGAGCACACCTGCGGCGAGGAATACCACGCGGTGGTGGCCTGCAAGGCCTGTGGCCAGGTCGTTGGCCGCGGCGAGATCACGCGCATCGACCCAGTCACGACGCGGGTCGACATCGTGCTGCGCCGGTCCTGACGCGTCAACGGGTTGCCGGCACGGCTCCCGCGGCGTAGGCGTGACTGGCGGCGACGATGCCGAGGACCGTTGCCAGTTCCTCGTCGTCCCGGGGGCCGTGGACGAGCATGAATCCGGGGGACAGGCGGGTGCCGGCCCACATGTGGGGGCGCCCCCAACCCTTGGTCGTCACGTCGGCGGCGAGGTCGGAGGGCAGCACGAGATGCAGGGACCCGTCGTACGACGGGTGCAGGTGGGCGAACTCCCCGAACTCGGGGACCAGGAACGCCGCGGGGTCTGCCGTGCCCTCGGCGAGGGTGAAGGCTCGCGCGCCCGGAACGGAGATGTGGGATGGACCACCAGCCACACCGGACAGTCGCGATATCGCGTCGAAGAGCCGTTCCTGGAGCTCGACCGGGGCGTTCTGGGACTCCTGTTGTTGCGGGATGGTCCAGCTCACGGCGGGCCGTGTGCCGTTCCTCTCGGGAAGGCCCGCAGGCAGCGTCGCCCAGGCAACATCGGCACGAGGCCCAGCCGGAATCGCTGCCTGTTGGCTGACGTGGTTGAGCCGGTGCGCGATCCAGGCGCCCATCTCCTGGACGGTGCCGGCGGTCAGCTGGTGACCTCCGGGCTGACGCTGGGCGACCGTGGGCGCCCCGGACTCGGACAGCAGGTAGGTCCAGGTCCGGTCGAGGAGCTCGCGCGGAATGACGTGGTCGCCGTCGCCCTGTGCGACGAAGACCGGAAGATTGGCCAGTCGTCCGGCCTCGACCGGAAGGCCTGCGTCGAACGGCATCGTGCCGTAGAGGATGGCGGCACCGGCGTACCGGGACGGGTCGTCCAGCACGAGTCCGCCGGCGAAGGCCGCACCACCGCTGAAGCCGACCAGGATGACCGGACGTCCGGCCGGGGCGACCTCGTCGAGCCAGCCACGGAACCAGCCCATCGTCTCACGCAACGACTCAGCAACCGGGCGACCGATTCCCCGGTTGGCGAACCACGCGAAGCCACCGCCCTCGGCGATCGGCGCTCGCACGGCGGCGTAGGCCGGACCGGTGGGCAGGTGCGCGGCCAGGCCGATGATGTCCTGCTCGTGGGAGCCGCGTCCGTGCAGGAGCACGACGAGGGGTGCGGACGGGTCCGGGTTGCCGTACGTCGTGACGACGGCTGGCGCGAAGGCACTCATGACGCCACCACTGGAACGAGTTCGGCGGCGGTGCGGACTCCGGCCCAGCGGCGTACTTCGCCGGGCAGGTCGAGCCGGTCGACGGGAGCCGCGGTCTCATAGGCGCCCCACTCGGCCTTCGGGAGCATCCACATCACCTCGAACTCGTTGCCGTCGGGGTCCTTCGCGTAGATGCTCTTGGTCGCACCGTGGCTGGACTCGCCGGTGAAGGCGTCGAGGTTCGCCAAGGTGAGGCGGGCCTCCTCGAGTTCTTCGATGGTGTCGACCTGCCAAGCCAGGTGATAGAGGCCGAGTGACCCACTCGGGCGAGACGGCTGGGCTCCTACGCCGAACAGGCCGAGGTCGTGGTGGTTCCCGGACAGGGGGAGGCGGAGGAAGGCTGCGTTGGCACGGGGTTCGCGCGCCATGACCTCCATGCCGAAGGCCTGTTGGTAGAACGTGATGCTGCGTTCGAGATCGGCCACGAACAGGACGGCGTGGTTGAGGCGGACGGCATTGACGGTCATGGTGCGCTCCTTCTTGTTCTGGCTCTTGTTCTGGCTCGTGTTGTGGACGGGGATCAGGCGACGACGCCGAAACCGCCGGTCCAGGAGACCTTCTCGTTGGCGGCCAGGGTGAGCTGGAGGAAGCCGACCGCCTCGAGTTCACGGGCCCGCTTCAGCGAGCCGGCGTCGATCGCGTTCAGGCCGCCTGCAGTGATGGCGCCGACCAGAGTCGACTTCGCCTCGGCGTTGTCGCCGGCGACGAGCACCGTGGTGGTGTTCGGGCCGACGGTGCCGGCGACGAGGGTGCCCGCGAAGGTGGTGTTGAAGGCCTTGAGGACGTGCGACTCGGGAAGCTTGGCAGCGAGCTCGGCGGTGGCGGAGCTGTCGGAGCCGACGACCAGGGAGTCGAAGGTCTCGAAGTTCAGCGGGTTGGTGATGTCGACGACGATCTTGCCCGCGAGGCTGGCGCCGCGCTCGGTGAGAACAGCGGGGAGGGCCGGGTAGGGGACCGCGAGGACGACGATGTCGCCACTGACCGCGGTTGCCTGGTCGTTCTCGCCGACCAGCTCGACGGTGTGGCCGCCCTTGCCGAAGACGCCAGCGATGGCCTGTCCCATGTTGCCGGTACCGATGATGGAGATGTGCGACATGACGCGCTCCCTGAGGTAGTTTGGTTGTTGATACAAGTAACAACGTACAGGCGTTTAGTTGTTCCTTCAACTAATTCAGGAGATTGTGACCGTGGACACACAGTGGTTGGACAAGGACGAGCTCGGCGCCTGGGTGGGTCTTGTCGCGGTGGTCGAACTGCTGCCCGGCGTACTCGACGCGCAACTGCGCCGTGATTCCGGGCTCACGCACTTCGAGTACTACGTGCTGGCGATGCTCTCGGAGGCTCCGGAGCGGACGCTGCGGATGACGGAGTTGGCGCAGCAGACCAATGCGACGCTGCCGCGGCTGTCGCACGTCGTACGCCGGCTCGAGGAGCGGGGAGTGGTGGAACGCTCGCCGTGTCCCGATGACCGACGGGCGACGAACGCGCGGCTGACGGGCAAGGGTCTGGCGGCCATCGAGGCGGCCGCACCCGGGCACGTCGACAACGTCCGCCGTCATGTCATCGATGCGCTGACCCGAGATCAGGTGAGCCAGCTGCACGACATCGCGGCGGCGCTCCTGGAACGACTCGATCCGAATGGTCTGCTGACCGCCGTCTACGAGAGGCCTTGAACCTGCGGCCGGAACGACCGCGATCGTGCGGGTGTCGAGCTGTGACACACGAGACGTCAAACGGCGACCCGGATCGTGCAGGAGCACGGTCCGGGTCGCCGACGGTTCACGGGCGACGGCTCAGCGCGGCGGCTTCACCGTGAGTACGGCGCACTCGGCGCCGAGCAGCACCTTCTGCGCGACACTGCCCATCAACAGCTTGCCCACCGGGCTGCGCCGCTTGATCCCGAGCACGACCAGGTCGGCCCTGCTCTCCTCGACGACGGCCAGGACCGCCTCGGCGACATCGGTGCCGACCGTCTGGCGCACCTCGTGGGCCACCCCGGATCCGGCCAGCCGCCTCTCCAGCTCGGCGAGCTGCTTGCCGGTGGCGAAGTGGTCGTCGACATAGGCGTCGCCCCGGCTTCCGTTGACCAGCACCAAGCTCGCGTTGCGCAGCCTGGCCTCGTCAAGGGCCCGGTCCACCGCCACTGCGCCGTACTCGTCGGGCGTCCACCCGACCACGATCGTCGCGCTCATCGCTGCACCAGCTCCTTCTCGTCGTCGGTTGTCTCCACTGCGTCGGATCCGTCGTCAGAGGTGCCACCCGGTCCACCTGGAACGTCGTCACCCGAGGACGGGCGCAGGCGCTTCATCAGCATCGGTACGACGATCACCAGGACGGCGAGAACGTAGAGCACGATCGCCAGGTTCTCGCTCCACAGTGCGTCGAGGTCGCCACCGGAGATCGCGAGGGCCTCGCGGAAACGGGTCTCCATCAGTGGGCCGAGGATGACGCCGATGATCAGCGGCAGCACCGGCAACGCGAAGCGTCGCATCATGAAGCCGACGAGTCCGAAGACCAGCAGCAGGAAGATGTCGAACGCGCGCTGGCTGGCGGCGTACGCACCGAGCGAGGCGAAGAACAGGATCCCGGAGTAGAGGTACGGGCGGGGGATCGCCAGCAGCTTGGCCCACAACGGCGCCAGCGGCAGGTTCAGCACCAGCAGCAACGCGTTGCCGATCAGCAGGCTGGCCAGCAGCGTCCAGACCAGGTCGGACTGGTCGGTCATCAGCTGAGGCCCTGGCTGGATGCCGTAGGACGTCAGCGCGGCCAGCATCACCGCCGAGGTGGCCGTGACCGGGATGCCCATCGCCAGCAGCGGGACGAACGTGCCCGCCGCGGAGGCGTTGTTGGCCGCCTCGGGGCCGGCGACACCTTCGATGGCGCCCTGTCCGAACTCGTCCGTCTTCTTCGCCAGCTTCCGCTCGAGGATGTAGGAGAGGAAGGTCGGCGTCTCGGCGCCGCCGGCGGGGATGGCGCCGAACGGGAACCCGATCGCGGTGCCGCGCAGCCACGGCTTCCAGGAGCGACCCCAGTCGTCCTTGCCCATCCAGGGCTGGCCGACGGGGATGATCTCCAGCGGCTTGCGGCGCAGGTGCGCCGCGACCCAGAGGGCCTCGCCGAGGGCGAAGATGCCGACTGCGACGATCACGATGTCGAGCGGGTTGCCGAGCTCGGGGCGTCCGAAGGCGAGGCGTGGCTGGCCGGTGTTGAGGTCCATGCCGACCAGGCCGAAGGTGAGTCCGAGGAACAGTGAGATGAAGCCGCGCAGCCGGGAGTCGCCGAGCAGGCTGGTCACCAGCACCATCGCGAAGACGATGATCGCGAAGAACGACGGGGCGCCGATGGTGACGGCGACGTCGGCCAGGATCGGTGCGAAGAAGACCACCAACAGGGTGCCGATGGTGCCGGCGATGAACGAGCCGATGGCGGCCGTGGCCAAGGCCTGCGCGGCCCGGCCCTTCTTGGCCATCTTGTTGCCCTCGATCGCGGTCATCACCGATGACGACTCACCCGGTGTGTTCAGCAGGATCGAGGTCGTCGACCCGCCGTACATGCCGCCGTAGTAGATGCCGGCGAACATGATGAACGCCTGGGTGGGCTCGAGACCGAACGTGACGGGCAACAGCAGGGCTACTGCCATCGCCGGGCCGATGCCGGGCAGGACCCCGACGAAGGTGCCGAGCAGAACGCCGATCGCGGCGTACATGAGGTTCTCAGGGGTGAGGGCGGCGCCGAGGCCGTCCGCGAGCAGTCCGAGGCTGTCCATCAGAGGATCCCGTCCAGGATGCCGGGGGTGAGCGGAATGCCCAGCCCGACGTAGAAGCCGTACCAGCTGCCGACCGACATCACGAACCCGACCAGGATGTCGCGAATCAGGGTGCGGCTCCCGAGCGACCAGGCAGCGCCGGCGAAGAGGAAAGCACCAGTGATCGCCCAGCTGAGCCAGTTGACCGTGGCGATGGTGATCAACAGGACGCCGATCAGCTTGGCCACCGTGAGCCAGTCGGCCGGGTGCGTCAGGTCGACGTCCTCACCGCCCTCGGCCTCGGGCTTGTCGCCCCGCGCGGTGGCGATCACCAGGAGCACCGAGAGCACCACCATCACGCTGCCGATGGCGTAGGGGAACATCTTCGGTCCGACCGGGTCGGCGAAGCCGACGGTCAGCGTGGTCGCGTCGTAGAGCGTGTAGGCGCCGATCGCGAAGAGCAGGGCGGCGACGCCGTACTGCGCTTTGTCCTGGCTCTTCGGTGTCTCGGGGACGACTGTCTGCGTGCTCACAGTCCCAACTCCTTCATGGTGTCATCGACCCGGGTGCTCTGCTCCTCGAGGAAGGCCTCGAACTCGTCCCCGGTCTTGAACTCGTCGATCCATTTGTTGTTCTTGAGCGACTCCTGCCACTCGGGGCTGGCGTGCATCTCCTCGAGGTAGGCGATCAGCTCGTCACGTCGCTTCTCCGAGATGCCCGGTGGGGCCAGGACTCCGCGCCAGTTGGTGAAGACCAGGTCCACGCCCGACTCCTTCAGCGTGGGGAACTTGCTGAACAGGTCGCCCTCGAGCCGCTTCTCGCCGGAGACGGCCAGGACCCGCAGCTCGCCCTCCTTGATCTGACCCTCGAACTCGCCGAGTCCGGAGAAGCCGACCTTGATCTTCTTGCCGAGCAGCGCGCTGGTCAGCGGCCCGCCGCCGTCGTACGCGACGTAGCGCACCTCACGCGGCTCGATGCCGACCGCCTTGGCCAGCTGCATCGGGAAGAGGTGGTCCGGGCCGCCGGGGGAGGAGCCACCGCCCACCGCGATGGTGTCGGGGTTCTTCTTCCAGTCCTCGAGGAAGTCGTCGATCGTCTTGTACGGCGACGACGCCGGCACGAGCACGCCCTCCTGGTCCTCGATCAGCTGGGCCAGCGGGGTGGCGTCCTGGAGCTTCTCGTCGAGACCGAAGGAGTACGACGACCCGACGACGCCGAGACCGACGGTCAGTATCGTGTGCTCGTCGTCGGAACGCATCAGCTGGGAGAAGGCGACGGTGCCACCGGCGCCGATGATGTTGTGCACCTCGAAGGTGCCGCCGGTGATGTCCTGCGCCTCCATCGCGGCGACCGCGGCCCGACCGGTCTGGTCGTAGCCGCCGCCCGGGGCATTGGGGATCAGCATGGTCATGTCCTTGGAGGGTTCACCGCGGGTGACCCCACACCCGGTGGCGAACATGCCGACCATGGCCAGCACGAGGCCGGCCACGCAGCGGGTTGTCGTGGAGCGGGACGACATCACAGCTCCTTCGATGGGCGAGAGAATGGGACACCCCGATAGTGGTGAATGATGTGGCGGGCGTCACCCTTGCGAAACCAAAGGAGGTTGTGGAACTTGTGGTCACCGGTCCGTCGTGGACGCATCCGGCTCAGCCTGGCCGGCCAGTTCCTCGCCCTCCAGCTGATCGTGCTGCTGGTCGTGCTCGCCTTCGCTGCCGTCGTGCTCACGCGTCAGAGCGACTCGGAGTTCCGTGACGACCGGGGTACGACACTGCGTGCCTCGGCACAGCAGCTGGCCAACCTGGAGCCGATCCGCAGCAGCCTGACGACTGGCGACATCTTCGAGTCGCTGGCCGGCTACGTTGCCACCACACAGTCGCGCAACCGGGCGACGTACGTCGCACTGGCTGACGCGGACGGCACGATCGTGATGGCGGTCGACCCCGAGGACGTCGGACGCCAGCTCGACCTCGACCACTCCGACGTGCAGGAGATGCGCATGTGGACCGGCGACGTGACCGTCGACGGGAAGCGGGCGTTCGCCGCCCAGGTGCCCGTCGTGTTGGTGCCACCACGGGCGCAGAACCAGCCGCCGCGCGTGGTCGGCATTGTGATGGTCTCCGAGCCCTACCCGACGCTGGGTGACCGGGTCGACCGCTGGTTGCCCGACCTGGCACGGTTCCTGGGCATCGGCCTGGCGGTCGGTCTCCTGGGCGCCTGGCTGCTCTCCCGCCTGATCAAGCGGCGCACCCGTGGCCTGGAGCCGGTCGAGATCGCGGCTCTGGCCGACCAGCGCGAGGCCGTGCTGCACGCGATCCGTGAGGGCGTGGTCGCCGTGTCAATGGACGGGACCGTGACGGTGCTCAGTGACAGCGCGCGCGAGCTGCTCGGACTCGACCGGGTCGAGGAAGGCGTCCGCCTCGCCGCGCTCCCGCTCGAGGAGCACGTCCGTGACGCGCTGATGGCCACCGACGAGGTCCACGACCAGGTGCTGGTCGTGGCCGGGCGGGTGATCGTGCTCAACCGCAGCCGGGTGCTCGACGCCGGCCGTCAGGTCGGAACGGTGACCACTCTGCGCGACCGTACCGAGCTGCTGGCGATGCAGAGCGAGCTGAGCGCTCGCGAGTCGATCACCGAGACCCTGCGGGCGCAGACCCACGAGTTCAACAACCAGCTGCACACCATCTCCGGGCTGGTCCAGCTCGAGGAGTACGCCGAGGTGTCGGCGCTGATCGGCAACCTGACCCGCAAGCGGGCGGAGATCACCGAGTTCGTGACCAAGCGGGTCGACGACCCGGCCGTCGCCGCGCTGTTGATCGCGAAGGTCAGCCTGGCTGCCGAACGCGGGGTGTCGATCGGGTTGGCCGAACGCTCGGTGCTGCCGCGTCTCGACCCCGACCTCTCCACCGACGTCGGCACGGTGCTGGGCAACCTCGTCGACAACGCCATCGACGCGACCGTGGCGGCGGGTGGCCAGCGCATCGACGTACAACTTGTGCTCGACGACGCGGTGGTGCTCGTGCAGGTGGCCGACACCGGACCGGGTGTCACCGACACAACCGAGATCTTCCGGCGCGGCTACTCCACCAAGCCCAGTGACGCGAGCGGGCGAGGTGTCGGACTCGCCCTCGTTCAAGTGGTCTGCGAACGGCGCGGCGGGGTCGTCTCGGTGCACAATGACGCGGGCGCCGTCTTCACCGCGCGCCTGCCGATGGAAGCCAGGGCGTGATGGAGGCCGGCATGAGTGAGCACGACGTGACGGTGCTGATCGTCGACGACGACTTCATGGTCGCCTCGATCCACACGAAGTTCGTCGAGCGCACCGAGGGCTTCCGGGTGGTCGGGGTCGCCGCGACCGGTGCCTCAGCGCTGGCCGAGATCGAGCGCCTCGCCCCCGAGCTGGTGCTGCTCGACGTGCACCTGCCCGACATGACCGGCATCGACGTGCTGCGCACCCTGCGCGGCGGCGGCAACGACGTCGGTGTGGTGATGGTGACCGCCGCGCGGGAGGCCGACACCGTGCGTGCGGCCGCCGCGAACGGCGCCGCGCACTATCTGGTGAAGCCGTTCGCGTACGACGACCTGCGGGTGCGCCTGGAGGCCTTCCGTGCCAGCCATCGGGCTCTGTCCACGGGGGAGGCAGCCGGCCAGGATGACATCGACGCGGTCTTCGCCCCGGTTGCCGGGCCCCGACCGGCCGCCCTGCCGAAGGGGTTGAGCGCGGAGACCGCCGACGCCGTGCTCACCGCGCTGGCCGAGCTCGGCGAGCTGTCGGCCGCCGAGTGCTCCGAGGCGGTCGGCATCTCCCGAGTCTCGGCTCGGCGCTACCTCGAGCACTACGTGACCACCGGGCAGCTCGAGGTGCGGCTGAAGTACGGCGGCGCCGGCCGCCCCGAACGTCGCTACCGCCCCCGCTGACCCGTCGTGAGTTCGGATCGACCCGTC
>NZ_BCRJ01000096.1 GCF_001552535.1 Nocardioides jensenii JCM 1364 = NBRC 14755 | reverse complement strand
CACGACGGGTCACCGCGAATTCACGACGGGTCACCGCGAACTCACGACGGGTCAGAGGAGCTCCGCGAGCAGCGCGGCGGCCCGGGCAGCGCCGTCGGACTCCACCGGTAGTGCGTGTGGCTCGACCACGAGCTCCTTGACGATCGCCTCCGCCAGGAACTCCGGCTCGCACGCCTCGGCGTAGGAGAGATGCCGACCCGCGCCGTACCTCTCCAAACGGTGCCGCACATGGAAGTTCTGCTCGAAGTGGTGCTCGAGTGGGACGTAGAGAAACGGGGTCCGCGCCGACGCCAGCTCCATGCAGGTGGTGAGCCCGCCCTGAACGACCGCGACGTCTGCCGCGGCCAGGTGCTGGTGGAGGCTCGGCAGGTAGCCGCGCACCCGCACCCCGGTGTGGCGGGGGAGTGACACGGGGTCGATCCGTGGCCCGCAGACCACGAGGAAGCGCAGCTCGGGCAGCAGCCGTCGGGCCAGTGGCGCCGCGTCGAGGACCCGCCGCAGCAGGGATTCGCCGACGCCGGAGCCGCCGACCGTCACCACACACAGCTGGTGTTCTGGCCGGTAGCCCAGCGATCGCCGCAGGCGCTCGATCTCCGGCTGGGTCGGGGCCTCGAAGCCGGTCACGTAGCCCGCGAAGTCGAAGTTCTGCTCGGTCCACTCGCGGATCCCCGGCAGTCCCGGCCCGAACGAGCCGTCGACGATGTCATCAGGGTTGCCGACGAAGACGGACCGGTCGCGAAGCCGTCGGAACCTGGCTCGCTGCTCGATCATCTCCGCGTTGTGGTCGGCGGTGAGCCGGGCCTCCGGCTCACCGCCGTCCGGCATCGGCAGCCACCCCACGAAGTCCGTCATCCACGCGTAGTTGAACCGTTTGCGTTCGGGGTTCTCGTGGAGGAAGTGGTCGACGTCCCACGCCTCGTCGCCGACCACGAGGTCGTAGTGCTGGTCGCCCACGACGTCGTCGAAGACCATGAAGTTGTTGACCAGGATCTCGTCCATCCGGCGGATCGCCGCGAAGGCATGGAGGTCGTGCTCGCCGGCCTCATCCTCGATGTGGGTGGACTCGTTGAGCAGCCACCGTGAGGCCGGATGGACACGCTCACCGGCGGCCTCGAGGACCGTCGTGACGGGATGCTGGGCCAGCCAGTCGACCTGCAGGCCGGGGCAGCTTCGGCGAAGCTCCTGGGCGACGGCGACGTCGCGACGGGCGTGGCCGAGCCCGATCGGTGAGCTCAGGTAGAGCACGCGGCGCGGTCGGTCGAGTGCCCGCTGCCAGGTACGTCGTGCCGGCGGACGATCCAGCCCCTCCATGAAGGCGCGGACCATCGTGTTGACCAGCACGGGGTGTCGTCCCGGAGGACCGTGGCCGACGCCCTCGAGCCGGGTGAACGAGCCGCCGGTCAGCTCGGCCAGCCGCCTCCCGACGCCCCACGGACGGATCTGGTCATGATCGCCGTGCACCACGGCGACCGGGCAACGAACGCGGGCGCAGGCCGGCTCGAGAGGGTCGTTGACCGCCCCCTCGAGTCCGAGGCGGCCCGCGGTCGTGTCGGCCAGCGTCCGGGCGGTGATGTCTGAGGACCACAGCAGGCAGTCCTCGATCTGCTTGGTGGAGTGCGGCTCCGAGAACATCTGCTCGAAGAAGAACCGGCGGAAGCCGTCGTAGTCGCCCTCCAGCCAGTGGTGCTTGTTGTACGCCGCCCAGCCGTCGGTGGTGTCGTGCCGCTGGTCCCACCCGAAGCGCTCGCGCGCGGGGTCGGCAACGCCAAGACCGCACGACGGGGCGATCGCGAACAGGCCCCGGACCCGCTCGGGATGGTCGGCCGCCACGTGCACCGACCAGGTCACGGCACAGGACAGGGCGACCAGGACAGCGGAGTCGGTGTCGGTCGCGTCCATCACTGCAACCGTGTCGGCGGCGTACTCGAGGTTCGCGTACGCCGCCGCGCCCGACGGTCGCCCGGAGCGCCCGCTCCCGCGACCGTCGAAGGTGACCACCCGGAAATGCCGCGCCAGGTATGGGATCTGCAGCTTCCAGAACCTCGACGGGATGATCGACCAGGTGGGCATCAGCAGCACCGTGACCGGTCCGTCGCCGTACACCTCCCAGGCGAGGGACACCCCGCCCCTCACCACGGTCCCGGTCCGGTCGGGTGACCGGGCACGGCGCTGCTCCTGCACCATCTCCCCATCGTGCTCCCGCACGAGCGGGCCTGCCAGACCCATCAGGGCCGCACCTCGTACACCTTGTTGAACGGCGTCTCGGCGGCCACCCGGAACTGCGTGAACCCGGCGGTGGTCACGACGTCCCTGATCCGGGCCGGCCCGGCCTGGGCGCCGAGCCCCAGACCGACGTCCTGGGCCAGCGACGACGGCGTGCACAGCAGGGTCGAGAAGCCGTAGTAGGCGCGACCGACCGGGTTGAGGTTGTCCTCGACGTGGTCGCCCGCAGCTGGCTCGACGATCATCCAGGTGCCGTCGTCCTTGATGGTGCGTCGGATGTTGCGGGCGGCGCCCACGGGGTCACCCATGTCGTGCAGGCAGTCGAACGTGGTGACGAGGTCGAAGCCGCCGTCCACGGCACGTGCTTCGTCGGTGATGAAGGAGACCCGGTCGCCGACACCGGCGTCCTCGGCCCGCGAGCGGGCGGTCTCGATCGACCCGGAGTGGTAGTCGGAGCCCACGAAGGTCGACCTGGGGAACGCCTGGGCCATCAGGATCGTCGAGGCGCCGTGCCCGCAGCCGATGTCGGCGACGGTTGCTCCGGCCTCCAGACGCGGTACGACGCCCTCGAGTGCGGGCAACCACGCGTTGACGAGATTGGCGACGTACGCCGGGCGGAAGAACCGCTCGCACCCGACATGCACGTCGCCGTTGTGCTCACCCCACCCGAAGCCGTCGCCGTTCCGGGCGGCCTCGACGATCAGGTGCGCGTCGCGGATCGACCCGTGTGCCGTCTGGAACAGCCCGGGGAGGTACGCCGGACTCTCGATGTCGGTCATCGCCACCGCCTGCTCGGGCGGGAGCGTGTAGCGCCCGGTGTCGGGGTCGTAGGTGACGTAGGCGCCGGCGGCCTGGCAGTTGAGCCACTCACGTGCGTAGTGCGGCTCCGTGCCGGTGCGCTCGGCGAGCTCGGCCGGAGTGGTCGGGCCGTGCTCGGCGAGGCTGCGGTAGTAGCCCAGCGCGTCGCCCATGACGACGAGCGCTCCGTTGAGGCCGGCCCCCACCTCCTCGACAGCGCGGAAGACGAAGGCCATCAGCTTGTCGGGGTCCAGGGCGGTGCTGGCGGGGGTCTGTTCGATGGTGCTCATGCGGTGCTCCTCTGGTGGTGGATGTGTCGCCACCGTGGCACCGGGAACGCCCTCACCGAATCAGGTGCCCCACCCAGCCTTTTGCGCACTACGATCAGGAAATGATCATCGGCCGCGATGCCGAGATCCTGGCGATGGAACGACTCATAGGCGGCGCGCGGATCTCGCAGAGCGGGGTCCTGGTCGTGGTCGGTGAGGCGGGCATCGGCAAGACCTCGTTGCTCGACCACGCCGCTGCCACGGCCGAATCCGTGCGGGTCCTGCGGGCGCGCGGGGTCGCCTCGGAGCAGGACGTCGCATTCGCGGGACTGCATCAGCTGTTGCTGCCTGTGCTCGGCCGGATCGACTCTCTCCCGAAGCCCCAGGCTGACGCTCTGGGGGTGGCCCTGGCGCTGCGCCGGGCACATGCCGACGCGCCCATCGATGGAGCACACCGTGTCAAGGAAGCAAACCGGTTCGCGGTGTCAGCGGCGACCCTGGGTCTGATCAGCCTCTGCGCCGAGGACCAGCCGTTGTTGCTGGTCCTCGACGACGCCCACTGGATCGATCGGCCGTCGGCGGAGGCCCTCGTGTTCACCTGTCGTCGCCTGATGGCGGACCCGGTTGCGGTGCTGATCGCGTCCCGGCCGATCCGAGGCACGCCGGTGATCGAGGCGCAGCTCCCTCAGCTGGTGCTGGGCGGGCTCGGGCTCGACGAGGTCGCCCGGCTGCTCGCGGCAGAGGGCGGTGTGCCGATTGCTGGTGACGTCGTCTCCAGCGTGCACGAGGCCACCGCCGGCAACCCGTTGGCAGTGACCGAGCTCGCCGGCAACGTCGACCGGGTCCTCGGCAGGGCACCGCTGACGCCGGTCGAGGTGCCCGACCGGGTTCGTGCCGAGTTCGCCCGTCGCGTCGAGACCCTTGACCGGGCCACCCGGATGGCGTTGCTGGTCGCGTCGATCTCCGAAGGCGACGGACTCGTGGTGACCCGGGCGCTCGCTGGCCTCGGCATCGATGTGGACGCGCTGGTGGCGGCCGAGCGGATCGGTCTGGTCCGCCTCGGCGCCGGGCGGTTCGAGTTCCGTCATCCGTTGGTGCGGGCCAGTGCCTATGCGGTGGCCGGAGGGGACGAGCGACGTACGGCGCACCGGGCGGTCGCGGAGGCGCAGCCCGACACGGAGATGGATCGACGGGTCTGGCACCTGTCCGAGGCAGCGACCGGCACGGACGCAGCGCTTGCCCAGGAGTTGGCCGCGGTGGGCCACCGGGCAGCCGACCGTGGTGCACAGTCCATCGCCGCCACTGCACTCGAGCGCGCCGCTCGGCTCGCTCCGACCGCGCGGCAGCGGGCGGACCATCTGCTCGACGCCGGAGAGGCGGCGTGGTTGGCCGGCCAGTTCGCCCGTGCCGGGCAGCTCCTCGACGAGGCTCGGACACGCGCGCCCGACGCACTCATGCGGGCACGGGTCGACGGCACCCGGGGCAACTTCGAGATGCGGACGGGATCGATGGGTCGGGCGCGCATGCTGTTGCGAGATGCGATGACGACTCTGGCCGAGGACGACCCGGAGGGCGCGGTGGCGCTGGCCGCCGACCTGGTCAGCGCCTGCCAGTTCCTGGGCGCCACGGCCGAGGGCCTAGCCGCGGCAGACCTGTTGGAGGGCCTGCTTCCGTCGGCCACGTCGCAGTACGCCGCCGTGCGTGGCCGGATGGCCGTCGGGATCGCCAGGGTGCTGGCCGGCCAGCCGGGCATCGACCTCATCCGGTCGGCGGTGACGACGCTGGAGAGTGCCACGGACTGGAGCGACGACCAGCGTCGCCCGGCGTGGATGGTGCTGGGTTCCCTGTTCCTGCGCGAGTCCGGGACGGGGCGCGAGGTGATCGACCACGCTGTCCAGGAGGTGCGCGGAAAGTGTGCCCTGGGCATGCTGCCGAACCTGTTGTTCCACGTGGCCCGCGATGACGCGACCACCGACCGTTGGGACGCAGCGCTGGCCGAGTACGGCGAGGGGATCGCACTGGCCCGTGAGACGGGGCAGGCCACGGACCTGACCATGTCGCTGGCCGGGCGGGCCTGGCTGCTGGCCCGAACGGGTGCGGAGGCGGAAGCCATGGCCGACGTGGCGGAGGCGACCGGTCTGGCTCTGGTCAACGATCTGCACCTGGCCCTGGCCTGGTCCCTGGCGGCCCGAGGAGACCTCGAGCTCGGCGCCGGACGAGCCGAAGGCGCGCTGGCGGTGCTCGGGCAGCTGGATGCGTTGTTGACCGAGATCGGCCTGCTCGACGTGGATCTCTCGCCGGGCCCCGAGATGGTCGATGTGCTGGTTCGGCTGGGCCGATTCGAGGAGGCGGGGAAACGTGCCCGGGAGTACGACGAGCGAGCGCGTGCCAAGGGCCAGCCGTGGGCGCTCGCACGCGCCCGCCGAACCCTGGCGCTGGTCTCCGCTCCCGATGTGGCCGTCATCGACTTCGAGGAGGCGTTGGTGTGGCACCGAGCCAGCCCCGACGTGTTCGAGACCGCCCGCACCCAGCTGGCGTACGGCGCGTGGCTCCGGCGGGCACGGCGCCGGGTCGACGCGCGACCCGTCCTGAGGGATGCCCTCGCCACGTTCGAACGGCTCGGCGCGCGGCCCTGGTCGGAGCAGGCGGCGGTCGAACTGCAGGCCACGGGCGAGCAGCCGCACCGTCGCGGTGACCGGAGCATCGACCTGCTGACCCCGCAGGAGCTGCAGATCGCACGCCTGTTGGGTGGTGGCAGCACCACGCGTGAGGCGGCCGCGGCACTGTTCCTCAGTCCCAAGACCGTGGAGTACCACCTTCGTCACGTCTACACGAAGCTCGGTGTCCGCACCCGTGCCGAGCTCGCCCGGCAGATCGACCTGTTGTCAGTTCGGAGCGACCCGTCGTGAATTCGTGCCCATGCTGGTGTCTGATTTCCGCTAGATAGGGCTTCGGTCATCGGGCAGGATGGAGCCATGTTCACCGACACCGAGGCCTGCTACCGGGCCGTGAAGAGCAAGGACCGTCGCTTCGACGGCGTCTTCTACACAGCGGTGCACACCACTGGCATCTACTGCCGGCCCTCGTGCCCGGCGCGCACTCCCGCCTCCAAGAACGTGTCGTTCTTCCCGACCGCAGCAGCCGCCCAGTCCGCCGGGTTCCGGGCCTGCAAGCGCTGCCTGCCCGATGCCACCCCGGGCAGCCCCGACTGGGACGTTGCGGCCGACGTGGCCGGACGCGCGATGCGGTTGATCGCCGACGGCGTGGTCGACCGGGACGGTGTCGAGGGACTGGCCACCCGACTCGGCTACACCTCGCGCCATCTCGGTCGTGTGCTGGGCTCCGAGCTCGGCGCCGGGCCGTTGGCACTGGCCCGGGCCCGCCGCGCCCAGACCGCGCGCATCCTCATCGAGACCACCACCATGACGTTCGCCGACGTCGCGTTCGCGGCCGGCTTCGCCAGCATCCGGCAGTTCAACGACACGATCCGCGAGGTCTACGCCTCGTCGCCGACCGTCCTGCGCGGCCGTCGTACGCAGGCCGGGCCCACGACCGGCCAGCTCACCATGCGCCTTGCCGTGCGTACGCCGTTCGCCGGGGCCGCGCTGCTCGAGTTCCTCGGGGTGCGCGCGGTCGCAGGGGTCGAGTCCGCCGGCGACGGGTGGTACGCACGCGCCCTCAGCCTGCCGCACGGCCCCGGAACCGTGCGGCTCGAGCTGGCCGACGCCCTCGACGAGGGCAGCATCGCCCTGGTGCCGGCGACGTTCCGGCTGACCGACCTGCGGGACACGTCCGCTGCCGTCGAGCGAGTCCGGCGCATGCTCGATGCCGACTGCGACCCGATTGCGGTGACCGACCAGCTGGCCGACGACCCGCTGATCGGTGCTCAGGTGCGGGCCCTGCCGGGTCTCCGGGTGCCGGGCCACGTCGACGGTGAGGAGATCGCCGTCCGTGCCGTGCTCGGGCAGCAGGTCTCGGTCGCCGGTGCCCGCACGGTCGCCGGGCGACTGGCCGCGGCACACGGCGCCCCGCTGCCGCCGGAGCTGATGGTCGACGGGCTCACCACGACGTTCCCGACCTCCGGTGCGCTGGCCACTATCGACCCCGACGACTTGCCGATGCCACGGGCCCGTGGCCGCGCCCTCACCGTTCTGTGCCGGGCCCTGGCCGACGGAGACGTCAGCCTCGACCGCGGCGCGGCTCGGGACGACGTACGCCGTGAGCTGGTGGCACTGCCCGGAATCGGGCCGTGGACCGCCGACTACATCGCGATGCGAGCCCTCGGCGATCCCGACGTGTTCCTGCCCACCGACGTTGCCGTCCGCAACGCGTTGACCGCAGCCGGGGCCGACCAGAAGAACGCCGCCGCTCTCGCCGAGAGCTGGCGTCCGTGGCGCTCCTATGCCCTGATGTACCTGTTGCGATCGCTCGCCCGTCCTGAGGAGATGAACTGACATGTGGACCGTGATGGATTCGCCGATCGGCGAGCTGCGCATCATCGAGCGGGAGGGCTCGGTGTCGCAGATCGAGTTCACGCCGTTCCGCCAGCCGAGCGACGGCCGCCCGATGGGGGAGCGCCGAGACGACGCGCCCGTCCTCGTCGAGACGGTGCGACAGCTGTCGGCCTACTTCGACAAGCAGCTCACCGAGTTCGACCTGCCCTTGGCGCCGGCCGGCACCGAGTTCCAGCAACGTGTCTGGAAGGAGCTGCTCGAGATCCCACACGGACAGACCGCGTCCTACGGCGAGATCGCGCACCGGCTCGGGCACACGAACAACGCCTCGCGCGCGGTGGGTCTGGCCAACGGGCGCAACCCGATCCCGATCGTGATCCCGTGCCACCGGGTGATCGGCGCCAACGGCACCTTGACCGGCTACGCCGGCGGGATCGAACGCAAGCAGACGCTGCTCGATCTCGAGCAGGACGCGCTGTTCTGATGGGCGCTGGCAGGCTGCTGCTCGTGCCTCTCTCCCTGGTCGCCGGTGCGGTCGGACTCGTGGCTGTGCAGGGCGTCACCGCTCGGCGCACCATCGAGCGGCTCCCCGAGGCCGACGGCGTGCTCGGCACCCACGGTGACGTCGGCGACGCGCTGCACCTCGTGGTGCTGGGCGACTCGGTGGCGGCCGGGGTCGGCATCTCTCACCACGACGAGACGCTGGCGGGGCGGTTGGCCGCGCTGCTCGCCTCCGACGCCGACGTGTGCCCCCGAGCCGTACGACGCACCGTGGTCGCCGAGTCCGGCCTGACTGCGGCCGGAGTCCTCGACCTGCTCGAGGCGCGGGCCGCTGACATCCGCGATGCCGACGTGGTCGTCGTGTCCGTGGGTGTCAACGACGCCAAGGGACTGCACTCCACCCGACGCTGGCGGGTCGAGCTCGCTGCGTTGTTGGCCGGACTCACCACGACTGCCCCAGGCGCACGCGTCGTGCTGCTCGGCGTGCCGGACATGGCGATGTTCACCAGGCTGCCGAGACCGTTGCGTTCCGTGCTGGGGGTGCGCTCCCGTTCACTCGACCGGGCCGGGCGTGACCTCGTGGCGACGTACCCGCAGGTGCAACATCTGGCGTTGCGCGCGGATCTGTTGGGGGAGGGTGGGGCTCCCGCCTTCGCTGCGGACGGCTTCCACCCATCGGCAGCGCTTCACGAGGCCATGGCTCGCGAGATGCACCGGATGGTCCGCCCGGCATAGACGTGGCCTGCAGCCGGGTGCCCGTGGTGCTCGGCGTCAGCGGGCGTTGCGCGCCTGCGTCGAGTTGTGCCATGGTTACTAAACCATTGTTTAGTAACTCGAGGTGTGCATGGCTCCGCGTCCCCGCTCCGTCGATGACGACGTGATCCTCGATGCCACCCGGGCCGTGGTGGGAGAGCTGGGTCCCGATCGGCTGACCCTGGCGGAGGTGGGCCGACGGGTCGGCCTGACAGCTGGCGCCCTGGTGCAGCGTTTCGGGTCCAAGCGCGGCCTGTTGCTCGCCTCGGCGGCGCGTTCGACGGTGATGGTGCGTCGTGGTTTTGCCGAGGCCGAGGCGGTGACCCAGTCGCCACTGGCCGCGCTCGAGGAGGTCGCCACCGCCAGCCTCGCGCACATCGAACGGCCCGAGGAGATCGGGCATGGCTTGGGCTTCGTCCGCCTCGACGTGGTTGATCCGGACTTCCGGGCGCTCGCCCAGGACCACTCCCGCGCCGTCGCCGACGGCACACGTGGGTTGCTCGACAAGGCGGTCCGGGCCGGCGAGCTGCGACCCGAGACCGACACCGGGGCGCTCTCCCTCGCCCTGCTCATCGCCTTCCACGGCACGCCCGTGGTCTGGGCGCTCCGGGGCGAGGGACGGCTCGACGACTTCGCGCGCGACCAGCTGCGGCAGGTCCTGGCGCCTCACCTGATCTGAAGGGAACCTCTGCATGCTTGCCCGCGTCACCCTGTTCTACGTCGCGACGTTTCTGGCCTCCGGTGCCTGGCTCGCCGTGCAGGACCACACCTCCGTCAGTCCCGACCTGATCTCGTTCGTGCAGTTCGCTCCGGCCACGGGGGTGCTGGTGTTGCTCATCGTCCTGGGCGGACGTCTTCGACTGGCGGTGTCCCTCCGCCAGCCGCGACGTGTCGCGCTCGCCTGTCTGCTGACACTGTTGGCGGCCGCCCTGGCCGCACTCGTGGCGGCCGCCTGCTCCCTGGTCGTGGGTCATGACCTGCACGGGGCATGGGACGACGGGCTTCCGTTTCCGCTCTGGGCGCACGTCGCCGCCCTCACCATCGGGTCGGTGAGTGAGGAGCTGGGATGGCGAGCCTGGCTGCAACCGACGCTGGAGTCCCGGCTCAGCGTGCTCTCGTCGTCGTTGGTTGTCGGCGTGCTGTTCGGCCTCTGGCACATCGGCGCCTGGGCTGCCGGCCCGACGTACGTAGCCCTGTTCGTGGTGATGGCGACCGCACTGTCCGTGGTCGTCGGCGAGATCATCCGCCACGCGCCCGGAGCCAACCTGGTGGTGGCGACCGTGCTGCACACGGCCGCGAATCTCGCGATGCTCGCAGTCCTCGACGAAGAGGACGGTTCGCTGGCCGCCATCGGCTGCCTGGCCGTCGGCTGGGTGTTGACCGCGGCCGTCACGCTGGCCGTCGGTCAGGCACTCCGACCTGGTGCGGTCACTCGGTCGCGCAGGGATACGGTGGTGGGTCGGTCGGTTTCACAGGTGAGCCTGGGC
>NZ_BCRJ01000095.1 GCF_001552535.1 Nocardioides jensenii JCM 1364 = NBRC 14755 | reverse complement strand
CACGGTCACCACGAGCAGCGTCGACAGCGGCGAGCAGATCAAGGCGATCGCCACGATCCGCCGCGGCCTGCAGCTCTCTCCCGAGCTGGGCAAGGGGCTGGGCCTCACCCTTCTGCTGGCGGTGCTCTCGACCGCCGGTCAGGTGGTCATCCCGATCGTCGTGCAACAGACCCTCGACCGTGGCCTCAACGGCCCGAACGGTCCCGACACCGGGTTCATGATGCGCATGGGCGTGATCGCCGCCCTCGCGATCGTCGTCACCAGCGGGGCGTCGTACCTCATGACTGCGCGGCTCTTCCGTGCCGCCGAGAGCGGCCTGGCCACACTGCGCATCAAGGCGTTCCGCCACGTCCACGACCTGCCGCTGCTCACCCAGAACACCGAGCGTCGCGGTGCCCTGGTCGCCCGGGTCACCAGCGACGTCGACCAGGTCAGCCAGTTCCTGGTCTTCGGCGGCGTGATGATGATCGTGAGCATCGGCCAGATCCTCGTGGCCACGGTGATCATGGTCGTCTACTCCTGGCAGCTCGCCATCGTCGTGTGGGTCTGCTTCCTGCCGCTCATGCTGTCCTTGAAGTACTTCCAGCAGCGGCTCTCCGCGGCCTACGGCGTGGTTCGCCAGCAGGTCGGCGTCATGCTCTCCGCGGTCTCCGAGCCGGTCGTGGGCGCCTCGGTCGTCAAGGCGTACGCCGTCGAGCACCGCACCCAGCAGCGCATCGACACCGCGATCCGGGCCAACCAGGAGGCCGCGACGAAGGCCCAGGGTTTCACCGCGATCTCGTTCTCCCTCGGCGGACTCTCCGGCGGGTTGGCCAACGCCGGCGTGATCATCGTCGGCATCTGGCTCGGCTTCGCCGGTGACATGACCGCCGGCAAGGTGGTCGCCTTCGCGTTCCTGGTCACGCTGTTCGTCTCACCGGTCCAGATGGGCACCCAGATCCTGACCGACGCCCAGAACGCGATCGCCGGCTGGCGCCGGGTGATCGGCATCCTCGACACCCCGGCCGACCTGGTCGACCCCGGCGAGTCGGGTCAGGTCCTGCCCCGCGGACCGATCGACGTGTCGTTCGTCGACGTCGGCTTCGCCTACCCGAGCGGCCCGAAGGTCCTCCACGACGTCTCGATGCACATCGACGCCGGCACCCGCGTCGCCATCGTCGGAGAGACCGGCTCCGGCAAGTCCACGTTCGCCAAGCTCCTCACGCGCCTGATGGACCCGGTCGACGGGGAGATCCGGTTGGACGGGGTCGACGTACGCGACATCCGCCAGGAGTCATTGCGCCGCTCCGTCGTGTTGGTGCCCCAGGAGGGCTTCCTCTTCGACGACACGCTGCGTGCCAACGCCCTCTACGGACGGCTGGGCGCCAGTGACGACGAGATCCTCGGCTCGGCCGCCGAGCTCGGTCTGGCCGACTGGATCGACGGGCTGCCGCGCGGCCTCGACACCCGAGTGGGCCAGCGCGGCGAGTCGCTGTCGGCGGGGGAGCGGCAGTTGGTGGCGCTGCTGCGCGCGCACCTGGTCGACCCCGACCTGCTGGTGCTCGACGAGGCCACCAGTGCCGTCGACCCGCAGCTGGAGATGCGCATCGGGCGGGCACTCGAGCGCCTGATGCAGGGCCGCACGTCGGTCACCATCGCGCACCGCATGAGCACCGCCGAGAACGCCGACGAGGTCGTGGTCGTCGACCGGGGTCGCATCGTGCAGCGGGGGCCCCACGCAGCCCTCCTCGAACAGCCCGGCGGCGTCTACGCCGGCCTGCACGCCTCGTGGGTGGCCCAACAGGGCACGTGACCAGGGCTCCCGTCCTCACACTCGTGACGACACGGCCGTAGGCTGGTTCCTTGTGAGCACCCTCGATCCGGCCATCGCCGCACGACTCAAGCGCACCGTCGACGGACTGGTGCCTGCGGTGGCCCAGCAGTACGACACCGGCGAGGTGCTGATGCTCGGGTGGATGGACGACGAGGCCCTGGCCCGAACCCTGACCACCGGGCGCGCGACGTACTGGAGCCGCTCCCGTCAGGAGTACTGGGTCAAGGGCGACACCTCCGGCCACGTCCAGTGGGTCAAGGACGTCCGGCTGGACTGTGACGGGGACACGCTCCTGGTGAAGGTCGACCAAGTGGGTGCCGCGTGCCACACGGGGGAGCGCACCTGCTTCGACGCCGACCGACTGGGACCGGCCGATGACTGATCCGACAGCGAGCGGCGAGTCGATCGACCCGGCAGAGACCGAGCCCACCCCAGCTGAGCCGGCCGCGCCCAAGCGACCCCGCTCCACGTTCGGACCGGTCCTCCTGCTGGGCCTGGTCGGCGCCGCCCTGGCGGCTGTGGGCGGCAACAAGGCGTGGTACGCCGTCCCCGACGCAGCCGCGAACATCGACGCACCGGTCTCCACCAGCGACCAGTTCGCCCTCGACATGCCTCTTGCCGGTGCGCTGGCCCTGGTGCTCCTGGCCGCATGGGGGGTGCTGCTGGTCACCCGGGGGTGGGTGCGACGGGCCGTGGCTGGCCTGGCCCTGATCAGCTCGCTGGGGTTGGCGCTCACCTACGTCCAGGCGGTACGCACCCTCCCCGACGATCTCGCCGACAAGCTCGCCGACTCCGGCACCTCGCAGTCGACGTCCAGTCTCGACGCCGGGTTCACCGGCTGGTTCTGGGCCGCTGGCGCGGGGATCGTGATCTCAGTGGTTGCGACCGCCCTGGCTCTGCGCTGGGTGCCGAGCTGGCCCACCATGGGCAGCAAGTACGACGCCCCGAGCTCCTCGCGCACCGGGCCGGTCGACGTCGAGCGCGCGAACGACGGTGAGCTGTGGAAGGCCATTGACGAGGGCCACGACCCGACCCTCTGATCGACTGAATAGACTGTCCCCAGTTTTCACCGCGCACAAGGAGCATGCATGTCTGACAACCACGGCAACACCCCCGCAGCCTGGACCGCGGTGATCATCGGCCTGGTGGCCTTCGTCGTGGCCGGTGTCGGCCTGATGCTGTCACCGATCAGCATGCCCATCTTCTGGATCGGCATGGCGCTCCTCCCCGTGGCGATGGTGGTCTTCGTCGTGATGACGAAGATGGGCCTTGGCGACGCTCACTGACACCCGCGCGTCACGGTCGACGCGGCTGCGGCCACCGCTCCTGCTGGCGGCCGGGCTCGGTGCCGCCACCCTGGCCCTGCACGTCAGGGATCCGCACGCGAGCGGGTCATGGGGCATCTGCCCCTTCACCTTTCTCACCGGGCTCCAGTGCCCCGGGTGCGGTGGGCTGCGGGCCGTCAACGACCTGACGAACTTCGACGTGGTGGGCGCCCTGTCGAGCAACCTGATCGTGGTGCTGGGCATCCCGGTGGCGATCGTGTTCTGGATGCGATGGGTGCGTGATGCCTGGACGGGTGCGATCGCCGGCACCCAGCCGAAGGGCGTCTCCACGCCGGTGGTCGCGCTGCTCCTGGGTCTGGTCGTGGTCTTCGGCGTGCTGCGCAATCTCCCCGCAGGGGCGTGGCTCGCCCCGTGAGAGGTGCCTCGGGTCGCTGACCACGAGGATGACAAACTGACTTCTGCTGCCCCTGCAGCGAGTCCCATCTGGAGGTGTGTTGCATGTCCGTGCTCGACGACATCGTCGCCGGGGTCCGGATCGACCTCGCCGAGCGCGAGGAGCGCATCCCCTTCGACGAGATCGTTTCAGCGGCCCAGTCCGTGGTTCCGGCGCGCGACCCGATGCCGCACATGCGTGCCGAGGGCATCAGCGTGATCGCCGAGGTCAAGCGCAAGAGCCCCAGCAAGGGCGACCTCGCCGACATCCCCGACCCCACGGTGCTGGCCTCGGCCTACACCCGCGGGGGGGCGGCCGCGATCAGCGTGCTCACCGAGCGGCGTCGATTCAACGGCAGCCTCGACGACCTGCGCGCGGTTCGTGCCGCGGTCGACACGCCGCTGCTGCGCAAGGACTTCATCGTCACCAGCTACCAGCTGCACGAGGCCCGTGCTGCCGGCGCCGACCTGGCCCTGCTGATCGTCGCGGCCCTGCCGCAGCCCGAGCTCGAGCGGTTGTACGCCGAGGCACGGGGCCTCGGCCTGACCGTGCTGGTCGAGGTGCACGACGAGGAGGAGACCCGGCGGGCGGTCGACCTCGGTGCCGAGCTGATCGGCGTCAACGCCCGCAACCTCAAGACCTTGGCGGTCGACAACGACACGTTCGGCCGCCTGTCCGCACTGATCCCCGACGACAGGGTGAAGGTGGCCGAGTCCGGCATCACCGGAACCGCCGACGTCGAACGCTTCGCGGCCGAAGGCGCCCGCGTCGTACTCGTGGGTGAGGCCCTGGTCAGGGACGGTGACCCGGAAGGCGCCGTGCGGGCGATGACTGCGATCGGGAGAGACTCATGAGTGAACTCAGGTTCGGCGCCGACGAGCGCGGCTTCTTCGGCAACTTCGGCGGGCGGTTCATGCCCGAGGCACTGGTCGCCGCGCTCGACGAGCTGACCGTCGCCTGGCAGGACGCCATGGCCGACCCCGAGTTCACCGACGCCTTCGAGAAGATCCTGCGCGAGTACGCCGGCACGCCGAGCCTGCTCTACGAAGCAGAGCGGCTCTCGAAGAAGGTCGGGGCCCGGATCCTGCTCAAGCGCGAGGACCTCAACCACACCGGCGCGCACAAGATCCGCAACGTGCTCGGCCAGGCCATGCTCACCAAGCGGATGGGCAAGACCCGGGTGATCGCCGAGACCGGTGCCGGCCAGCACGGCGTGGCCAGCGCCACCGCCGCGGCCTACTTCGGCCTCGACTGCACCGTCTACATGGGAGCCGTCGACACCCGGCGCCAGGCCCTCAACGTGGCGCGCATGCAGCTCCTCGGAGCGAAGGTGATCCCGGTCGACTCCGGCTCGGCGACGCTGAAGGACGCGATCAACGAGGCCCTGCGTGACTGGGTGGCCAGCGTCGACCACACGGCGTACCTCTTCGGCACCGCCGCCGGGCCGCACCCGTTCCCGAGCATGGTGCGCGACTTCTGCCGCGGCATCGGCGACGAGGCACGCCAACAGTGCCTCGACCAGTTCGGCGCTCTCCCGGACGCAATCGCCGCGTGCGTCGGTGGCGGATCGAACGCGATCGGCCTGTTCACCGCGTTCCTCGAGGACGAGGACGTCGCGATCTACGGCTTCGAGGCGGGCGGCGACGGTGTCGAGACCGGCCGTCACGCCGCCACGATCGGGGCCGGAGAGAGTGGCGTGCTGCACGGTGCCCGCACCTACGTGCTCCAGGACGAGGACGGTCAGACCATCGAGTCCCACTCGATCTCCGCCGGACTCGACTACCCGGGCGTCGGCCCCCAGCACTCCCACCTGTCCGAGATCGGGCGGGCGACCTACCTGCCGGTGACCGACGCCGAGGCGATGGACGCGATGGCCCTGCTCAGCCGCACCGAGGGCATCATCCCGGCCGTCGAGTCGGCCCACGCCCTGGCCGGGGCGCTGAGGATCGCCGAGCAGCTGGCCGCCGAGAAGGGCCCCGACGCCACGATCCTGGTCAACCTCTCCGGTCGTGGCGACAAGGACATGGGCACCGCCATCGACTGGTTCGGGCTGGGCGGCACCGAGGGTGAGACCGACGACCAGACCGAGGGAGACCACCAATGAGTGCCAAGCGGGCTTTCGAGCTGGCCAGGTCCGAGAGCCGCGCCGCCCTGGTCGGCTACCTGCCTGCCGGGTTCCCGGACGTCGACGGCTCGATCGAGGCGATGAAGGTCATGGTCGAGTCCGGCTGCGACGTCATCGAGATCGGCCTGCCCTACAGCGACCCGGTGATGGACGGCCCGACCATCCAGGCCGCAGCCCAGCAGGCACTCGAGGGTGGCGTCCGCACCCGTGACGTGCTGCGCACCGTCGAGGCGGTGGCCGCCACCGGTGTGCCGACCCTCGTGATGACCTACTGGAACCCGGTGGAGCGCTACGGGGTCGAGAAGTTCGCCGCCGACCTGGCCTCTGCCGGCGGCGCTGGTCTGATCACGCCCGACATCACCCCCGACTTCGGTGAGGAGTGGATCGCCGCCGCGGATCGCCATGACCTCGACAAGGTCTTCCTGGTCTCGCCCTCGTCGACCGACGAGCGGATCGCGATGACCACCGCCGCTTCGCGAGGATTCGTCTACGCCACCGCGGTCATGGGCGTCACCGGTGCCCGGTCCACGACCAGTGATCTGGCCGGCCCCCTGGTCGCGCGCACCAAGAGCACGACCGACCTGCCCGTCGGCGTCGGCCTCGGTGTCTCGACCGGTGACCAGGCCGCGGAGGTGGCCTCCTACGCCGACGGTGTCATCGTCGGGTCGGCCTTCGTGCGCACCCTGCTCGACGCCGGCCCCGACAGGCAGGCCGGACTCACGGCTCTGGCCACGCTGACCCGTGACCTGGCAGACGGCGTACGACGTGGGTAGCCGCGTGCAACGGCGTGTCCTGGCCGCAGCGGCCGTGACGGCTGCCCTGGTGCTGACCGGTTGTGCGAGCGGCAGTGAGCCGGTGGGCGAGGAGGGCTTCCACGGCACGGCGCTGAAGGACAAGTACGCCGCACCCGTGCCCGCGCTGACCGACACCGACGGCCTGGCCTACTCACTGGCGAAGCAGACCGGCAAGCCGCTGACTCTGGTCTTCTTCGGCTACACGAACTGCCCCGACATCTGCCAGATGGTGATGTCGAACATCGCGTCCTCGCTGACCCGTCTCGATGACGACCTGCGGGACGAGGTGGAGGTGGTGTTCGTGACCACCGACCCGGCTCGCGACGACGAGAAGGCGCTGCGCACCTACCTCGACCGGTTCGACGAGGACTTCGTCGGCCTCACCGGCAAGCTCTCCACGATCGCCGACCTCGCCACGTCGTTCGGTGTCTTCATGGGGCGGGAGCCGAAGCTGCCCACGGGCGGCTACGACGTCACCCACACCACCCACGTGTTCTCGATCGACGCGAATGACGAGGTTCCGGTGGTCTGGAACCAGGACACCTCGGCTGCCGACCTGGCCGATGACCTCACGACCCTGTTGAAGGAAGACTCATGATCCTGCAGACCATCCCGAGCCCTTCGGAAGGCGTCTGGGAGCTGGGCCCGTTCCCGATCCGGGCCTACGCGCTGTGCATCATCGCCGGCGTCATCGCGGCGATCTGGATCGGCGAGAGGCGCTGGGTGGCCCGTGGCGGGAAGCCCGGTCAGATGTCCGACATCGCCCTGTGGGCGATCCCGTTCGGTCTCGTCGGCGCCCGGCTCTACCACGTGATCACCGACTACCACCTCTACTTCGGCGAGGGCAAGGACCCGATCACCGCGCTCTACGTGTGGCGTGGCGGGCTCGGCATCTGGGGCGCGATCGCGCTCGGCGCGGTCGGCGCCGTGATCGGTGCCCGGGTGATGGGGATCAAGATCCTCCCGGTGATGGACGCCCTGGCGCCCGGCGTGATCGTGGCGCAGGCATTCGGCCGCTGGGGCAACTGGTTCAACCAGGAGCTCTACGGCAAGCCGACCGATCTGCCGTGGGGGCTGGAGATCGACCCCGAGCACCGGCTGGCCGGGCACCTCGAGGACGCCACCTATCACCCCACCTTCCTGTACGAGTGCATCTGGAACCTCGGTGTCTTCGGCCTGCTGATCTGGGCCGACGCGAAGTTCAAGCTCGGCTTCGGCCGGGTGATGGCGCTCTACGTGATGGGCTACACCGCCGGCCGCGGCTGGATCGAGACGATGCGCATCGACACCGTCCAGATGGACGACGTGTTCGGCCTGCGGCTCAACGTGTGGACCTCCATCGTGCTGTTCCTGGCTGCACTCGCGTTCTTCGTCTGGTCCTCGCGCCGGCACCCGGGTCGTGAGGACAGCGTGCTCCGGCGACCCGAGGACGAGGCGACCGCCGACTCAGCCGAGGGCGCCGACGACGTCGATGAGGACGCCGACGCCGAGACCGACCAGCCCGAGACGGACGAGCCCGAGACGGACGAGCCCGCGACCGAGAAGTCCGAGGACACCGGCAGGTGAGCCTCTCCTTCGGTGCAAACGCACGTCGTACTGACTAGGTTCTGGGCATGGGCACCACGGACGCGACACCAGACTTCGGGCACGAGACCGGTGACCTCGGCAATGAGAGCGGTGACATCGGCCATGAGCACGGCGACGTCAACGGCGGCTGGCTGCGGCCCGCGGTCTTCGGCGCGATGGACGGGCTGGTCTCCAACGCGGCCCTGATCGCCGGTGTCGCGGGTGGCACCCGGGACGCGACCGACACCTCGGCCGTCGTACTGGCCGGTCTGGCCGGTCTCGCGGCGGGAGCCTTCTCGATGGCCGCGGGGGAGTACGCCTCCGTGGCGAGTCAGGCCGAGGCGGCCGAGTTCGAGGTGGAGAAGGAACGCCACGAGATCATCACCAACCCCGATGCCGAGCGGGCCGAACTGGCCGAGATGCTCACCGAGCGGGGGCTGGACGCCGAGCTGGCCGCCCAGGTCGCCGACCAGGTCCACCGCGACGTCGACAGTGCTGTGGCGGTGCACTCCATGGAGGAGTTCGGGATCGACCCCGACGAGCTGGCCCGGCCCGGGGTCGCCGCAGTCTCCTCCTTCGTCTCGTTCTCGCTGGGTGCCTTCGTCCCGGTGCTGCCCTACCTGCTCGGCGCCACGGTCCTGTGGCCGGCGATGGCCCTGACCCTGATCGCCCTGTTCGTGTGCGGAGCCCTGGTCACGCGTCTCACCAACCGGCCCTGGTGGTACGGCGGAGGCCGCCAGGCGCTGCTCGGGGCAGCCGCCTTCGCGATCACCTATCTGGTCGGAATCGCGGTCGGCGAGGGCGTCGGCTGAGCGGCTCGCGAGTGGCTCCCGAGCGGTCCGCGCACCCCTGAGACGCATCTCACGAAGGGGGTGGCCGCGTGGTTACGGCTCGTTCAGGGCCCCCGGAGAGTGTTAGTCTTTCCCACCGCGAGGGCCAGTGTCGTCCCCTGCTTGATTCATTTCTTGCATTGCCAGTTCGCCTTCCCGCTTCGCCGGGTCGGCGCAGATGACGACGGGAGAATGCCCATGCACGCATTCCCGCCGCCTCAGGGGTTGTACGACGGAACCAGCGAGCACGATGCTTGCGGCGTTGCGTTCGTGGCAACCCTGACGGGCGTGGCCAGCCATGACATCGTTTCGAAGGCGCTGACTGCCCTCCGCAACCTCGAGCACCGCGGCGCCGCGGGTGCCGAACCCAACTCGGGTGACGGCGCGGGCATCCTCATGCAGGTGCCCGACGCGTTCTTCCGCGAGGTCCTCGACTTCGACCTGCCGGGCGCCGGCTCGTACGCCGTGGGCACCGCCTTCCTGCCGGGCGACGCCGAACACGTCGCCAAGACCCGCCAGCAGATCGAGCAGATCGCCGCCGACGAGGGCCTCGCCGTCCTCGGCTGGCGTGAGGTGCCGACCAACGACGCCCCGCTCGGCACGACCGCCCGCGACTGCATGCCCGCCTTCGCGCAGCTGTTCGTCGCCGGTCAGGGTGCCCGGATCGCAGGCATGGCCCTCGAGCGTCTGGCCTTCTGCCTGCGCAAGCGCGCCGAGCGCGAGACGGACGTCTACTTCCCGTCGCTCTCGTCGCGCACCATCGCCTACAAGGGCATGTTGACCACCGACCAGCTCGACCAGGTCTTCCCCGACCTCGTCGATGAACGGGTGGCCTCGGCGGTGGCCGTGGTGCACTCGCGCTTCTCCACCAACACGTTCCCGAGCTGGCCGTTGTCGCACCCGTTCCGGTTCATCGCGCACAACGGTGAGATCAACACCGTCATGGGCAACCGCAACTGGATGCGGGCCCGCGAGGCGCTGCTCTCCTCCGACCTGATCCCGGGCGACCTCGAGCGGCTCTACCCGATCGTGACTCAGGGGGGCTCCGACTCCGCCTCGTTCGACGAGGTGCTCGAGCTCCTGCACATGGGTGGGCGTTCGCTGCCGCACTCGGTGCTGATGATGATCCCCGAGGCGTGGGAGAACCACACCGAGATGGACGACAAGCGTCGCTCCTTCTACGAGTTCCACTCCGCGATGATGGAGCCGTGGGACGGGCCGGCCTGTGTCGTGTTCACCGACGGTCGCCAGGTCGGCGCGGTTCTCGACCGCAACGGACTGCGACCCTCGCGCTACTGGGTCACCGACGACGGCCTCGTGGTGCTGGCCTCCGAGGTCGGCGTGCTCGACCTCGACCCGGCCACGATCGTCCGCAAGGGCCGCCTGCAGCCGGGCAAGATGTTCCTGGTCGACACCGATGAGCACCGCATCATCGAGGACGAGGAGATCAAGTCCGAGCTCGCCGCTGAGCACCCGTACGACGAGTGGCTGCACGCTGGCCTGATCCACCTCAACGACGTGCCGCAGCGTGAGCACATCGTGCACACCCACGCGTCGGTGACGCGTCGCCAGCAGATCTTCGGCTACAGCGAGGAAGAGCTGCGGGTGCTGCTCACCCCGATGGCCAGCACCGGCGCCGAGCCGATCGGCTCGATGGGCACAGACACGCCGATCGCGGCGCTCTCGGACAAGCCGCGACTGCTGTTCGACTACTTCGCGCAGCTGTTCGCGCAGGTGACCAACCCGCCGCTCGACGCGATCCGTGAAGAGCTGGTGACCTCGCTCAACGGCACCATCGGGCCGGAGTCCAACCTGCTCGAGCCGACCCCGGCCTCGTGCCGCCAGGTCGTGCTCCCGTTCCCGGTCATCGACAACGACGACCTGGCCAAGATCCGTCACATCAACCGTGACGGTGACATGCCCGGGTTCATCACCCACGTCTCCCGCGGCCTCTACGAGGTCGAAGGTGGTGGCGCGGCGTTGGCCAAGCGGATCGACGAGATCTGCCAGGAGGTCTCCGACGCGATCGCCGGGGGCGCACGCATCATCGTGCTCTCCGACCGGCACTCCACCGCCGAGCTGGCGCCGATCCCGTCGCTGCTGCTCACCGGTGCGGTCCACCACCACCTGGTCCGCGAGAAGACCCGCACCCAGGTCGGCCTGCTGATCGAGGCAGGCGACGTGCGCGAGGTGCACCACGTGGCCCTGCTCGTCGGGTACGGCGCGGCCGCAGTCAACCCCTATCTCGCGATGGAGTCCGTCGAGGACCTCGCGCGAGAGGGCTACTACGTCAAGATCGAGCCGGAGCAGGCCGTCCGCAACCTGGTGAAGTCGCTGGGCAAGGGCGTGCTCAAGGTGATGAGCAAGATGGGTGTCTCGACCGTCGCGTCCTACACCGGTGCCCAGATCTTCGAGTGCGTGGGCCTGTCGCAGAGCGTCGTCGACAAGTACTTCACCGGCACCACCTCCAAGCTGGGTGGCATCGAGTTGGACGTGATCGCCGAGGAGGTCGCCCGCCGGCACGCCACGGCGTACCCACGGGGCGGCATCGCGCCGGCCCACCGTGAGCTGAACATCGGTGGCGAGTACCAGTGGCGTCGTGAGGGCGAGCCGCACCTGTTCGACCCCGAGACCGTCTTCCGCCTCCAGCACGCCACGCGCGCCGGCCGCTACGACGTGTTCAAGCAGTACACCGCGCGGGTCAACGAGCAGTCCGAGCGGCTGATGACGCTGCGCGGCCTGTTCAAGTTCAAGGAGGGCGAGCGGGAGCCGATCTCGATCGACGAGGTCGAGCCGGTCTCCGAGATCGTCAAGCGGTTCTCCACCGGTGCCATGTCCTACGGCTCCATCAGCATGGAGGCCCACGAGACGCTCGCCATCGCGATGAACCGGCTGGGCGGCAAGTCCAACACCGGTGAGGGCGGCGAGGACCCCGAGCGCCTCTACGACCCGGAGCGTCGTTCGTCGATCAAGCAGGTCGCCTCGGGACGCTTCGGCGTGACGAGCGAGTACCTCACGAACTCCGACGACATCCAGATCAAGATGGCGCAGGGTGCCAAGCCCGGTGAGGGCGGCCAGCTGCCCGGTCACAAGGTCTACCCGTGGGTGGCCAAGACCCGGCACAGCACGCCCGGCGTGGGTCTGATCTCCCCGCCGCCGCACCACGACATCTACTCCATCGAGGACCTCGCCCAGCTGATCCACGACCTGAAGAACGCCAACCCGGCGGCTCGGGTGCACGTGAAGCTGGTCGCCGAGATGGGGGTCGGCACCGTTGCTGCCGGTGTGTCGAAGGCGCACGCGGACGTCGTACTCATCTCCGGCCACGACGGCGGTACGGGTGCGTCCCCGCTGACCTCCCTCAAGCACGCCGGTGGACCCTGGGAGCTCGGCCTGGCCGAGACCCAGCAGACACTGCTGCTCAACGGCCTGCGCGACCGCATCGTCGTGCAGACCGACGGCCAGCTGAAGACCGGTCGCGACGTGGTCATCGCCGCCCTGCTGGGCGCCGAGGAGTTCGGCTTCGCCACCGCACCGCTGGTGGTCTCCGGCTGCATCATGATGCGGGTCTGTCACCTCGACACCTGCCCCGTGGGAGTCGCGACGCAGAACCCGGTGCTGCGCGAGCGCTACTCCGGCAAGGCCGAGTACGTCGTGAACTTCTTCGAGTACATCGCCGAGGAGGTCCGTGAGATCCTCGCCGAGCTCGGGTTCCGCACCCTCGACGAGGCCGTCGGCCACGTCGAGAGCCTCGACACCGAGAAGGCCGTGACCCACTGGAAGGCCGCCGGTCTCGACCTGTCGCCCGTGCTGCACCTGCCGGCGCTGCCCGAGGGGGCGGCTCGACGCAACACCACCGGTCAGGACCACGGTCTCGACAAGGCGCTCGACAACGAGCTGGTCCGCATCGCAGCGCCCGCGTTGGAGAGCGGCGAGCCGGTGCGTGCCCAGGTCGAGGTGCGCAACGTCAACCGCACCGTGGGCACGATGCTCGGCCACGAGGTGACCAAGCGCTACAAGGGCGAGGGTCTGCCCGACGGCACGATCGACATCACCTTCACGGGGTCGGCCGGGCAGTCGTTCGGCGCCTTCGTGCCGCACGGTGTCACGCTGCGACTCGAGGGGGACGCCAACGACTACGTCGGCAAGGGCCTCTCGGGCGGCCGGCTCGTGGTGCGTCCGGACCGTGCATCCACGTTCGACGCGTCCCAGCAGATCATCGCCGGAAACACCATCGGGTACGGCGCCACGTCCGGGGAGATCTTCCTCCGTGGCCAGGCCGGCGAACGGTTCGCGGTGCGCAACTCCGGCGCCTCACTGGTCGTCGAGGGCGTGGGCGACCACGGCTGCGAATACATGACCGGCGGCAAGGTCGCCGTCCTCGGCCAGACCGGGCGCAACTTCGCGGCCGGCATGTCGGGCGGCTACGCGTTCGTGCTCGACATCGACGAGGGCCGGGTCAACCCGGAACTCGTCGAGCTGAGCCCGGTCGAGGGCAAGGCCGCCGACGAGCTCAAGCAGCTGGTCACCAGGCACTTCGAGGAGACCGAGTCCACGGTCGCCGAGGAGCTGCTCGCCGACTGGGACAACGCACTGTCCCGATTCACCGAGGTCATGCCGAGCGACTTCAAGCGAGTCCTGGAAGCGCGCGCGGAAGCGCTCGAAGAGGGGCTCGACGAGGAGCAGGCAGCGGCCCGCATCATGGAGGTTCTTCATGGCTGACCCGCACCCCCGGCACAGCATCGAAGGAGGCCGCAATGGCTGACCCCAAGGGATTCCTGAAAGACGGCCGCGAGGTCGCAACCCGTCGTCCCGTGGAAGAACGGGTCAAGGACTGGAACGAGGTCTACCCCGACGGCATCGGCCGCACCCTGCTGCCGATCATCACCAAGCAGGCCGGACGATGCATGGACTGCGGCATCCCGTTCTGCCACCAGGGCTGCCCGCTCGGGAACATCATTCCCGAGTGGAACGACCTGGTCTGGCGGGACGACTGGGAGGGCGCGATCGAGCGGTTGCACGCGACCAACAACTTCCCGGAGTTCACGGGTCGCCTGTGCCCGGCGCCCTGCGAGACCGCGTGCGTGCTGGGCATCAACCAGGACCCCGTGACGATCAAGAACGTCGAGGTCTCGATCATCGACAAGGCGTGGGACTCCGGCTTCGTCCGGCCCCAGCCGCCCGAGTGGCTGTCGGGCAAGACGGTCGCGGTGATCGGCTCCGGCCCCGCCGGCCTGGCCGCCGCCCAGCAGCTGACCCGTGCCGGTCACACCGTCGCGGTCTACGAGCGGGCGGACAAGATCGGTGGCCTGCTGCGCTACGGCATCCCCGAGTTCAAGATGGAGAAGCAGCACCTCGACCGGCGCCTGGACCAGATGCGCCGCGAGGGCACGGTCTTCCGTGCCGGCGTCGACGTCGGGACCGAGATCACGGCCGACGAGCTGCGTGAGCGCTACGACGCGGTGGTCATCGCGGTGGGCTCCACCAAGGCGCGCGACCTGCCCGTGCCCGGCCGCGAGCTCGGTGGCATCCACCAGGCCATGGAGTTCCTGCCTCAGTCGAACCGAGCCTCGCTCGGTGAGGAGGTGCCGGACCAGATCCGCGCCGACGGCAAGAACGTCGTGATCATCGGTGGCGGTGACACCGGCGCAGACTGCCTCGGGACGTCGACCCGTCACGGTGCGGCTTCGATCACGCAGCTCGAGATCATGCCGATGCCGGGCGAGGAACGCCCCGCCAACCAGCCGTGGCCGACCTACCCGATGACGTTCAAGGTCTCCTCGGCCCACGAGGAGGGCGGCGACCGGGTCTACGCGGTCTCCACCAAGGAGTTCCTCGGCGACGAGGACGGCAACGTCCGGGCCCTGGTCCTGGTCGACGTGGTCTTCGATGGGGGCAAGCTGACCGAGATCGAGGGCACCGAGCGCGAGATCCCGGCCGAGCTGGTGCTCTTCGCGATGGGCTTCGTCGGCCCCGAGCAGGACGGTCTCATCGACCAGCTCGGCGTCGAGCTCGACGAGCGCGGCAACGTGGCCCGGAACAACACGTACGCCTCCTCGGTCGAGGGCGTGTTCGTGGCCGGCGACGCCGGTCGTGGGCAGTCGCTGATCGTGTGGGCGATCGCCGAGGGCCGTGCCGCGGCCGCCGGCGTCGACGAGTTCCTCACCGGATCGACCACGCTTCCGGCGCCGATCCCGCCGACAGCTCGTCCGCTCGTCGTCTGAGCCGCAGGAGCGAGGGACGAGCGGGTCGTGTCTGATCGACCCGTCGTGAGTTCGGATCGACCCGTCGTGAGTTCGTACGAACTCACGACGGGTCGATGCATTTGCTGCCTGATCAGCCGCTGTGAATGGCGCGTTGCTCCCGCGTTAACGCCGGCCGGTAGGTTGGGGCCGTGCGTAGAGCAAAGATCGTGTGCACCCTTGGGCCAGCCACGTCGTCCCCCGAGTCAATCCGCCAACTCGTCGATGCCGGCATGGACGTGGCCCGGCTCAACATGAGCCACGGCACGCACGACGACCACCGCCGCAGCTATGACCTGGTCCGCAGGGCCTCCGACGAGAGTGGTCACGGGGTCGGCATCTTCGCCGACCTCCAGGGCCCCAAGATCCGTCTCGGTCTGATCGAGAACGGGCCGATCAAGCTCAAGAAGGGCCAGAGCTGGGCGATCACCACGCGCGACATCCCCGGGGGCAACGAGATCGCCTCCACGACGTACGCCGGCCTGCCCGGTGACGTGAAGCCCGGGGACCCGATCCTGATCGACGACGGCAAGGTGCGACTGGAGGTCGTCTCGGTCGTCGAGGACACGGTCACCACCAAGGTGGTCGTCGGTGGCAAGGTCAGTGACCACAAGGGCATCAACCTGCCCGGTGTCGCGGTGTCGGTGCCGGCGCTGTCGACCAAGGACATCGCGGACCTCAAGTTCGCGCTGTCGCTGAGCGTCGACTTCATCGCGCTGTCGTTCGTGCGCAATGCGGCCGACGTCGAAGACGTGCGAACGGTGATGCGTGAGGTCGGCGTACTCGTTCCGGTGATCGCCAAGATCGAGAAGCCGCAGGCGATCGACAACCTCGACGAGATCGTGAAGGCCTTCGACGGGTTGATGGTGGCCCGCGGCGACCTCGGCGTCGAGTGTCCGCTCGAGGACGTGCCGTTCCTCCAGAAGCGGGTCATCGACAAGGCTCGCCGCAATGCGAAGCCGGTGATCGTCGCGACGCAGATGCTGGAGTCGATGATCTCCGCGCCGGCACCGACGCGTGCCGAGGCGTCCGACGTCGCCAACGCGGTCCTGGATGGCACCGATGCGGTGATGCTGTCGGGTGAGACAAGCGTGGGGGAGTACCCCATCGTGACGGTCCAGACGATGGAGCGGATCCTCGGTTCGGCCGAGGACCACGGCCTCAAGCACATGACCGCGATCGACTGGAACCCCAAGACCCGCGGTGGCGTCATCGCGAAGGCCGCCGCCGAGGTGGGGGAGCGGGTCGGCGCGAAGTACCTCGTCGCGTTCACCCAGAGCGGCGACTCCGCGCGTCGTCTGGCGCGCTACCGCGGGCACATCCCGATCCTGGCGTTCACCCCCGAGGCCAAGGTGCGTTCGCAGCTGTCGATGACGTGGGGGGTGGAGACGTTCAAGACCGCTGCGGTCGAGCACACCGACGAGATGGTGCGCCAGGTCGACGAGGCTCTGCTCTCGATTGGCCGGGTGGAAGAGGGCGACCTGGTGGTGATCATCGCCGGTTCGCCGCCCGGCATCCCGGGATCGACGAACGCGCTGCGCATCCACCGCATCGGCGATGCGATCAACGAGGTCGCTCCGGCCTACCACCGCCGGGGCTGAATCCGTTCAGGCCTTCGGGCCGATCGCCGCGTCGAGGGCCGCGACGGCTTCGCGACGTGAGACGGAGAGATGGAACCGGCCGGAGCGTCGCCACGGGATCTGCAGTTTGTCGAGGGCGGCACCGCAGAGTGCGTGGATGTCGTCGGAGCGGTTGCTGAACTCCCACCGGGGATAGTCGTAGCGCTTCTTCTCTCCGGCGACGACCTTCGTGGCCCAGTTCCTGGTGCGACATCCGTCGGAGTGGAACAGGCCGCGCAGGAAGTCGGCCGGGTGGGCGTCGACGATCTCCTGCTGCCACGGCTCGAGGGCGATCGTGCGCTCGTGCTTGCGGCCCGGCCCGTGCTGGGGGAAGAGGCACAGCCAGTGTTTCCAACCGGCCTGCACGACGGTGGTTCCAGGTGCCGGGACATGAAAGACCGTGCGGTGTGGCGCCAGCGTGGCGATGAGCTCTGACACGTCATCGACGATGCCGGGATGGCTCTCGTCCCACGAGACCCGCAGGACCACCTTCCCCACGTGGGTCGACAGGCAGCCGTCACCCAAGTAGAAACCCAGCAGCGCGGCGTAGGAACAGAGAGACCACGAGCGGTGGGGGGAGCACCTGGGACACTGCTTGTCGATCTGGCGGCTCGGCGAGTTCGGCCGGTCTCGCCACTCACGGATCGTCGAGCGAGCCACTCCGAGACTGCGCGCAACGTCGGACACGCTCGAACCGGCCGCCAACGCATCACGGGCTGCCGATCGCACGCGGTCGTTGTACATGCTCCGAGTGTCGACGAGAGCACCGACATCGCGGCTGCGACGAGTCGGCCCGCAAGGGCCGGAGGAAAGTACCCCGGGTGGGATTCGAACCCACACTGTATGCAGTTTGAGTGCATCGTCTCTGCCGTTGGACTACCGGGGCCAAAGGCGAGCACAGGCTACCGGACGGGGCGTGGACTGCTGGATCGGGGCACCCCTGGTCGCCGGTGATTTCGCCGCGGCGCGGACTGCGGCCCTAGTCTGGAGGGCGTGAGTGAACAGCCCAGCACCAGCACCCGTCGCGTCGTCATCGCCGAGGACGAGGCCCTGATCCGCATGGACCTCGCCGAGATGCTTGCCGAGGAGGGGTACGACGTCGTGGGACAGGCCGCCGACGGCGAGCAGGCCATCGCCCTGGCTGAGCAGCTCCAACCCGACCTGGTCATCCTCGACGTCAAGATGCCGCGGCTGGACGGCATCTCCGCGGCCGAGCGCATCGCCGAGAAGCGGATCGCGCCGTGCCTGATGCTCACCGCGTTCTCCCAGCGCGACCTCGTCGAGCGGGCCCGGGATGCCGGGGCCATGGCCTACCTGGTCAAGCCGTTCTCCCGCAACGACCTGGTTCCGGCGATCGAGATGGCGGTGAGCCGGTTCACCGAACTGGCCGCCCTGGAGTCCGAGGTCGCCGACCTCACCGAGCGTCTTGAGACCCGCAAGTCGGTCGAGCGGGCCAAGGGCGTGCTCCAGAAGGAGCTGGGCCTCAGCGAACCCGACGCCTTCCGCTGGATCCAGAAGACGGCGATGGACCTGCGTCTCTCGATGAAGCAGGTCTCCGACGGCGTCGTCGAGCACGGTCCCGGGAGCGCCACTCCCTGAACTGCCAGAAGGTCACCGTTTGACAACGGATCGGCGATGATCCGCCAGTGTGGCCTCCGTCACTCCTCCGCGCCCTAGACTGCCGTGTGCACCGACCGAGGTGCGTGATCGGAGGAAGCGAGTGAAGGTCCGACCGTGGCGCCGCCTGAGGGCGTCGAGCAGGGCAGTCGCTTTGCTCTTGCTGACGTTGCTCGTGGCACCGCTGACGTTGTGGCTGGCGTCATCGCCGGCCAGTGCCGCCGACACCCTGTGCCTCCCGGACGACAAGTCCGCGTGTCTGGCAGGCACGATCCGCTCGGAGGAGGACGTCGTCCCCGACGCCGAGCTGACCGTCACCGGCCCGAAAGGGTTCGAGGAGTCGGTCACCACGAGTGAGACCGGCAAGTGGAACGTGAAGGTGACCGAGCTCGGTGCCTACACCGTCACCCTCGACGAGGAGAGCCTCGGTGACGACCTCGAGGCACTGGACACGGTCGGCAAGACCAACGTGGCCAAGTTCAAGACCACTCGGGCCGTCGTGATCGAGGTGCGCACCACCAATTACAGCGGTGAGACCAGCTGGATCGAATACTTCACCAAGAGCGCGATCAGTGGTCTGCGACTCGGCCTCCTGCTGGCCCTGGCCTCGGTCGGCCTCTCGCTGATCTACGGCACCACCGGGCTCTCCAACTTCGCTCACGCCGAGCAGGTGACCATGGGCGGGCTCCTCGGCTACGCGGTGATCAACCTCGGCGGTCTCAACCTGTGGCTCGGTGGCCTCATCGTGGTGATCATCTGCGGCTTCACGGGCTGGCTCCAGGACCGGGTGATGTGGCAACCACTCCGCAGACGTGGGCTGGGCCTGATCCAGCTGATGATCGTGACCATCGGGCTCTCCCTCGCCCTGCAGTACGTCTTCCAGTACTTCGTCGGTGCCCGCAGCGTCCGCGTGGTCAAGGAGAACCCGGAGACCTTCAACATCGGGTTCGTCGAGCTGACCTACCAGTCTGTCGCGGCCATGCTCATCTCGATCGTCGTGCTGGGCGGGGTCGGCTACGCACTGCTCTACACCCGTATCGGGCGCGCCACCCGGGCCGTGGCCGACAACCCGGCACTCGCCGCCTCATCGGGCATCGACGTCGACAAGGTGATTCGTCTGGTCTGGACGGCATCGGCCGCCCTGGCCGGCCTCTCGGGCATCCTCTACGCGCTCGTCACCGGCAACATCAAGTGGGACTCCGGCATGCAGATCCTGCTGTTGCTGTTCGCGGCCGTCACCCTCGGTGGTCTCGGTACGGCGTTCGGTGCGCTGGTCGGGTCCATCATCATCGGGCTGGTCATCGAACTCGCCCCGGTCGCCCATGTGCCCGGCGACTTCAAGTACGCCGCGGCAATGCTGATCCTGATCCTCGTCCTCATGTTCAGGCCCCAGGGCCTGCTCGGGCGAGCCGAGCGAGTGGGCTGAGAGGACTTCACCATGGACACCGTCATCAACATCTTGAACTCGATGGCTCGCGAGGCGATCGCACCTCAGACCGCCGCCGTGGCCATCGCCGTCATCGGACTCAACGTCCACTTCGGATTCACCGGCCTGCTCAACATGGGTCAGGCCGGCTACATGCTGGTCGGCGCCTACGGGTTCGCGATCAGCGTCCGCGAGGGTGCGCCGCTCCCCGTGGCGATCCTGATCGGTCTCGCCGCGTCCGTCGTACTGTCCCTGGTCCTGGGCCTGCCCACGCTGAAGCTGCGCGGGGACTATCTGGCGATCGTGACGATCTCAGCCGCCGAGATCATCCGTTTCATCGGTCGACAACCATTGCTCGAGAACGTCACCGGTGCCGCCCAGGGCATCCCGGGCGGTGACTACCGGGTTCCGTTCCAGGACCTGTCCTTCCTGGGGGCGGGCCAGACCAGCTTCGGACCGTGGAACTACTTCAACACCGGCGTCAACGGCTGGTGGGTGCGCGTCGTGGCCTGGGGGGTCGTGTTCCTGGGCGTGCTGATCGTGTGGTTGCTGGCCCGCAGCCCGTGGGGGCGCCTGCTCAAGGGCATCCGGGAGGACGAGGACGCGATCCGCAGCCTCGGCAAGAACGTGTTCGCGATCAAGATGCAGGCCCTGATCATCGGCGGCATGTTCGGTGCCCTGGCCGGGATGATCTACGTGCTTCCGTCGTCGGTGCAGCCCGACTCGATGGGGCGCCAGCTGACCTTCTTCTGCTGGACCGCGATCCTGCTCGGCGGTGCCGCGACCATCTTCGGGCCCGTGCTCGGTGCGGTTCTCTTCTACGCCACCCGCATCTTCATCAAGGGCTTCGCCAATGCGACGGTGCCCGACAGCATCATGAACACGCAGCAGACCGAGCAGTTCTCCTGGATCGTCGTCGGGGTGGCACTGATGCTCTTGGTCATCTTCAGACCGCAAGGCATCCTCGGGAAGAAGAGGGAGTTGCAGTTCAATGTCTGATCACGACCAGTCCACTCAGCTGGCGCCCCCCGCGGGCGCGGCCGAGCCGGGCTCGACGAAGTCTGACCCGATCCTGGTGGTCGACAACGTGGTGCGCCACTTCGGTGGCATGACTGCCGTCGACGTCGGTCACCTCGAGGTGCAACGGGGGGTGATCACCGCCCTGATCGGCCCCAACGGTGCCGGCAAGACCACCTTCTTCAACCTGATCACGGGTTTCGACCGGCCCACTGCCGGGGCGCACTGGTCCTTCGACGGTTCCGCGCTCGACAAGACCTCTGCCTCGCGGGTGGCGCGCGCCGGCATGGTGAGGACCTTCCAGCTGACCAAGGCCCTGAACCGCATGACGGTGATGGACAACATGATGCTGGGCGCGCGCGGGCAGACCGGGGAGAACCTCTTCCTCTCCTGGCTCAAGCCCCTGTGGAGCAACCAGGAGAAGGAGATCAGGGACAAGGCGCTCGGCCTGCTGGAGCGGTTCAAGCTCCTGGACAAGCAGGACGACTACGCCGGCAGTCTCTCCGGGGGGCAGCGCAAGCTGCTCGAGATGGCCCGGGCACTGATGAGTGACCCGAAGATGATCATGCTCGACGAGCCGATGGCAGGGGTCAACCCGGCCCTGACGCAGTCGCTGCTCGGTCACATCCAGGCGCTCCGTGATGACGGCATGACGGTGCTCTTCGTGGAGCACGACATGCACATGGTGCGACACATCTCCGACTGGGTGGTGGTGATGGCCGAGGGCAAGCTCATCGCCGAGGGCAAGGCCGGTGAGGTGATGGCCAACCCCGTGGTGATCGACGCCTACCTGGGCGCGCACCACGACACCGACCTCGGTGACGACGCCCTCCTGGAGGAGGGCTCAGACATGGAGGAGCAGCTGGCCGACGAGGTGGCCGAGGAAGAGACCAGCCGGGAGGACCAGGCATGAGCGACCAGGCAGAAGCCGTCATCGAGGCCCGCGAGGTGGTCGCGGGCTATCTTCCCGGCGTCAACATCCTCAATGGTTGCAGCGTCGCGGCGTACCCGGGCGAGATGATCGGGATCATCGGCCCCAACGGTGCCGGCAAGTCCACCCTGCTCAAGGCGATGTTCGGCCTGGTCAAGGTGCACTCCGGTTCGGTGATCATGCGTGGCGAGGAGATCACCAACCTGCGGGCGAACCGCCTCGTGGAGATGGGTGTCGGGTTCGTCCCGCAGAACAACAACGTGTTCCCGACCCTGTCCATCGAGGAGAACCTCCGCATGGGGCTGTTCATGCGGCCCAAGAAGCTGCCCGAGCGTCTGGCCGCGATGTGGGACCTCTTCCCGGTGCTGCACGAACGGCGCAACCAGCGCGCCGGTGCGCTCTCGGGAGGTGAGCGCCAGTCGCTGGCAATGGCCCGCGCCTTGATGATGGAGCCGTCGGTGCTCCTTCTCGACGAGCCCTCGGCCGGGCTCTCGCCGGTGCGGCAGGACGAGACCTTCCTGCGCACCCGCCGCATCAACAAGACCGGCGTCTGCGTGGTCATGGTCGAGCAGAACGCCCGACGCTGTCTCCAGATCTGCGATCGTGGCTACGTCCTCGACCAGGGCAAGGACGCGCACACCGGCACCGGTCGCGAGCTGGCCAACGACCCGAAGGTGATCCAGCTCTACCTCGGCACCCTGGCCACGGACGTCGAGGCCGAGAAGGGGGCCCACTGAGGCCCTCAGTCGAGGGCTCAGGTGGTCGCCCGAGCAGCCACCCGAGCACTCGACCCACCTGTGTTGGATGACCCATGAGGAAGCCCCCCGGACCAGGTGGTCCGGGGGGCTTCCTCGTTGGTGGTGCTGGTGAGACCCTTCGGTCAGCTGGTGCCTTCGACCGTGCTGGAGATCTCGTTCTTGTTGTCGCCGTTGTACTTGTAGATGCCGACGAACGCCGACGACGGGTCGTTCTTCTTGTTCAGCGGGCCGATGCCGGAGGGACCGGAGTAGCGGATCTCCTTGCCCTCACCGAGCAGCTTCACGCAGTCGGCGTAGCTGGTGCACTCTTCACCGTTGGTGGCACCCGAGACGGCGGCGAGGTTCTTCTGGATGGTGACCGAGTCGGTCTTGCCGCCCTTGACCGCGGCCAGCGCGGCCAGCATCACGGCGTCATAGGACTCGGCGCCGTAGGCGTAGTCCGACAGCTTCTGGTTCTCGGCACTGTCGTAGAAGCCGTTCAGCCGGGCCTTGAACTCCGGCTCCGGGTCGGTGCCGGGGATCGTGCCCTGCGCGCCCTCGAGCGTGCCGGCCTCGAAGTCCTCGCTGTAATCGGCCGTGTTGCCGTCGGTCATGTAGATCTTCGACATGTCCCAACCCTGCGAGGCCAGCTCGGGGATGATCGCCTTGGTCTCGTCGAAGGCGAGGATCACGATGGCGTCGGGCTTGGTGTTCAGCGCGGCCGTGACCTCGGAGGAGAACGTGGTCTGACCAGCCGGGAACTCCTGGCCCTTCTTGCCGTAGACGACCTCGCCGCCGGCCTCGGTGAACGTCTTCGAGATGGCGTTGCGCAGGCCCGTGCCGTAGGTGTCGTTGAACACCAGGAAGGCCAGCTTCTGGTAGCCGTCCGAGGCGATCAGGGTGCCGAGTGCGCTGCCCTGGATGCCGTCCGGGGGAGCGGTGCGGAAGTAGTAGTCGGAGTAGCCGCTGAGGTCGACCGCGGTGTTGGCGGGCGAGATCTCGACGACCTTGGCCGCGGTGAACGTGTCGACCACGTTCTTCGTGACGCTGGAGGCGGCAGCACCGATGACCACGGAGGGCTTCGCACTGATCAGCGCATCGGCCGTGCTGGACGAGACCGACATGTCGGTCGAGTCACCGGAGTCCTTGATGTCGTGACAAGCCTTCGACCCGTTGACTCCACCCGCGGCGTTGATGTCGGAGACGGCCAGCCCGACGCCCGCGATCTCCGGCGGGCCGAGGTAGGCCAGGTTGCCGGTGAGCGGAAGGATGCCGCCGACGCGCAGCGCGTTCGCGCTGGTCTGGTCGTTGGCGCACTGGTCGTTGGTGAACTTCTCGTTCGAGGCGGCCGAGTCGTCCTTCTTGTCATCGCCGCCGTCATCCGAGCCACAGGCGGTCAGGGTGAGGGCGAGTGCCGCTGTCGCAGCCATCACCTTGACCCATTGGGAGTTTGATCGATGCACGTCGTGAACCCTTCTGCAGAGGTTGAATCACATAGCCACCGGCGCCCACCCCGGGATGCGCGGCCTGCGTGAAGCCACCGTAGGACCGTCGACCCGGTGTGGCATGGACCACACCCTCGTCGTTAGCGAACCGTTACGTCAACGCAATGCTCGCCCGGGTGGGCCGCGACGTGCACGCAGCAGCCGGGTGTTGGGGGACTCCCATGACAGGGTCCCCTCCCGGGGCGTAGTCTCCTGCTGTTCGGGGCGATGGTTGAAGGAGGCAGGACCGATGAGTCGATCGCAGGTGGCACTGCGTGACGCCACGCCGGAAGACGTGCGCGAGCTGGTGGGCCTCTGGGCCGACCTGATGCGACGACCCGTCACGGGCACCCCTGAGGACGACATGACGGGCATCGTCGCCCTCGCGGCGGCGAGCGAGACCGACCGCATCGTCGTGGCCGAGTACGACGGCGAGCTGGCCGGCGCGGTCTACCTCCGCATCGGAGTGCTCTCGCCGATCAACCTTGATCCGGTCGTCCAGGCGATCTCGCCTCACGTTCACCCCAGGTTCCGGCGCCGTGGCATCGGCCGGGCGCTGATGGAGGCCGCGGTGCAGCACGCCGAGGAGCGTGGCATCGGGCACGTCGCCGGCGCCTCGCTGAGCAGCTCACGCGACGCGCACCGGTTCCTGGCGCGGATGGCACTGGCGCCCCAGGCCGTGCTGAGGGTCGCGCCCACGCACGTCGTACGCGCGAAGCTGACGGGTCGTCGTCCGGCCTCGTCGGTGGTTCACCGCCAGCCGCTCGGTCAGGTTCTGGCCCAGCGTCGCTCGTTGCGCCGCCAGCGCGAAGTCGTCTGAGCCTCGATCCCCCGATGCCGAGGCCCGTCTGGCGGGGCTCGGCCGGTAGATCAGGCCCGATCGGCGGGAATCAGCGCGCAGGTGATGCGCGAGGTGCAGACCCGCTTGCCCTCCTCGTTCGAGATCACGATCTCGAACGCCGCCATGGTGCGACCTCGGTGAATCGGCGTCGCGACACCGGTGACGATGCCGGAGGTCGCGGAGCGGTGGTGGGTGGCGTTGATGTCCACGCCGACCGCGATCTTGTCGGGGTAGGCGTGGATGGCCGACCCGATCGAGCCGAGTGTCTCGGCGAGTACGACGGACGCGCCGCCGTGCAGCAGGCCGTAGGGCTGGGTGTTGCCCGCGACCGGCATCGTCGCCACGATGTGGTCCCGGGAGATCTCGGTGATCTCGATGCCCATGGTCTCGTTGAGCTTGCCCATGCCCTGAGGCATCGCGGCGACAAACTCCTCGATGCTGAGATCGGCCAGGGACTCGGGTGCGGTGCCGTCGGTCATGGCCCCATTGTGCCGACCACGCTCCACGTGGACGCAGGCGGCCATGGGGGTCGGCGTCCGTCGGTGCCAGTGGATAGAGTCGACGCGTGCCCGAGACCGAGAGCCCTGCCCGCCCGCGCCTGCTTCTGCTGGACGGCCACTCGTTGGCCTACCGAGCGTTCTTCGCGCTCCCGGTGGAGAACTTCTCCACCGCCAGCGGGCAGCACACCAACGCCGTCTACGGCTTCACCTCGATGCTGGTCAACGTGCTGCGGGACGAGCAGCCCACTCACGTCGCCGTGGCGTTCGACAAGTCCCGCCAGACCTTCCGGCTCGCCGAATACAGCGAATACAAGGCGAAGCGCAACAAGACGCCCGACGAGTTCCGCAGCCAGCTGCCGCTGATCCAGCAGATGCTCGACCACCTGCGCATCCCGCACCTCGAGCTCGACGGCTTCGAGGCCGACGACATCATCGCGACGCTGACCACACAAGCGCTCGCCGACGGTATGGAAGTTCTGATCCTCACCGGCGACCGTGACTCCATCCAGTTGGTCACCGACGACTCGACGGTGCTCTACCCGATGCGTGGGGTCAGTGACCTCGCCAGGCTCACGCCCGCCGCGGTGGAGGAGAAGTACGGCCTCCCGCCGCACCGCTACCCCGAGCTCGCGGCCATCGTCGGCGAGACCTCCGACAACCTGCCCGGCGTCCCGGGGGTCGGCCCGGGGTTCGCGGCCCGCTGGATCAACCAGTACGACGGCCTCGACAACGTGATCGCCCGGGCCGACGAGATCACTGGCAAGAAGGGCGAGGCACTGCGCGAGCACATGGGCGACGTGATCCGCAACCGTCACCTCAACGCCCTGGTGCGCGACCTGACCCTGTCCGTGCGCCCCGGCGAGATGGCTCGGCAGCCGTGGGACCGCACGTCCGGCCTCGAGCTGCTCGACGAGCTCGAGTTCCGTGGCGAGCTGCGCACCCGCCTGATCGAGGTCATCGACCCCGAGACCGAGCCCGAGGTCGACGAGAGCGGGTTCGAGCTGGCCGGTGAGCGACTCGTCCCCGGATCTGTCGCAGCGTGGCTCGAGGAGCACGCATCCGGCAGTGACCGAGTCGGTGTCGCGGTGCAGGGCTCCTGGCGGGCCGGCACCGGCGACGTCGTCTCGATCGCCCTGGCGACCGGCGCCGGGGCGGCCGCGTGGATCGACGCCACCGAGATCTCGCCCGAGGACGACGCCGCGATCAGCGGGTGGCTGGCCGACCCCGAGCGGGCCAAGGTGCTGCACGACGCGAAGGGCCCGCGGCTCGCCCTCGCCGCGCGCGGATGGCCCCTGCGCGGTCTCGCCGTCGACACCGCGTTGGCCGCCTACCTGGTGCAGCCCGACCAGCGCTCCTACGACCTCGCCGACCTGACCCTGCGCTACCTCAAGCGCGAGCTGAAGCAGGACACCGGCGACGCCGACCAGTTGAGCTTCGACGCGATCGACGACGGCGGGGCCAGCGACGTGGCGATGCTGACCGCGCGTGCGGTGCTCGACCTGGCCGACGCGCTCGACGACGCTGTCGAGGAGCACGGCGGCACGGCCCTGCTGGCCGACGTCGAGCTGCCCCTGGTCGACACGTTGGTCGCGATGGAGCAGACCGGCATCGCCGTCGACACCGACTATCTCGAGGGGCTCGAGTCCGACTTCGGCGACCAGGTCAGGGCCGCCGCCGACGACGCCTACGAGGTGATCGGCAAGGAGATCAACCTCGGCTCGCCCAAGCAGCTGCAGGTGGTGCTCTTCGACGAGCTCGACATGCCCAAGACCAAGCGCACCAAGACCGGCTACACCACCGACGCCGATGCGCTCCAGTCGTTGTTCGAGAAGACCGAGCACCCGTTCCTGCAGCACCTGCTGCGGCACCGCGACGTGATCCGGTTGCGTCAGACCGTGGAGGGCCTGCTCAAGACCGTGGCCGGAGACGGTCGCATCCACACGACGTACAACCAGATCATCGCGGCCACCGGTCGGCTCTCGAGCACCGACCCGAACCTGCAGAACATCCCGATCCGCACCGAGGCCGGCCGCCGGATCCGGGAGGCGTTCGTCGTCGGCACCGGCGGCGACTTCGAATGCCTCCTGACCGCCGACTACAGCCAGATCGAGATGCGCATCATGGCGCACCTGTCCGAGGACGAGCAGCTCATCGAGGCGTTCCGGTCGGGTCGTGACTTCCACTCGATCACCGCCGCGAAGGTCTTCGACGTGCCGGCCGACGAGGTGGGTGTCGAGCAGCGCGCCAAGATCAAGGCGATGAACTACGGGCTGGCCTACGGGCTCTCGGCGTTCGGCCTGTCCCAGCAGCTGCGCATCGAGCCGGCCGACGCGCGGGTGCTGATGGAGGACTACTTCGAGACCTTCGGCGGCATCCGCGACTACCTCAACGGCATCGTCGACGAAGCCCGCCGCAGCGGCTTCACCGAGACGATCATGGGGCGCCGCCGCTACCTGCCCGATCTGACCAGCGACAACCGTCAGCGTCGCGAGATGGCCGAACGCATGGCACTCAACGCGCCGATCCAGGGCTCCGCCGCCGACATCATCAAGGTCGCCATGCTCAACGTCGACACGGCGATCGCCGATGCTGGTCTCGCCTCGCGCATGCTGCTGCAGGTGCACGACGAACTCGTCTTCGAGGTGGCCACGGGGGAGAAGGACGCCCTCGAGGAGCTGGTACGCCGCGAGATGGGCTCGGCCGCGGAGCTGACCGTTCCCCTGGACGTCTCGGTGGGCACCGGCCGCAGTTGGCACGAGGCCGCACACTGATCTCGGGCTGATCCGACGCACGCGCGTCGGATCAGCCCTGACCCGGTCAGACTGGTGACGGCTCCGCGGCGGGGGTTCGCACCAGGTAGAGGCTGAGGGCGAACAGCACCGCAAGCAGTACGGCGTCCGTGGCGACCACGACCGCGAGCAGGCCCTCGAGGCTGCTGACCGTCATCCCCAGACCGACGAGCACGACCAGGGCCGCCCAGACCAGGTAGATGGAGCGTTGCCCCTGGCGGGCCAGCACCGAGTAGACCAGCAGCTGGAGCATCGAGAGTGCGGTGCCGAGGATGGCGAAGAGCCACAGCTTCGACTGGATCTCGGAGTAGTCGTCGCCACCGACGAAGATCATGGCCAGGCTCGAGAGGACCAGCGCGCCGAGGATGGCCACCGCCCCGAGTCCGGCGACCAGTGACAGGCTGCGGGTGAGAGCTCGGCGTCGTTCGCTCGCCGAGGCCATCGCCGGGAACGCGAGAACCACCACGAACTGGGGCAGGAACAGGACTGCCTTGGTGAGGATCAGCCCGCCCGCGTAGAGCCCGGCATCATGCGAGTCGAGCACGTTGCGCGCGACCACGATGTCGACGTTGGAGAGCGCGAAGAACGCGAACAGGGCCTGGGAGTTGTGGATCGCCTCACGAACCATCGGTCGTGCGGCGTGGTGGTCGCTGCGCTGTCCCGGGCGTCGCACCTGGCGCAGTGCCAGCCATCCGACGACGACGGGCGCGAACTGTCCGATGACGACGCCGAGCATGGCGTTCAGCTCACTGGGTTCCCACGCGATGAGCGCGACGCCGATGAGGAGCCGAGGTACGCCGTTGGCGATGTAGACCAGGGCCAGCGGCATCCAACGTCGTTCACCCTGCAGGATGCCGGCCTGACCACCCATCACCGTCATGGGAATCGCCGCAACACTCACCAGTGCGGCGACGACGAGGTTGTCCAGCTTGAGGACGTAGTTGACCAGCGGAGTCAGCACGACGAGCAGTACGCCGACGGCCAAGGCAGCCCGGTAGGTGACCCGCATGATGGTGTGCTCGATCTGGCCGACATGGTCGGGTTCGGCAGAGATCCGGCGGGCGGCAGTGGCCTGCAAGCCCAACTGGAGCACGCTGATCACCAACAGGGTCGCCATCAGGCTGGCAAGGGCGCCGTAGGCCTGCGGTCCCAGCAGGCGCGCGGCGATCATGGTGAAGCCATAGGTGGCTACATTCATGACGCCCATGGCGACTGCGATGGACCCGCCACCCAGCAGCCACTTGGGCATGCTCCGCTTGCTCTTCGACACGTGTTGCACCTTAGAGGGTCTCGCACAACTGTCAGGCACCGCAGCGCCGCGCGGCATGGTCGGGCGCCCGGGTGGCCCTACACTCTCCCGGGTGACGACGACGGCGGCGCTGGTGCGAGGGATGCGTCCTCGTCAGTGGGTGAAGAACCTGCTGGTGCTGGCCGCCCCCCTCGCCGCAGGCACCCTGCTCGAGCGTTCGGTCATCGGCCCGACGCTCCTGGCATTCCTGTGTTTCTGTCTGGCCTCCGGCGCGGTCTACCTCATCAACGACTGCCTGGACCGCGACTCCGACCGGTTGCACCCCCGCAAGCGGCTGCGTCCGGTCGCATCAGGAGAGCTGACCCGAGTCTCGGCCTCGGTGTGCGCCGGAGCTCTGGCCACCGTGAGCCTGGTCGTCGCCTGGCTCACGTCCCGGGACTTCGCGGTCCTGTTGGCGGCCTACCTGGTGATTCAGTTGGCGTACGCCCTGTGGCTCAAGCACGAACCGGTGATCGACCTGGTGATCGTGGCCTCCGGGTTCCTGCTCCGTGCTCTGGCCGGCGGCGTGGCCGTCGGGCTGCCCATCTCCCAGTGGTTCCTCCTGGTCTCAGGGTTCGGGTCGTTGTTCATCGTCGCGGGCAAACGGTTCTCCGAGATCAGGTCGCTCGGGTCCGACGCCGGCACCCGCCGCTCGCTGATCCGCTACACCGAGAGCTACCTGCGCTTCGTGTGGTCGCTTGCGGCCAGCGCGACGGTGCTGTCCTACAGCCTGTGGGCGTTTGCCGAGAACGTCCCGGGTGGAGTGCCCTGGCACACCATCTCGATAGCGCCGTTCATCGTCGGAGTGCTTCGCTACGCCGTCGACATCGACGCCGCCAAGGCAGCCGAGCCGGAGGACATCGTGTGGGGTGACCGGGTTCTGCAGGTCGTCGGGCTGAGCTGGCTGGTCGTGGTGTGCCTGGGGGTGCTCCGTGCCTGAGCTGAGCGGTTGGGGCCGCACCGCTCCGTCCTGGGCCCAGACACCCAGCCCGGCAGAGGATCTCGGCAGGCTGGTGCGCGGCTCGCATCCTCGCGGCGTACTCGCCCGTGGGCTCGGACGTTCCTACGGCGATGCCGCCCAGAACAGCGGGGGCCTCGTTCTCGCTCCGGGGCCCCCCAGCATCACGGTCGACAGAACGCGCCACGTGGCCACCGTGTCAGCCGGAACCTCACTGCATGACCTGATGCGGCAGGTGATGCCGATGGGCTACTTCGTCCCGGTGACCCCCGGCACGCGCTACGTCTCCGTCGGAGGTGCGATCGCCTGTGACATCCATGGCAAGAACCACCATCTCAGCGGCAGCTTCGCCCAGCATGTCGAGTCGCTCGACCTGATCGGTCCCGACGGAACGACGCGGACACTCGGGCAGGACACGGACGACTTCTGGCTGACAGCGGGTGGGATGGGATTGACCGGCATCATCACCTCGGCCGTGCTGAGACTGACGCCGGTGGAGACCTCGCTGATGTCGGTGGACACTGAGCGGGTCCCCGACCTGCACACCCTCATGCGGCGGATGCGCGAGTCGGACGACGACCACACCTACTCCGTCGCGTGGATCGACACGCTGGCCAGCGGTCGTGCCCTCGGCCGGTCGGTGCTCACGCGTGGTGAGCACGCGAGCGCACAACAGGTCCGACACCGCCGTCGTGGGGGAGCGCTGCCGGCCGAACCGCGGCTGACCGCCCCGCCGTACGCACCGGGCTGGCTGATCTCGCGGCCCACGACCAAGGTGTTCAACGAGATGTGGTTCCGCAAGGCCCCGGCGCACCGGGTCGGTGAGATCACTGACATCCCCGCCTTCTTTCACCCACTCGACGGTGTCGCGGGCTGGAACCGGCTCTACGGGCGGAGAGGGTTCGTGCAGTACCAGTTCGTCGTGCCGGATGCTGGGGAACAGGCCATGGTCGAGATCGTGCGGCGGCTCGCGGATGCCGGCCACCCCTCGTTCCTCGCGGTGCTGAAGCGGTTCGGGCCGGGCAACCGAGCGCCACTGTCCTTCCCGATGTCGGGGTGGACCCTGGCCGTCGACCTTCCCACGCACCCCGGCCTCCGCACACTGCTGGCCGAGTTGGACCGGATCGTGGTGGCTGCCGCGGGCAGGCTCTACCTGGCCAAGGACTCCCGACTCGACGCAGAGACCCTCTCCGCGATGTATCCGCGACTCGACGAGTTCCGGGCCGGCCTGCGCCGCCTCGATCCTGACCGCGTGTTCCGGTCCGACCTCGCACGCCGCCTCGACCTCTGACCCTTGGAGACCCACATGATCAACGCGCTCGGCCAGCCCCAGTCCCTCTTCCTCCTCGGCGGAACGAGTGACATCGCGCTCGCCGTGGTTGACCGGTACGTCGCGATCGGTGCCCGACCACTGGTGATCCTCGCAGCCCGTCCAGGTCCACGCCGGGAGGCGGCGGCCCAGCGGGTTCGCGACGCCGGGCTGGAGGTCGAGACGGTCGACTTCGACGCCGACGACGTCGAGAGCCACCCGGGTCTGATCGCCGACGTGGCCAAGGGGCGCGACCTCGATGTCAGCGTGGTCGCCTTCGGCGTCCTCGGTGACGAGGAGTCGGCCTGGCAGGACCATGCCGAAGCGGTCCGGCATGCACGGATCAACTACCTCGCACCGGTGAGTGTCGGAGTCCTCCTCGGCGAGGTCGTACGCCGACAGGGCCATGGCGCGATCGTCGCCCTGTCGTCGGTGGCCGGCGAGCGGGTACGACGCTCCAACTTCGTCTACGGCTCCGGCAAGGCCGGCATGGACGGCTTCTACCTGGGTCTCGGTGAGGCGCTGCGCGACCACGGCGGACACGTGGCCGTCATACGCCCCGGTTTCGTGCACACCAAGATGACCGAAGGACGCGCACCGGCACCGCTGTCGGTCAGCCCCGAGCAGGTGGCCGAAGCCGTCGTCGAGGCCGTCGCCGACAGGCGTGAGTTGACCTGGGTGCCGGGGGCCATGCGGATCGTGATGTCCGGGTTGCGTCACGTGCCGCGCAAGGTCTTCCGCAGGCTGCCGGTCTGAGATGAGGCGCGCACTCCCGGTTGCCTGGTCGGCCCTGCTGACGGCAGTCATGCTCTGGCAGGCATTGGGCCCCGGCTACGTGCTCTCCTACGACATGGTCTGGGTGCCGGACCTGGCGATGCGACCTGACTTTCTTGGGCTCGGCTCGGCCCTGCCCCGTGCGGTGCCCTCGGACGCCGTCGTCGCTGCGCTCGACGAGGTCGTCCCGGGGATGCTGCTGCAGAAGGTGGTGCTGGTCGGTGCCCTGATGGGCGCCGGTCTCGGCGCCGCGCGGCTGGCACCGCCTCACTCGCTGACCGGGCAACTGGCCGCGATCTCGCTCTATCAGTGGAATCCGTTCGTCATCGAGCGTCTTCTCATCGGGCACTGGCCGGTGTTGCTCGGCTACGCGGTGTTGCCATGGCTGGTCGTCGCGAGCCGGCGAGCCCGCAAGCACCAGCGGTTCCCACCGGTGCTGTGCCTGCTGCTGCCGGTGGCCAGTCTGAGCGCCAGTGCGGGACTGATGGCGGCCCTGGTCATCCTGTTGCTGGGTTGGGGACCACGGCTGCGGACCAACCTGGCGCTCGTGGCCACCGTGGTGGCGGCCAACGCGCCGTGGTTGGTTGCCGGAGCGGTGCACGTGGAAGCGGCCACGACGGATCCGTTGGGGGCCGAGGTGTTCGGCTTGCACGGCACGCGGTGGTTGCCGGCACCCGTGGCGGCTCTGGGGCTGGGCGGGTCCTGGAACAGCGACGTGGTGCCGGCCTCTCGCGGCGGTGCCCTCGGCCTGATCGCGCTGCTCGGTGTCCTCGTGCTGTGTGCTTTCGGAGTGCGGCACTGGTGGCGCAACACGGATCGCCGCGAGACTCTCGGGCTACTGATCTGCTGGGTGGTCGGCTGGGGGATCGCGGTGCTCACCTGGGCCTGCCCCGGGGCCATGGGCAGCCTCTATGAACACGTCCCGGGTGCCGGTCTCCTGCGCGACGGGAGTCGCATGCTGGCACTGTGCGCCCCCCTCTTGGTGGCGACGGCGTCCCACGGAGTGGGCGAGCTGCGAGCGCGGGTGGGTGCAGCCGAAGCGCCGGGCGTCGCGGCGACCGTCGCGCTGGTGCTGTTCCCGGTGGCGGTGCTCCCCGACGCCGCGTGGGGCGGCAGCGGCGCCCTGCACGCCGTGGACTACCCCGACTCGTACGCCGCAGCGGCGGACGTGGTCGAGGATGTTCGCGCCCGGGGAGGGGACGGCGACGTGGTCGTGCTCCCGTTCACGAGCTACCGAGCTCCTGAGTGGAACGAGCGTCGCAAGGTGCTCGATCCCCTGGGCAGATACCTCGATCCCGACTTCGTGGTCAGCGGCGATCTCGCCGTCGACGGCCGTACGGTCGCGGGGGAGGACCCGCGTGCCGTGCGGGTCGGTGTGGCGCTGGCCCGTCGTACGCCGCAGGCCCGAGCGGAGGCACTGGCAGATCTGGGGATCGGATTCGTCGTCCTCGACAAGGACGAGGTGCTGCCGGGACTGCCGGCCGAGCTGGCGCCCGAGGTCGCCGGGCGACGCACGGAAGCCGGCCGGGTCACGGTGATCGCACTGACCGACCCAGCCCCTGCGGCGACCAGTCCGGGCACCCGCGCAGCGGTGACCGTCGGGTGGCTTCTCTACCTCGCCCTGCTGGCCGGCGCCGCCGGTTCGGTCGTGCGAAATCTGGCTCGACGGCGCGGGTCCGGAGTTTCGTGAGATCTCCCAACCCGCTGCTAGGGTGTGCCCAAACCTAGGGAGGGTTTCTGCATTATGGGAACTATTGTCACGCCTATTGTCAGCCTGTTCGCGGGCGCGGTGCTTGCTGGAGGGACCATCTTCGGGCTGGTCAGCACGCAGACTTCGTCCGGTCCGTCGCCTGCCGACTCCAACAATCCGGTCATCGACTACGGATCCAACAAGTAGTCACGGCGAGTCTTCAGGCGATGACCTTGGGCGGTTGCCCGAGGTCATCGCCCTTTCGGGGGGTTTCCGGGGTCGGGCGGCTCACTCCGGGTCGAGCGCCGCGACGTAACCGCCGTCGAGCACGGTGCGCAACACCGCTGCGAACGATTGCTGCGCGTGTTCCCAGGTGAACATGTGGCTCACCTCGGTGGCGCCGTCGCCCAGCTGCTTGCGGCGTACATCATCACGGAGCAGCTCGCCGAGAACGCGCGTGAACTCCTCCCGGTCGTCGACCAGGACTCCCGAGCGACCGTCGATGATCGACTCGCGGGTGCCGCCCGCGGACCTGTAGGCGACAGCAGGGGTGCCCATCATCCCGGCCTCGCCGACCACCAGGCCCCAGCCCTCCTTCAGTGAGGGCAGTGCGAGCAGCCACGACTGGGAGTAGACCTCGTACTTGCGCTCCTCGCTGACGTGCCCCTCGAAGACGACCGCGTCGGTCAACCCCCGCTTCCGTGCATGGTCACGCAGCTCGGCCTCCCACCAGCCTCCGCCCACGACGACCAGCTGCAGGGTGGGGAACTCTCCCCGGAGCACGCCGACCGCGTCGATCGCGTGCTCGACCTGCTTGTGGGGGACCAGGCGGCCGACGACGCAGATCGACGGGTGCGGTGTGCGCGGTGTGTGGGTCGGCTCGTGCTTGTCGGTGCCGTTGTGCACCACGGCGATGCGTCGCTGACTCACCCCGAGACCGGTGAGCTCGGTGCGGGTGGCCCGCGAGACCGCGACGTATTGGCTCCGGCGGTAGAGCCTCGGCGCAACCCGGCTCTCGATCCACCATCCGACGCGTCCGGTCGCGCCGGGATAGACCACCGGCCACTGCTCTCGGTGCACGTGATGCACGAGGACGACGACCGGCTTGCGGGTGACGGTGCGGGTGAAGAACGGCATTCCGTTCTGGACGTCGACGACGAGATCGACGTCGCCGAGCTCGTGGCGGAACAAGGCACGGACGCCCTGGGCGTAGACCGACATCTTGGTGCCACGTCGCACGAAGCGGACGCCGTCGACGGTCTCGTCCTCCGGAGCCCCCGGGTGGGCGGCACACAGGATGGTCACGCGACACCCGCGCTGAGCCAGACCGGAGGCGATCTTCTCGAGGTAGCGCTCGGCTCCGCCGCCCTCGGGATTCTTGGTGTCCCGCCAGCTGAAGAACGCGATGTGACAGCCCTCGAGGGACGCCGGGTGCTCGCTGTGCATTGGGGGAGGTTACCCCGAGTGCTACTGGTGGGTTACATGTTCGGTTCGGGTAGTGTCGGCGCGTGCCGAGCCCGTCGACGCAACATCATCAGCCATGGAGGCCGACACTTCGGCGTTCGGTCCGACTCTTCGGCGACTTCCAGCACGAGCAGGACGATCCGCGTCGCTTCTACACCTCCCTCGCCGAGGACTCGGTGGGCCATGTCTCCCACCACACCGACTTGGAGGGACGCACGCTGCTCGACGTCGGGGGAGGTCCCGGCTATTTCCGCGACGCGTTCCGTAGCGCCGGTGCGACGTACTTCTCCGTGGATGCCGATGCCGGCGAGCTCAGTGGTTTGGGAGAGATCGCGCCCGGCACCGTTCTGGGCAGCGGCATGCAGCTCCCGTTCCGCGACGATGCCGTCGACGTCTGCTACTCCTCCAACGTGCTGGAGCACGTCGACGATCCGTGGCGCATGGCCGAGGAGATGGTGCGGATCACCAAGCCTGGTGGGGTCGTGTTCATCTCCTACACTCTCTGGTACGGCCCTTGGGGAGGCCACGAGACCTCGCCCTGGCACTTCCTCGGCGGACGCCGGGCCCGGCGACGCTACGCCAAGGTCCACGGGCACGAACCCAAGAACAAGTTCGGAGAGTCGCTGTTCAAGGTGACGGTGCGCCAGGGACGACGCTGGTCACGACGTCAGCAGTCAGCCGACGTGATCGCCTTCGAACCGCGGTACCACCCGGGCTGGGCGCGCTGGACCGTCCACGTCCCCCTGATCCGGGAGCTGAGCACCTGGAACCTCGTCATCATCCTGAGGAAGCGATGAACGAGGGGGACCACGCCTCCGCCACCACCCCGCTGCGCCGAAGCATCTATGCACTGGTCCTGGTGTTGTTCGCGTTCATCCAGCGACCCGGGCTCCTGGTCGCCGACACGAAGTTCGACCTGGTGGTCAGCCCCGGCCGATTCCTCACGCGGGCCACGAGCATGTGGGACGGAGGGGCAGCCTTCGGACAGATCCAGAACCAGGCCTACGGGTACTTCTTCCCGATGGGCCCGTTCTTCTGGATCGGCGAACAGCTGGGGCTCGAACCGTGGGTGACGCAACGCCTGTGGTGGTCCCTGCTCCTCGTCCTGGCGTTCTTCGGGTTGCTCAAGGTCGCCGAGACGCTGGGGGTCGGGAAGCCCTGGACCCGGGTCGTCGCCGCCTTCGCCTATGCACTGAGCGTGCACATCACCACCATCATCGGGGCCTCGTCGGTGGAGGCCTGGCCCACTGCCTTGGTGCCCTGGGTGCTGTGGGCCGTGATGCGCGGTACTCATTCTGGCTCGGAGCGGCGCTGGGCCGCGGCCGCGGGCCTGTTGACGGCCGCCTGCGGAGGCGTGAACGCCGTCGCGGTTGCCGCCGTCCTGCCTCTCGGCGCCTGCTGGATCTTCACCCGTGAGGGTGGACGCCGTCGCTGGGTGTTCTTCGCCTGGTGGGTCGGCTGCACCCTGCTCGCCACTCTGTGGTGGCTGGTGCCGCTGTTCCTCATGGGCAGCTACAGCTTCCCCTTCCTCGACTACATCGAGAACGCCACCGTCACCACCCTGCCCACGGACCTGCCCGACGTCGTCGGCGGCTCGTCGGTCTGGGTGCCCTACATAGACTCCGGCACCTACGGGGCCGGCCACGGCCTGGGCATGACCCCGTTCCTGATCGTCGACGCCGCGTTGCTCGCAGGTCTGGGTCTCGCCGGCCTCGCGCGCAAGGACACACCGCACCGCCAGTTCCTCCTGGTCTCCTTGCTCGTCGGCGTCGCGCTGCTCTCCTTCGGCTACACCGGCGACGGTGCCGGCTGGTTGGCCGGATCGCGGCAGGAGCTTCTTGACGGCGCACTGGCACCGTTGCGCAACCTGCACAAGTTCGATGCGGTGCTCAGGCTGCCGCTGGTGCTCGGCCTGGCGCATGTGCTGGCGGTGATGATGCCGTCATGGAAGCGTGCCACCTGGTCCGTCCGGTTGTGGCCCGGTGTGGCCGTGCTCGCCCTCGTGGGCACCGCCAGCCCGTGGTTCATCCCCTCGGTTGCACCCGCAGGCGCAACCGAGGCCGTGCCGGACTACTGGGTCAAGGCGGCCGACTACCTCAACACCGATGATGTGGGGGGTCAGCACGGCCGCACGCTCGTGGTGCCGGCCGCGGCCTTTGGCACCTATGACTGGGGTTCGCCACGCGATGACGTGCTGCAGCCACTGATGACGGCGGCCTGGGGGGTGCGCAACGTCGTGCCACTGGCCGAGCCGGGCAACGTGGCGTTCCTCGACGCCGTCACGGCCGAGGTCGAGTCCGGCGCCCCGAGCCCGCGACTCGCCGCGATCCTGAGCAGCAACGGGGTCAGCCGCCTCGTGGTCCGCAACGACCTCAACCGTGGACTCTCCGGCGCACCCGACCCGGTCATCCTGCACCAGGCACTGGAACGTTCCCCCGGTCTGAGGCCGGTGGCCAGCTTCGGCCCGTCCTTGGGTTGGAAGCCGTCGGCGGACGTCGAGGGCGGCCGGGTGCTGCCCAACGGTGGGTTGTCGGACACGTATGCAGCGGTCGAGGTCTACGAGGTCGGCGACGCGGTCGGTGCGGTCTCGGTGGTCGACGACACTGCGGTGCCGGAAGTCGCCGGTGCAGCCGGCGCGGGCTTCGACACGACTCTGGTGCCGGGCAACTTCGTCCTCGCCGGTGACGACTCGAGCGACCATGATCGCGACTTCGTGCTGACCGACACCCTCCGCAAGCGGGAGAAGGCGTTTGCCTCGGTGCGCCGGAACGAGTCGTCGACGATGTCCTCGGACGACGCCTGGCGGCTCTCAGGACGCGAGCACTTCCACCGCATGCGGCCCGACGAGGAACGTTGGATGGGCACCACGGTCTGGGACGGCGTACGCCAGGTGACCGCGAGCTCCTCGCAGGCCTGGGCCGACTCCGCGCCGCCCATCGACCGGGGCAGCGATCCCGGTGCCGCCCTCGACGGCGACCCCGAGAGTGCCTGGCGCACGGCGCCCGGCCGCTCCAGCGTGGGTCAGTGGTGGCAGGTTGACTTCGACTCGGGCACCGACCTCGACGATGTCGTCCTGACGGTTCCGGAGGACACGTTCGTGTCGCGGGTGCGTCTGTCCAACGGTACGGCGTACGTCGACGTCGACCTCGAGGACGCGGGGGAGCCGCAGCACGTGACGACCACGCTGGGTCAGTCCGACTCGCTGAGGATCAGCGTGTTGGAGGTCGCCAAGGGCGCTGACTACCGCAGCTTCGAGCTGGCCGAGGTGGAGGTGCCCGGGGTCGTGGCCCAGCGCTATCTCGCACTGCCGGAGCCACCGGCGGACGCCGACCTGAGTGGCATCTCCCTCAATCGTGACCGTGGCACCTCGGCCTGCTCCGCAACCTCGGAGAGCCTCGTCTGCCAGGACGTCTGGGCCACCCGAGGTGAGGACGGAGACGTCATCGCCCGGCGGTTCGACCTGCCGACGAGCAGCACGCAGGAGATCGCCCTGCGAGGGTCTCTGCGCAGCGGTCCGGCCGCCGTCGAGGAGGTGTCGGCGTCTCTGCCCTTCGAAGTCGGCGCCAGCTCGTCGGGCAGTACCGACCTCCGCGGATCCGTGCTCGCCACTCTTGACGACGACGACCGGAGCACCTGGGTCGCGGACACGGATGACGAGGACCCCGCTCTCAAGATCGTGTGGCCCAGGCCGCAACGCATCTCCCGGATCGGACTGGTCACCGACGCGTCAGCACCCGGCGCCCGTCCGACCAAGGTGGCGGTCACCGCCGGTGGCCGCACTCGCGAGGTCGACCTCGACGCTGACGGCAACGGGCGGTTCCCGGCGGTGACGACCCGGCGGCTGACCATCGAGGTTCTCGAGACGGCACCGGTCTACTCGGGCGTGGTCGATCCCGCCGCCAGGATGCCGGTCGGCGTCAGCGAACTGGTGGTGAAAGCCTCCCCGGCAGGGCCGAACCTGCTCCAGACGGCCGACCGAACACTGCGCCTGCCCTGCGGCGAGGGCCCTGGCCTCCAGGTCAACGGCGCCCACGTCGACACCTCGGTGACCTCCACCCTGACCGATCTGCTGAACGGGAGGATGGATGTCGTCGCATGCTCGCCCACCGTGAGCCTCGATGCTGGTGAGAACTCACTGCTGACCGAGCCGACTGCGGCGGTCCGCATCGACCACGTCGATCTCACCGTGCCGGAGGGCGACTCGAGCAGCAGTGCCGGGGCCGACGAAGCGGTGCCGGTGACCGCATGGTCCGATCACGAACGCACTCTGCAGCTCGGTCCTGGAGACGGCCGGCGGATCCTCGTGGTGGCCGAGAACTTCAGCTCAGGCTGGGAGGCCAGGATCGGCGGCCAGCTGCTCGAGCCGCAGCGCGTGTCCGGGTGGAAGCAGGGCTGGGTGGTGCCCGAGGGTGCGTCCGGTGAGGTGCAGCTGACGTTTGCTCCTCAGTCGTGGTTCGTCGGCGGACTGGTGGCAGGGGCGCTCGGGCTGGTGCTGCTGCTCGGACTGGCCCTGGTCCCTGCCCGTCGGGGTGAGCGACCGGCAACGAGCCGGGAGGCTTCGCGACCGACCATCTGGTTCGTCCTCGTGCCCGCGGCGGGCCTTCTTGCCGGATGGGCAGGTTTCGCCATCGCAGTGGTCGGGCTCCTGACCGGAGCCGTCGCGCGGCGGCGGTTCCCGACGACCGAGGCGTCGACGTCAGGTCCAGGGATCCTCGCAGCCGTCCTCGTCGTCGGCGCCGGTCTGTGGACGGCGTGGGACCGGTCTCGCGCCGAGACGCTGACCAGCTCGTGGGTGGGTCAGCTGCTGGTGTTGGGCGCCTTCGTGGTGGCGGTCTTCGGTGCCTTTGCGAACGGACCAGAGTCCTTGAAACGCAGCATCGGTCGTTCGACCAGATAGTAGGCCGCTGTGGCGGCGACCAGGGTGAGCAGCAGAGTGAGCATGAAGACGTCGGTGAAGCGGCCCTCGAACGGGTCGAGATCGAGGCCGCGGAACACGGCGTTCAGGATCACCATGTGCAGGCAGAAGACGCCGAAGGAGATCTCGCCCAGGAAGTAGGGAATGCGGTGGTTGCACACCCGGCGTACCCAGCCCTTGTGCTCGTCCCCGAACACCAGGGGCAGGACGAGAAGCCCGGCGGCCACCGCATACAGCGTGCTCTTGATGACCGCTTCCCACGGGTCTGACGTGTCGAGGGTTCGTGGACCAGCGATCGGGGTGCAGGCGACGGCGAAGACCAGCACCGCGGCGACCCAGCAGCCACCGGGGTCCTCGGCCAGACGGTGAAGGATGTGGCTGCGCGCCTTCATCGAGTCGGCGACGCTGACCGTGGCCAGCCCCATGCCGACAGCGAACCAGCCGAAGTAGCCGGGCAGCCACTGGGCGAAGTGACCCTCGGCCCCCGGGACGGTCGCAGCCCAGGCCATCCAGACGAGTCCGGCGACAGAGAGAACTCCCAAGGTCAGCAGGATGCGGGTCTCGGAGAACGAGCGCCGCCACAGCAGCAGCCAGCAGAGCAGCGGAAGCACGAGGTAGAAGGCGACTTCGGTGACGAGGCTCCACATCTGGGTGAGTCCGAACGGGAGCAGCCCGGGCCGGTAGAGCTGGGTGAGTGTGATGTTGCGCAGCCAGTCACTGGTCGAGAAGAGGCCTTCGTTGAGTGGCTCGGACGTCGCCACGACGAGAACGGTGAACCAGTAGAGGGGAAGAATGCGCAGGGCGCGCTTCCACAGGTAGTGGCCGGTGGAGGGGGCGACCCGACCGGAGGCCGCTCTCATGAGAAACGGACGGCCCAGGAGAAAGCCCGAGAGCACGAAGAAGATGGCCACACCGAAATCGAAGCGGGCCAGCATCGCACCGGTCCAGCCGTCGATGATCCGGCCGGTGTTGAAGGCGGAGTGGGTGCTCAGCACCATGAGCGCTCCGACACCCCGCAGCGCGTTGAGTCCGGGGTAGTAGTGCCTGGCGGAGGGCTGGCTCGGGGCGTTCATTGCTCGCCCGTCGGTTCGGTGGCGACTGGCAGACCGACCTCGGCGTCATACAGGCACACCCGCGATCGGGCGGTGGCCGGTACGTCGACGGTGATCGAGGAGAACGCGCCCTGCACGTGGAAGTACATGTTGTGAAGACCCTGCTCGAGATTGACGTCGTACGACGAGTCACCCGCGGTCACGGTCACGGGGGTGGCTTCCTCGGCCGAGTAGGACATCCGGGTCCAGAGGTCCTTGGTGTCCACCATCGAGCTCAGTTGGATCTGGGCACTCCGCCCGGGCACCCCGACGAAGCCGCACTTCGTGGGCGACGGCTCGGACATGTGCATCGGGCTGATGGCAACCGGACGGACCGTGCCCCTGTCGTTGAGCACGAAGAGCTGGTCTTGGGTGGCAAGCGGGAACGACATGCGCTGGCGATAGCTGTGGAGCACGTACTTGGTGGTGTTCAGGGGATACTCGTAGCCCCACATGATGTAGTCGGGCACCGAGACATTGACCAGAGGAGTGGGCTCCTCAACCGTGCCCAGCGTCTTCTCCGCGTTGGTGAAGTAGTCCCGTGGCGCGTCGGCCTCGACCCAGTGCGACCCGTACTGCCAGCTCGAGACCAGCCCGAGCGTGCTGACCACGACAACGGCACCGACCACGGCCGGCGCCCGGGAGAGGAACGGGCTCGTGGTTGCGTGACGGGGCTCGGCCGACTCAGCCGCCCCGACTACAGGGAGCAGGGCCAGAGCCAGGGCCAGAGGCACGACCATGGCGAACTCGGTGAGGTAGCGGAACTCAAGGCCGGCCGTCGGCCCGACGACGGATGCCCGGGCCGATCCGAGTAGCACGACACCACAGACCAGGAACCAGGCCACCAGCAGCCAGGCCCGGAGGGACCTGTCGGTGACGGTGGAGACGTGCAGGACGAGGGCGATGACCGCACACCAGCCGGCGACCACGAAGAGACCCGGAGGATCGGCCAGCTGGAATGCGCCGGTCAGCACCCTCCAGTCCACCGGGCCGCCGATCACGCCGGGTAGGAGCGCCTTGCCGAGGAGGTTCCACACCAGTTCGAGGTGGGGGAGCTTGGAGTCCGAGCCACCGAAGTTGTAGGCGAAGTGGACGTAGGCGGCCAGATAGACGACGCCACTGAGGACGTGGATCACGGTGGCGCTGCGATAGGTGCGCCAGACGTGCACGACGCGTTGCACCGAAGAGCCGGTCGCAAAGTAGGCAAGGGTGATGATCGCGATCGCGCCGTAGACCAGCAGCACCTTCTCGTAGAAGGCGAGGCACGCGATCAGCATCAGCGCGGTGGCGATTGCCCACCGCAGTCTGCGGGTCCTCAGGTAGTTGAGGTGTGCCCACAGTCCCCAGCCGAGGGCGATCTGCAGGGCGATCTGGTTCACTCCCGCCGCCCACCAGATGTACGCCGGGAACGACAGGCCGAGGAACAGGTAGAGCGTGAGCGGAACCAGCACGGCCCACCGGGAGCCGAAAAGCGAGCGCAGCAGAACCAGGAAGCCCACACTCGCGAGTGCCTGCATGGCGACCAGCGTCACGGCGTACGGCGTGTAGTCGAGGGATCCGTCGTGGCCGAACACCCAGGTGAGCAGGAAACCTGCCGGCATGAAGTGTCCGCCGTACCCCTCGAGCAACAGGTTCGTGGTGAGAGGGGCGTCGTTGACGCGGGTCAGGAAGACCAGGTCGTCGAACTGGAACCAGTTGTTGAATGCGAACCACCCCCGGAAGAGCAGCTGGAGGCCGATCAACGCCAGCCCGACCATGACGACTCGATCAGGAAATCTGCTTCGCACCCGCGCACTATGTCACACGGATCACCCGGGCAGGACGCCGAGAATTCGGGCACCTGAGCGCCCCCCTGCATGACGTGATCGAAAGAACGCTACTGGCGAGTCACACCTGATACTGTTCGGCGACTGTTGTGATCCTGGGGAGGGAAAAACGGTGCGAAAAACCATCCACTTGGTTTTGTTGGGCTTGGGTGCATTTCTGTTGGTGGCGGCCATTGTCGCCACAATCTGGGCGCCCGGGCAGGTGAAGAGGACCCCGCTGGACACGGACAGCACGACGCACCTCGCCGGTCAGGGAGAGAAGCTGAATCCGGCGACGGGAAACGTCGAGCCGATCCAGGTGCGGGCGACCAGCTACACCAAGGCGGACTCCAAGAAGTCCGATGACGACGTCATCGTCTTCGTCAGCACGACCTGCCTCGTGCTCGACAAGCCCGACACCCCCGACTGTGGTGTCGAGGGAACTGGCGAGGACGCCGACCCCAACGTCGTCAACATCTCCACGGACGTCTTTGCGACGGATCGCAAGACCGGCGAAGCGGTCAACGACTCCAAGTACCTGCCCGACGACGCGGAGAAACACGACGGTGTCGTCAACAAGTTCCCGTTCGACACCGAGAAGAAGAGCTACCAGTACTGGGACGGCATGCTCGGAAGAGCCGTCGAGGCGAAGTACAGCGGCTCCGAGAAGGTCGACGGTGTCGAGACCTACAAGTTCGACGTCGACATCGTGGACGAGCCGGCAGAGGTGGTCACCGATGTCGAGGGCATCTACAGCATGGACAAGTCCATGTGGATCGAGCCGCGCACCGGGGCCATCATCAAGCAGGAGCAGCACGAGGTTCGTACGCTGGAGAACGGTGACGTCCTGCTGGACCTCGAGGTCGCGTTCACTGACGACCAGGTGAAGTCCAATGCCTCCGACGCAGATGACAACATCAGCAGCCTCAACTTGCTGACCAAGACGGTGCCTTTGATCGGCTACATCCTTGGGCCACTGCTGATGCTCATCGGCGCTGCCCTCCTCATTCTGTCCCGGCGAGGGGTCGGCACGCGCAAGGGCTGATGCTCACAGAACCCGAACGGCGGTCGTCCACCTGCGGTGGGTGTCCGCCGTTCGGCGTTGACGCGCTTGGGGGAGGAATGAGCGAGGCGGATGGAGCTTCACTCGTCCCGGTCTTGGCTCAGTGAGCGAAGTGAAGCCCGCCGTAGTAGCTCTTCATGGACTCGCCACGGGCCAGACGCTCGCTGCGGTTGGCGACGACGAAGGACGTGACAACAGTGACGAGGCCGATCGCAGCGGCAGTCAGGACGACGGCGTAGACGGCGATCAGGGCGGTGAGGTTGGGGAGGAGTTCGAAAGTCATGATCAATCCCTTCTACGAATGTAGAAATCTTCTACACCTGTAGATTACGCGCTGTGAGGCATGAGTCAAGTCGCGCGGTAGTGTCCTCGCTCATACCCACGCAACTGATCCCTGAATGAGTCGGATGTGCCAGGAGGCTCCTTTGACAGAACTGAGCCCGAGGCGGACAGAGATCCTGGATGCCGCGACGTCGGTGCTCGCCCGAGAGGGACTCCGCGGTCTGACGCACCGAGCGGTGGACCGCGAGGCCGGGCTGCCCCAGGGCAGCTGTTCGGCCTACTACCGCTCGCGAGCAGCACTGCAGACCGCACTCGTGCGCTACGTCGCGGCGCAGGTGACCGCAGAGGTCGAGCAACTGGCCGACTCCATGCTCGACTCGTGGGACGGCGTTGAGGCGGCTGAGGCGGTGACCGTGATGCTGCAGGGATGGTTGAGCCAGCCCGCACGCCAGGTGGCGCACCTGGAACTGAGCGTCGCGGCGAGCCGGGATGCCGAACTTGCCGGCGAGCTCACCGGGGTCCACGAGAATCTGATCGGCGTGGCGGCCACCGTCCTCGCACGTCGGGGCCTGTCGGACGCACACTCCCTGGCCGAGACGATCGTCGCCGCCCTGGACGGAGTGCTCCTCGCCGCGCTCAAGATGCCGGCGGCTCAACGAGCCGGCTTTGTCGCGCACAGTGTCCGAGTGCTCATCCTCGGCGCGACCGAAGGCGGACTCGTCGACCTCAAGTAGGGCGCGACAGCTCGGCCACGAAGATCGCCGTACCGGGCGTGAGCAGGCCGCGTGTGCGTGACCACCCGCCCCACGTGCGGTCATGCTCGGCGGGCCATTCCGGTTCCTCGAAGCGGATCAGCGCCATGCCTTCCGCGGCCAGCAACGAGACCCAGTCGCCAATGGTGCGGTGGTGCTCGACGTAGTTGACCATGCCGGTCGCGTCGTCCACCTCGACGTACGGTGTGCGGTCCCAGTAGGACTGGTTGGCGACCAGGCCCTCCTCGCCAGGATCGTCCTGGAACATCCACCGGGTGGGATGGGTGACCGAGAACGCGAACCGGCCGCCCGGCCGCAGCACGCGTGCGGTCTCGCGGACTGCTGCGGCGGCGTCCGCGACGAACTGCAGGGCGCCGAAGGAGCAGAAGACGATGTCGAAGGAGTCCGGCGCGAACGGCAGCTGGGTGGCGGTGCCGCACACGGATGGTACGGCGATGCCGGTCTCGGCGTCGATGCGCCGGGCGTGCTGGAGCTGACGCATGGACAGATCGAGCCCGATGGCGCGACCGCCGTGGTCGTTGACCCATCGGGAGCACTGACCGGCTCCCGATCCGAGCTCGAGGACGTCGCGGTCATGGACGTCGCCGAGCAGTTGCAGGTCCGCCTCGGACTGGCCCTCGGGCCCCCACACGAACCCGGCATCTCCCAGGAAGGAACCGTGCGTGGCCTGGTACTCGTCGGCGTACCGATCCCAGTCGCGACGATTGGCGCGGCGGGAGTCGTCCTCGCCCACCGGAACCCTGAGGGCGCGCACGAAGGGGCGCCGGGAATCACCCGGCGCCCCTTCGACCCTCACCTCAGGACATCAGCGGCCCAGCGGACGACCCGGCGAGGAACGCACGTTGCTCGGGTTGCTGCGGGCCTTGATCTCGCGACCGTCGGTGTTGCCGCCGCGGTCGGTGTCGTAGTTCACCGGGCTGGACTTCGCCTTCTTGAAGCGCTTGTTCCTGGCGCCGGTGCGCTCGTCGTTGTCCCGTACGCCGTCAGCGTCGGTGTCCTTCTTGCGCGGGTCGCTGCGGACCTTGCCGATCGTGTAGGTCTTGATCGCGCCCTTCTTGGACACGATCACCTTCTGCTTGATCGTGTAGCCACGGACCTCGAGCCCGTCGTGGATGCCGTCGGCATCGGTGTCGCGTCGACGGGGGTCGGTCCTGACCACGCCGATGCGGCGGGCCTTGTTGCGCCCGAGGCGCACGACCTGGGTGATGTTCATGCCCAGGACCTCTTGGCCGTCGGTCAGGGTGTCACCGTCGGTGTCGCGCACCAGCGGCTTGGTGCGCGTGGTGTTGACCTCGCGGCCGTCGGTGAGTCGGTCGTTGTCGGTGTCGGTGTCATGCGGGTTGGTGCGCTGGGTTGCCTCGGCGCCGTCCTTGAGCCCGTCGCCGTCGGTGTCGGCCGCGTTCGGGTCGGTGGTGGCGTTGTCGTAGTCA
>NZ_BCRJ01000094.1 GCF_001552535.1 Nocardioides jensenii JCM 1364 = NBRC 14755 | reverse complement strand
AGCCGGTGCTCGCGCACTGGTGGGAGCGGTTGCGCCGGCCCACGCCTGCCGTGGCCCGGGCCCTCGACCGTCGGCGCGACTGGGACCGCCTGGCCGCTCAGGTGAGCGCGCACCCGCCGGCCGCGGACGACGTACCGGCGTTGGTGAAGGAGTCCGCCCTCGAGCTGCGCAAGGCCGCCGCACGGGCGTTGACCGCCGGCTGCACCTCCGCCGCCGAGACGCTGGTCAACCACTCGCTCGCGCTGCGCCCGGACGACCGGTGGGCGCGCGACACCTGGGCGAACGCGACCGACCAGCTGCGGGTCGTGCACGAGGGCTGGACGCCGACACCACGCGGCGAGCTGCGCGTCGAGACCGCACCGCACCACGTGCTGTCGGTGCTCGCCCAGTCGCTGCCGCACCTCTCCGGCGGCTACGCGAACCGCACCCACGGCGTGCTCACCGGTCTGGTCGCCGACGGCTGGTCGGTGGAGGCCGTGACCCGCCCGGGCTTCCCCTACGACCGCTGGTCCAAGCACGACACCCGCGTCGTGCCGCCGGTCGACGAGATCGACGGCATCCGCTACCACCGCGTGCTCACCGACGCCCGCGTCTACCGGCAGTACCCGCTGACGTCGTACGTCGACAAGTACGCCGCCGCGATCGAAGCCCATGCGCGGCGTCACCGTGCCTCGCTGATCCACGCGTCCTCGTTCCACGTCAACGGGCTGGCCGCGCAGCAGGCGGCGGCGCGGCTCGGGCTGCCGTTCGTCTACGAGATGCGCGGGCTCGAGGAGCTGATGAAGGTCTCGCGCGACCCGGCCTTCGAGTCATCGGACCGCCACCGGTTCACCGCGGGTCTCGAGACCACGATCTGCCACGCCGCCGACCGGGTCTTCGTGATCACCGAAGCCCTGCGTGCGTTGATGATTGAGCGTGGTGTCGACGCGGACAAGCTCGTCGTGCTGCCCAACGGCGTGCGCACCGACCAGTTCGCGCCGCGCCCGCGCGACGAGTCGCTGGCTGCCTCGCTGGGCGTGCGCGGGAAGACCGTGATCGGGTACGCCGGCGGGCTGGTCGACTACGAGGGGCTCGACCTGCTGCTCGAGGCGGTGGCGCTGCTCAAGGAGCGCGCGGGCTCATCGGGTCCGGACTTCCACCTGGTCGTCGTCGGCGACGGTCACTTCGAGTCGCAGCTGCACGCGCTCTCGATCTCGCTCGGTCTCGACGACGTGGTCACCTTCACCGGACGCGTGCCGCACGACCAGGTGGCCTCGTACCTCTCACTCGTCGACATCACGCCGTTCCCGCGGCTGCCGCTGCCGGTCTGCGAGGCGATCTCGCCGATCAAGCCGTTCGAGTCGATGGCGATGGGCAAGGCCGTGGTCACCTCGTCGGTGGCCGCGCTGACCGAGATCGTCGACGACGGCCGCACCGGGCTGGTCTTCGACAAGGGCTGCGCGCGCTCCTTGGCCGACACCCTCGAGCGCCTGCTGGAGTCTCCGGCGCTGCGTGACCGTCTGGGTGGGGCGGCCCGTGACTGGGTGCTGGAGAACCGCGACTGGCGCCACGTCACGTCCATCGTCGACGCCACCTACCGCGATCTCCTCGATACTCCCTGACGTTCGGACCCTCATTTCGGGATACTCCCTGACGTTCGGACCCGCACCCCGTGTGGCGGAGGGTCCGAACGTCAGGGACTACCGGGGTCGAGGGGTCCGAACGTCAGGGAGTATCCAAGAACTCGGTCAGTCGCCCCAGCCCATGGGGAAGACCTCGAAGGGGGCGGCGAACGTGACGCCCATCCGGGTGCCGGTCGCGCGGCCGAAGCCCTCGAGCATCTCGGCCGGGTCGAAGTCCTCCCAGCCGAGCCCGTCGATGTAGGCGCCGTGCGCGCGCAGTGACTCGACGCCCGCCTCGAACGTCTCGGTGATGTCGACACCGTGCTCGGCCAGCGGCGAGCCCGCCGCCCAGACCTCGCGTACGCCGCCCCAGGGCTCGAGTCCGTCGGTCAGCTGCTCGGCGAAGATCCACCGGTTCCCGGCATCGCGCACGGCGTCCAGCACGGCACGGCCGACGGCGATGTGGTCGGCCTGGTTGAGGTTGCGGCCACCGAACGTGTCGTGGAAGTTGCCGGTGACCACGATCTCGGGACGGTGCCGCCGCACCACCTCGGCCAGCACCCGCCGCAACGCGACGCCGTACTCGATGACGCCGTCCTGGAGACCGAGGAACTCCACCTCGTCGACGCCCACGATGCGGGCCGACTCGACCTGCTCGGCCTCGCGCACACTGCGACACTCGTCGGGATGGAGCCCGTCGATGCCGGCCTCGCCGCTGGTCACCATGCAGTAGATGACCTGCTTGCCCTGCCCGGTCCAGCGCGCGACGGCCGCGGCCGCGCCGAACTCCATGTCGTCGGGGTGCGCCACGATGCACAGGGCGCGCTCCCAGTTCTCGTCCAGGGGGGCCAGGGGAAGGGGCGGATCAGTCATGTCACCCAGAGTGGCACGGCGAGGGGCCGGTGGCACGGCTTTTCCGGGCCACCCGCCCGCGCCCACGGCCACCTGCACGGCGTCCGCATAGAGTTGGGCGCAGTCGATCAAAGGGAGACCTCGTGGGCAAGAAGGTCAAGACCGCTGCCGTGGTGATCGGTGCCGGCGTGAAGGTCGCCGTGAAGTACGGCCCCCAGGCCAAGATCGCCTGGGACAAGGGCGGCAAGCAGGCTGCGGCCTCCGCGACCAAGCGCGCCCGCAGCCTCACCGCCCGGCGCAAGGCGTTGGCCCATGCCGCCACGGTGGTCGACGGCTCGATCCTCAAGGTGGCGCCGTCGGGCACCACGGCGTACGTCGTGTTCACCGGCGACCAGCCGATCGCGACGTACCCGCCGTCGGAGCTGCCGTTCGAGGTGCTGCTGGCGCACACGGACCTCACCAAGCGGATCCACCCCGAGCCCAAGCCTCCCCGTCGTGCGCTGCCCCGGGGCAGGCGTTGACCAACGTCTTCATCGAGGGCGACAACCTCGATGTGCTGCCGACCCTCGAGCCGGGCAGCATCGACGTGGTCTACATCGACCCGCCCTACAACACCGGCAACGACTTCGCCTACAACGACCGCCACGGCACCGGCCGCGACCGGCACCGAGCCTGGGCCGAGATGATGCGGCCGCGCCTCGAGGCTGCGCGCGACCTGCTCTCCGACGGCGGCGCCATCTTCGTCTCCATCGACGACAACGAGGTTGCCCACCTGCGCCTGCTCCTCGACGAGGTGTACGACGAACGCAACTTCATCGCCCAGATCGTGGTGAACCTCAACCCCAAGGGTCGCCAGCTCGGCAACTTCTTCGCGACCTCCCACGAGTACCTGCTCGTCTACGCGCGCGACATCGAGGCCTGCGCGCTCGATGCGACCTCGACCCATCACGTCGACCCCGCTGACTTCCCGCAGGAGGCCGCGGACGGCCGACGTTTCCGGCACCTCCCGCTGCGCAACACCAACAAGAAGTTCAACCCGGCGACCGCGCGCACCCTGCACTTCCCGCTGTGGGGCTCACCGGTGACCGGTCAGGTCTCGACGGCACCCTTCGCCGGAGCCGTCGAGGTGCTCCCGGTCTTCGGTGACGGGGCACCGGCGGTGTGGCGCTGGTCGGCGCCGCGGGTCGATGCACGGCCCGACGACCTGGTCTGCCGCACCATCAAGGGCCGGCTGGGGGAGCGGGTCGACATCTTCCAGCGCGACTGGCTGCACGACGGGCGCCGCAAGAAGCTGAAGACGATCTGGCTCGCGGAGGAGGTCGGCTCCACCGACACGGCAGTGGCCGAGCTCAAGGCGGTCGTGGGTCACGTCTTCGAGTCACCGAAGCCGACCGGGCTGGTCCGTCGCGTCCTGGAGTGCTTCCCCAACGATGCGGTCGTGCTCGACTTCTTCGCCGGCAGCGGCACGACCGGGCACGCGACGGCGCTGGCGAACGCCGACGACGGGGGAAGCCGCACCTGCATCTCGATCAACTCGCCCGAGCCCACGCGGCCCGGGTCCAACGCGCAGCTGGCCGGACTCGAGACGGTCAGCGCGATCACCGAGGCGAGGCTGCGGGCGGTCGCCACGACGTTCGGCGGCGCACTCGACGTACGCCGACCCTTGTCGCGGTGACCGCCGTCACACTAGGTTCGGCGACGGCTCATTCACTCATCTCGGAGGTCCCATGCGTCGGATCGCTCGTGCCGTCATCATCGCCACCCTGGCCCTGTTCCTGACAGTGCTCGGACCGACCGTCTCGCAGGCGGCGCCCCGCTCGTCGGCCACGGCGGCGGGGCACGACCCCGTCATCTTCGTCCACGGCTGGAGCGGCGCGTCGTGGAACTGGGACTACGTCGTCGCCCGCTTCCGGGCCGACGGCTGGTCGGCCGACGAGCTCTACGCGTGGGACTACGACTTCACGCAGTCGAACGTGACCACTGCCGGGCAGCTGCAGGCGTATGTCGACGAGGTGCTGGCCCGGACCGGCGCCACGAAGGTCGACATCGTCACCCACTCGATGGGTGGACTGTCCTCGCGCTACTACCTGAAGAACCTCGGCGGCACCGCCAAGGTCGACGACTGGGTGAGCATCGGCGGTCCGAATCACGGCACCAACTTCGCGTGGGGCTGCTGGAACGTCTCGTGCGTGGACATGCGTCCGGGATCGACGTTCCTCACCGCGCTGAACTCGGGTGACGAGACGCCCGGTGCGGTGAACTACTCGACGTTCTGGTCGCCGTGCGACGAGATCATCAACCCCGACACGTCGGTGATCCTCAGCGGCGCGACCAACACCCAGACCGGGTGCGTGGGTCACGTGAGCCTGTTGGCCGACGGATCGACGTACACCGGAGTGGCGAACGCCGTCCGCTGACAGGCCCTACAGGACGCCGGCGGCCTTCTCGAGCGCGGAGAGCTCGTTGTCGAGGTGGGTCAGCAGTCGCTGCAGGTGCGGCACGGTCCGGCGGCACCCGGTCAGGCCGAAGCCCATCTGGCCGTCGTACGACGTGCAGGTGATGTTGAGCGCCATGCCGTGGATCGGGATGGACAGCGGGTACATGCCGACCAGCTTGGCGCCGTTGAAGTACTGCGTCGTCCGCGGGCCGGGCACGTTGGAGATGATCAGGTTGAACGGCGGCCGGATCACGCCCTGCATGCGCAGCATCGGGGTCAGCATCGCCGGCGCCATCCCGATCGCGGACATCGCCAGGATCTGCATCGGGCTCATCGACGACAGGGCGCGCTTGCCCTCGAGCATCGACTTGTGGATGCTGCGGAGGCGGTCGGCGGGATCGGCCAGGTCGGTCCCGAGCTTGACCATCACCGTGCCGATCGCGTTTCCGCCCTCGGCCGAGGCGACCTGGGCCTGCTTGGCGTTGAGGCCGACCGGCACCATCGAGACCAGCGTGGTGTCGGGCAGCGCGTCGAGCTCGAGCAGGTAGGCACGGACCGCACCGCTGCACATGGCCAGCACGACGTCGTTGATCGTCGTTCCGGTTGCCTTGCCGATCGCCCGCATGCGCTCGATCGGCCAGTCCTGGGCGGCGAAACGGCGTGATCCGGTGATGGTCTGGTTGAAGATCGTGCGCGGCGCGTAGAGGGAGACCGCCGACGTCTCGTTGCGCACGCCGCTGTTCAGCGTGCGCAGGAGGGCGCCCGGCAGGCCGGCGGCCTCGGCGCTCATCCCGAGCGCCGTACGCAGTGCCTTCATGGGGACGACGGCGAGGTTGCGCTCCGCCTCGGCAGCCGTCTGCACGGCCTTGGGTGCGCGGGGCCGCTGGGCCCACGGCGCCGGCATGTCGCGCTTGTCGGGGTCACTGGAGAGCACGCTCTGCGTGAGCCGCATCGCGGAGACTCCGTCGACCAGCGAGTGGTGGATCTTGGTGTAGAGGCCGACGCGTCCGTCCTTGAGCCCCTCGATGACGTGGGCCTCCCACAGCGGCCGCTCGTGCGCCAGCCGGGTGCTGTGCAGGCGCGAGCAGAGGTCGAGCAGCTCGCGCACCCGGCCCGGCTGCGGGAGGGCGCTGTGGCGCACGTGGTGCTCGATGTCGAAGAGCTCGTCCTCGGCCCAGACGTACTGACCCGCGGTGGCCAGTGACCGGCGTGGGTGCTTGAGGAACAGGGGCGCGATCGCCTCGGGCGAGCGCATCTGCTCGTAGAGCTCCTTGATGTAGTCGGGGCCAGCCCCGTCCGGCTTCTCGAACAGCTGCAGCCCGCCGACGTGCATCGGCATGTTGCGGTTCTCCGCCACGAGGAACGCGGTGGACGTCGGGTCGATCGGGGTGGCCATGTCGGCATACCTCTGCTCTCTTCCGGGCGTCCCCGGAAGTTTGATCCTTGCGTGCGTGCTGTCCGTTGTCGAGGGCGTCGACATGTGGTGAACGCGCCGTACGACGCTGGGGTTACGTGTGAGGTCCGGAGCGCCCGGTTCTCGGGGCGGAGAGCAGTCCATCGACGTCGGGCAGCCGGGTGAACCCGGTGAACGTGCCCGTGTCGCGGATCTCCGTCGCGGCGTCGAGGAACCCCCGCCACGCGGCGCGCGCCAGGGTGCCGCCGACACTGATCCGGCGTACGCCGAGGGCGGTTGCCTCGGCGACGGTGAGGAAGGGGGCGTTGATCAGCAGGTTGACCGGTTTCGGCGAGACCGCAGCGAGCACCGCCGCCACCTCGGCGACCGTGGTGAGTCGTGGTGCGTAGAGACAGTCCGCACCCGCCTCTGCGTAGGCCACGAGCCGGCGGATCGTCTCGTCGATGTCGGGACGGCCGACCACGAAGCCCTCCGACCGCGCGGTGAGCAGCACGCCCGTGTCGCCGTCGTCGATGGCCGCTCGCGCCGCCCGGACCCGTTCCACCGCGAGGTCGAACTCGTGGAGCGGGTCGGAATGATCGCCGGTCGAGTCCTCGATCGAGAGGCCCGCGACGCCCGTGGCGGCGGCGAGCAGCACGTGGTCGTGGACGCCTTGCGGGTCGACGGCGAACCCGTCCTGGAAGTCGGCGTTGACGGGCACCTCCACCGACTCCGCGATCAGTCGCAGGTGATCCAGCGAGGCCTCCAGCCCGACCTGGTTGTCGCCGACGCCGGTGGTCCAGGCGAAGCCGGCGCTGGTCGTGGCGAGTGCCTGGAAGCCCAGCTCCTCGAGGACCCTGGCGCTGCCCGGGTCCCAGGGGTTCGGCATCACGAAGCACCCCGAGGCGTGCAGGCGACGGAACCTCGCCACTCGATCGTCGGGCATGGTCGCCGCTCCTCCGGAAGGGGACTCCTCAGCCTACTCCCGGCCCGGCCGCTGTCGACGTACGCAGGAACGCGCGATGAACAGTGCGGCTGGGACCCTTCACGCGGCGACGTATCGGGTGTTGTCTGGGGATGAACCGCATCGTCGCTCTCGGGAGATTCACATGCTGCTCCGCCGCCTGGCCCCTCCGCTCGTCCTCGCCGCACTGCTGATCGGCCTGCCGGTCACCGCGTACGCCGACGACTACTCGGCTCCGTTGGAGACCGCGGTCTCCGACCTGCCGGTGCAGACCGAGGTACGCACCGGCTACGACCGGTCGAAGTTCAACCACTGGGTCGACGCCGACGGGGACGGCTGCAGCACCCGCAACGAGGTGCTCCTCGAGGAGGCGGACGATCCGCCCACCCGCAGCGGCACGTGCACGCTGAGCGGCGGACGTTGGTACAGCTACTACGACCGGGTCTCCTGGTATGCCCCGGCCGACATCGACATCGACCACATGGTGCCGCTGGCCGAGGCCTGGGACTCCGGTGCCCGCACGTGGTCGGCCGCGGAGCGGGAGCGCTACGCGAACGACCTCGGCGACTACCGCACGCTGGTCGGGGTGACCGACAACGTCAACCAGGCCAAGAGCGACCAGGACGTGCGGGAGTGGCTGCCGGCCTACGACAAGTGCCGCTACCTGCGGGAGTTCGTGGCGGTCAAGCACCGGTGGCGGCTGAGCGTGGACAGCGGCGAGAAGTCCGCGATGAGCACGTTGGCCGGCACCTGCACCAACACCACGATCACGGTGACCCTGGCCCGCTGACCCTGGCCTGCTGACCCTGGCCCGCTGACCCTGACCCGCTGACCGTGCACAGGTGAGGTCGTGCGCGGGTTCTCCACAGGCCCGGGCGCGTGCCCGGCGGGGTGACCCCGGTCGTCCCTAGCGTCACGTCATGAAGGGCCGGAAACGCCGGCCCGCGACGCACGGGAGACCACATGAGACGACCCTTCCGCTTCCACTTCCTCCTCCTCTTCCTCGGCGCCGGCCTCGGCCTGCCGGCGAGTCTGCTGCTCGGCCTGACCATGGGCGCCGGCCATGCCGAGACTCGCGCGCCGTCGTCGTGGGAGCCGCCGGCGCGCACGATCGTGGCGGTCGAGGGCGACAAGGCCAACGGCTTCGGCATCCACTACTTCGACGGCAGCTCGACCTATCCGCCGACCGACTCCGAGGCGACCGCCGAGTGCGGGGAGTACGACACCCGCGTCGCACGCGTGCGGTGTCGCACCGAGGTGCGCGTCTGGTACCGCGACCTCGGCCGTCTCAAGCTCGCGCTCCGCTACGCCAACAGCAGGTGATGGCGCGGGGCTGCTGACCGGGCGACTGACCCGCCGCGCGACGTCCGTTCGGTGGTCGTCCTCCGAGACCTGACCGCCGCCGGTCTGACACGATCAGGGCATGGAGCCCCACCCGCTCGACCGCGCCTGGCAACGCGGTCGTACGTCGGCCAGCACACGTCTGCGTCGCTTGCGGACCAAGTCGTTCGCGATCGCCCAGTGCTCGATCGCGGCCGGAGTGGCGTGGTTCTTCGCACACGAGGTCTTCGACCACCCGACGCCGTTCTTCGCGCCGATCGCGGCCGTGGTCTGCCTGGGCACCTCCTACGGGCAACGGCTGCGTCGGGTGGCGGAGGTCTGCATCGGTGTTGCGATCGGGGTGCTGATCGCCGACTTGCTGGTCTATGCGGTCGGCACCGGCTGGTGGCAGCTCACCTTCATCGTGGCCCTGGCGATGTCGAGCGCGTTCCTGCTCGACGGAGGACCGTTGTTGGTCACCCAGTCGGGGGTGCAGGCGATCGTGGTGGCCACCCTGGTGCCCTCCTCCGGCCAGGCCTTGGTGCGCTGGACCGATGCGCTGATCGGGGGTGCGGTCGCCCTGGTGGCCGCCACCGTGGTGCCGGCGGCACCGCTGCGCCGACCGCGGGAACAGGCCGCCGAGGTGGTGGCCAAGATCGCTCGGCTGCTCCGCGCCGCCGCCGACGTGATGGTCGACGGCGAGGTCGAGCCGGCGCTCGACCTGCTCGCCGATGCCCGCGCCACCGACTACATGATCCGGGAGCTGCAGGCGGCCGCCGACGAAGGTCTCTCCGTGGTGGCCAGCTCGCCGTTCCGGGTGAAGCACAAGGGCTCGGTGCGACGCATGGCCGAGTTGGTCGAGCCCTTGGACCGTGCCCTGCGCAGCACGAGGGTGCTCGTGCGTCGAACCGCCGTGGCCGCCTACCGTCGACGCCCGGTGCCGGCCTCCTACCCCCAGCTGTGTCGCGACCTGGCCGACGCGGCCGACGCGGTGGCCGACGAGCTGCGGGCCAACCGGATGGCCAGCGCCGCCCGGGGCGACCTGCTCGTCGTGGGTCGGGCCACCGGCACCGTGGAACGCACCGACGACCTGTCCGTGGAGGTGGTGCTGGCGCAGATCCGGTCGGTCATCGCCGACCTCCTCGTCCTCACCGGCATGGACAGTCTCGAGTCGACCGACGCGCTGCCGCCGACGAAGCGGTGACCATGCGCTGGGTGCTGCACGTCGACATGGACCAGTTCCTGGCCGCCGTGGAGATCCTGCGCAACCCCGAGCTGGCCGGCAGGCCGGTCATCGTCGGTGGTCGTGGCGATCCGACGGAACGGGCCGTGGTCTCCACGGCGTCCTACGAGGCGCGGGAGTTCGGGGTCCGGTCGGGCATGCCGTTGCGTGTGGCCAAGCGGAAGATCCCGGACGCGGTGTTCCTCCCGGTCGACTTCCCGACCTACGAGGCTGCCTCGCAGCAGGTGATGCAGACCCTGCGCGAGATGCCCGGCGCCGTCGTTCAGGTGCTCGGCTGGGACGAGGCGTTCGTCGGCCTCGAGACCGAGGATCCGTCGGCGGCTGCCGCCGACGTCCGGGCCCGGGTGCTGGCCGCCACGCGGCTGCACTGCTCGGTCGGCGTGGGGGACACCCTGATCCGCGCCAAGAACGCGACCGACCTGGGCAAGCCTCGGGGCGTCTTCACCCTGACCCGCGACAACTGGCTCGCGGTGATGGGGGAGCGCCCCACCCAGGACCTGTGGGGTGTCGGACCGCGCACCTCACAACGACTGGCCGGCCACGGCATCACCACCGTCGCGGAGCTCGCCGCCGCCCCGGTCGATCTGCTCACCACCGAGTTCGGCCCGAACACCGGGCTCCACGTGCACGCGCTCGGCACCGGCCGCGGCACCGCGGTCGTCGACGACACGCCCTGGGTCGCGCGGGCGCACGGTCGTGAGACCACCTATCAGCAAGACCTCACCACCAGCGACGAGATCGCTGCTGCCGTGCACGCGCTGACCGAGCAGGTCGTCGACGACATCCGTCGGGAGGAGCGGAGGTGCCAGCGGGTGCATCTCAAGGTGCGCTTCGCCCCGTTCTTCACGTTCACCAAGGTCCGCAAGCTGCCCGAGCCGACGTACGACGTCGAGGTCATCGCCGGCACCGCCCTCGACCTGCTCGCCGCGCTCGACGACGACCGCCCGATCCGGCTGCTCGGTGTCCGTGCCGAGATGGTGCCGCCCGAGGGCGGCTACTGACCCACGAGTCGTTGGGTTTCGTGCGTCCAGTTGTGGGTTCTCGTACCCCGAGTCGTGGGTTCTCGCACGCCGAGTCGTGGGTTCGCGTACGCCGACCTGGCCGACGGGCACGCTGCACGCGATCAGGGATGCAGCGAGGCTCGGAGCTCGCCGACCACCGAGTCGACCACCGCGACCAGGTCGCCGCCGCTGTCGGCTGCCACGGCCCGCTGTCGCTGGTACGACGCCCCACGGCGAGGGATCTCTGCCACGGCACGCAACTCTTCCTCGCAGTCGAGACGCCGCGCGACGGGCGTGAGGCGCTCCAGCAGATCGTCGAGGTCGTCGGTGATCAGCCGTTCGTTCGAGGCCGCATCGAGGATGATGATCGCGTCGAGCCCGTAGCGGGCGGCGCGCCACTTGTTCTCCTGCACATGCCACGGTGGCATCACCGGGAGCGTCTCGCCGGCCGCCAGTCGGGTGTCCAGGTCGACCACCAGGCAGTGCATCAGCGCGACCAGCGCCGACATCTCGTCGATGGTCGAGACGCCGTCGCAGACCCGGTTCTCCAGGGTGCCGAGCTTCGGCACCGGGCGCACGTCCCAGCGGATCTCGGAGAGCTCGTCGATGACCCCGGTGGTGAGCTGGTCGTGGGCGAAGGTCTCGAACTCCGGCCAGGTCTCGAACTGGAAGGGCAACCCGGCTGTGGGCAGCTGCTGGAACATCAGCGCCCGGTTGGAGGCGTAGCCGGTGTCGGTGCCGGCCCACACGGGAGAGGAGGCGGAGAGCGCCTGGAGATGGGGGTACTGGTTGAGCAGCGCCGACATCACCGGCAACACCCGGTCGCGTTCGGGCAGTCCGACGTGCACGTGCACACCCCAGATCAACATCTGCCGGCCCCACCACTGGGTGCGGTTGATCAGCTCCTCGTAGCGGTGGCCCTCGGTGAGCTGCTGGGCCGACCAGCTCGCGAACGGGTGGGTCCCGGCCCCGAAGAGGTCGACGCCGAGATCGTCGGCGATCGGGAGCACGACGTCGAGGGTGCTGCGCAGGTCAGCGATGGCCTCCGCGGTCGTCGTACAGATCCCGGTGACGACCTCGACGGTGTTGCGCAGCAGCTCCTTGTGCAGTTTCCGCTGGTCAGGGAGCTCGGGACCGACCGCAGAGAACAGGTCGGCGGCGGAGTTCACCAGGTCGCGGGACTCCTTGTCGACGAGTGCGAACTCCCACTCGACACCGAGCGTGGGCCGCGGAGATCCGTGGAAGTCGATGTGCACGAGTCAAGCGAACCACAGGTCGGCCCCCGTGAAAGCATGTGCGACATGGCGGAGTCACACGAGATCGCTCTCACGGTCGACCTGAGCCTTCGCATCGGCGAGATGCTGCTCTCCAACGGCGCAGGTGCCGCCGACGTCACCGCCACGATGCAGTCCGTGGCCTACCACCTGGGCATGCGCAACCCGATCGTGGACGTGACGTTCACGAGCCTGTCGATGAGCTACCAGCCGGAGCCCGGGGACGTGCCGCTGGTGATGATGCGCCAGGTCAAGCAGCGCGACATCGACTACGAGGACCTCACCCGCATCGACCATCTCGTGCGTGACCTGCTCGCCGATCGCATCGACCTGAGCGAGGCCAGGGCGACCGTCGCGCAGATCAGCTCGTCGGGCCACGCACGTCATCGCTGGGCGGTCACCGCGGGCATCGGCGTGATGTCGGCCGGGGTCGGCCTGATGCTCGGCGGCAACACGTTGGTCGTGGTGATCGCCTTCGTGGCGGCCATGCTGATCGACCGCACCCAGCTGATCCTCTACCGCCAGCGGCTGCCGACGTTCTACCTCCAGGTGGCCGGAGGTGCCGTCGCCACCCTGTTGGCGCTGGCGGCGGCTGCGGCGAAGCTGGACGTCGACCCCTCGGTGGTCGTGACCGCGAACATCATCATGCTGCTCTCCGGCATCGGGTTCATGGGCGGGCTGCAGGACGCGCTCTCCGGCTTCTACGTGACCAGCAACGCCCGGATGACCGAGGCGCTGCTCTCCACGGCCGGCATCATCGCCGGGGTCAGCGGCGGCCTGGCCCTGGGCGACGTGGTCGGTGTCGACATCGGGCGGCTCGAGCCCGGTCGCGGCGGCCTGACCACCGTGGCGATGATGTCCGTGGGTGCGGCCGTCGCCGCGGCGGCGTTCGCGTTCAGCGCGTACTCACCCAAACGCATCCTCATCCCGATCGGGATCATCGCCGCGATCGCGATCGCGATCACCTACGGCATCGAGGGGGCCGGCTTCGGCCGGACCTGGTCGGTGGCCGTCGCTGCCCTGTTCATCGGTCTGGTCAGCTACTCGGTCTCCGGCCGGGTGAAGGTGCCGCCCCTGGTGATCGTCGTCTCCGCGATCGTGCCGTTGCTGCCGGGTCTCTCGATCTATCGGGGGCTCTCCCTGATGTCCGAGGGTGGCGCGACCTCGTCCGGCCTGGTGGCCATCATCACCGCGGCGTCGGTGGCGATCGCGTTGGCCTCGGGTGTGATCCTGGGTGAATACATCGCCCAGCCTCTCAAGCGTGAGGCCCGCAAGCTCGAGGGCCGGCTCTCCGGCCCGCGCCTGGTCGGTCCGTTCCGGGCCCGCTCCTCCCGCCGCAAGCGCTGACCTGTCGCGAATTCGGATCGAGCCGAACTCACGACAGGTCGATGAGTCTGGCCAGCCAGGCGTCCGAGGTCGGCCCGTCGTACGGCGGCACGCGGTCGCGCACCGAGTCGTGGACTCGTGCGCAATTGGCCAGCGCGAGCTCGATGATCTCGTCGGGATAGCCCAGCGTGAGCCGGTGCTCGGCGAACTCGTCCTCGTCGTCGATCCACGTGCGTCCGCTGAATCCGCGGACCACGTCGAGATCGAGATCGACCGCGTGGAGTGAGCCCTTCTCCCAGAGTGGCTGGGTCGCGATGTCGACGTACACCTCGACCGGGCTCTCGGGAGCGTGGCCCGAGCCGGTGCCGTCCGCACGCCGACGATGGAACGTGGCGAACCATCCGTTGACCTCGGCCGAGCCGGTGGTCGGCGCCAGACAGACCTGGTCGACCGGGGCGACGTACTCCGCGCCGGGACGCGACATGTGGGTGCCGGCCGGGATGCCCAGCCAGTCGCCGAAGTCGTCACGGCCGAGGTAGCGGGCCGGGTAAACCCAGTGCGGTCGTTCGCGCCACTTGGTCATCACCACGTCGACCGGCTCCCCGAACTCCACGGGTCCTTCCTAGCACGCACCGGCCCCGACCGGGTGTCGGTTGGCGCCACCCGACGAACTCACGACGGGTCGCCCCGAATTCACGACGGGTCGCCCCGAATTCACGACGGGTCGCCCCGAACTCACGACGGGTCGCCCCGAACTCACGACGGGTCAGGCCTTCTTGGCGGGCACGACGCGCTTCGAGGCCAACGCCACGATGTCCTGGTAGCGCGAGCCGGCGAGCTTGGCGAAGTGGTGGACCACGTGCGCATCGATGCCGACCAGCTGCCGGGCCTTCCCCTTCATGCCGGCGGTGAGGATGATCTCGGCTGCCTTGCGCGGCGACATGCGGGCCAGCTTCTCGTCGAAGAGCCGGTCGATCGTTCCGCCGTCCTGGCCGGCGGTCTTGCGGCCGTTGCGTGAGATGCCGGTCTTGATGCCGCCGGGGTGGATGCAGGTCACCGACACGGGGTGCTTGTTGACCAGCATCTCCTCGCGCAGTGCCTCGGTGAAGCCGCGGACGGCGTACTTCGTCGCGTTGTACGCCGACTGGCCGGGCATCGAGACCAGCCCGAAGAGACTGGAGACGTTGATCAGCGCGCCGTCGCCCGACGCGATCAGGTGGGGGAGGAACTCCTTGGTGCCGTTGACGACGCCGTTGAAGTTCACCCCGACGATCCAGTCGAACTCCTCATAGGTCATGTCCTCGAAGTCGCCGGTCATGCTGACGCCTGCGTTGTTGACCACGACGTTGACGACCCCGAACTGCTCCGCCACCGACTCGGCCCACGCCCTGACCGCCGCGCGGTCGGAGACGTCGACGACGTCGGAGCGCAGGTCGGCGGCGCCCTGCTCCTTCAGCAGCGCGACGGTGCCTTCGAGCCCGTCCGGATTCCAGTCGGAGACGGCGACCCTGGCACCCCGGCCGGCGGCAAGCAGTGCCAGCTCGCGGCCCATGCCGGAGCCGGCTCCGCTGATCACGACAACCTTGTTCTCGAGCGACTTCATGCGGACACCTTCTCGTTGGTAGGGGCGGGAGTCGGGCTGGGAGCGGGGCCGGTCACGGCGTACGACGCCACGTCGAACTGCGCGAGCAGACGACGGAACGTGAACGTGGTGCGTGGCCACAATGTCGTGTTCCGGCCCTCCTCGTCGAGGTACCAGCTGGCGCAGCCGCCGGAGTTCCACACGGTCCGCTGCATCCGTCGCTGGAGGTCGTCGTTCCACCGGTTCTGCACGTCGAGGTGCGGCTCCACACTGGAGTAGCCCTCGCGCTCCATGGTGCGGATCGCGTCGAGGATGTAGGCGATCTGCGACTCGATGATGAAGACCATGCTCGAGTGGCCCAGACCGGTGTTGGGGCCGACGATCTGGAAGAGGTTGGGGAAGCCGTGCACGGTGGTGCCCTTGTAGGCGACCATGCCGGTCTCGCGCCAGGTCTCGGCCAGGGTCGCCCCCGTTCGGCCGGTGATGGCCGCGGCGATCGGCTGCTCGGTGGTGAAGAAGCCGGTGGCCACGACGAGCACGTCGACGGGCCGCTCGACGCCGTCGCTGGTGACGACCGCGTCGCCGGTGATCTTGGCGATGCCGTCGGTGACGACCTCGACGTTGCCGGAGGCGAGCGCCGGGTAGTAGGTGTTGGAGATCAGGATGCGCTTGCAGCCGATCTCGTAGTCGGGGGTGACCGTGGCGCGCAGCTCGGGGTCGTTGATGCCCTTGGCGATGTTGCCCAGGGCCAGCTTCTTGGCCGGCCAGGCCAGCTTGGGCTCGAGGGTGAAGCCGGGCACGTAGAGCTCGCGGCCCCAGTAGATCGCGGTCCGGTAGGCCCTCTGCACCAGCGGCAGGTGACGGAAGGCGAGCTTCTCGACCCCGGTGTAGCGGCGGTCGTTGCGCGGGAGGACGTAGGGCGCAGTGCGCTGGTAGACGTCGAGGTGGCCCACGACCTTCTGCAGCTCGGGCACGATCTGGATCGCCGAGGCGCCGGTGCCGATCACGGCCACGCGCTTGCCGGTCAGGTCGACGTCGTGGTTCCAGCGGGCGGAGTGGAAGACCTCTCCCTGGAAGCCCTCGATGCCGTCGATGTCGGGCAGCTTCGGCTCGGAGAGTCCGCCGGCCCCGGAGATCAGGTTGGTTGCGCTGACTCCCGACCCGTCGGAGAGGGTGACCTGCCAGGCGCGGGCCTCGTCGTCCCAGGTGGCCGTCTCGAGGGCGACCTCGAAGCGGAAGCGGTCGAGGACGCCGGCCTCGTGTGCGACCCGGCGGATGTAGGCCTGGATCTCGGGCTGCGGGGAGAACGACATCGACCAGTCGGGGTTGGGTGCGAAGGAGTAGCTGTAGAGCTGGCTCGGTACGTCGCACGCGGCGCCGGGATAGTCGTTGGCACGCCAGGTGCCGCCGACGTCGGAGCCCTTCTCGATGACGAGGAAGTCGACCTCGCCGCTCTCCTGGAGCTTGATCGCCATGCCGAGGCCGGCGAAGCCGGCCCCGACGACGAGATGCTTGACAGTGGTCATGCCACGGCACGCTACGCGTCCTACTGAACAACCGTCAATAGCCTTGTTGAAATGAGTTCAGTAGGGTGAGGCCATGACCAGCACCCCACGGATCCGGCTCAGCCCGGAGACCCGGCGCGAGCAGCTGCTCGACCTCGGGGTGAACCTGCTCGCCACCCGCTCGCTCGACGAGCTCTCGATCGAGATCCTCGCCGAGGAGGCCGGCATCTCACGCGGCCTGCTCTACCACTACTTCGGCAACAAGCACGACTTCCACGAGGCCGTCGTACGCCGTGCCGCCGACGACCTGATCGCGCAGACCGCGCCGCCGCTCGAGGGCGAGCCGCTCGAGCGACTGTTGGCCTCGATGGCGGCCTACCTCGACTACGTCGAGGCCAACTACGAGGGCTATCTCTCGCTGGTCAAGGGCGCCGCCGCGGGCACCGCGTCGATCCGGGCGATCTACGAGGAGGCGCGCGCCGCGCTGACCGACCGGCTCTTCGACGAGGACTCCGAGGGGCTGATCCTGCTCGACACGCCCTCGACGCGTCTGATGGTGCACGCGTGGTCGGCGTTCGCGGAGGACGTGGCGCTGACCTGGGCACAGCGACCCGACGGGGTCACCCGGGACGAGGTCCTCGAGCTGCTCGCCGGGTCGCTGCCGGTCTTGGTCTCCCTGCTCGACTGAGCCTGTTGCCAGGCTGAGCAGGGCGGGTCATCCGAAGATGCTGACCCCACCCGGACCGACGAGCAGGCCGACCACGATCAGCGCGGCTCCCCACACGACCTGCTTGCGGATGATTGCGAGAATGCCGGACACCACGAGGATGACGGCGATGATCCACAACAGCGTTGCCATGAAACTTCTCCCTCCCGTGGCCGACCGGGTGCCGACCACCGTCAGAACCTAACGCAGCGCGGCATCTTCGGCGGCCATTGCCGGCTTCGGGTCAGGGACGGTCCGGAACATCCACAGTCGCATCGCCAGGAACCGCATCACAGTGACCGCGAGGTTTGCCGCAGTGAGTACGACGACCTCGACCCGCGCTGCCCGTGAACGCACGATTCCTGTCGTGTTCCCGCGCGTGGACCACAGATTCCGTGCGTTCACGAGGCACAGGCGGGTTTCATCGCGCCCACAGCCTGCGCACAGGTCCTCGGAGCACGCTCGGAGTCATGAACGACGAGAACCAGAACGCCCAGGTGTCCGCTCCCTCCGGCGAGCGCAGGCCCTTCAAGGAGCGGGTGCTCGGTTACCGGGGTGTCGCGGCGGTGGCGCTGGCCAGTGTGATCCTCGGCGGCACCGGTGGGGCCGCCCTCGGCGCGATCAGCAACGGCTCCGACGACGGACGGGGCGGGATGCGCGGTCCGGGCGGCAACGGTCCCGGCAACTTCGGCCAGCTGCCGGGACAGAACGGCCAGCAGCTGCCGGGACAGGACGGCACCCAGTCGGGCGACGGCCAGGACCGGATGGCGCCGCCCGACCAGGACAATCAGCAGGACAGTCAGCAGGACAACACCGACTCCTGACCTTCCGAGAGTTGCGGCAGGATTCCTTCTCGACGAGACCCAACCGATGCCGAGCCCGCTCGGTCAATAGGGTTGTGGCGGTCGAGGGGGAGGGATCGGGATGAGTCTCAACAAGGCGCGGCGCGATGCCGAGTTCAGTGAGTTCGTCGCCAGCCGCCGCGACCGGCTGCGCCGGGCGGCGTACCTGCTGTGCGGGGATGCCGGCCGTGCGGAGGACATCGTGCAGATCGCGCTGTCCAAGGTGTACGTCGCCTGGTCGAGGGTCAGGCGTGCGGACTCGGTGGACGCCTACGTACGTCGAGCAGTCGTCAACGCACACCTGACGGAGGCGACCCGGCCCTGGCACAGGGAACGCCCCGGCCTCGACGTGCCCGCCCTCGAACGCGGGACGACTGACCCCGAGCGCGACGACGAGCTGTGGGCGGCACTGCGCGCACTGCCACCGGGCCAACGCCGGGTCGTCGTGCTGCGGCACTACTGGGGGCTTTCCGTCGACGAGACCGCCGCCGACCTGGGCATCAGCGCCGGCACCGTCAAGAGCCAGACGTCCGACGCGCTGCGTCGGCTGCGGGTCGCGCTGACTCAACCCGATGAGCGAGAGGCGGGACTGTCGTGAGCGGCGACACGAGTGGGGGCGACATGACCGGGAGCCACATCAATGAGGGCGACGAACTCGAGGGCCGGCTGACCCGACTCTCCGACCCCGTGGGCCAGGCGACGGTGGCCACCGCGGACGACGTACGCCGGGGTCACCGAGCCCTGCGTCGCCGCCGGATGGTGCAGATCGGTGCGGTCGCAGCAGCGGTGGCCGTGGTCGGTGTCGGCACCGCGCTGGTCGTGAATCGAGCGGACGACCCGCGGCCGGCGGCTTCACGGCTCGACCCGATCACCTGGGAGACGTTGCAGACGGGAGCGCGCAATCCGGTCTTCCCCGGAAGTCGGCCGCTCGCGGTGGAGCTCGACGCCAACACGCTGCCGGCCCTGAACCACGTCATCAACGCACTCGGGTCGATCGGCAGGCAGGTCCGACCGCCCGAGTCGAGCACGCCCTCGACGGTCCGCAAGGGCGCGCCGGTCCTGGTGCAGCCGACGTTCGGGTGGGCGGGAACCGACAGCGACGTCTGGTTCCGTCTCGGTGCCTCGAAGGCAGCTGTGCTGCGCGATGTGCCGTGGTTCTGCAACGACGGGTGCACGGAGAAGTCCGTTGCCGGGCAGGACGTGTCGATGGGCCGGCCCTCCGACGAGGGCGAGACGCTGTGGGGCTTCCGGCAGGACGACGGTGAGTACGTGGTCTTCGACGCGGCGGGTCTGCCTCACGACGTGAGTCGAGAGACGTTCGTGGCAGCAGTGGCCGGCACCGACCTGCCGGAGGAGGACCTCACTCCCGAAGCTCCGGTCGACCCGATGGCGGCCCCGGCCAGGGCGATCGGCAAGGAGCACCTGTCGTCGCCGGGTTCGGACGTGACCGTCGTTCTGCAACGGTCGATGTTCTCGGGCACCGGACCGGAGTGGAAGCACGGCGAGCTCGTCGGCGCCGACTACGCCCACGGTGAGCTGAGTGCGAATGTGGGACGGGAGGGACGACGTCCGGCATGGGTGACCTGGGGATACGACACGGTCTCCTCGATCGTGGCCGAGGACGACTCCGACTGTGACCCAGAGGACTACGTGACCTGTGACGACAGGCTCCTCGACGGCAAGCGGGTGCACCTGATGTGGGAGTACGCCGCCCAGGGCGCCGGTGTCGTCGTCCGGCACGACGGAGCCGACCGACGCGTGTGGGTTCGGGTGCGCTACACGGGGAAGGCCGGCAGCGGGACCCCCGTCGTACCGCTCGACGCGTTGGCCGGACTGGTCACGGACCCTCGCTGGCAGCAGTGACTCGGTGATCGGGCCGGCGCCGCGGTGAAACCCGGTGGCGCCGACCGGGATAATGGACGGCGTTGTGCAGCCAGACCTCGAGATCACCTACCCCGACCTCCCCGTCAGCGACCGTCGAGACGACATCGCGGCGGCCATTCGCGACCACCAGGTGGTGATCGTGGCCGGCGAGACCGGGTCCGGCAAGACCACTCAGCTGCCCAAGATCTGCCTCGAGCTCGGGCGTGGGCAGGGCGGTCGCGAGGGCAGGCTGATCGGCCACACCCAGCCGCGGCGCATTGCCGCGCGCAGTGTGGCCGAACGGATCGCCGAGGAGCTCGGCACCGAGCTCGGCGACGTGGTCGGCTACCAGGTCAGGTTCACCGACCGTACGTCGCGCAGCAGCCGGGTGAAGCTGATGACCGACGGCATCCTGCTCGCCGAGCTGCAGCGTGACCGGATGCTCAAGAAGTACGACACCCTCATCATCGACGAGGCCCACGAGCGCAGCCTCAACATCGACTTCATCCTCGGCTACCTCAAGCAGTTGCTGACCAGGCGGCCCGACCTGAAGCTGATCATCACCTCGGCCACCATCGACCCCGAACGCTTCGCGCAGCACTTCGGACTCGATTCCGGTGGTCGAGTAGCGAGCGCCAGCGAGCGTATCGAGACCCCGGCGCCGATCATCGAGGTCTCCGGTCGCACCTATCCGGTCGAGGTCCGCTACCGACCCCTGGTCTCGACAGGCTCGACCGGCGAGGAAGGAATCGACGACGAGGGCGAGGTCGTCGTACGCGACCAGACCGAGGCGATCGGGGAGGCAGTCAGGGAGCTCGCTGCCGAGGGGCCCGGCGACATCCTGGTCTTCCTGCCCGGCGAGCGCGAGATCCGCGACACCGCCGACGTCCTCGGTGAGCTGAACCTGCGCAACCCCCTCGAGATCGTGCCGCTCTACTCCCGGCTCTCCTCCGCAGAGCAGCACCGGGTCTTCGAGACGCCCAGGTCCGGCCGCGGCCGCCGGGTCGTGCTCGCCACCAACGTCGCCGAGACGTCGTTGACCGTGCCCGGGATCAGGTACGTCATCGACTCCGGCGTCGCCCGCATCTCGCGCTACTCGGTGCGCACCAAGGTGCAGCGGCTGCCGATCGAGCCGATCAGCCAGGCTTCGGCCAACCAGCGGTCCGGTCGGTGCGGCCGGGTCGCGGCGGGCGTGGCCATCCGGCTCTACTCCGAGGAGGACTTCGAGGCCCGGCCCGAGTTCACCGAGCCCGAGATCCTGCGCACCAACCTGGCCTCGGTGATCCTGCAGATGACCTCACTGGGCCTCGGCGACGTGGCCCGGTTCCCGTTCGTCGAGCCGCCGGACAAGCGCAACGTGCAGGCCGGCACCCAGCTGCTCGAAGAGCTCGGCGCCGTCACCGGGCCCAAGCTCACCAGGCTCGGCGGTCGCCTGGCCCGGCTGCCCATGGACCCGCGGCTGGGCCGGATGATCCTCGAGGCCGAACGCCTCGGGTGCGTGCGCGAGGTGGTCGTGATCGCGGCGGCCCTGTCGTTGCAGGACCCGCGTGAGCGCCCGACCGAGCTGCGGGCGCAGGCCGACCAGCAGCATGCCCGGTTCAAGGACCCCGAGTCCGACTTCATGTCGTGGCTCAACCTGTGGCGCTACCTCAAGACGCAGCAGAAGGAGCTCTCCTCCAGCGCGTTCCGGCGCCTGTGCAAACGGGAGTTCCTCAACTACCTGCGAGTGCGTGAGTGGCAGGACTTCGAGTCCCAGTTGCGCCAGGTCTGCAAGGAGATGGGCCTCGCAGCCGGTCAACCGGCCGATCAGCCCGACTCCGACGGCATCCACCAGGCCCTGCTCTCCGGGCTGCTCTCGCACATCGGTGCGTTGGAGGAGCGGGACACCAGGTCGAGCGGCGGCCGGCGACCGATGCGCGAATATCTCGGCGCTCGTGGTGCCCGATTCGCGATCTTCCCCGGCTCCGGGCTGGCCCGGAAGAACCCGCAGTTCCTGATGGCCGCCGAACTCGTCGAGACCAGTCGGTTGTGGGCCAGGCAGAACGCCGCGATCAACCCCGAGTGGGCCGAACGGATCGGCGCGCACCTGGTCAAGCGCAACTACTCCGAGCCGCACTGGTCGGCCAAGCGGGCGGCGGTGATGGCCCGTGAACGGGTGACGCTGTACGGCGTACCGCTGGTCGCCGACCGCCTGGTCAACTACGGCAAGGTCGACCGTGAGCTGGCCCGCGAGCTCTTCATCCGCCACGCCCTGGTCCACGGCGAGTGGCCGGCGCTGGAGACCGGGCGGCACAAGTTCTACGCCAAGAACAAGGCGCTGCTCGAAGAGGCGGAGGAGCTCGAGCACCGGGCTCGCCGACGCGACATCGTCGTCGACGAGCACACCCTGTTCGACTTCTACGACGCCCGCATCGGCGCCGACGTGGTCAGCGGCGCGCACTTCGACACGTGGTGGAAGAAGGAGCGGCAGCGCAACGGCAACCTGCTCACCTTCGACCCGCACATGCTCACCCATGACACGGCCGACGAGGTGCGGGCCAACGACTATCCGGAGCACTGGCACGCCGAGGGCCTCACCTTCCCGATCGGCTACCACTTCGAGCCGGGCTCGGCCGATGACGGGCTCACCATCGATGTGCCGGTGGCGACGCTCAACCGGGTCGAGTCCGACCAGTTCAGCTGGAACGTGCCCGGGCTGCGCGAGGAGCTGGTCACCGCCCTGATCCGCAGCCTGCCGAAGAACCTGCGGGTCAACTTCGTGCCGGCGCCCAACAAGGCCCGCGAGTTCCTGGCCGCGGTGCCGGTCGGCGACGAGCCACTGCTCGAGGCGCTCGAGCGCTGGTTCCGGGCGACCACCGGCGTCGTGGTCCCACGTGAGGCCTGGGACTGGGACAAGGTGCCCGAGCACCTGCGCCCGACGTTCCGGGTGGTCGACGAGACCGGGCGTGAGCAGGCCCGCGGCAAGGACCTGGAGGCACTCAAGGCGCCGCTCCGGCCGAAGTTCGCAGCCGCGATGGCCGAGGTCGCCGCCGACTCCGGGATTGCGGTCACCGGTCAGACCACGTGGACCTTCGGGGTGATCGAGTCCGACTTCACCCAGACCCGGGCCGGCCATGAGGTGCGCGGCTTCCCGGCCCTGGTCGACGAGGGCTCGAGTGTCGGCCTGCAGGTGTTCGGCTCCGCCGACGAGCAGGAGGCCCGACACCGTCTCGGCGTACGGCGCCTGCTGGTGCTGGGCACCGCATCGCCCGTCAAGGAGGTCCTCGACTCGCTCGGCAACGCGGAGAAGCTGGCGCTGGCAGGGTCGCCCTACCCGACCGTGACCGAGCTGCTCGAGGACTGCCGGGCCGCGGTCCTGCAGCAGGCGATCGACGCCCGCCCACCGGTGCGCACGACGGCGGCGTACGACGCGCTGCTGGCCGCCGTCGAGCGCGACCTGACCGACCACGTGCGCGGCGTCATGCGCGACGTGTTCCGGGTGCTGGAGGCCTGGCGGCGCACCGACAAGTCGCTCAGTGGTCGGGCCGACATGTCCACCCTGTCGGCGATCACCGACATGCGTGCCCAGCTCGACCGGTTGGTGCACCGGGGTTTCATCGCCGAGACCGGCGTCGAGCAGGTGCGGCAGCTGCCGCGCTACCTCGCCGCGATCGACGTACGCCGTGAGCGGCTGGACGCCCAGGTCGCGAAGGACCGGCAGCTGATGGACCAGCTCAGCGAGCTGCAGAACGCCTGGTTGCACCGGGTCGCGGCACTGCCCGAGGGCCGTCCACCGGGGGAGGCGCTGCGCAGGGTCCGCTGGCTGCTGGAGGAGTACCGCGTCTCGTTGTGGGCCCAGCACCTCGGCACCGCGCAGACCGTCAGCGACGCCCGCATCCGCAAGGCCCTCGGCTAGCTTTCCGTTTGCCACCCGGGGTCACGGTCGCTCCACACGCGTTGTGACGCCGCGCCAGCCACCACGGCACCGCTCAAGGGCCGAGCCCCGCGACCCGCACCCCCGCTGAGTACTGTGGCGTGGTGACCGAACGACCGCACCACCGTCCGAGCATGCAGACCTCCGACTTCTTCGACGGGCTGGTGGGCGGTGCTGATCCGGCGCTGGTCTCCGAGGCAGCCGAGCGAGCCGCACAGCTGCTGGTGCGTGGCGCGCATGACAGTGACGACCGTGAGGTTGCCGGGCGACTGTTGCACCTGGCCGAGGTCGAGGGGCTCGAGACGCTGGCCGACCTCTGGTCGGGGGCACCGGCCGACTCACTGGCGGGCTGTCTGTGGCGGCTCTACGTCCTGCGCGCCTGGGTGCATGCCTCACCGCAGTTGGCCGCGGCGCAGTTCGAGGCCGGCCGTGCCACCGCCCAGGTGGCCCGCGTCGTCGCCGGGGTGGCTGACCCGCCCGGGCCCGACCAGGTCCGCACGATGATCGACACCGTGCTGACCGGCATCTCCGAGAGCGCGTTCGCCGACGTGCTCCTGCGCGCGGCAGCCTTCGCGCGGGTGATCTCGGTCGGGCGCGCCCACCTGCACAGTGCCGATGCCCGGCCGATGCTCGTGCTCTCCGAGCAGTTGGAGACCGCGGCCCACCAGGAACTGGCCGTCGGGCTGGCCTGAAGTCTCGGCAGTCCGAACAAAGATTGAGTACGCCGGACCGGGAGCGCCTCACGGCGCGTGGCCGCTCGTAGCGGCTAATTTTGGGACCCGGGGCTGCCGCGGTCCGGCGTACTCGTCACATTGTAATCGGCGCTTCAACCGCCCGCGGCAACTTCGCCGGTCACCGGGAGAAATCGGTGGTCGAGGAGCGAGGAACGAGCGTCCCGAAACCACCGGCGCCGGGAAGCTAGGGTCGCTCCATGGACGCGACGTACGCACCGATCGAGAACGGCGAGCCCGACCCCGGCGAGGTGGTGTGGGCGTGGGTCCCCTACGAGGAGGACGCCAGCCAGGGCAAGGACCGCCCGGTCGTGCTGCTCGCCAAGGACGGCGACACCTGGCTCGCCCTGCAGCTCACCTCCAAGGACCACGACCGCGACGAGGCCCAGGAGGCCGAGGAGGGTCGCTTCTGGATGGACGTCGGATCGGGCGGCTGGGACCGGGACGGGCGCCCCAGCGAGGTCCGCCTGAACCGGCTGCTCCGCCTCCCTGACGGTGACCTCCGCCGCGAGGGTGCTGCCCTGGACCGGCAGATCTTCGAGCGCGTCGTCGAGGCTTCCCGGGAGTACGTCGACCTCGGCTGAGACGGCCGCTCGGCCCGGCGCGACGATCGACGGGTTCAACGGGTCTCGGTAACGGACGATCGACGGGTTCCCCGGGTCTCGGTAACGTCAGGAACATGAAGACACGAGAGCTCGGCGACCGCACCGTCAGTGCCATCGGACTCGGCGGCATGCCGTTGTCGCGCAACAGGTTCGCCACCGGCGAGCTGCCGCCGCGCGACGAGGCCATCGCCACCGTGCACGCGGCGCTCGAGGTCGGCGTGACGTTCATCGACACCGCCGACTGCTACGCGCCCGACGGACCGGGCCTGGGCCACAACGAGGAGCTGGTCGCCGAGGCCCTGCGCGCGGCCGGCTCACCCGAGGTGCTCGTCGCGACCAAGGGCGGCATCCGTCGCGAGGGCGCCGAATGGCCGGTCGACGGGCGCCCTGAGTGGATCCGGGAGGCCGTGCAGGGCTCGCTCAAGCGTCTCGGCGTCGAGTCGATCGACCTCTACCAGCACCACCGTCCCGACCCGTCCGTGCCCTACGCCGAGACGATCGGCGCCTTCAAGGAGTTGTACGACGAGGGGTTGGTGCAGCGCGTGGGGCTCTCCAACGCGAATCCCGATCAGATCCGGGAGGCCCACGGCATCCTCGGTGACGCGCTGGTCGCGGTACAGAACCAGTTCAGCCCGAGCTTCCGCAGCAGTGAGCCCGAGCTCGACCTCTGCGAGGAGCTCGGGCTGGCGTTCCTGCCCTGGAGTCCGTTGGGAGGCATGCGGCACGCCGCCGACCTGGCCGACGACTTCGCGGCCTTCGCCGAGGTGGGGGAGGCCCACGGGGTGAGTCCCCAGCAGGCCTGCATCGCCTGGCTGCTGGCTCGTTCGCCGAGCATCATCCCGATCCCGGGAGCCAGCCGGCCGGAGTCGATCCGCGACACGGCCGAGGCGACCCACCTCGAGTTGAGCGCCGACGAGGTCACCCGCCTGAACGCCTGACCGCCTGAACCGGTGACCGGGTGAACGGGTGACTGGGTGAACGGGTGACCGGGTGAACGGGTGAACGGCGGCTCTGAGATGTCGAGCGGGTCGCCTGCGACACGGTCCGCGGGCCCCTTGCAACCAGTGCTGCTTGCGGACTGGGTCTGCTGGACCAATTGGTCCAGCAGACCCAGCAGACCGTGCTCACGTGGGCTCAATGGGTCAATGGGCTCACGTGGGCTCACCTGAGCCCATCCACTCGGCACCTTCAGAACGAGCCCGACAGACAGCGCCCGGGCAGACAGGGCCCGGGCAGACAGGGCCCGGGCAGACAGGGCCCGGGCAGACAGGGCCCGGGCAAGCAGCGATCAACCGAGCTTGTCGGCGACCGCGCGCGCTGCCTGCTGGGCCGGCTCCTGGCCGACGTCGTAGTTGTAGTCCTGGCCGGCGTTGTCGATCAGCACGATCGAGATCGTGGCGCCGAGCCGGTTCACCGCGACGCCGTTGAAGTGGTGCTCCTCGGCGTCAGCCTTGCCGAACTGCAGCAGGTAGGTGAACGCCTTGCCCGTGCCGACCGTCGCCGGCAGGATCGGGTTGACCTTCTCGACGTCGGCGTCGAGCTGCTTTGCGCAGTCACGGTGCCAGCCGCGCAGCACCTGCTCGACCCGCCAGGCGGACTTCGCGTCGGCGAAGGTCGCGATCAGCTGGGCCGCTCGCTGTGAGCCCGCCGCCGTGAAGTTGCGCACCGATGCGGCGTCGGCCCCTGAGTCGACCAGGGAGAACTTCGCACAGTCACCGAAGGGCGTCGTTCCCTCGGGCTCGGTGCCGGCGTCGGTCCAGACCGTCTGGTCGTTGAGGCCGGGCATCTCCTCGGCGGTGAGGAAGAGCCCGTCGACGGGGTTGCTGGGGTCGACCGACGAGGAGCTCGGGGGAGCCGAGGTCACCGGCACCGGGTCGGTGGCCGTCGGAGCCGAGGCGGTGGGATCCGCCGAGCTGGGCGAGTCGCTGGCCTCGATCGACGTGGACTCCGACGGGTCGGAGGCGTTCGTGTCGTCGTTCGAGGCGTCCGAACCGCACGAGGTGAGAACAGTCACGGCCAGCAGGCCCGCGGAGAGCCCGAGGAGCGGGCGGGGAAGGGATGCCATGGCGTCAGCGTAGGGGTCACATCGAGTGCTGGACGTCGCGTCCTCGGTGTGTCCCGATATCGTGGGTTGACATGAAGCGGCGAGGAAAGGGCGTTCGGGCGTGAAGACTCGTGCGGCGATGGCGTGTGGCGCGGTCCTGTTGGCACTGTTTGCGGGGGCATGTGACTCGGACACCGGCGAGCCCCAGGCGGATCCGATCGGCACGGTGAAGAAGCCGATCAAGCTGACCTTCATGGCCTACGGACCCGACGAAGAGGTCGCCGCGATGCAGTCGACGGTCGACCAGTTCAACAAGGAGCACCCGACCACCAAGGTCACCCTCGAGCCCGCCAAGGACGCCGACGAGGTGATCGACCGCCTCCAGGCGAAGAACCCGCCGGACGTCTACCTGCTCTCGCAGCGCGACCTGGCGGAGGTGTCGAAACAGGGCCTCAACCAGCCGGTCGAGGAGCTCCTGGACTCGCGTGGCGTCGACTTCGGCGACTTCTACAAGCGTGACGCGGTCGACGCGTTCGCGATCGACCGGCGCCTGCAGTGCATGCCGTACGGCGTCTCGCCGATGGTCATGTACTACAACACCAACCTGATCGACTGGGAGGCGATGAAGGAGCAGGGTCTCGACTCGCCTGCCTCTCACGCCGCGTGGACCCTCGACCAGTTCAACGCGGCCGCGGAGTTCGCCTCGAACCGCCCCGGCGCCAAGGGCGTCTACATCGAGCCGACCCTGGAGGGCATCGCGCCGTTCGTCTACTCCGGTGGGGGCCAGCTCTTCGACGACCAGCGCCAACCCACCACGCTCACTCTCTCGGAGGAGTCCTCACGCGGGGCCCTGCTGCGCACCATGGACATCCTGCGCACCGACAAGCTGACGCTGACGCCGCGCCAGCTGCGCAAGGAGTCGGCGCTGGACCGGTTCAAGAAGGGCAAGCTCGGCATGATCGCGGGCTACCGGACCCTGGTCCCCGAGTTGCGCAAGACGCCCAGTCTGAGCTTCGACGTGATGCCGATGCCGATGCTCGACACCGGGACGACCGTGGGTGACGTGAGCGGCCTGTGCATCAGTGCCCAGCCGGCCAGCGTGTCTGCGGCGGCCGAGTTCCTGGTCGACACCATCTCGACCGAGTCGGTCGAGCGGGTCGCCGAGGCCGGCTACCTGGTGCCCTCGAACAACGAGGTCGCCGAGGACAAGGCCTTCCTGCAGCCCGACCAGTTGCCGGCGCACGCCGAGGTGTTCAACCGCACCGTGCGCGACATCGTCCAGCCGCCGCTGCTCGACTCCTGGAGTGACCTGGAGAAGGCCGTGCACGCCCCGCTCTACAAGATGTTCTACAACCGCCTGCTCGATCTCGAGGATCTGACCGACGCCATCGACGAGGCCTCCAAGCCAGTCCTGGAGAACCAGCAAGAGCCGTCGGCGACACCCACCGGCTGAACCGATCGTCGGCAACGACACGACCCCCTCGGAACGTGAATCCGAGGGGGTCGCGCCGTTGCCGACTAGACGTCGGAGGAAGAGGAGGACGAGGGGGCGTCGTCGGCTTCGGGCGGCTCGACGTCGGCCAACAGGATCGACTCGGTGAGGATCGGCTCCACCAGGCCGATCTGCCACTGCCGGGCACCGAGACCGGCCAAGGCCTCGCGGACGCCGGCCGCGAGCGCCTCCGGGTCGCGGGTGGCAGGCGGTGTCCAGAGCACGCGGCGCAGGGTGTCGGGGGTGAGCAGGTTCTCCACCGGCAGGTGGTTGGTCTCGGCCAACGACGTCATCTCGGTGCGCGCCCGGCTCAACCGGCGAGCCGCCACCGGATCCTTCTCGGCCCAGGCACGGGCGACGGGGGGCCCGTCGCCGCGAGGGCCCCGCTGCGGCAGATCGGTCTCGGGCATCTCGCGGGCCTCGGCGAGGGCGCTGACCCAGGTGGCCGCATAGCGGTCGGCACCGCGCCCGTGGAAGCCCTGGGTGCGCAGCAAGGTGGCGCGGTCGGCAGGCATCGCGAGGGCGGCCGCGATGATCGCGGAGTCGGGGAGCACGCGGCCGGGCGTGACGTCACGCTCCTCGGCGATTGCGTTGCGGGCCTCCCACAGGGCACGTACGGCGGCCAGTGCCCGGCGTCCCCGGACCCGGTGCAGCTGTGACGTACGACGCCAGGGCTCGGCTCGTTTGGCGGGGGTGAAGTCCAGGAGGTGCTCGAACTCCTGACGTGCCCACTCGGACTTGCCCGACTCGTCGAGCTCGGCGGCCATCACGGCCCGCAGCTCGACGAGGGGCTCGACGTCGAGGGCGGCGTACTCGAGCCAGGAGTCGGGCAGCGGGCGGCGGGACCAGTCGGCGGCCGAGTGCTCCTTGCGCAGCGACATGCCCAGGGTGGTCTCCACCAGCGTGGCCAGGCCGACCCGGGGGTAGCCCAGCAGCCGGCCGGCGAGCTCGGTGTCGAACAGGGAGGAGGGGCGCAGCCCGACCTCGGCCAGGCAGGCGAGGTCCTGGGTGGCGGCGTGGAGGATCCACTCCACGCCCTCGAGCGCGGTCTGCAGGTCGTCGAGGTTCTCGAACGCGATCGGGTCGACCAGTGCCGTGCCGGAGCCCTCGCGGCGCAGCTGGATCAGGTAGGCGCGGGCGGAGTATCGGTAGCCCGAGGCTCGCTCGGCATCGATCGCGACCGGGCCGGTGCCGGCGGCGAAGCGGGCCACCACCTCGGCCAGCGCGTCCTCGGTCTCGATCACGGGGGGAAGCCCGTCACGCAGCGTCAGCAGCGGGGCGGGCGTGGCCTCCGGTGCGGTCTCGTCGGCGGCTTCGTCGGGGGTCTCGGCGGTGTCGCTCACTGGGCGGGACCGCGCTGGCCGCGGCGGCTGGGGATCGCGGTCACTCCCTCGGGCACGGGCTCAAGGCCGACGGCGGTGCACAGCAGCTCGCCCCAGGCCTCGACATGTGCGGAGACGTCGAGGTCGCCGTTGTCGGGTCCGACGGGGGTCCACGAGGCGCGGATCTCGAGCTGAGCGGTGGCGTCCTCGTCGGACATCGAGCCGTAGCTCTCGGTGGCCACCCGGGTGACGGTGCCCGACGGCGCCGTGAACTCGGCGCCATGGGCCTGGAGTGCCTCGGTCAGCCAGGACCAGCCGACCTCGCCCAGCAGGGGATCGGTGACCATCTCGGGGTCGATCTCGGCGCGGGCGTAGGCCACGAAGCGGAAGGTGCCGGCCCACGCGTCGTTGCCCGCCGGGTCGTGCAGCAGGATGATGCGCCCGGTGCCGATGTCGGCGTCGTCGACCGTGACGTCGGCCGAGAGCGCACTGGCGTAGGGCGCGATGCGCTGCGGTGCGGGCATCGACTCGCAGAACACTTCAGGACGCAGTCGTGCCGCGCTCATGCTTTCGACCGCGACCCGGAATTCCTCCGGGGGCAGGCCCGCACCGGATCCCGGGTGCGCCTCTTGCCGGACCACCATGCCCTCCACACTAGGCCGCGGCCCCCCGGCCGGAGGGGTGCCACGCCGCTCGGGTCACGATCCATCGAGTGCGAATCGGTGGTTCGCGGCTGACCTGCGAAGATTCACCTGTGACTGCCTCCACCGATCTTCGTGACTCCGCCTTCCTCCGTGCCGCTCGTGGGGAGCCCGTGCCGCACACGCCGGTGTGGTTCATGCGCCAGGCGGGTCGCTCGCTGCCCGAGTACCTCAAGGTTCGCGAGGGCGTCGCGATGCTCGACTCGTGCATGAACGCCGACCTGGTCACCGAGATCACCCTCCAGCCGGTACGCCGCTACGGCGTCGACGCGGCGATCTTCTTCTCCGACATCGTGCTGCCGCTCAAGGCGGTCGGGGTCGACCTCGACATCGTGCCGGGCGTCGGGCCGGTGGTCGCGAAGCCGGTCGAGACGCTGGCCGACGTCGCGGCGATCCCGGACCTGACGCCCGAGCACGTCCCCTTCATCACCCAGGCTGTGCACAACCTGGTCGGCGAGCTGGGCGGCACCCCGTTGATCGGCTTCGCCGGGGCCCCGTTCACGGTGGCGTCCTACCTGGTCGAGGGGGGACCGTCCAAGGACCATGCGAAGACCAAGGCGATGATGTTCGGCGCCCCCGACGTGTGGGACGCGCTCATGCGCAAGATCGCCGGTGTCGCCGCGGACTACCTCACGGTCCAGGTCGAGGCGGGCGCGTCCGCCGTCCAGCTCTTCGACTCGTGGGCCGGCGCGCTGACCCCGGCCGACTACCGCGAGCACGTGATGCCGCACTCCGCGCGGGTGCTGGCCGCGGCCGGCGAGCTCGACGTGCCGCGGATCCACTTCGGTGTCGGCACCTCGAACCTGCTCTCCCTGATGGGTGAGGCCGGCGCCGACGTGGTCGGCGTCGACTGGCGTACGCCGCTCGCGGACGGCATCAAGGCCGTCGGTGACCGGGGCGTCCAGGGCAACCTCGACCCGACCCTGGTCTTCGCGCCGACCGAGGTGATGACCGCGCGGGCCGGCGAGATCATCGAGGCCGGCCGCTCCGCCAAGGGCCACATCTTCAACCTCGGCCACGGCGTGATCCCCTCGACGAACCCCGACCAGCTCAAGGCACTGACGGAGTTCGTCCAGGGCCACCCCCTCGACTGAGGGTTCCGGCCTCGCGAGACCCCGAGGCTATTCCGCGCTCGCGACCGGGGGAGCGATCGACTGCGGACGCGTTCGGAGGCGCCGCCACAGCACGAGCACGGGGATGCCGAGCAGACCGATCACGACGGCGAACGGCAGCAGTGCCCCGACCACCGTGGCGAGGCCGGCGCCGAACCCGGTGAGTGCGTTCCACCCGTCGAGCAGGCCGCCGACGAACGCGTTGTGCTGGTCGTCGTCCTTCTTCTCCTTGGCCGTCGCGTCCTCGTGCTCGAGGTGGATGGTGATCGTGGAGAGGCTGGTCTGGTCCCTCAGGTAGGCCTGCTGCGACTTGAGGGAGTCGAGCTCTGCCTGGCGTGAGCTGAGCTGGGCCTCGATGGAGACGATGTCGGCGATGTCGGAGGCCCGCGCCAGCAGCACCTCGATCCGCTCGAGGCTCTTCTCCTGGGCGCGGATCCGCACGTCGTTGTCGATCACCTGGGTGGTGACGTCCTCCGAGCTGCGGCTCGAGCCGGTCAGCTCGGCGACGCCGGCGAGATCGGTCATCGCCTGGTCGAACTCCGTCACCGGAAGGCGTACGACGAGGCGGGTGTTGTCGACCTTGCCGCCGTCGTCGGTGGAGGTGTTCTCCTCGTCGATGGTGCCCTCGTGCGCGTCGAGCACCTTCTGGAGGTCGAAGCGGGCCTGCTCCGTGTCCTCACTGCGCAGCGAGACGGTGCCGGTGCTGATCACGGCCTTGTCCTGCGGTGCGGTTCGTCCGGCACCGCTCTTCTCCGGGGCGTTCTCCGACGCGGTCGACGGGGCCTGGCTCGCGGCCGGCCCCGGGTCTCCGTCGGCATCGGTCAGGTTCTCGGCCCGGTCGCCCAACTGGACGTCGGACTGGACGTCGGCCCGGCTCTCGGTCGGGGAGTAGGAGCCACTGTCGGAGTCGTCCCCCGACGAGCAGCCCGTGAGTGCGATGAGTCCGGCTGCGAGGAGCGGGACGGCGAGTCTCGTGAGTGGCTTCGTCATGCAGGTGGGACGGGCGCGACGGCCCCGCGGTTCCGTCAACTGGCCCGGCGGTAGCTCCGCGAGTGGGCCACCAGGCCGGCCTGCAGGTCACGGACGGACTGGGGGAGGTGCTCCCCACGACGCTGCAGCATGACCAGGCCGACCCCGGTCTCGTCCCCGCTGATCGGTCGGTGCGTGATCAGGCCGGCGCGCTCCATCGGATCGCCGATCACGCTGTAGTCGGGAAGCACGGTGACGCCGAGTCCCTCGGCGACCATCACCTTGCCCATCTCGGCGCCGTCCGTGCTGAACGCAACCGGTGGCATCTGGGCACCGAAGAGGCGGTGCACGAAGCGGTGCATCAGGTAGCCGGCCCGCATCACCACGAACTCGTGCTCGCGCAGTTGGGTCACACTGACCTGGTCGTACGACGCGAGCGGATGGTCGTGGCGACAGATCAGCACCGGCCGGCCGTGGATCAGGTGCGTGCCGTCGAGGTCGACGGGCACGTCGTCCCCCTCGAGCACATTGATCAGGCCGAGGTCGAGACCACCCTCGGCCAGACCCTGGTGGATCTCGGCCTGCTGGGTGTTCACCACCTCGACGGTGGTTCCGGGATTGGCCCGCTGGAAGTCGCGTACGGCGGGCACGAGCAGCGTGGAGGTGGCGGCGTTGACCGTGCCCATCCGAACCATGCGGCTGCTGAGTTGCTGGTCGCCGGCAGCGGTGCGGAGCCGGCCGACGGCCTCGAGCACCTCAACCATGTTCTGGAGCAGATCCCTGCCCTGACGGCTGATCCGAGCCCCCGACCGGCGCCGGTCGAGCAGGGTCACGCCCAGCTCCCGCTCCAGCTTGCTCACCGCCTCGCTGAGCGCCGGCTGGGAGAGGTGCAGGGACTCACTGGCCTTGCGCAGTGACCCGTGCTGGGTCACCGCGGCGATGTACTGCAGTTGCTCGATCCGCACCCTGTGTCTCCTTCTGTGCAACCAACCGGTGGAAGGTTGCGCCGCTCACCCCCTCGGGTTTTGGCCCACTGCCAATGCCCCGCTTTTCCTTGCATCCATAATTCTAGACTAGTTCACTAGACATTATCCAAATAGAGCACTTGTCGAGAGGCGAACACATGTCGATCACCACGCCGGCCACATCCACCTGGGCCGGTCCACTGCCCAGCACACCTGAGGAGTGGGTCGCTCGCGCCGAGGCCGTGGCCACCCAGCTTGCCGTCGACGCCGTCGAGCGTGACCGGGCCAACGCCACGCCGGTTGCCGAGGTCCGCCTGCTCAAGGACTCCGGCCTGGTCACCCTGCTCGGACCGGTCGAACACGGAGGGGGTGGGCAGGACTGGACCACGGCCAACCGGGTGATCCGGGCGATCTCCGCCGGAGACGGCTCCATCGGGCAGCTGATCGGCTATCACTACCTGTGGTTCTGGGCGGTCCGCCTGGTCGGCACCCCCGAGCAGATCGAGGCCGTCGAGCAGCAGGCCGTCGAGAACCAGTGGTTCTTCGGTGGTGCGGTGAATCCGCGCGACAGCGATCTGGTCATCACCGAGGTCGACGACGAGCTGGTCTACAACGGCAAGAAGTCCTTCTCGACCGGCGGCAGGGTCTCCGACGTCACCGTGCTCGAAGGGGTCCTGGAGGGCACCGACAACCACATCTTTGCGATCGTTCCCACGGCGCAGGAGGGCATCCGCTTCCTCGGTGACTGGGACAACCTGGGTCAGCGTCTCACCGAGAGTGGCGGTGTCGAGATCGTCGACGTCCACGTGCCGTGGGAAGCCGCCGCCGGACATGTCGATCGCGTCTTCCGGCCCCGGATCTACAACACCCTGAACGTGCCGCTGATCCAGTTGATCTTCGCCAACATCTACGTCGGGATCGCCCAGGGCGCGCTGTCGACGGCGACGACCTACACCCGCGACAAGACCCGCGCCTGGCCCTATGCCACGGATGTGAAGTCCAGCGCCCAGGAGGAGTTCTACATCCTCGAGACGTACGGCGACCTGCAGTCGAAGCTGTGGGCCGCCGAGGCGATCACCGAGCGAGCCGCGGTGCTGATCGAGCGGATCAACGCCCACGCTGACTCGGTGACCGCGCGGGAGCGCGGTGAGGCGGCCGTCCTGATCGCCGCCGCGAAGCAGGTGGCCATCGACACCGGACTCGAGGTGACCAACCGCATCTTCGAGGTCACCGGGGCCCGAGCGACTGCCAACTCGGTCGGTCTCGACGTGTTCTGGCGCAACATCCGCACCCACAGCCTCCACGACCCGGTCGCCCACAAGCGTGCCGAGGTGGGGCGCCACACGTTGCTCGGTGAGCTCCCCGAGCCCACTTGGTACACGTGATCGACCGTCCTTCGACCTTCCGCCACAACTCCCGAGGTGAACCACATGACCCTGAATGACACCGCTCGGCAGGACGTCGCCCCAGGGCGCCCCGCCGCTCCGACCACGAGGCTCGCCGAGGTGCGGTCGTCGTACCAGCCGCTGCTGGAGAGGATCGCTGCCGGAGCGGTCGAGCGCGAGCTCGACGGCACCCTGCCGGCCGAGCAGATCGACTGGCTCAAGAAGGCCGGGTACGGCGCGCTGCGCGTGCCGGTCGAGCACGGCGGCGCCGGGCTGACCTGGCCCGAGCTGACCCAGCTCTGGATCGACCTGGCCGCCGTCGACAACAACCTGCCGCAGGCTCTGCGCGGCCACTTCGCGCTTGCCGAGGACCGGCTCCACCAGCATGCGATCGGCGTGGACCAGGCCACCTGGTTCGACCGTTTCGTGGCCGGCGAGATCGGCGGCAATGCCTGGTCGGAGGTCGGCTCGACGACGATCGACACCCAGCAGACCGTGCTGAGCTCGGACGGCGACGGCTTCCGCCTCAACGGCACGAAGTACTACACGACCGGCACGATCTTTGCCGAGTGGGCCGACGTCTACGCGCTGCGCGAGGATGGCACCTTCGTGATCGCCCTGGTCCGCACCGACGAGTCGGGCTTCAGCGTCACCGACGACTGGGACGGGTTCGGGCAACGGGGGACCGGCAGTGGCACGGCCACCTTCGACAACGTGCGGGTCGAGGCCGCGAACGTGCTCGTCTTCGCCGAGCGCTTCCCCTACCAGACCGCGGTCTACCAGCTGAACCTGCTGGCCACCTTGAGTGGCATCGGCCGGGCAGCCCTGCGTGATGCCGTGGCCGAGGTGCGGCGGCGCGAGCGCAACTACTCACATGCGAATGCGGCCCGGGTGCGCGACGACGCCCAGGTCCTGGCCCGCATCGGAGAGATCTCCTCCGCGGTCTATGCGGCCGAGGCGACCACGCTCCGGGTCGCGACAACCGTGCAGGCGGCGTTCGAGGCCTCGGGGGCCGAGCCTGACCGGGTGCTCGCGATCAACGAAGCGGCCGAGATCGAGTCCGCGGCGGCCCAGGTCGTGGTCACCGAGCTGGTCCTCAGGGCGACCAGCGACCTGTTCGACACGCTCGGTGCCTCGGCCACGTCTCGCGCGAAGGCGCTCGATCGGCACTGGCGCAACGCCCGCACGGTGTCGTCGCACAACCCGCGCATCCTCAAGGCGCGGGTGGTCGGCGCCTACGAGGTCAACGGCACACCGCCGCCGTACGCCTGGGCGATCGGCACGACGAAGCGCGACAGAACGAAGGCCCGCGAATGCGGGTGACAGGCGGGGCCGATCACCACATAGCGAGACGCGACGGCGTGGTGGCCGGCCTCGCCTTGATCTCCGCACCTAAATATAGCAACCTACTAGACATAGACGTCATTAAGGAGTTTCGATGAGCGCGATCGCACCAAACACCGACCCGCTGAAGTTCGCCTACTGGGTGCCCAACGTCAGCGGGGGTCTGGTGGTCAGCAAGATCGAGCAGCGCACCGACTGGGGCTATGAGTACAACAAGACGCTCGCCCAGCTGGCCGAGAACAACGGCTTCGACTACGCGCTCTCGCAGGTGCGCTACATGGCGTCGTACGGCGCGGCGTACCAGCACGAGTCGACCAGCTTCAGCCTCGCACTGCTTCTCGCCACCGAGCGTCTCAAGGTGATCGCCGCGGTCCACCCGGGGATGTGGCAGCCGGGGGTGCTCGCGAAGTACATCGCCACCGCAGACCACCTCTCGGGTGGCCGCGCCGCGATCAACGTGGTGAGCGGCTGGTTCAAGGACGAGTTCACCAAGATGGGCGAGAGCTGGGTCGAGCACGGTGAGCGCTACCGCCGTTCCGAGGAGTTCATCCGCTACGTGCGCGAGATCTGGACCTCTGAGCACGCGGAGTTCAACGGCGACTTCTACAACCTGCACGACTTCGACCTGAAGCCGAAGCCGCTCGCCAGTGAGGGACGCCCGCACCCCGAGATCTTCCAGGGCGGCAACTCCGCCGACGCCCGCAAGATGGCCGGCCGGGTCTCGGACTGGTACTTCTCCAACGGCAACACCCCCGACGGCATCTCCGAGCAGATCGCCGACGTCGGTGGCGAGGCCCGGGCCCACGACCGCACGGTGCGGTTTGGACTGAACGGCTTCATGATCGCCCGCGACTCCGAGAAGGAAGCTCGGGAGACCCTGCGCGAGATCGTCGCCAAGGCCGACCGTGAGGCCGTGGAAGGCTTCGGGTCGGCGGTCAAGCAGGCCGGGCAGTCCACGTCGGACAAGAAGGGCATGTGGCAGGACTCCTCCTTCGAGGATCTCGTGCAGTACAACGACGGTTTCCGCACCAACCTGATCGGCACTCCTGAGCAGGTCGCCGAGCGGATCGTCGAGTTCAAGCGTCGCGGCGTCAACCTGATGCTCTTCGGCTACCTGCACTTCCACGAAGAGGTTCAGTACTTCGGCCAGCACGTGCTCCCCATCGTCCGGGAGATGGAGCAGGCCGAGGCGGAGCGTGCCGCATGAGCGCCGCTTCGGTGCTCGAGCAGCAAGCGCCGGCGAGCGCTCGTCGAGACCACGCAGCGGTGCCGGTCCTCACCGCCGACCAAGCCGTCCAGGTGGCCCGCGAGATCGGCGCGGAGCTCGCCGAGGGCGCCGCCCGACGCGACGCCGAGCGCATCCTGCCGACCGCCGAGCTCGACCGGCTCTCGGCCAGCGGGCTCCTCGCGATCACGGTCCCCGCGACGTACGGCGGCGCTGACCTGCGCGGCGAGGTCGTTGCCGAGGTGTTCCGCGCCCTGGCCCAGGGTGACCCGTCAGTGGCGCAGATCCCGCACAGCCACTTCGTCTACGTCAACGCGCTACGTCACCACGCGACCGATGAGCAGAAGGCGTTCTTCTTCGGCGAGGTGCTGCGCGGCAAGCGCTTCGGCAACGCCCAGTCAGAGACCGGCACCAAACACGTGCGCGACATCCGCACCACCCTCACGACGTACGACGGGGGCTACCGCCTTGACGGGGTGAAGGGCTACTGCACCGGCGCGCTGTTCGCCGACTGGATCCCCGTGCTGACCCACCTCGGCGTCGACGGTCCGCTGCATGTCGCCTGGGTCGAACGCCATGCCCAGGGCGTCACCGTGACCGACGACTGGGACGGCCTCGGTCAACGGACCACGGCCAGTGGCACCGTCGAGCTCGACGGCGTCGACGTACGCCACGAACGGATCACGCCGTTCCACCTCACCTTTGAGGCACCCCAGACGTACGGCGCCTTCGCCCAGCTGATGCATGCCGCCATCGACGCCGGCATCGCCCGCGCGGCACTGGATGAGGCCGCATCGTTCGTGCGCAGCAAGAGCCGGCCCTATCCCGACGCCGGTGTCGAGCGTGCCGCCGACGACCCGCTGATCGTGCATGCCTTCGGCGAGCTCGAGCTGCAGGTGCGCGGCGCGGAGGCGTTGCTTGCCGAGGCCGGTCGTGCGATCGACCGGGCAGACGACGTACTCACCGCCCAGTCGGCGGGCGAGGCGAGTCTCGCCGTGGCGGCCGCCCGGGCCTCGACCACCGCGGCGGCCGTCGAGGTGGCCAGTCGGCTCTTCGAGGTCTCCGGCACCCGCTCCGCGCTGGCCGGACTCAACCTCGATCGGCACTGGCGCAACGCCCGCACCCACACGCTGCACGACCCCGCGGCATGGAAGGTGCAGCACCTCGGCCACTTCGCGGTCGACGGGACTCTCCCACCCAACCACGGCCAGATCTGAATCTCGA
>NZ_BCRJ01000093.1 GCF_001552535.1 Nocardioides jensenii JCM 1364 = NBRC 14755 | reverse complement strand
AAGGGAACGACATGACCGACCTCAAGTTCCACTGGTTCCTGCCCACCAACGGCGGCGACAGCCGCTACGTGCTCAGCGGCGGCCACGGTGTCGACGCCGATGCCGGACCCCAGGGCCGGCCGGCCTCGGTGCCCTACCTCGGGCAGATCGCGCGCAGCGCCGAGCAGCTGGGATTCGAGGCCGCACTGACCCCGACCGGCGCGTGGTGCGAGGACGCCTGGATCTCCACCGCGATGCTTGCCTCACTGTCGGAGCGGCTGAAGTTCCTGGTCGCGTTCCGCCCGGGGCTGCTCTCACCGACCCTGGCCGCACAGATGGCCACCACGTTCACCAACATGTCGGGTGGCCGCCTGCTGCTCAACGTCGTGACCGGCGGCGAGAGCACGGAGCAGCGCGGCTTCGGCGACTTCCTCGACAAGGACGGTCGCTACGCCAGGTGTGGGGAGTTCCTCGACGTGGTCACCCGGCTCTGGGCAGGCGAGACCGTCGACTTCGAGGGCGAGCACATCCGGGTGCAGGGGGCACAGCTGGCGGCCGTGCCGCACGAGACACCGGAGATCTACTTCGGTGGCTCCTCGCCGGCCGCCGGTGACGTGGCCGCGAAGTACGCCGACGTCTACCTGACGTGGGGCGAGCCGCCGGCCGCGGTGGCGCAGAAGATCGCCTGGATCCGTGGACTCGCCGAGGCGGAAGGCCGCGAGATCAGGTTCGGGATCCGGATGCACGTCATCGCCCGCGACACCTCCGAGCTGGCCTGGGCCGAGGCTCAGCGACTGCTCGACTCGATCGACGACGCCACCATCGAGAAGGTGCAGGCCGGGCTCAAGCAGAGCGAGTCCGAGGGCCAGCGCCGCATGCTCGAGCTCAACTGGGGCAACCGCGACGACCTCGAGATCCACCCCAACGTGTGGGCCGGCGTCGGCCTGGTCCGCGGCGGAGCCGGCACCGCCCTGGTCGGCAGTCACGAGGAGGTCGCCGACCGGATCGAGGAGTACGCCGAGCTGGGCATCAGCGAGTTCGTGCTCTCCGGCTACCCGCACCTCGAGGAGGCCTACGCGTTCGGCGAAGGCGTCCTGCCGGTCCTGGCCGCGCGGGGTCGGTGGACCAACCCGGCACCCGCGCCCGTCTCGTCCGTCGCGAGTGTTCCGTTCGCCGCACGCAAGGCCGCCTCGTGACCCGGGTCGCGGTCGTCGTCGGCAACCCGAAGCCGCGCTCGCGCACCTACGAGGCCGCCGTGCGGCTCGCCACCGAGCTGGGTGCCGTCGACCCGCTGGTCGTCGACCTCGGCTCGATCGGGCCCGCGCTCCTCGACTGGTCGGACACCACCGTCTCCAGGCTGGTTGCCGAGGTGTCGTCCGCGGAACTGGTGGTGATCGCCAGCCCGACCTACAAGGCCACCTACACCGGCCTGCTCAAGGTGTTCCTCGACCGCTTCGCTCCCGACGCGCTGCGCGGCACGGTCGCCGTACCGCTGATGCTCGGGGCCGGCCCCGGCCACGCACTGGCGCCCGAGCTGACCCTGCGACCGGTGCTCGTCGAGATCGGCGCCACGTTGCCGGCTCCGGCGCTCTACCTGATCGACGGGGCGTACGACGACCCGGATGCGTTCACCGACTGGCTCGCCGTCAACCGACCGCTGATCGACTCTCTGACCGCCTCCCACGAAGGAGCCCCCGCATGACCACGCTGACCACCAACCAGGACCTCGACCCCGCAGCGCTGCGCGAGGCCTTCGGCGTCTTCCCGAGCGGAGTCGTCGCAGTGGCCGCCGAGGTCGACGGCCAGCTCACCGGTCTGGCCGCGAGCTCGTTCACCTCGGTCAGCCTCGACCCGCCGCTGGTGTCGTTCTCGATCGCGAACACGTCGAAGACCTGGCCCGACCTGCGACGGGCCCGGCACCTGGGCGTCACCATCCTCGCCGAGCACCACGGCTCGGTCTGCCGCCAGCTCGCCGGTCCCGTGGAGAGCCGCTTCCACGGACTGGCGGTCTCGGTCACCTCCGACGAGGCGGTCACCCTCGACGACGGCCTGGCCCAGTTCGACTGCACGATCCACCAGGAGGTGGAGGCCGGAGACCACACCATCGTGCTGCTTCGCCTCCACGCCGTCGGCGGCGACGGCTTCGGTGACCCGCTGGTCTTCCACCGCAGCGGCTTCCGCCGGATGGAGATCGAGGCCCGCGTCCGCGCCGCCGTCTGACCACGTGGCAGGCTGGGCGGGTGACTCGAACCGTCGTCGTTGGTGCCGGAATCGCCGGGTTGACCGCGGCTCGTCGCCTCGTTCAGCAGGGCCGGCGGGTGACCGTGCTCGAGGCCGCCCCGCAGGTCGGCGGCAAGCTCCGACTCGCCGAGGTCGGGGGAGTGCAGGTCGACGTCGGCGCCGAGGCCATGTTGAACCGTCGTCCCGAGGCGACCGGCCTGGCCCGCGAGCTCGGGCTCGACCTGGTGCACCCCGGAACGCTCTCCTCCCGGCTCTGGACCCGTGACGCGCTGCGCCCCCTGCCGCGCTCGGTGATGGGCGTCCCGGCCGACCTCGAACAGCTGGCCGCGTCCGGCGTACTCTCCGACCACGGCGTGGCCCGGGCCCGCGCCGAGCAGGTGATCGCACTCGAGGGCGATGACGTGTCGGTGGCCGACTTCGTGGCCCGGCGTCTCGGCGTCGAGGTCGTGGACCGGTTGGTCGAGCCGCTGCTCGGCGGCGTCTACGCCGGGCACGCCACCGAGCTCTCCGCGCGGGCCACGATCCCGCAGGTCGTGGCGCTCCTGGAGCGGTCGCTCTCCCTGCTGGAGGCTGCCCGTGCGACGCCCACACCCTCCGACGTGCCGGTCTTCGCCGGTCTGGTGGGCGGTGTCGGTCGGCTGCCACTCGAGCTCGTCGCGGCAGGCGGCTTCGAGGTGCGCACGTCGACCACCGTGCGTGCGCTGCGGCGCGTGGAGGGTCCCGAGCAGACGCGGTTCGAGGTGCTCGTCGGTCCGACGACGCACCCGGAGCTGATTGCGGCCGACGAGGTGGTCCTGGCCATTCCGGCGACCCCAGCGGCCCGGTTGCTCGGCGACCTCGCCCCGAACGCGGCGTCGGCGCTGGCCGAGATCGACTACGCGTCGATGGCGATCGTCACGCTCGCCTTCCGCGCGGCGGACCTGGTCGGTCTCGAGGGATCGGGATTCCTCGTCCCACCGGTTGACGGGCGCCGGATCAAGGCGGCCACGTTCAGCTTCAACAAGTGGGACTGGGTCCGCGAGGCGGGTGGCGGGCTGCTGGTGCTGCGCACCTCGATCGGGCGCCACCACGAGGAGGCCAGCCTCCAGTTCGCCGACGACGAGCTCGTGGCCCAGTCGTTGGCCGACCTCGCCCTGGCCACCGGCATCTCGGCGCGGCCGGTCGACTCGTTGGTGCAGCGCTGGGGCGGCGGCCTGCCGCAGTACACGGTGGGCCACCTCGACCGGGTGTCACGCATCAGGGCCGCCGTCGCGCAGGTGCCGGGTCTGGCCGTGTGCGGGGCGGCGTACGACGGCATCGGCATCCCCGCCGTGATCTCCTCGGCGGAGCGCGCCGTCGCCCGCCTCCTCCATCCCGATACTCCCTGACGTTCGGACCCCCGGCGAGGCCGGACCGAGGGGCCGAACGTCAGGGAGTATCGCGACTGGGCACAATGGAGGCATGTCGAACCCTGCTCCCACCCATGCCGCTCAGATCCGCGAACTGAACGACAAGGTCCGCTACACGATGTGGTCGGTCTTCAAGCTCGACGAGGTGTACGGCGACGCGCCGGCCGAGGACCGAGCCGCCGAGGCGCAGGAGCTGGCCGCGTTCTACGAGAAGCTCGCCGCCGACGACGTGGTCGTGCGTGGCACCTACGACGTGTCCGGGTTCCGGGCCGACGCCGACGTGATGATCTGGTGGCACGCCGAGGAGTCCGAGAAGCTCCAGGCCGCCTACAACGCGTTCCGACGTACCGCATTCGGAAGGCGCGTCTCACCGGCCTGGTCCCAGATGGCGTTGCACCGCCCGGCCGAGTTCAACAAGAGCCACCTGCCGGCGTTCCTCTCCGAGGAGTCGCGCAAGCACATCGCGGTCTACCCGTTCGTGCGCTCCTACGAGTGGTATCTCCTCGAGGACGCCGAGCGTCGCCGCCTGCTCGCCGAGCACGGCGGCATGGCCCGTGACTTCCCGGACGTCCGCGCCAACACGGTGCCGTCGTTCGCTCTGGGCGACTACGAGTGGATCCTGGCCTTCGAGGCCGACGAGATGTACCGCATCGTCGACCTGATGCGCCACCTCCGCGGCTCCGAGACCCGCCGCCACGTGCGCGAGGAGGTGCCGTTCTACACCGGCACCCAGGCGACGCCGGCCGAGCTGCTCGAGCGTCTCCCGTGACCGCCTGACCAGAGCGTGAGATGCGCTTGTGTCGACCCGGCACAACCCGCACACTTGAAACATGACTTCGGTAGTGGACATTCACGGCGCGCGCCTCGTCGCGGCCGGTGAGTGTTGTCGTCTCGCCTGATTCCGGCCGAGACCCGCGCACCCTCGTGCGCCCACCGAGAGAAGTCCCCATGTCCTACCCGGCGTTCCGCCGTCTGCACGTCGACCTGCTCCGCACGGCCAGTGACCTGTGTCCGTGGATGTCTCACCGCGCCCCAGACATCCACCTCCAGCACAGGAGACACCATGACCATCCTGACCGTCCTGCCCCTGCTCCAGACCCTGCGTGAGCACGCCGACGACCCCGACCTGCTGCACCTCCACGACCCGCACCCCACCGAGCGCCAGTGGACCGAGCTGGTCTCCGACCACGACTTCTCCCTCTGGCTGATCTCGTGGCCGCCCGGCTCGAGCACCGGCTGGCACGACCACGGAACCGCCGGGGGAGCGTTCACCACGATCGCCGGAGAGCTCACCGAGCACAGCTGGCAGGGCGGCGAGCAGCACAGCGAGAAGGTGCGCACCCTCGGCGTCGCCGAGGCGTGGGCCTTCAACTCCGAGCACATCCACGACGTGCGCAATCTGGGCACGACGCCAGCCCTCTCGGTGCACGCCTACTCGCCCCGGTTGACCACCATGACCCGCTACCAGCTGGTCGACGGGCGCCTCGAGATCGACGGCATCGAGCGGGCAGGAGAGGGGTGGTGACCGCCGTGGTGACCGCTCGACGGTTCGAGGAGATCTACTTCGACGGCGTCGACGACATGCTGGCCCAGGCCCGTTCCCGTCTGGACAGGGTCAGCGCGCGGGCGGCGTACCAGGAGGTGATCGGTGGCCGGGCGATCCTCGTCGACATCAGGCCCGAGGCACAGCGCGTGACCGAAGGTGTCGTCGAGGACCTGCCCGGGGTGCTGGTCATCGACCGCAACGTCCTCGAGTGGCGTCTGGACCCGCGCAGCGAGACCCGGCTGCCGCTGGCGTCGTACGACGCACGCGTGGTGGTGTTGTGCCAGCAGGGCTACACCTCGTCGTTGGCCGCGGACTCACTGCGTCAGCTCGGGGTGTGGGCAGCCACCGACGTGGTCGGCGGCTTCGCGGCCTGGCGCGCGGCCGGAATGCCGGTCAGGCTGCCCGGTCAGGCTGCCCGGCCGGAATGCCCGGCCGGAATGCCCGGCCGGAATGCCCGGCCGGAATGCCCGGCCAGACTGCCAGAGATCAGGCCTTCGGCTCGAGCGTCAGTGAGATCGAGTTGATGCAGTAGCGGTCGCCGGTCGGGGTGCCGAACCCGTCGGGGAAGACGTGGCCGAGGTGCGAGCCGCAGTTCGCGCAGCGCACCTCGGTCCGCTTCATCCCGGCGGAGGTGTCGTCGACGTACTCCACCGTGTCGGTCATCGGTTGGTAGAACGACGGCCAGCCGCAGCCGGAGTGGAACTTGGTGTCGCTGGTGAACAGCTCGGCCTGGCACGCCTTGCAGCGATAGACGCCGGTGTCCTCGGCGTCGGTGTACTTGCCGACGAAGGGGCGTTCGGTGCCGGCCTGACGGAGCACGGCGTACTCCTCGGGGGTCAGTTCCTCACGCCACTGCTCGTCCGTCTTCTCAACCTCGTAGCCCATGCTTTCAGTCTAGCCAGTGACTCTTCGCGGGCCGTCGGGAAGCAGATCGTGGGAGCGCGACCAGTTTGTGACCGCGAAGGTCTGGACGAAGGCGATGGAACGCGGCAATGTCAGGTCTTGGCCGGAAGTCTTCCCGGCGATCCATCTCGAAGGGATGAAAAGTGAAGAAAGTACTGACGATCGCGGCGTCGATCTCGGTGGGCATCGCGCTTCTGGTGCCGGCTGGTCAAAGCGCCGCAGCACCGGACAAGCCGGGCAAGCCCGTGGCCGGCGCGGGCTACACCCCGCCGGCCATCGACTGGGGAGAGTGCGACAACGCGCGGCTCAAGGCCGCCGGTGCAGAGTGCGGAATGATGATCGTGCCCCTCGACTACGACCGGCCGGACTCGACGACGATCAAGATCGCGGTCAGCCGTCTGATGCACACCGACGATGACTACAAGGGCATGATCGCGGTCAACCCGGGTGGCCCGGGCGGCTCCGGCCTGATCTACCCGATCCTCGCCCCGGCCATCCCCAACGGCGTCGGCGCGAAGTACGACTGGTACGGCTTCGACCCCCGCGGAGTCGGCAGCAGCGAGCCCGCGCTCAGCTGCGACCCGGACTACGCCGGCATGGGATATGACCGGCCCGACTACGTGCCGGACGATCCCGCCGACCTGGCGTGGTGGCGCGAGACCACCAAGGGCTACGCGGAGTCCTGTGCCACCGCCGACGCGAGCGCCCTGCTGCCGCACATGCACACCACCGACGTCGCCCAGGACCTCGACAGCCTGCGCAAGGCAGAGGGCCAGGAGAAGCTCAACTACTACGGCTTCTCCTACGGCACCTACCTCGGTCAGGTCTACGCGACCCTGTTCCCCGAGCAGGTCGGCCGCTTCGTCTGGGACGGCGTGCTGAACGCGAAGAACGCGTTCTATGAGGCCAACCTCGACCAGAACATCCAGTTCGACAAGAACATGGACGTCTACTGGAAGTACCTCGCGGACAACGATGCCGCGTTCGGCCTCGGCACCGACTGGCAGGCGATCAAGACCGGCTACTACCAACTCCTCGACGAGCTCGAGGCCACCCCGGCTGCCGGCGGCCAGTTGGGCCCCGACGAGCTGGGTGACGTGATGCTCTCGGCCGGCTACTACGTCTACGGCTGGGTCGACCTCGGCCACGCCTACGCCCAGCTGGTCAACGACGGTGACGGAAGCGGCATCATGGCCCAGTACGCCGGCCCCGGTGACGACAACGGATTCGCGGTCTACAACGGCGTGCAGTGCACCGACGCGCACTGGCCGAGCCAGAAGAAGACCGAGGCCGACGCGTGGAAGCTGCACCAGGACTACCCGTTCCTCACGTGGGGCAACACCTGGTACAACGCGCCCTGCCTCAACTGGCCGGCACCGTCGCGCAAGGCGTTCAAGGTCAAGGGCAACAAGGTGAAGTCGAAGATCCTGATGATCGGCGAGACGAACGATGCGGCGACGGTCTTCACCGGTGCACTCGCCACCCGCAAGGTCTTCCCGACGTCCTTCCTCATCGAGGGTGTCGGCGGCACGACCCACTCCGGGTCGTTGTCGGGCATCGCGTGCACCGACGACACCATCGCCACCTACCTCGACACCGGCGAGCTGCCCAAGCGGTCCAAGGGCAACGGCAGCGACCTGCAGTGCGACCCGGTTCCGGCCCCAGCGCCCGAGCCGGCCGCTGCGGCCAGGAAGCCGTCGGTCTCGGCAGGCGCGGCCGACCGGATGCCTGCCGACCTGCGTGCCGACCTGCAGCAGGCCCAGATGAACGGGCGGTAGTTCCACCAACACTGCGATGGGCGTCGTCCCGGCTTCGACCGGACGGCGCCCTCGTGGTGTCGTGACGCCTCCTCCTGGTTGGCGGCCGAGGGGCTCACGTCAGCTCGGCGTGGTCCGCGAACGGGGCGTCCTCGGCGAAAGCCTCGTCCTCCTCGGCCAACGGTGTGCAGTCGATCTCGACGGTGACGTCGTACGTCGGAGGCGATGCCGTCTCGAGCAGGCTGCCCGCCTTGCCGCCCGGGAGACCGACGCGGCGGGTAGCGTGTCCGCCATGGCGAAGGCACCGGCCGCAGAGGTTGACGCAGGCGGGCGCGCGGTGCGCGTCTCCAGCCCCGATCGAGTGATCTACGAGGCCACGGAGAGCACGGGTGAGGTCACCAAGCTGATGGTGGCCGAGTTCTTCGCGTCGGTCGGCGACGGACTGATGCGCGCGTTGCGGGAGCGCCCCACGGCCCTGGAGCGGTGGCCCTCCGGCGTACGCGAGGGCATGAAGCTGGCCACCGGGCCGCAGGACAAGAACGCCGACGCGTTCTACCAGAAGCGGGTGGCCAAGGGTGCCCCCGACTACCTCGAGACCGCGACGATCACGTTCCCCTCGGGACGCACGGCCGACGAGGTCTGCCCGACCGAGATCGCGGTCCCGGTCTGGTGCGCGCACATGGGCACGCTGACCTTCCACCCCTGGCCCGTGCGTCGCGCGGACGTCGACCGGCCCGACGAGCTGCGCATCGACCTCGACCCCCAACCCGGTACGTCGTTCGCGGACGCGGTGCGCGTCGCCGGGGTGGCCCGGGAGCTCCTCGAGGAGAAGGGCATCACCGGGTTCGTGAAGACCAGCGGGAACCGCGGTGTGCACGTGTTCGTGCGGATCGAGCCGCGATGGGACTTCGTCGACGTGCGACATGCCGCGATCGGATTCGGTCGCGAGCTGGAGAAGCGCGACTCCGGGGTCACCACCGCCTGGTGGAAGGAGGAACGCGGAGAGCGCATCTTCGTCGACTTCAACCAGAACTCACGCGACCGCACGATCGCCTCGGCGTACTCACTTCGACCGTTGCCGGGTGCCCCGGTCTCGACCCCGGTCACCTGGGCGGAGCTGGCCGACCTGAAGGACCCGCGCGAGTTCAACCTGTTCACCGTGCCCGACCGTGTCGCCGACGGTGACCCGTGGGCGACGATCGACGACGTCGCCCACTCGCTCGAGCCGCTGTTGCAGCTGTGGGAGGAGCAGGGTGCGGTCGAGCTGAACTATCCGCCCGACTACCCCAAGATGCCCGGGGAGCCGCCGCGCGTGCAGCCCTCGAAGAAGGTCGCCGAGCACTGGGACGAGCAGGGCAACCGCATCGACGACGCCTGACCCGGGCACCTGCCGCCGCCTCAGTGGAGATCTTCCGGCCTCA
>NZ_BCRJ01000092.1 GCF_001552535.1 Nocardioides jensenii JCM 1364 = NBRC 14755 | reverse complement strand
GCCACCACCGCCCCCACCAACCGCCTCACCACACTCATCAACGGCGGCGACACCTGGACCGTCGTCTGACCTGCTGGTCCCCGGACAGACAGATCGGCCCCCAGCCTGTTGGCTGGGGGCCGATCTCGTTGTTCAACCGTGCGTCAGGTCAGCGCTGGTAGGTGCGCCAGACACCACTGGCGCCGGCGGCCCAACGGGGCGCGGTGCCCGGGACGACCAGGCGGTAGTACCAGTAGCCGGTGCGCGGGGCCGGGAGACGCAGCTTGTAGCCGCCGCTGCGGCTGGTGCGGATGGCGTTCCAGGCGCGGAAGGAGCCACGCTTGCTGGCCTTGCGCTGGATGATGACGCGCTTGCCGCCCCAACCCGGGTCGACGTTGCCGGCCATGTAGACGCGGCCGCTCTTGGTGTAGACGCGGGTGTGCGGGTGACGCGAGCCCTTGATGGTGTTGCTCGCCGCAGCGGCCGGGATCGTGCCGACGCCGGAGATCGTCTTGCCGCGGAAGACCACCTTGTAGACGGCCGTGCCGACCGAGCGGGTCTTGAAGACGAAGGCCGACGTGCTGTTGGTGGCCCGGTTGGAGAGCAGGACCCACTTGCTGGTGCCACCGATGCGGCGGTAGAGGCGGACACTGGTCGCACCCACGTGGCACCACTCGGTGTCACAGTTGGTGTCGGCGGAGTTGTGCGCCCGGACCCGGCCCTGGATCGCGATCATGGTCTGGTAGGCGTAGGTTCCGCGGGCCTGCTTGCGGACCGCCACCTGGCTGGTGAGCGTCCTGGTCTGGGCGGCGCGGGCGTTGACGCCCGAGGCAGTGAGACCGTCCGCCGCGGCGGGCATCTGGTTGGTGGCCGGGGCCGGGGTCGCGACGGCGGACGCGCCGTCGCCGCCGGTGGTGGTAGCTGCCTGGGCGTTGGTGGACAGTGCCAGCGGAGTGCCGACCACCATGGCCGTTCCGATGGCGCCGACGAGAAGTCGCTTCATGCGCATGACTGGGTAACCCCCATAGAGAAGTGAGTGTGGAGTACGACGCGTGTGTGGTACCCCGTCCGGGTAGGCGGGAAACATCGAGACAGGTCTCGGTGCCCCTATTGTTTGACGCATGACTCGCGCTTCCATGACGGAGTCGCGACTCGGATTCCTCCTGGGCGTCGCGGCCTACGGACTCTGGGGTGCCTTCCCGCTCTACTGGCCGCTCCTGGAACCGGCCGGCGCCATCGAGATCCTGGCCCACCGGGTGCTCTGGTCGATGGTGACCCTGGGTCTGCTCGTCGTGCTCCTGCGTCGCCACCACCAACTGGCGGCGATCATGCGCACCCCGCGGACCCGACGTCTGCTCACGGTCGCTGCGGCCGTGATCGGGGTCAACTGGGCCACCTACATCTGGGGTGTCAACAACGGACACGTCGTCGAGGCAGCGCTCGGCTACTTCATCAACCCCCTGGTGACGGTGCTGATGGGCGTGCTGATCCTGCACGAGACGCTCCGCCCCCTGCAGTGGCTGGCCACCGGTGTCGCCCTGACCGCGGTCGTCGTACTCACCCTCGACTACGGGCGCCCGCCGTGGGTGGCCCTGGTGCTCGCGTTCTCCTTCGGCACCTACGGACTGGCCAAGAAGCAGGCGAACACGCCCGCCGTCGAGAGCCTGGCCTTCGAGACCATCGTGCTGGCCCCCGTCGCGGCTGCCTACCTCGCGTTCCTCGTGGCGACCGGCAACTCGGCCTTCGGCACGCACGGGGTCGGCCATGCGCTGCTGCTCACCACCACCGGCGCGGTCACCGCGATCCCCCTGATCTGCTTCGGGGCCGCGGCGATCCGGTTGCCGATGGTGACGCTCGGGCTGCTGCAGTACCTCGCCCCGATCATCCAGTTCGCCCTCGGCGTCCTGCTCTTCCACGAGGACATGCCCGTCGGCCGCTGGATCGGCTTCGCGATGGTCTGGGTCGCCCTGTCCGTCTTCACGGTCGAGGCGATCCGCCACCGACACAGGCAGCTCCGGCTGACCGCCGAGGCCTGCGCGGTCTGAGCCGGTCGGACAGCGTTCGCTGACCGACCGCTGACGGCCTGCACCGGACCGTACGACAGGTAACTCGCGAACTGCCGGCCCCATCTGAGCGTGAACCGCCCACTGACCCCGCCTGCTCACCTGTCGTACGGTCCGCCACCCCCGTCACGCGATACGTTGCTGTGGTGACCCCCGAAGAGACCGCCCGACGTTCGGCCGAGGCGATGTGGGCCGGTGACCGGGCCAGCCGGTCCCTGGGCATGACCGTGACCGACGTCGGCCCGGGACGGGCCATGGTCGCGATGACGGTGCGGCCCGACATGGTCAACGGGCATGACATCGGCCACGGCGGGTTCACCTTCACCCTGGCCGACACCGCGTTCGCCTTCGCCTGCAACTCCTACAACCGTTCAACGGTGGCGGCCATCGGCCGGATCCGGTTCCTGCAGCCGACCCGCGCCGGCGACGTCCTGGTCGCCGAAGCAGTCGAGCGAACGCGCAGCGGCCGCGACGGAACCTACGACGTCACGGTGCGTCGCGGCAACGACGTGGTCGCGGAGTTCGAGGGCCACAGCAAGGAGATCGACGGCACCCTGTTCGAGGAGGCACCGTGAGCGGAGAGATCCCCGACATCGACCGTGCGGCGCTCGAAGCCCTCCAGCTGCGACGCCTGCGCGCGACCCTGGAGCGCGCGTGGGAGCACGTGCCGCACCACCGGCGTGCCTTCGAGGCGGCCGGGGTCCACCCGCGGGACCTGACGGTCCTGACCGACCTGGGCCGCTTTCCGTTCACCACCAAGGCCGACCTCCGGGCCAACTACCCGTTCGGCATGTTCGCCGTGCCTCGTGACCAGGTGAACCGCATCCATGCCTCCAGCGGCACGACCGGCAAGCCCACCGTGGTCGGCTACACCGCCGACGACCTCGACGCGTGGTCCGAGCTGATGGCGCGGTCGATCCGCGCCGCGGGTGGCCGACCCGGCGACGTGGTGCACGTGGCCTACGGCTACGGGCTGTTCACCGGCGGGTTGGGCGCCCACTACGGCGCCGAGCGACTCGGCTGCACCGTGGTGCCGGTCAGCGGCGGCATGACGCCCCGTCAGGTGCAGCTGATCACCGACTTCGAGCCGCGGATCATCATGGTCACCCCGTCCTACTTCCTGGCCATCCTCGACGAGATGGAGGCCCAGGGCATCAACCCTCGACGCACCAGTCTCGAGATCGGCATCTTCGGCGCCGAGCCGTGGACCGACGAGATGCGCCGTGCCATCGAGGCGCGGGCGGGCATCCGGGCCGTCGACATCTATGGTCTGAGCGAGGTGATGGGTCCCGGCGTCAGCCAGGAGGCCGCGGCCACCCAGGACGGCCTGCACGTCTGGGAGGACCACTTCCTGCCCGAGATCATCGACCCGGTCACGCACGAGGTGCTCCCCGACGGCAGTGAGGGCGAGCTGGTGTTCACCAGCTTGACCAAGCAGGCGATGCCGGTGGTCCGCTACCGAACCCGCGACCTGACCACGCTGCTGCCCGGGACGGCGTACCCGGCGTTCCGGCGGATGCGCAAGGTCACCGGCCGCACGGACGACATGATGATCGTGCGCGGAGTGAACGTGTTCCCCACGCAGATCGAGGAGCAGATCCTGGCCGTGCCGGGGCTGGCGCCGCACTACCTGTGTGTGCTGACCAGGCCGGGGAGCCTCGACGAGCTGACGGTGCGGGTGGAGTCGCAGGAGCATCCCGATCCGACCCTGGGCGCGGCCCTCGTTGAACGGATCAAGCAGCACGTGGGCGTCACCGCGCGGGTCGAGGTGGTCGAGCCCCACGCCCTGACCCGGTCACTGGGCAAGGCCAAGCGGATCGACGACCAACGCTGAAGCTTGGCCGGCCGGTCGGCGTCAGGCGGTGCGGGTGGCCACCACGTCGGCGAAGGCCTCGAGCGCGGTGCGCACCGGACCCTCGGGAAGCACCTTGAGCAGGTTCTTGGCCTCGGTGGCACGGCTCACCACGTAGGCCCGGGCCTCCTCCATCGCGGGGTGGGCCCGCAGCAACCCCAGGGTCTCCTCGAGCAGGGCATCGTCGTCGAGGTCGCCGGCGAGGAGCTCCTTGAGGCGGTCGTCGGCCGGGTCGCTCGAGCGCTGGGCGAGCAGAACCGGCAACGTGGGCACACCCTCGCGCAGGTCGGTGCCGGGGGTCTTGCCCGACTCGTCGCTCTCGGAGGCGATGTCGAGGATGTCGTCGGAGAGCTGGAAGGCCATGCCCACGATCTCGCCGTACGTCGCCAGGGCGTCCTCGAGCTCGCGGGGGGCGCCACCGAAGCGGGCGCCGTACAGGGCCGAGGTGGCGATCAACGACCCGGTCTTGCCGGCCACGACACGCAGGTGGTGCTCGATCGGGTCGGCATCCGGGCCCGGCTCCAGGGTCTCCAGGATCTGGCCCTCGACGAGCTTGGTGAAGGTGCGGGCCTGGATGCGGACCGCGTCCGCGCCCAGGTCGGCGGTCAGCTCGGATGACTTGGAGAAGAGGAAGTCGCCGGTGAGGATCGCCACGTGGTTGTCCCATCGGGCGTTCGCCGAGTCGGCACCGCGGCGCAGGGCGGCCTCGTCCATGACGTCGTCGTGATAGAGCGAGGCGAGGTGGGTCAGCTCGACGACGCAGGCCGCGGTGATCACGTCGTCGGAGGCGGCCGTCGGCCCGGTCTCTGCGGCCAGCAGCACCAGCAGCGGGCGGAAACGCTTGCCACCGGCGTCCATCAGGTGACGCGCCGCGGTGGTGACGAACTCGGCCTCACTGTGGATGTGCCCGGTCAGGGCAGTCTCGACCTCGGCCATGCGGGAGCGGAGTCGGTCAGCGAGCTCCTCGTCGGGGACGGGGAGGGCCAGGGCCGGCGCGTTCGGGGCGGTCACCTGATGAATTCTCCCGCATGGGCCGCGAGATCGAGAACCGGGCCGGGTACGACGCCCAGCACCACGGTCGCCAGGGCCCCGACGCCGATCGCCGTGGCGGTCATGAAGCTCGGCAACGTGACCGACGGGCCGTCGCCGACGGGCTCGTAGAAGTACATCAGCACGATCACGCGGATGTAGAAGAACGCGGCCATCGCGCTGGTCAGGACGGCAATCACCACGACCGGCCAGGCACCGGCCGACATCGCCGAGGCGAAGACCGCCCACTTGCCGGCGAAGCCCGCGGTCAGCGGGATGCCGGCAAAGCCCAGCAGGAACAGGGCGAACACGCCGGCGACCAGGGGCGACTCCTTGCCCAGGCCGGTCCAGCGCGAGAGATGCGTGGCCTCGCCGCCGGCGTCACGCACGAGGGTGACGACCCCGAACGCACCCACGGTCATGAAGCCGTAGGTCACCAGGTAGAACAGCACCGCCTGGGTGGAGGTGATCTCGCCCTCGCCCAGCCCCGAGCTGGCACGGGCACCGATCAGCCCGGTGATGATGAACCCGGTGTGGGTGATCGAGGAGTAGGCCAGCATCCGCTTGATGTCTGTCTGCGCGATGGCCAGCACGGCGCCGATGACCATCGACAGCACGGCGATGACCCACAGCATCGGGGCCCAGCTCCATCGCTCGGAGCCGAAGGCGACGTAGAAGAGCCGCAGCATCGCCCCGAAGGCGGCGACCTTGGTGGCGGCCGCCATGAACGCGGTGACCTGGGTCGGCGCTCCCTGATAGACATCGGGCGTCCAGGACTGGAACGGCACCGCACCGACCTTGAACAGCAGGCCGACCGAGATCATGCCGATGCCGATCAGCAGCAGCGTGCGGCTCTCGGTGGAGTTGCTGATCGCGTCGTTGATGCCGGCGAAGCCCATCGTTCCGGCGTACCCGTAGACCAGGGCGATGCCGTAGATCACGAAGCCGGAGGAGAACGCTCCGAGCAGGAAGTACTTCAGGGCGGCCTCCTGGCTGAGCAGGCGGCGACGCCGGGCCAGTCCGGAGAGCAGGTAGAGAGGCAGCGAGAGCACCTCGAGACCGACGAAGAGGGTGAGCAGGTCGTTGGCCGAGGCGAAGACCATCATGCCGCCGACCGCGAACATCATCAGCGGGAAGACCTCGGTGTGGTCCAGGCCCCGGGTCGATGCCTCCCGTTCGGCGTCGGTGCCGGGGAGCGCGGCCGCCTGTCCGGCGAACGCGGAGACACCGCCCTCGAGGCGACGCTCGGCGAAGAGCAGGACACCGGCCAGCGTGATCGCCAGCAGGAGACCCCAGATGAACACGGTCGGGCCGTCGATCGCCAACGCGCCCTCGGCGGCGATCGTGCCCCGGGCGTCGCCGTGGTCGTCGAGCCCGACGCCGACGAAGATGACCCCGCCCAGCGCGGCCGCCGTGCCGACCAGCGCTAGCGCGGTCTGCGCCACGTAGCGGCGGCCACGCGGGAGGAACGCCTCGACCAGGACGCCCAGGCAGGCGACCCCGAAGACCAGCAGCAGCGGCCAGAGGAGGTCGTACTCGATGTGGGGCTTGGAGAACTCGATCACTTCTGGCCCTCCTCGTGGGTCTGGTCGGCGTCGACCGGTGCGACCACCGGATCGTCGTCACTGACCCCGATGTGTTGCATGGTCGCCTCGACGGCGGGATTGATGATGTCGAGCACGGGCTTGGGATAGAAGCCGAAGAGCACCATCGCCAGCACCAACGGCGCGATGGCACCGACCTCGCGCACGTCGAGGTCCTTCATGCCGGCGACACCCGGCGCGGTCGGCCCGGTCATCAGCTTCTGGTACATCCACAGCACGTAGATCGCGGCCAGCACGATGCCGGTCACCGCGAACGCACCCGCCACCCAGTGGTGCGCGAACCCGCCGACCAGGACCAGGAACTCGGAGACGAACGGCGAGAGGCCGGGCAGTCCGAGCGTGCCGAGGCCGCCGATGAGGAACAGGCCGGCGAGCACGGGGGCGACCTTCTCGACACCGCCGTGGTCACTGATCAACGTCGACCCGCGCCGCCGGATCAGGTAGCCGGCGACCAGGAACATGACCGCCGTGGCCAGACCGTGGTTGAACATGTAGAACGTCGCGCCGGTCATGCCCTGGCTGTTCATCACGAAGATGCCCAGCACGATGAACCCGAAGTGCGACAGCGAGGTCAGACCGATCAGCTTGAGCATGTTGTCCTGGCCGATCGCCAGCAGCGCGCCGTAGATGATCGAGATGATCGCGAGCACCACCACGACCGGGGTGGCCCACTTCGAGGCCTCGGGGAACAGCCCCAGGCAGAAGCGCAGCATCCCGTAGGTGCCGATCTTGTCGAGCACGCAGATCAGCAGCACGCTGGTGCCCGGCGTGGCCGCGGCCGTGGTGTCGGGCAGCCAGGTGTGCACCGGGAACAGCGGCGCCTTGATCGCGAACGCGATGAAGAAGCCGAGGAACAGCCAGCGGCCGGTCTCCTTGTCCATCTCCAACGAGGCCAGGTCGCCGATGAGGTAGGAGGGGTGACCGGCGTGGGCCGAGACGGCGTACAGGCCGACGACGGAGGCGAGCATGATCAGCCCGCCGGCCAGCATGTAGAGCAGGAACTTGACCGCGGCCTTCGCCCGCTGCGCCCGGTCGACGTGGCCGAAGCTGCCGATCAGGAAGTACGCCGGGATCAGCGTGGCCTCGAACACGAAGTAGAACAGGAAGACGTCCTGGGCCATGAAGACGGCGAGCGCCAGACCCTCGAGGGCCAGCATCCAACCGAAGAAGGCAGACGGCGAGGTGTCGTCGGCCTCATGCCAGGAGGCGAGGATGACGACCGGCAGCAACAGGGTGGTCAGCAGCACGAGCGTCAACCCGATGCCGTCGACCCCGAGTGCGTAGTGGGCGCCGAACGCGGGGATCCAGTCGTGCAGCTCGATGAACTGCATGCCGTCGCCGGCGTCGTACTTGAAGGCGATCACCAACGAGAGCACGAAGGTGAGCACCGCGGTGCCGACCGCGACCTGCTTGGGCAGCACGGAGCCGCCCGCCGAGGGCAGCAGCGCGGTGACCGTGCCACCGACCAGCGGGAGCAGGATCAGCAGGGTGAGCCAGGGGAACTCGTTCACAGGTTCACCGCCAGCAGCACCAGGACGACCAGCACGGCGCCGGCCAGCACGGAGAGGGCATAGGTGCGGACGAAGCCGTTCTGCACTCGGCGGAAGACCCCGGCGAGACCGCCCATGCCCGCCGCCTGGCCCTCGACGGCACCGTCGATCACGGCGGTGTCGAAGGCGATCAGACCGGCCACCGTCTGGCGTCCCGGGTTGACCACGAGGGTGTCGTTGATCGCGTCGCCGTAGAGGTCGTTGCGGGCCGCGCGAGTCAGCGCGTTGACGTCAGTGGGAGCCGTGCGGGGCACCTCGGTCCTTCCGATCGTGAACCAGGCAAGGGCAACGCCGACCGCGACGACGAGGACGACGATCGCGGTCATCGCCAGCGCCGGGAGCGGCGGGTCTTCGTGGTGGTGCTCGCCGACGACCGGGGCCAGCCAGTCGACGATCCAGTTGCTGACCAGCAGGAAGCCGCCGAGCACCGACAGCGCGGCCAGCACGATCAACGGCACGGTCATCACCTTGGGCGACTCGTGCGGGTGGACACCGGGTTCCCAGCGCCCGTTTCCGTCGGCGTCAGGGGTGAAGAAGGTCATCAGCATCAGCCGGGTCATGTAGAACGCGGTGACTCCGGCACCGATCAACGCACACAGGCCGACGAAGATGTTCTGGGTGAACGCGACCTCGATGATCTTGTCCTTCGACCAGAAGCCGGAGAACCCGGGGAAGCCGATGATTGCGAGGTAGCCCATCGCGAACGTCAGGAACGTGACCGGGATGGCCTTCTGCAACGCGCCGTAGTGGCGCATGTCGACGTCGTCGTCCATCGCGTGCATCACCGAACCGGCCCCGAGGAACATGTTGGCCTTGAAGAAGCCGTGGGTGATCAGGTGGAAGATCGCGAACGCGTAACCGGCCACACCGAGGCCGGCGCCGAGCATCATGTAGCCGATCTGGCTCATCGTGGAGCCGGCCAGCACCTTCTTGATGTCGTCCTTGGCGCAACCGATGATCGCACCCCACAGGAGCGTGACCACCGCGACGACCACGACGGTGGTCTGTGCGATCGGGGCGTTCTCGAAGATGAAGTTGGAGCGGGTGACCAGGTAGACGCCGGCGGTCACCATGGTTGCCGCGTGGATCAGGGCCGAGACCGGGGTCGGGCCCTCCATGGCGTCGAGGAGCCAGGCCTGCAGCGGCACCTGGGCGCTCTTGCCGCAGGCACCGAGCAGGAGCAGCAGGCCGATCACGTTCATCGTCGACTCATCAGCACCGCTGGCGGCGGCACTGACACCGGCGAACGCGGTGGTGCCGAAGGTGACGAAGATCAGCATGATCGCCAGCGACATGCCGATGTCACCGACCCGGTTGATCACGAACGCCTTCTTGGCCGCGGCCGCGGCACTGGGCTTGTGCTGCCAGAAGCCGATCAGGAGGTACGACGCCAGGCCGACGCCCTCCCAGCCCAGGAAGATGCCGAGGTAGTCGGCGGCCAGCACCAGCATCGTCATCGCGGCGATGAAGAGGTTGAGGTGGCCGAAGAAGCGGCGCCGTCGGTCGTCGTGCTCCATGTAGCCGATGGAGTAGACGTGGATCAGTGAGCCGACACCGGTGATCAGCAGCACGAACAGGATCGAGAGCGGGTCGATCAGCAGATCCATGCCGACCTTGAACCCGCCGGCCTCGATCCAGGTGAACAGCTCGCGTCCGACGGTGCGGTCGTCGGCGTCGCGCCCGAGCAGGGCGACGAACATCGACAGCCCGATCACGAACGATCCGAGGACGGTCGCCGTGCCGAGGAGGTGACCCCAACGGTTGGTACGCCGTCCGCCGAGCAGCAGGATCGCGGCCCCGGCCAGCGGCAGCACGATCACCAACCAGGCAAGGGAGAACACGCCATCGGCGGCTGCGGGATCGACCACGGGAATGTGGCTCTCCGCAGCGAGGGCGGTGATGGAGGACATCAAGTCAGTTCACCTCAGTACTTCAGCAGGCTGGCGTCGTCGACCGAGGCCGAGCGTCGAGTACGGAAGATGGTCATGATGATGGCCAGGCCGACCACCACTTCGGCGGCCGCCACGACCATCACGAAGAAGGCAGCGATCTGACCGTCGAGATTGCCGTTGGCCTTGGCGAACGTCACCAGCGCGAGGTTCGAGGCGTTGAGCATCAGCTCGACGCACATGAACACCACGATCGCGTTGCGCCGCACGAGGACGCCGACGCAGCCGATCGTGAAGAGGATCGCGGAGAGGATGATGTAGGGCTCGGTGCTCACTGGTCGCCCTCCTCGGTCGAGGCGGCCGCGTCGGACCTGCCGGCCACCTCGGGCGACTGCTCGGGCGCCTGGCCCAGCTGCCGCTTGATCTCGTCGATGTCACCGGAGAGTGCCGGGGCCGAGCGCACGGTGCCGCGGGCGGCCAGCACGCGCGAGATCGAGTCCTGGGCGACGGTGCCGTCGGGCAGCAGGGCCGGGGTGTCGACCGAGTTGTGACGGGCGAAGACACCGGGCGCCGGCAGCGGGCCGGGGTGACGGCCGGTCTCGGCGTACTCGCGCATGCGCCGGGCCGCGGCGCCGGCCTGGGACTCCTTCGGGGTGAGGCGCTCGCGGTGGGCGAGCACCATGGCCCCGATCGCGGCGGTGATCAGCAGCGCCGAGGTGGTCTCGAAGGCGAAGACGTACTTGCTGAACAACAGGTTCGCCAGCTGGGGGATGTTGCCGCCCTCGTTGGCGTCGTCGAGCCCGACGGCGGCACCGAAGGTGACCTGCGAGATGCCGATCACCAGGACCAGACCGAGGATCAGGCCGAAGACGGTGGCCAGCACCCGCTGGCCGCGGATCGTCTCGACCACGGAGTCGGAGGCGTCGACGCCGACCAGCATCAGCACGAACAGGAACAGCATCAGGATGGCGCCGGTGTAGACGATGATCTGCACGACGAAGAGGAACGGCGCCTCGAGCGCGAGGTAGAGGATGGCCAGCGAGATCATGACCACGGCCAGCAGCAGCGCTGCGTGCACGGCCTTGCGGACGAAGAGGATGCCCAGGGCCGCCAGCACCATGATCGGCGCGAGGATCCAGAACGCGGTCACTGGGTCTCCCCCTCGTTGGCACGGGCCTTGAAGTCACCGCGGTAGTAGTCGAGGTCGTCCTCGCCGATCAGCATGGGGTGCGGCGGCTGCTCCATGCCGGGCAGCAGCGGCGCCAGCAGGTCGGACTTCTCATAGATCAGGTCGGCGCGGTTGTCGTCGGCCAGCTCGTACTCGTTGGTCATCGTCAGCGCGCGGGTCGGGCAGGCCTCGATGCAGAGGCCGCACAGGATGCAGCGCAGGTAGTTGATCTGGTAGACGCGGCCGTAGCGCTCGCCGGGGCTGAACCGCCCCTCACCGTTGGCGCTCTCGTCGTTGGACGCGCCCTCGACGTAGATCGCGTCGGCCGGGCAGGCCCAGGCGCACAGCTCGCAGCCGATGCACTTCTCCAGGCCGTCGGGCCAGCGGTTCAGCTGGTGGCGACCGTGGAACCGGGGCGCGGTGGGCAGCTTCTCGAACGGGTACTGCTCGGTGACCACCTTCTTGAACATGGTCCGGAAGGTGACCCCGAACCCTGCGACGGGGTCCCAGAACTGCTCCTTGAACCCGCGGGGGTCTTCACTCTGAGCCATCAGATCTCCTCACGAAAGACCAGCGGTGCCGCGGCGCCGCGGACGGCGCCCTCGGCAGGCATGGGCGGAACGGGATAGCCACCGGCGGGCGGCTCGGCGTCGGGTGTCTGCGTGGCGGACTTCTTCGACTCGGGGATGAAGAGCACGACCAGGAACACGACCAGGATGATGCCGATGATGATCATCAGCTGGCTGCGGTCGAGGCCGTCGCCCAGCGTGATCGCCCGCATCGTCGCCACCGCCACGATCCACAGCAGTGCGATCGGGATCAGGCGCTTCCAGCCGAAGGCCATGAACTGGTCGTAGCGCAGTCGGGGCAGCGAACCGCGCAGCCAGATGAAGACGAAGATGAAGGCCATCACCTTGCCGAAGAACCAGATCAACGGCCAGTAGCCCTCGTTGGAGCCTTCCCAGATCGAGGAGATCGGCCAGGGGGCGCGCCATCCCCCGAGGAACAACGTGGTGGCCAACGCCGAGACGGTCGCCATGTTGATGTACTCGGCCAGGAAGAACAGTGCGAACTTGAGGCTGGAGTACTCGGTGTGGAAACCGCCGACCAGCTCGCCCTCGGCCTCGGGGAGGTCGAACGGGGCGCGGTTGGTCTCGCCGATCATCGAGATCACGTAGATCACGAACGACGGCAGCAGGATCAGCGCGAACCAGCCGGGCAGGGGGACGTCGAGGCCCAGGATGTTGACGTCCTTCGGGCTGGCCTGGGCGGCCACGATCTCGGAGGTCGACATCGAGCCGGCGTAGAGGAACACCGCGACCAGGGCCAGGCCCATCGCGACCTCGTAGGAGATCATCTGGGCCGACGAGCGGATCCCGCCGATCAGGGAGTACGTCGACCCGGAGGACCAGCCGCCGAGCACGATGCCGTAGATGCCGATCGAGGCGACCGCCATCACGAACAGCACGGCCACGGGCATGTCGGTCAGCTGGAGAGGGGTGCGCTCACCGAAGAAGTTGACCTCGGGGCCGAACGGGATCACCGAGAACGTGATGAACGCCGGGATCACCGCCAGCACCGGCGCCAGGATGTAGACCACCTTGTCGGCGGCCTTGGGAATGATGTCCTCCTTCAGCGCCAGCTTCACGCCGTCGGCCAGTGACTGCAGCAGGCCGAACGGGCCGTGCACGTTGGGGCCGATGCGGTGCTGCATGCGGGCCACGACGCGGCGTTCCCACCAGATGTTGAACAGGGTCAGCACCACCAGCACCACGAAGATCAGGACGGCCTTGACCAGCACCACCCACCAGACGTCGTGCCCGAACCCGGCCACCTCGTCAGTCGCCATCGCGATCATGCCTTCACCGCCTTCACCGTGACTGCGGATCCGGGCGAGGCCAGATCGGCCAGCACGCCGTCACCGCTGTTGTTGGCCGGCACCCAGACCGTGTCGTCGGGCAGGTCGGCGGGCTCGACCGGCAGCGTGATCGCGCCACGGTCACCGGTCAGCGTGACGTGGGTGGCTCCGGCGAGAACGTCGTACGTCGCCTGCGGGACGCGCGCCACCGCCGGGCGAGCGGTGGCCAGCAGGGCGGAGTCGCCGTGCAGCATCACGCCGTTGTCGAGCATCTGCTTCCAGCTGGCCAGCCAGAACTTGTTGCGGGCCAGGCGACGCTGCTTGATCTTCGGCTCGGGCGTGGCCGGTGCCCGGTCACCGTCCCAGGGGCCGACCTCGTTCATCTGGCGGCGGGCCTCGTCGACGGTCCGGAAGCCGAGCGACGTGCCGGACTCCTCGGCGATGCCGGCCAGAATGCGCAGGTCAGGCAGGGAGCCGGGGTTGGCGAAGACCGCGTCGAACGTGCGCGGGCGACCCTCCCAGGTGACGAACATGCCGGCCTTGTCGGTGACCGGAGCGACCGGGAACACCACGTCGGCGGCCCGGGTCACCTCGGTCTCACGCAGCTCGAGGCTGACCACGAACTGCGCGGCGGCCAGCGCCTCGCGGGCCGCGGCCGGGTCGGGGAGGTCGTCGATCTCGACCCCACCGACCACGAGTCCGGAGAGCTCGCCGGCGGCGACCGCGGCGATGATGCCGTCGGCATCGCGTCCGGCCCGATCGGGAACCGACGCCACGCCCCACGCCGTGGCGGCGTCGACGCGGGCTGCCGCGTCGGAGACCGGTCGGCCCCCGGGCAGCAGGTTGGGCAGACAGCCGGTCTCGAGCGCGCCACGGTCACCGGCGCGACGCGGGATCCAGGCCAGGCGGGCGCCCGTCGTACGAGCCAGGTCAGCGGCGGCAGTCAGGGCGCCGGGCACGGTGGCCAGGCGCTCGCCGACCAGGATGACCGACGTGGCATCGAGACCGGTCTCAGCGTCGTCGGCCAGGGCGAGGAGTGCGTCGCGCTCGGCACCGGCCGAGGTCGGCACCAGCCGGCCGTCGAGCTTCTTCAGGCCCCGTGAGGTGTACGGCGCCAGCGCCACGACCCGGGTGCCGTGGTGGGCCGTTGCCTTGCGCAGGCGCAGGAACACGGACCCGGCCTCGTCCTCCGGCTCGAAGCCGGCCAGGACGACGGTCGACGCCTGCTCGAGGTCGGTGTAGGTCACCGGCATCCGCAGCACGACCTCGGCGGCCAGGAACGCGGCCTCCTCCTCGGAGTGCGGGCGGGCACGGAAGTCGATGTCGTTGGTGCCGAGCACCACCCGGGCGAACTTGCTGTAGGCGTAGGCGTCCTCGGCGATCAGGCGACCACCGGTGAGCACACCGACGCCGCTGCCGCCGCCTTCGGTGCCGTGCCGCGCAGCAGCGAGACCGCGAGCGGCAACGGCGAACGCCTCGGGCCACGACGCCGGCCGCAGCTCGCCCCGGCTCCCATCGGCCTTGTCGATGTCGCGGACCAGCGGGTGCGTCAGCCGGTCGGCCTGACGCGCGTAGAGGAAGGCGAAGCGGTCCTTGTCGGTGATCCACTCCTCGTTGACCTCGGGGTCGTTGCCGGCCAGCCGGCGCATCACCTTGCCGCGACGGTGGTCGACCCGGATCGCCGAGCCGCAGGCGTCGTGCTCGGCGACCGACGGCGTCGAGACCAGGTCGAACGGGCGCGACCGGAAACGGTAGTCGGCACTGGTCAGGGCCCCGACCGGGCAGATCTGGATCGTGTTGCCCGAGAAGTAGGACAGGAAGGGGGCGTCGGGCGCAATGCCGATCTGCTGCTGAGCGCCACGCTCGACCAGCGCGATGAACGGGTCGCCGGCGATCTCGGAGGCGAACCGGGTGCAGCGCTGGCACACGATGCAGCGCTCCCGGTCGAGCAGGATCTGCGCGGAGATGTTGATCGGCTTCGGGAAGGTGCGCTTGACTCCCCCGGTGGCCGAGAACCGCGACTCGCCGCGGCCGTTGGACATCGCCTGGTTCTGCAGCGGGCACTCGCCGCCCTTGTCACAGACCGGGCAGTCGAGCGGGTGGTTGATCAGCAGGAACTCCATCTGGCCCTGCTGCGCCTTGTCGGCGACGGCCGAGGTGATCTGCGTGTTGACCACCATGCCCTCGGCGACCGGGATGGTGCACGAGGCCTGCGGCTTGGGCATGCCGCGGCCGTTGCCGGCGTCGGGGATCTCGACGAGGCACTGGCGGCAGGCGCCGACCGGCGCCAGCAGCGGGTGGTCGCAGAACCGCGGGATCTGGACGCCGACCTGCTCGGCGGCGCGAATCACCAGGGTGTCCTTGGGGACGGTGACCTGGATGCCGTCGATGGTCACGGTGACCAGGTCGGTCTTCTCGGGGGTCGTGGTCACGCGAGGGCTCCTTCCTGCGCGAAGACCGTGGAGGTCATCGGGTCGAAGGGGCACCCACCATGGGTGAGGTGGGCAAGGTACTCGTCGCGGAAGTGCTGGATGGACGACGAGATCGGGCTGGTGGCGCCGTCACCCAGGGCACAGAACGCGCGGCCGAGGATGTTCTCGCACTGGTCGAGCAGGACGTCGAGGTCCTCCTCCGTGCCCTGGCCCTTCTCCAGCCGGGTCAGGACCTGCGCCAGCCACCACGTGCCCTCGCGGCACGGCGTGCACTTGCCGCACGACTCGTGCTTGTAGAACTCGGTCCAGCGCAGCACGGCACGGACGACGCAGGTGGTCTCGTCGAAGATCTGCAGCGCACGGGTGCCCAGCATCGAGCCGGCCGCACCGACTGCCTCGTAGTCGAGCGGCATGTCGAGGTGCTCCGCGGTGAGCAGCGGCGTGCTCGAGCCGCCGGGGGTCCAGAACTTCAGCTCGTGGCCCTGACGCATGCCGCCGCCGAGGGAGATCAGCTCACGCAGGGTGATGCCGAGCGGCGCTTCGTACTGGCCGGGCTTCTTCACGTGCCCGGAGAGCGAGTAGATCACGTAGCCCTTGGACTTCTCGGTGCCCATGGAGGCGAACCAGTCGGCGCCCTTGTCGATGATGCTCGGCACCGACGCGATCGACTCGACGTTGTTGATCACGGTCGGGCTGGCGTAGAGCCCGGCCACCGCGGGGAACGGCGGACGCAGTCGGGGTTGGCCGCGACGGCCCTCGAGGGAGTCGAGGAGGGCGGTCTCCTCGCCACAGATGTAGGCACCGGCACCGGCGTGGATGACCAGGTCGAGGTCGTAGCCCGAACCGTGGATGTTCTTGCCGAGGTGACCGGCGGCGTACGCCTCACGCACCGCGGCCTGGAGTCGGCGTACGACGTGCAGCACCTCGCCGCGCACGTAGATGAACGCGTGGTTGGCCCGGATCGCGTAGGAGGAGATGATCACGCCCTCGACCAGGGTGTGCGGGCTGGCCATCATCAGCGGGATGTCCTTGCAGGTGCCCGGCTCCGACTCGTCGGCGTTGACCACGAGGTACTTCGGCTTCGGGTTGTCCTGGGGGATGAAGCTCCACTTGAGTCCCGTGGGGAATCCGGCGCCACCACGACCGCGGAGACCGGAGTCCTTGACCGCGGTGATCACGTCGTCCTGCTTCATCTTCAGGGCCTTCGCCAGCGCGGCGTACCCGCCCTGGGCCTCGTAGGCCTCGAGGGTCCAGCTGCGGTCGGTGCCCCAGTTCGCGGTGAGCACCGGCGTCAACATGTCAGTCACGACTTGCCCTCCTCGGCCTGGCCCGCTTCGGCCTTCGTCTCGGACTCGGCTCGGGCGGTGTCGGCCTGCTCGGCGGCCCCCACCTTGGTGTCAGCCGTCGAGCCCGTCGGTGCGGACGCCTCGCCAGCAGGCGCGGTCCAGCCCATGGTGCGAGCGATCTCGACACCCGCCAGCGACGCCTTGCCCGCGGAGGGCCCCTCGTCGGCCAGGTCGTCGGGGAAGCCGGCCAGCACCCGCTCGGCCTCACGCCAGGTGCACAGCCGCGGGCCGCGGGTGGAGTGGACCTCGTTGCCGGCGCGCAGGTCGTCGACCAGGCGTACGGCGGACTCCGGAGTCTGGTTGTCCATGAACTCCCAGTTGACCATCATCACCGGCGCGTAGTCGCAGGCCGCGTTGCACTCGATGTGCTCCAGCGAGACCTTGCCGTCCGGGGTCGTCTCGTCGTTGCCGACCTCGAGGTGCTCCTTGAGCCGCTCGAAGATCAGGTCGCCGCCCATCACCGCGCAGAGCGTGTTGGTGCAGACGCCGACGTGGTAGTCGCCGACCGGGCGGCGCTTGTACATCGTGTAGAACGTCGCGACACCGGACACCTCGGCCGGGCTGATGTCGAGGATCTCCGCGCAGACCTGGATGCCCTCGGGAGTCACCTTGCCCTCAACGGACTGCACCAGGTGCAGCATCGGCAGCAGGCCGGAGCGCCCCTGCGGATATCGCGCCGCGATCTCGCGGAGCTCGTCGTACGTCTTGTCGTCGATCGCCATTATCGGTCAACGCCTCCCATCACGGGGTCGATGCTGGCGATGGCGACGATGACGTCGGCGACCATGCCGCCCTCACTCATCACACTGGTGGCCTGCAGGTTCGTGAACGACGGGTCGCGGAAGTGCGCCCGGAACGGCTTGGTGCCACCGTCGGAGACGACGTGGGCGCCGAGTTCGCCGCGCGGCGACTCGACCGGCACGTAGGCCTGGCCGGGCGGCACCCGGAACCCCTCGGTGACCAGCTTGAAGTGGTGGATCAGGGCCTCCATCGACTCACCCATGATGTGGCGGATGTGGTCGAGGCTGTTGCCCATGCCGTCGCTGCCGATGGCCAGCTGGCTGGGCCAGGCGATCTTCTTGTCGGCGATCATCACGGGCGCGCCCTCGAGACCGGCGAGACGGTCGGCGGCCTGCTCGATGATCTTGAGCGACTCCCACATCTCGTTGAGCCGGATGCGGAACCGGCCGTAGGAGTCGGAGGTGTCCCAGGTCTGGACGTCGAAGTCGTAGTCCTCGTAGCCCGAGTAGGGCTGGGTCTTGCGAAGGTCCCAGGCATAGCCGGTCGAGCGCAGCACCGGCCCGGTGATGCCCAGCGCCAGGCAGCCGGCCAGGTCGAGGTGACCGACATTCTCCAAGCGGGCCTTGAAGATCGGGTTCGCGTTGCACAGGTCGGCGTACTCGGGGAGGCGCTTCTTCATCAGGGCGACGAAGTCGCGGATCTCGTCGAGGGCGCCCGGGGGCAGGTCCTGGGCGACGCCGCCGGGGCGGAAGAACGCGTGGTTCATGCGGAGGCCGGTGATCAGCTCGAACAGGTCGAGCACCAGCTCACGCTCGCGGAACCCGATCGTCATCACCGTCAGGGCGCCGATCTCCATGCCACCGGTGGCGATCGCGACGAGGTGGGAGGAGATGCGGTTCAGCTCGGAGAGCAGGACCCGCATGACATTTGCCTTCTCGGGGATCTGGTCCTCGATGTCGAGGAGCCGCTCCACCCCCAGGCAGTAGGTCAGCTCGTTGTGGAACGGCGCGAGGTAGTCCATCCGCGTGCAGAACGTGACGCCCTGCACCCACGAGCGGAACTCCATGTTCTTCTCGATGCCGGTGTGCAGGTAGCCGATGCCGCACCGTGCCTCGGTGACCGTCTCGCCCTCGAGCTCGAGGATCAGCCGCAGCACGCCGTGGGTCGAGGGGTGCTGGGGTCCCATGTTGACCACGATGCGCTCGTCGGCGCCGGCGTCGCCGCCGATGCTCTCGACCAGCGAGTCCCAGTCCTGGCCGGTGACCGTGAAGACGCGACCCTCGGTGGTGTCGGACGCTCCGGCGTACATGTCGTCGTTGCTGCCGGTGGTTGAGCCTTGGCTTCCGGTGGTTGAGCTTGTCGAAACCATCAGTTGTACGACCTCCGCTGGTCGGGGGGCGGAATCGTGGCGCCCTTGTATTCCACGGGAATGCCGCCCAAGGGGTAGTCCTTGCGCTGCGGGTGCCCCGGCCAGTCGTCGGGCATCTGGATGCGGGTCAGCGCGGGGTGGCCGTCGAAGATGATCCCGAAGAAGTCCCAGGTCTCGCGCTCGTGCCAGTCGGCCGTGGGGTACGTCGCGATGAGGCTGGGGATGTGGGGGTCGGCGTCGGGCACCGAGACCTCGAGCCGCACTCGGCGGTTCCAGGTCATCGACAGCAGGTGGTAGACCGCGTGCAGCTCGCGGCCGTGGTCGTCGGGGTAGTGCACGCCGCTGACACCGGAGCAGAGCTCGAAGCGCAGCGTCGGGTCGTCCCGAAGCTTCTGTGCCACGACGGTGAGGTTGTCGCGGTGGATGTGGAAGGTGATCTCGCCGCGGTGGATGACCACCTTCTCGATCAGGCCGTCGAGACCGTCGGCCACGGTGTCGAACCAACCACCGAAGGGTCGCCGGGCGGCCGGCGGGTAGGCGATCGGAGCGACGAGGCCGCCGTACCCGGAGGTGTCGCCGGTGCCCGTGACCCCGAACATGCCGGTACGCCGGCCGACGGTCTCGACCTCGCCGACGGGGGCCGGCACGTTCTCCGGGGACTGCTCGACCGCCGGCTGCTCGACCTGCTTGTCCTGCTTCTCGTCGCTCATCGCAGCTGGCCCCTCATCTCGGAGGTCGGCAGCGCGTTGAGCGCCTCGGTCTCGAGGTCGACGATCTGCGCGGCCCGGTTGGCACCGAGCTTGGTGTGCTGCACCTGGTCGTGGAGCTTGAGGATCGCGTCGATCAGCATCTCGGGCCTCGGCGGGCAGCCGGGGAGATACATGTCGACGGGGACGACGTGGTCGACGCCCTGCACGATCGCGTAGTTGTTGAACATGCCGCCGCTCGACGCGCACACGCCCATCGCGAGCACCCACTTGGGCTCGGCCATCTGGTCATAGATCTGGCGCAGCACCGGGGCCATCTTCTGGCTGACCCGGCCGGCCACGATCATCAGGTCGGCCTGGCGAGGACTGGCCCGGAAGACCTCCATGCCGAAGCGCGCAAGGTCGTACTTCGGGCCACCGCTGGTCATCATCTCGATGGCGCAGCAGGCCAGACCGAACGTGGCCGGCCAGAACGAGGCCTTGCGCATGTAGCCCGCGACGCCCTCGACGGTGGTCAGCAGGACGCCACTAGGAAGCTTCTCTTCGATACCCATGTCAGATCTCTCCCTCAAGCTGTGAGCGTCGTGAGGTGTGTGCCAGGCCGGCGACCCCCTGAGGGTCGTGAGGTGCGTGCATCGTGAGCCTCAGTCCCACTCGAGACCACCCCTGCGCCATACGTAGGCGTAGGCGATGAAGACAGTGGCGATGAAGATGACCATCTCGGCGAGCCCGAAGAAGGCCATCGCGTCGAAGTGGACGGCCCACGGGTAGAGGAAGATGATCTCGATGTCGAAGACGATGAAGAGCATCGCGGTGATGTAGTACTTCACCGGGAACCGGCCGCCGCCGACGGGCTGCGGGGTCGGCTCGATGCCACATTCGTAGGAGTCGAGCTTGGCGCGGTTGTAGCGGGCCGGGCCGGTCATCGAGCTGACCACGATCGAGAAGATCGCGAAGCCGGCGGCCAGGGCTCCCAACACGAGCACCGGGGTGTAGAGCTCCATCAGTTCCTCCTGGCTTGCAGATCGTGCGTGTCGAGATGATCAAGCATTCGGCGCCACCTTGCTCAGGGCGTTGATGACGCGGTCCATCGCGTCGCCGTCGCGCGGGTCGGTGAGGTTCGCCATCAGCTTCAGCGTGAAGCGCATCAGGCCGGGCCTCGGCAGGCCGTATTTCGTGGCCTGCTTCATGAAGGTCGGGTTGCCGACGAGGTGCGCGAACGCGCGACCGAGGGTGAAGTAGCCGCCGTACGCCGCGTCCAGGGCAGCGGGGTAGCTCTCGAGCACCCGCTCCCGGTTTGCGCCGGGCAGCCGCCCGAGGGCCTGGACGACGACCTCGGCGGCCATCTTGCCGGCCTCGAGGGCGTAGTCGATGCCTTCGCCGTTGAACGGGTTGACCATGCCGCCGGAGTCGCCGACCAGCAGCATGCCCCGGCGGTAGTGCGGCTTGCGGTTGAAGCCCATCGGCAGCGCGGCCGACCGGATCGGCGCGGTCAGGTTCTCGTCGCGGAAGCCGAGCTCTTCGGGAGTGTGCGCAAGCCAGCGGCGCATCGACTCCTTGTAGTCCATGTTCTGGAAGGCCGCACTGGTGTTGAGGATGCCGAGCCCGACGTTCGCCGTACCGTCGCCCAGCGGGAAGATCCAGCCGTAGCCGGGCAGCTTGTTCGACGCGTTGGGCTTGCCGTCCCACAGCTCGAGCCACGACTCCATGTAGTCGTCGTCGTGCATCGGCGTCTCGTAGTAGGCGCGACAGGCCACGGCCATCGGCCGGTTCTCGCGGCGCTCGATGCCCAGTGCGGTGGCCATGCGGGCGCTGACCCCGTCGCACGCGATCACGATCGGCGCCCGGAACTCCAGCTCGTCGCCGTACTTGCGGCCGCGTTCGTCAACGGACTTGGCGCGTACGCCGACCACCTGGCCGGTGCGCTCGTCGATCACCGGGCCGGTGACCGAGGTGTTCTCACGCAGCCGGGCGCCGGCCTTCTGGGCGTGGCGGGCCAACAGCTCGTCGAGGTCCATCCGGGCGCGGGCCATGCCGAACGGCGGGTAGGTCGTCAGGTCGGGCCAGGGCAGCTCGACGCGGTGGCCGGCGCCGATGATGCGCAGGCCCTTGTTCTTCTGCCAGCCGGGCTCGTCGAGGTCAAAGCCCATCGCCAGCAGCTGCTTGACCGCCCGCGGGGTCAGGCCGTCGCCGCAGATCTTGTCGCGGGGGAAGGAGGACTTCTCCAGCACGAGCACGTCGATGCCGGCGGCAGCGAGGTGGTACGCCGTCGCGGCGCCGGCCGGACCGGCCCCGACCACGATGACCTGCGCCTGCCGTTCCGCTCCGGGAATCAAGGCGGCGGCGGTCATCGGGACTCCCTCTCACGTGTCGAACTGACGGTGGAACTGGTTGCCCATGTGAGATTGTGAAGCACTTCACATGGTGGCCTGCGCCACAGTCTAGGACTCCGCCCTCGTGGGCGAAACCCGGGGGTGAGTTGCCCCGGCACCCCACCTGACCTGCGGATTTAAGTCACATCCACATGGCTTAATTCACTCAGGCGGTCGCGCGGTGCAGCGCCACGATGCCGCCGGTGAGATTGCGGATCTGGCAGTCGCTCCAGCCGGCCTCGGCGATCCAGCGGGCCAGACCCTGCTGGTCGGGCCAGGCCCGGATCGACTCGGCAAGATAGACGTAGGCGTCGGGCGCCGAGGAGACGGCGCGCGAGATCGACGGCAGCGCCTTCATCAGGTATTCCATGTAGACGGTGCGGAACGGCTTGTTCGTCGGGTGGCTGAACTCGCAGACCACGAGGCGCCCGCCCGGCTTGGTGACCCGGCGCATCTCGGCCAGCCCCGCCTTCGGGTCGACGATGTTGCGCAGGCCGAACGAGATCGTCACCGCGTCGAAGGTGTCGTCCGCGAAGGGCAGCTTCATGCCGTCGCCCGCCGTGAACGGCAGGTGGGGCTTGGCCTTCTTGCCCACCTGGAGCATGCCGATCGAGAAGTCGCAGGGCACGACGGTCGCGCCGAGGTCGGCGAACGGCTGGCTCGACGTACCCGTGCCTGCGGCGAGGTCGAGCACGAGCTCGCCCGGCTTCGGGTCGACCGCCCGGATCACGTCCTTGCGCCAGCGACGGTCCTGCCCCATGGACAGCACGTCGTTGGTGAGGTCGTAGCGACGGGCCACCGCGTCGAACATGCGGCGTACGTCGTGCGGGTCCTTGTCGAGTTCGGCTCGGGTCACCCGGCAAACCCTATGCGGCCGGGCGTTCAGAGCCCATCCCGAGGTCACGACGTGGTGACGCTGCAGAAGTTTCGGCAACCAAATGCCGAGTGAATGCGTCAACCCTTGTGACACTGGAAACTTCTCGGACCTTGGAGGACAGCATGAGGGCCCTGCGCATCATCTTGCTCACCGCACTGACCCTGGTGCTGATGTCGGCCACCGCCTACGGCGCCGGCATCGCCGTGCGCCACCTGAACGACGACTCCTCGAGCCCCGGCTCGACGTCGCAGAGCAAGCCCACGGGCGCCGCCACGGACGGGGCCAGCGAGACCCCGGCCGACGACCCGGCCGAGGGCGAGTCCGACGAGCCTTCCGAGGAGTCCACGCCCGAGCCACCGGCCGACGTGCTCTCCCCCGGCGACAAGGGCGAGCAGGTCCGCGAGCTGCAGTACCGCCTCTTCCAGATGCAGTGGCTGCCCGAGAAGACCACCGGTGTCTACGACAAGACCACGAAGGACGCGGTCGCCGGCTGGCAGGCCAAGCGTGGCCTGAAGGCGACCGGCGTGGTCGACGAGAAGACGTGGAACAAGCTGGTCACGATGACCAAGACGCCCACGCACGACCAGAAGTTCAACATCCTCAAGCCCGGCCCGGCCATCCTGGCCTCGGGTGCGACCGGCGACGACGTGCGCGACCTCCAGGCCCGCCTCAAGTCGATCCAGTGGTACGCCGGCCTGGTCACCGGCACGTACGACGCCACCACGGTGGAGGCGATCAAGGGCTTCCAGGAGAAGCGTGCGATCCCGGTGACCGGCGAGGTCGACCAGCGCACCATGGACCGCCTGCACGCGATGACCAGCACGCCGACCCACGACGCGAAGCACAACATCGCCCCGGACCCCGGCACCGCCACCGACGCAGCGCTCGACCCTCGCTGCGCCACCGGTCGGGTGATGTGCATCGACAAGACCAGCCGCACACTGCGGTGGGTCGTCGACGGCAAGGTGCTCAAGACCCTCGACGTCCGGTTCGGCTCGACGATCAACGACACGCCGACCCGTGAGGGCACCTTCAACGTCGGCTGGAAGGACATCGACCACGTGTCCAACGAGTTCGGCTCGGCGATGCCCTTCTCGATGTTCTTCTCCGGCGGCCAGGCGGTGCACTACTCCTCGGACTTCGCGGCCCGCGGCTACTCCGGCGCCTCCCACGGCTGCGTGAACGTGCGGGACTACAACGGGCTCGCGTGGCTCTACGAGCAGGTCAACGTCGGCGACAAGGTCGTCGTCTACTGGTCCTGACCCGACGCCCACGGCGGTCGGCCCGCGAAGACCGGGCCGGCCGCCGCTGGGCGTAGGCTGACGCCTCGTGACCTCCGAACAGGCAGCCGGCGAGCGGCTCGTCGTACGCACCGCCCGCCTCGAGCCCGACACGGTCGGTGCGCTCCTCGACGTCGTCCCCGACGACTCCCCGGTCAGCTGGATCCGCCGCGGCGAGGGCCTGGTCGGCTGGGGCATTGCCGCGCAGGTGCGCACCTCCGGGTCGACCCGGTTCTCCGACGCCGCCAAGTGGTGGGCCGAGATCGTGGCCCGCGCGGAGATCCTCGACGAGGTCAACGAGCCCGGCACCGGCCCGGTCAGCTTCGGCAGCTTCGGGTTCGCCGACGAGCCCGGTGACTCCACCCTCGCGCTGCCCCGTGTCGTGGTCGGCCGCCGTGGCGACCTGGCCTGGGTGACCACCGTCGACTGCGTGGCGCCTGACCTGGCCCCGGCCGACCTCCCCCGAGCACCCGTCGTGAGCTTCGCCGACGGCGCCCGCAACGGCGACGAGTGGATGACGGTCGTCGCCGATGCCGTCTCCAGGATCAACCGCGGTGACCTCGAGAAGGTCGTGCTGGCCCGCGACCTGATCGCCACCTCCGACGTCGACGTCGACGTGCGCTGGCCGTTGCGCCGGCTGGCCGAGACCTACCCGATGTGCTGGACCTTCCACGTCGACGGGCTCTTCGGCGCCACCCCCGAGATGCTGGTCCGCCGTGAGCGCGGCCTCGTCACCTCGCGCGTCCTGGCCGGCACCATCCGGCGTACCGGCGACGACGAGCGCGACCTCGCGCTGGCCGCCACCCTGGCCCGCTCGTCGAAGGACCTCGAGGAGCACGAGTACGCCGTCCGCTCTGTCGCGGAGTCCCTGGAGCCGCACTGCTCGTCGATGAACGTGCCCGAGGCGCCGTTCGTGCTGCACCTGCCCAACGTCATGCACCTGGCCACCGACGTGGCCGGTGTGGTGCACGATGCCGAGAGTGTCTCCTCCCTCGACCTGGCCGAGGCGCTGCACCCCTCGGCGGCGGTCGGCGGCACTCCGACCGACGTGGCCACCGACCTGATCGGCGAGATCGAGGGAATGGACCGCGGCCGCTACGCCGGCCCGGTCGGCTGGATCGATGCAACCGGCGACGGCGAGTGGGGCATCGCCCTGCGTTCAGGCCATGTCGACGGTCCGACGGTCCGGCTCTTCGCCGGCTGCGGCATCGTCGGCGACTCCGACCCCGAGGCGGAGCTGGCCGAGTCCCAGGCCAAGTTCGTGCCCGTCCGCGACGCGCTCACCGCCTCCTCCCGCTGACGAGGTTGAGTGCTGAGGTGGGTGCCCCGGCAGCCACCTCAGCACTCAACCCGGGTCAGTGGGCCAGGAGCTGCTGCACGCAGGCGACGCCGGCCAGCTGACCCGCGGCCGCTGCCGCCAGCACCGAGGCCATCGGCATCGGGAACGCCGACCGGTGGGCCAGGTCGCCGGCCGCGTAGACGCCCGGGAGCGACGTACGGCCGAGGTCGTCGACGGCGATGCAGCCGCTCTCCTGCAGGTCGAGGCCGAGCTGCTCGGCGAACGGCGCCGACTGCACGAGCTTGCCGGTGCCGACGAAGAGTCCAGCGACGGTGACGTCGTCCGCGCCGTCCAGCTCGACGCGCACCTCGTCACCGGCACGGGTCGCGCCGAGCACCGGCTCCGGTCGGATGCTCACCCCGAGCCCGTCGAGGAGCGCGGCGTCGTCGACCGACACCTCGGCGCCCTCGGTGAAGACGGTCACCGAGTCGCCGATCGGGGCGAGCAGTGCGGCGAGGTGCAGCACGGCCGGCGGCCCGGCGAGGACGCCGATCGCGCGGCCGGTCAGCTCGTGGCCGTGGCAGAACGGGCAGCCGTAGGCCAGCTCGCCCCAGATCTCACTCAACCCCGGAGCTGCCGGCAGCTGGTCGCGGACCCCGGTGGCCAGGATGACCAGCCGGCTCTCGAGGTCGCCGTCGGCCGTCGTCACGATGAACCGCTCGCCCTCACGGGCGATCGTCGCGACCGCCTCGTCGCGGACCTCGACGGTCTCGTACGCCGCCAGCTCGGCACGGGCCTGCTCGCGGAACTTCTCCGGCGGCATGCCGTCGTTGGTGATGAAGTTGTGCATGTGGGAGACCCGACCGTTGCGGTAGGAGCCGGAGTCGAGGAGCAGCACGGACTTGTGCATCCGGCCCAGGGTGAGGGCGGCCTGCAGGCCGGCGGGTCCGCCGCCGACGATGGTCACGTCATACATGGTGAGTGCCTTTCTCTTGACGATGGACCCCAGCCTGTGACTTCATGTTGACATGAAGTCAAGTCCTCCTTCGACACATCCTGATTCGACGGGTCCGTGGTCGGTGGGCCAGGTCGCCGAACGGTTCGACCTCCCCACCAATGTGCTGCGTCACTGGGAGACCGTCGGCCTGCTCTCGCCGGCACGCGATTCGGCCGACCGGCGCCGCTACGGCCGGGAGGACGTCGTCCGCATCGCGGTGATCCAGCGCAGCAAGGCCGCCGGCATGTCGCTCGACCAGATCGCGGCGCTCATCGACAGCGAGTCGCCCGGGCGCCACACGGTGCTCGAGGAGCACATCGCCGACATCGACCGCACGATCGCGGAGATGCAGATCTCCCGCGAGATGACCGAGCACGCGCTGCGCTGCCAGGCCCACGACATCGCCCAGTGCCCGCGGTTCCGCAGCCACATCGACGACCTGCTGGCAGGATTCTGAGCATGCCCCGCACCCGCGCCACCCTCGCCGTGACCGGCTCGACCGGCGCCCTCGGCGGAGACGTCGCCCGACTCCTGGCCGATCTCGAGCCGCGCCTGATCGTCCGTGACGCCTCACGGGCACCGAGCATCGCGGGCAGCACCCTCGCGGTGGCGTCGTACGACGACCGCGAGGCATCCGCGAGCGCCCTGCGCGGCGTCGACGTGCTGTTCATGGTCTCGGCATCGGAGTCCCGGACACGGCGCGAGGACCACCGCACGTTCATCGCGGCCGCCGCATCGGCCGGAGTCGGACACCTTGTCTACACCTCGTTCGCCGGGGCCGCCGAGGACGCCACGTTCACCCTGGGCCGCGACCACCACGACGCCGAGGCCGCGATCCGCGAGTCGGGGATGCGGTTCACGCTGCTGCGCGACAACTTCTACCTCGACGTGCTGCCGTTCTTCGCCGACGAGTCCGGCGCGATCCGTGGACCGGCGGGGCAGGGACGAGTTGCCGCGGTGGCCCGCGCGGATGTCGCCGACGTGGCGGCCGTCGTACTCGGTGCGCCGGAGGAGCACCTCGACGCGGCCTACGAGCTGACCGGCCCCGAGGCGCTCACCCTCGACGAGGTCGCTGCCCGAGCCGGGACCGTGCTCGGTCGCGACCTGCGCTACGTGGAGGAGACCCTGGACCAGGCCTACGGGTCGCGCCGCGCCGCCTACGACGTCGAGCAGTGGCAGCTCGACGCCTGGGTGAGCACCTACACCGCGATCGCCGACGGCTCCACCGCGCGCGTGACCGACGACGTCGAACGCGTGGTGGGCCGGCCCGCGCGCACCCTCGAACAGGCCCTGGGCCCGGCTCCCGCTGGTTAGCGCGTGGTCATCCCGGTGACTAGAGGTCCTCACCGTCGGCGCGACGCACGTAGGACTGCTCCTCGGGCAGCAGTCGGGCCATGTGACCCTCGAGCATCCCGTGCGCCACGTCGCTGTAGATGCGGTCGTGGATGGCCAGGTTCACCGGCGCACCCACCTCGCGGGTGAAGTCGATCGCCTCGGAGACCTTGAGCCAGGGAGCACTCGAGGGCACGAGCAGGACGTCGACCGGCTGATCGGGCCCGGTCAGCGCGTCGCCGGGGTGGAAGATGCGCGTGCCGCCCGCGGTCAGCAGGTAGCCGCTGTTGAAGAACCGGGGATACTCCGGGTGGATCACGGCGTGCAGCTCGCCGACCGCCTGCACCGGCAGCCCGGCGTCGAACGATTGGCCGGGAGCGACCACGGTGACCCGCTCGAAGACGTCGGGCGCCTCCTCGCGAATCGTCGCCGCCACCGCCTCGATGGTGAAGATCGGCGCATCGGTCGCGCGCAGTCGGGTGAGGTCGTAGTGGTCGGCGTGCTCGTGCGTGATCAGGACGGCGGTGGCACCGTCGACCGCCGACAGGTCGGTGAACATTCCCGGGTCGAGGACCAGGGCCTGGCCGGCCTCCTCGACGCGAACGCAGGCATGGCCGAATTTCGTGAGGCGCATGTGGTCAACCGTAGCGCCGTGCCAGGGAGGACCGGACGGGGGAGACTTCCGGGAAATGCACGACGCACCAACCGGGTCTCGGGTCCCGGTTGGTGCGTCGTTGAAAACTATAGCGCCCCCGCCACAGCACACAAGCGGAATCGAAAAATTGGTGCCAGAGTTTCTGCCGGGGCGGCTCAGCCTGTGACGTGGTGCACGAAGCACCACCGCCAGGACTCCCCCGGCTCGATCGAGCGCATCACCCGGTGGCTGCTCTCCTGGAAGTGCGCCGACGCGTGCCGGCGCGGCGAGGAGTCACAGCAGCCGACGTACCCGCAGTCGAGGCACATCCGCAGGTGCACCCACGACGTGCCCTCCTCGAGACAGCCGGTGCACGCGTCGGGCGTCTGCGGCTCGACCGGTCCGAACTCCCGGGTCAGGTCCTCGCAGCGGTCGCCCACGGCCCGCGCCTCGGACCGGGTGGCACGCACCCGGTTGCCGTCGGCGGTGGCCGCATCGATCATGGACTCCTCGATGTCGAGCATCGACAACACCTCCTGGACCACGTTGTGGGGCACCTGCCCGCCGCTGCGGACCTCGAGCACCTTGGCGCGCTCGGCCCCGATCATCTGCCGTCTCACCCGAGCATAGGTCTGACTGGGCGTCTCGTGGTCGCCGTCGGGGTTGCCGAGCTGCTCCCAGACCGCGAAGTTGCGCTGGTCCAGGCGTGCCTTGATCAGCCCGATCGCGTCGTGCGGATCCTTCTCGTCGGGGTCGATCACCGCGAAACCGGCCTCCGTGGCCTGATGCAGCAGGGTCGCCCTGGCCAACGCGTCCTCGGCAGGGTCGGGCGAGGGTACGCCGAGCCGCCGGGCCACCCAGGGCAGTGAGAGGCCCTGGAGGAACAAGGTGCCGGCCACCACCGTGAAGGCGATCAGGAACAGGATCTCGCGGTTCTCGGTGCCCTCGGGGATCAGGAAGGCCGCGGCCAGGGTGACCACGCCGCGCATGCCGGCCCAGCCGAGCACGAAGGTGCTGGGCCACTGCGTCGAGCGGCGCCCCCGGCCGCGGATGTCGAGCAGCGAGCGCACCGGGAAGACCCAGATCATCCGCAGCACCATCACCGCGAGGAGCGAGCAGCCGCAGATCGCCGCGATCCGACCGGCGGAGAGGTGGCTGGCCGCGACGTCCTCGATGATCCAGCGACCCTGCAGCCCGATCAGCAGGAAGACCGTGTTCTCCAGGACGAAGGCGATCGTGCGCCAGTTCATCCGCTCGGCGATGCGTGACTGCGCGTTCTGCAGCACCGGCGCCTTGTGGCCGAGCAGCAGACCGGCCACCACCACGGCGATCACCCCGCTGGCCCCGATCTCCTCGGCGGCAAGGTAGGCCGCGAAGGGGGTGACCAGTGAGATGCCGGTGTCGAGCAGGGAGTCGTTCACCTGCCTACGCACCTTGGCCACCACGAAGAAGGCGACCAGACCCACCACGACTCCCCCACCGGCGGCCCGCACGAAGTCGAGGCCCACGTCGGAGATCGCGACGGTCCCCGACATCGCCGCGATCGCCATCCGCAGGGAGACCAGTGCCGTCGCGTCATTGAGCAGCGACTCCCCTTCGAGGATGGTCACGACGCGGCGTGGCAGGCCGATGCGTCGGGCCACCGCGCTTGCCGCCACCGCGTCCGGCGGCGCCACGACGGCACCGATGGCGATCGCGATCGCCCATGAGACTCCGGGCAGCAACAGGTGTACGACGACCGCGACGCCGGCCGTGGTGAAGATGACCAGGCCGACCGAGAGCAGCAGGATCGAGCGGCGGTTGGCGTTGAAGTCGACCAGCGACGTGGTGAGCGCCGCACTGTAGAGCAACGGCGGTAACAGGCCGAGCAGGACCACGTCGTGGTGGAGGTGCACCTCGGGCACGTGGGGGATGAAGCTGGCCGCGATGCCCGTCGCGATCAGCAGCATCGGCGCCGGGAAGTCCAGGCGCTGCGCGAGCCCGGTGATGCCCAGGACGGCCACGGCCAGGACGATGAGCTGAAAGGCGATCTCCACGAGCGCCATCATCCACCCGCGGACGGTTGACTGGGTCAGCCCGTGGGCTGGGCCACCCACTTCATCGGGTCGCCCCACCCCAGCTCGGTGACCCCGTGACTGTCGAGGGCCAGGGCAACCAGGGTGCGGCGGTGGGCGGCGAAGGTCAGCACGTGGGCGATCATCCCGCCGTACGTGTAGACCTCCGGTTGCTCGCAGGTCGCGTCGACGAACGTGTCGTCGAGACGGCCGTCGGCCACCACGTCGCGCACGTGCCCGAGGTAGGTCGGACCCTCCTCCGCCAGCCGGGTGCGCATCGAGGTCAGCGACTCGTGCTCCTCCAGCGACCAGTCGTAGTCGCGACTGGCCATGGCGGCGTTCCACATGCCCATCTGGCCGATCAGCCGGGAGAGCAGCGACCTGATGGTCTGCTCGTCCTCGTCGACGGCCAACCCGATCCGCTGGTCGAGCTTTTCGTCGGCGAGCCGCTCGGCCAGCCGCACCATCTCGCCGGTCAGCCAGACGTGGTGCTCCACCATCTTGGTCAACAGGTCCATCGAACTCACCTTGTCTCTCGCCGGCAGCCGCAGGCTCCCCGGCGGGTGGAAGTGAACGCCGCTCGGTGCGGCGATCTGGATGTGACCGGGGCTCCGACGCCAGCCGGACGGGGGCCTGCCGTAGGCCTTGGCGAAGGCCCGGGTGAACGCCTCGTGCGAGCCGTAGCCAGCCTCGACCGCGATGTCGATCAGCGGCACCTTCGTCGAGATCATCCGGTACGCCGCTCGCTCGAGCAGCACCCGTCGACGCAGGGTCGAGGGTGGTTCGCCCGCCACGGACCGGATCATCCGGTCGAAGTGGTAGCGCGAGAAGTGCAGCCTCGTGGCCAGCTCCTCGCCCGTCGCCTCGTGGTCGTCGAGCGCCTCGGTGAGGTGGTCGACGAACTCCACGAACGTGTCGGTTGCGGTCATGCCAGCCATCCTCCGCGGTCCCCGTGCCGGCCGCTTGATCACCCTTGCCGGATCAGTGGGTCGAGCACCACGTGCACGGCCCGGACCAGTCGGTCGACCTCGAACCTCTCCGGGTCCTCGAGCACGAGGCGACCGAAGTGCTCGAGAACGGCCAGGACCGCGTGGGCCAGCACCTCGCTGTCGGCGTCGGGCAGCACCTCGTCGATGAGCCGGGCGACCTGCCCACGGACCAGCTCGCGGTCGGCGTCGATGCGGGTGCGTACGGCGTCCGGGGCGCCGTGCGCGGTGAGCAGGATGGGCCGCCAGGTGACCGGGTCGTCACGCAGCTGCTGCACCATGGTGGCGACCGTGCCGTCGATCAGCTGGTCGAGGTCGCCGGGGTCGGCATGCTCGGGAAGAGCGTTGAGCAGCTGGGCCATCGCCCGCACCTGCTGCCGGTCGAGCAGCGCGATCAGGAGCGGACCGAGGCCGTCGTACGCCCCGTAGACCACGGGCCGGGTGACGCCGGCCTCCTTCGCGATCGCGTCGATCGAGACCCGGTCGTAGCCGTCGCGGTCGATGATCGCGATCGCCGCGTCGAGGATCTGCTCGCGGCGCTGCTCGATCGGCACACGGGCGGCGTACGGCCGGCGCCTCGGAGCGGTCTGGGTCATGGGGGCACCTTAGTTCGCCGAAGGACTTCCCAAATTACTACACATGTGTAGTAATTGGATGGTGAGCGTCGGCACCGATCCCGACGCGCAGTCAGAAGGAGGGCCGGATGGCCATCGCAATGCGCAGGACCACGACCGTCGAACCCCACGAGGACTACGGGTTCTTCGGGCCCGACTCGATGACCTGGAAGGTGTGGAGCTACCCCTCCTCCCTCACCGTGGGCTTCCAGCGGGCCGTCGTCGTCGAGGAGCTCGACCCCGCCCTGATCGCGGCGGTCGACAAGACCCACGACATCTACAAGCGCCCGCGCACCCGCTACGACCGGACACTGCGCTACTTCTCCATGGTCGCCTTCGGTGACTCCCGCTCGACCTCGCAGGTGGCCGACGTCCTGGTCAGGATCCACTCCAAGGCGATCGGCACCGACGAGATCACCGGCGAGAGGTACGACGCGAACGACCCCGAGTCGCAACTGTGGATCCACCTGACCGCGTGGCACTCGATCCTCAAGGCCTATGAGATGTACGGCCCCGGCAAGCTCACCGCCGCCGAGGAGGAGCAGTACTGGGCGGAGTGCAAGGTCGCCGCCGAGCTGCAGACCTGCGACCAGTCAGACATCCCCCGCAACCGCGAGGAGCTGCACGCCTACTACGAGCGCATGCGGCCACAGCTGCTCGGCTCCGACATCGCCAAGCGGGCGATGCACCACCTGCTGAACGCGAAGGTGATGCTGCCGCAGGTGCCGCTGCTGCTTCGCCCCGGGATGCTGGCGGTCAACTCGGTGCTCCGCGCCGCGACGATCGCCACCATGCCGCGCTGGATGCGCGAGATGGGCGACCTGCGCCAGTCACGGGCGATCGACGTGGCCGTGCAGCCGATCATGAAGGCGTCCCTGTGGCTGGTGCAGGTGCATCCCAAGGTCGAGCTCGCGGTGCTCGGGCTGCTCTCACCCGCGACGGTTCCGGTGGTGACACCCGTCCTGCTGGGCGTGCCCCCGACGAACCCGGAGGTGGTCACCCCGACGCAGGCGCGGGAACGCTACGGCTACGACCGACCGCGCGAGGCGCACCGGGAGTGGCGGGCCAAGCAGCACGCGCGCGTCTTCGGTGAGGGCGCGGCGCCGTCGGACGCCGGGCTGGTCGAGTCCCAGGACGTGCTCGGCAGGCTGGGCTGACAGACGGGCTGACGCAGGACGACCAGACGCAGGACGACCAGACGCAGGACGGGCCCGGCCAACCGGCCGGGCCCGTCTGGTGCCGTGACTCAGGCGCAGGTGTGGTCGCCCTGTGTGTTGTCCGCGACCTTGTCACCCTCAAGCCTCAGGGTGCGAGCCCTGGTGCCGTCGGGGCCCACGCAGACGTCCACGGAGCCCGCCTCGACACCGACGACGGTGACCATGAAGGGCGTCGTCTTTCCGGCGTTGCGCTCCACGACGGCGCTGACCCTCTTGAAGCGAGCCGGGGTGGTGGCTGCCTCGAGGTCGCTGAGATCCTCGCCACCCGCGGCCATGGCGGCCTGTCGGGCCTCGAAGAAGCCGGCCACCGCCTTGGCGCTCGGGTCGTCGGAGAAGTCACCGAGGTCGACCGTGACGTTGCCGGCACCACCGCTTCCGACGTCGGACCCGGTGCCGGTGCCTTCATCCCCGGCCGCCTTGTCGTCCGCTGACTCGTCGCCCGCGCCCGCCTTGGCCTTGGCCTTGGCCTCCTCGGCCTTCTCCTTCGCCTTGCCCTTGGCTTCCTCGGCCTTCGCCGAAGCCTTCTCCGACGCCTCTGCCTTGGCCGACGCGGCAGCCTCGGCTGCCTTGTCCTTCGCGTCGTTGCCAGCCTTCTCCGCCTCTGAGCAGCCGGTGAGGCTGACGGCGACGAAGACCGTTGCGGCAATTGCTGACATCACTCGTGTGTGGCGCATTTGCGTCCTAACTACTTGGTGAGTCCCCGAGAGGAGACATCTGTGCACCGGGCGCAACGGGAACAGCACAGCGGCGTTACGCGCGAATGCCACTGACTGAGACATTCTGACTCAGTCAGTGACCAAGTTCATCGCAGCATCCGGATCCGTTCATCCAGTGCACGCCGGTTGTCACGTCGTACGACGACCTCCACCACCTCGACACCACCGTTCGGCGAGGCCAGCGCCTGTTCCAGCTCGGGTAGCGACCCGACCTTCCAGTGCGGGGTGCGGGTGGCGGCGCAGAGGCTGCCCACATCCACTCCGTGCGGCGTGCCGAACAGCTTGTCGTACCGGTCGGTGAACCTCTCGTCGCCCTGTTCCAGCATCGTGAAGATCGATCCGCCGTCGTCGTTGACGACCACGATGGTGAGGTCAGGCCGGGCCTCGTCGGGGCCGATCACCAACGCGTTCGCATCGTGCAGGAACGTCACATCGCCCATCAGGGCAAGGTTCCGGTCGCCGTGCGGTCGCGCCAGCGCCGCACCGATCGCGCTCGAGATCGTGCCGTCGATGCCGGCCAGGCCGCGGTTGGCGATGATCCTGCGCCGCTCCCCCACGGTGTAGGGCCGCGCCATCAGGTCGAGGTCGCGGATCGGGCTCGAGGCGCCCACGAACAACAGCCCGCTGGCCGGTACGGCGGCGCTCACCGCGCGTGCCACGTCGTACGGCGTGGGGCCGGACTCCTCGGCCAGCAGTGTGTCGAGTGCTCGGGACACCCGGGTGTCGGCGGCACGCCACTCCTCCAGCCAGCCCGCGTCGTCCTTGCCGGGCACGGCCAGCGCGACGGCCTCACGGTCGACGGCGAAGGGGCGCTGTGCCCACCACCCGCGCGTGGCCATCGAGACCACCTCGACGTCCTCGCGTTCGAGGAGACGGGTGACCGGACGCGAGAGCGTCGGGTGCCCGGCGACGACGACGCGCTGGATCCGCTGCCCGAGGTCGCCTTCGAGAAGCAGCCGGTAGCAGCGCAGAGCATGGGTGCCGTTGCGGGATCCGCTGCTCGGTTCGGCCAGCAGGGGCCAGTCGGCGCTCTCCGCGAGCACCCGGGCCGGCGGACCGGCGTCGTCCCCGGCGACCACGACGGTGCGCGGCCCCAGGGCCAGTCCTTCGGGGTCGGGTCGCGAGGATCGGCGACGGGTCGACGGAGGAGCCTGCGCGGGGGCCACGCGGTGCCACGGTGCGTCGGGGACCAGCGGCGGGGTGAACTGCACGTTGAGGTGCACCGGCCGGCCGCCCTCTCGTCCGGCACGGGGGCCGG